>JAEUTY010000018.1 GCA_016787805.1 Flavobacterium sp. | reverse complement strand
TCTTGTGCTTGTGATATAAATCCACAAAAGAATAAGAAAACCATTGGAATTGTGTTTCTTTTTTTTCTAAATTTGTGCATAATTTTTAATTATTCGCAGTCTTGCTATGTGTCGTCCAAAACATATAATGGCAAGGCTGTTTTTTTATCTTACATCATTTCCTATCCCTTAAATAAAAATATTTGTAAATACCAAAAAGGTACAACAAACTAACTATAATCTTAAAATAAAGGGCTGTTTCCGATAGCAAAACTGCTACTAAACAAATAGTAATATATGCGTATAATCCTTTCATTTACATGGCTTTTAAAAGGATAAAATTATACCTTTAAAAACCAAATTAGGTACACAAAAAGTGTATATTTTTAAAAATTTGATAAAAAGCAAACCCGAAACCTGACCCGAGGCGAAGCCGAACTGTATGTAGCGTAGCGGAAAACTTGAAACCTGAAACTTAAAACAACCTTCTCAAATCAGCCCTCTTTTCCGTGCTTCACGCAAAATGTCTTCATCGGTTCCTTTATCGATGTCTAACATCTCTTTTATGGCGGCTTTTCGCTTGTCTACGGCGCTTTTTGATAAATGAAGTATCTCTTGTATGTTTTTGGTTTTTACGCCTTGAGAAAGCAACTGAATAATTTGTCTGTTGTAACTATCAAAAATTTTATTTCCAGGAACCAACTGTTTTTTGTAGTTCAAAACAGTGGTGCTGTAATAATTTTCACCTTTCATGATCACACCAAATGCGACCAAAAATTCTTCAGAGGTAAAATCGCTTTTCACCAAAATTCCATTAGGATTGCTCTCGTTTAAAATTCGATACATCAATATCGATTCGGCATGCGAAGTCAGAATGGCAATTTTGGCATTGGGCAAATGTTTTTTTACAACAGGAACTAGATCTTCACCCGTAAACAATTTTTGTTCGGGATATTCGGGCAAAGTTAAATCAATAAAAACCGCATCAAAAAAAGTGGTTTTGGGTTCTTGTGTAATGATTTTATAGGCTCTTTCTAAAGAAGTTGCTGCTGTCGTTTCAATAGTATAACCCGATTTATTGAATGACAAAATCGATTTGTAGCCTTCTATAATCGGCAAATGGTCGTCGACAATTAATAAATTTACGTGCATATAGTTGATTTTGAAATATAAAAGTAATAAAAAACTTCTATTATATTTCTAAATAATTTCCAGAAGCAATCGTGTTGATAATGGCGTCAATGTTTTCTTTGTAAGATTTAGAAAACGGTAATTTGGTCGTTGTGTCTTTGATATGGCAAACCGCGTTTCCTGTGTGAATGCGCGAAACGTAATCGATATTGACAATGTAACTGTTGTGAATGCGCACAAAAGGATATTTCAAAACACTTTCAAAATGCTTTAAAGTTTTAAAAGCTGTAATCATTTCACCACTTGCCAAGTGAATGTCGGTCGAATTGTTGTCGGCTTGCAAATAACAAACATCATTGGCGTTGATGTAACGGTAATCACCATACGATTTTACGCAAATAGTAAGCGGTTTATCTTTCGAATTGACATTGGTAAACGTTACGTCAGAATTACTTTTTTCATCAGCGTTCAACGGAATCACATCGAGCTTTTCTTCCGTTTCAGAAGTTTCGCTATTGAGAATTTCATTAGGCTCGATAATTACATGATCGTTATTTTCCTCTTGTTCAAAAATAGGTTCTTCAATTTCTTCGATTGTTGCCAATTGCTCAGAAGTAATGGCAGAAACAATAGGCGAAACAGCATTAAAATCGCGGTTCAAACGCGCAATGGTTTTTCGGAATTCTTTTTGTTCAACTGGTTTTATCAGATAATCATAAACACCATGCTTAATCGCTTCAAAAGCCGATTCATTGTTGTGAGAAGTAATAATCACTTTTGGAATAACCGGAAAATAACGGTACAATTCGTTGATGAATCCCATGGATAAATTGGATTCTTTATTTTCAGGATTGACCTCTAAAAAGATAAAAGCTGGATTTTTTTCAAGAACGCAATCCATTCCGTCTTCGTAATTGGTTGCCGTACCTACACAAGAAAAGTTTTGAAAACTCTCAGCAATCGCCTTAGTTTTCAAAACCGTCTCTGGGTTATCGTCAATAATTACAAATGTAAAATTTCTATTCAATTGCTATCCTTTTTATTCGAGGCTAGCAGAAGTTAGATTATGTTTTTATGTTGATAGCTTTGGGGAAAACTAATTAAAATCCTTACGAATTCTGCACTAAAATAGAAGTTTTAAATCAATCAAAAAGCATTTTTAAAACGGTTTTTTTCAACAAAGCCGATATTTTAGTTGAACGGATTAAAAAGGTCGATAAATGACTTGTTTGTGCTTTCTTCTTTTTCTGTAAAAAATTGAAAATTCACTATTTACCAATCTTTTTCGGCTTTTTTAATTGTGTAATTTGAGTATTCAATAAATAATAAATAGAAGAAAAAAGAAGTCAATGAATATTGCCAAATAGCAATATAGTATTTATTATCAATAGAATTATTTTTTAATGAATCGGATAAAAGGCAATTCGTTTTTTCACTACTTTTGTATTTTAAATACAATTTTTTAGATAAAAATTTTCGCTGGAAAACACCAGTCATATAAATTTACAAATAGCGATATGGGAATTACTAAAACTTTCGGTTTTGCCTTTAAAATCAACGAAATGGCTGATGTTTTGAAAGCATTAGGAAATCCGGCTCGATTGAAAATCATTCAACTTTTAATGAGCCATCCGAAGAGTACTTGTGGTGATTTTTTAGTGATGCTTCCTTTAGCGCAATCCACCGTATCCAAACATTTATCGGAATTGAAAAGAGTAAAACTCATTAAAGGGAAAAACGTGGGCAACAATATTTACTATTCACTCAACGAAAAAACGTGGCAACGCGTCAAAGATTTTGTGAATAGTGAAATTGTGCCAAATGGTGAAGAATAAAAAAACCCAAATTCAAAACTGAATCTGGGTTAGTATTTTGCTTTTATTTTATCTTTCGACTTTCAAGTTATTTCGTTCGCATCAACCAATTACGCATTGAAACTTCTTCGTTGATGATTCCTCTTAAATCCGAAATCTTAACGCGATCTTGTGCCATTGAATCACGGTGACGAATGGTTACGGTTTGGTCTTCTAATGTTTGGTGATCGACTGTAATACAAAATGGCGTTCCTAACGCATCTTGTCTTCTGTAACGTCTTCCTACAGCGTCTTTTTCGTCGTACGCTACATTAAAATCCCATTTTAAATCATCGATGATGCTTTGCGCTACTTCAGGTAAACCGTCTTTTTTAACCAATGGTAAAACGGCTGCTTTAGTTGGAGCCAAAACACTTGGCAATGCTAAAACTGTTCTTACCGAACCGTCTTCGAGTGTTTCTTCTTTTAATGACGTAGCAAAAACCGCCAAGAACATACGATCCAAACCGACCGAAGTTTCAACAACATAAGGAACATAGTTTGAGTTGGTTTCGTTGTCGAAATACTGTAATTTTTTACCTGAATATTGCTCGTGTGCTTTTAAATCGAAGTCCGTTCTAGAGTGAATTCCTTCTAATTCTTTGAATCCGAATGGGAAATTGAATTCGATATCAGCCGCTGCGTTGGCGTAATGTGCTAATTTTTCGTGGTCGTGAAAACGGTAATTTTTTTCGCCCAATCCTAATGACAAATGCCATTTCAAACGCGTTTCTTTCCAGTATTCGTACCATTTCATTTCTTCACCTGGTTTTACGAAGAATTGCATTTCCATTTGTTCGAATTCGCGCATACGGAAAATAAACTGGCGTGCTACGATTTCATTTCGAAATGCTTTTCCAGTTTGAGCAATACCAAATGGCACTTTCATACGGCCTGTTTTTTGAACGTTCAAGAAATTGACAAAAATTCCTTGTGCCGTTTCTGGACGCAAATACAAATCCATCGCGTTTTCAGCTGAAGCACCGAGCTTGGTTCCGAACATTAAGTTGAATTGCTTCACATCGGTCCAATTGCGTGAACCCGTTTCTGGGTCGGCAATTTCCAATTCTTCGATTAAGGCTTTTACGTCGTCTAAATCGCCCGAACCTAATGATCTTCCCATGCGTTCTAGAATTTCGCGCTCTTTGGCCAAATATTCCATCACACGAGGATTGGTGGTTTTGTATTGTTCTTCGTCAAAAGCGTCGCCAAAACGTTCGCGTGCTTTTTCGATTTCTTTTTTGGCTTTCAGATTTAATTTTTCGGCATAATCCTCAATTAAAACGTCGGCTCTGTATCGTTTTTTAGAATCTTTATTATCAATTAATGGATCATTGAATGCATCAACGTGACCCGAAGCTTTCCAAGTTGTGGGATGCATCAAAATAGCAGCATCTAAACCAACAATGTTTTCGTGCATTTGCACCATTGCTTTCCACCAGTATTCGCGGATGTTTTTTTTGAGTTCAACACCATTTTGAGCGTAGTCGTATACTGCGCTTAATCCGTCGTAAATTTCGCTTGACGGAAAAATGAATCCGTATTCTTTTGCGTGCGAAACTACATTTTTAAATAAATCGTCTTGTTTTGCCATAGTGGTGCAAAAATATAAAAAGTGAGAGTAAAAAAAGAACTAATTTTTGATTTGTAAAGCAGATTTTTCTATTTTTATAGTATTCAAAGCCAAAAAGTATGTTTACAAGCCTAATTAATCTGTTTTATCCGCGTATTTGTGCGGGTTGCGAGTCGTTTTTGTTGCAAGATGAAAAAGTAATTTGCACTCGATGTCGCCACGAAATTCCGCTGACCAATCATTTGGTGATTCCCAACAACGAAGCTTTTATGAAATTTTACGGCAAAATTCCGGTTGAATTTGCTGTAGCGCATTTTTATTTTCACAAGAAAGGTGTTGTACAAGAAATGATCCACAAGTTGAAGTACAAAGGTCACGAAGAAATTGGTGAAGCCATTGGTATTTGGTTGGCCGAAGAATTGAAAAATTTTGCGCCTATGCAAGATGTTTCATGTATTGTTCCGGTTCCGTTGCATCCCAAAAAGTTGCGGGAACGCGGGTACAATCAAGTGACCAGTTTTGGAAAAGCCTTGTCGGAAAAGCTAAACATTCCGTACGATGAAAATGTGTTGATTCGGAATTTGTACACCAAAACCCAAACCAAAAAAAACTTACTTGGACGAATCGAATTGGCCAAAAACCTATTCGATATTTCAAACGACATATCGCTAAATGGCAATCATATTGTATTAGTAGATGATGTGATTACCACTGGTTCTACGCTCGAAAAATGTTGTTCAGCTCTTCTCAAAATTCCAAATGTCAAAGTGAGTATAATCTGTATGGCGATGTCACAATAGCTAATTGAAACCTAACAGGAATAAAAACCTGTTAGAATTACTTTCTAGCCCTGAATGTAAAGGAAAGCCACTTGCCCACAAAAACTATTTTTTGACGGACTGAAAGAGCGACTAAAAGAAGCTCCTTTTGGGCCGATCAAAAAAAGGTTTTGTGAAAAGTGCTTGGAATGGAATGCAGGAAAAGCTACTAATAAAGATATGAGTTATGAATTATGAGTTATGAGTTGTGCATAGTATTTAAAATGTGTTTTCTTCTTATTAACATCGCTCTTTTTGTAATGGTATTAATTAAATGATAAAATATTTCGATAGGAAAAATTATAATTGTTATTTTGTGGCGGTTAACGAAATAGTATGCGAAAATCTCTTCTTTCTGTTTTAATTGTACTTGCGATTGTGATTGGCAGTTGTGCCAAACGCGGTACTATTACTGGTGGATTGAAAGATACGTTGGCGCCAGTGATGAAAAGTAGTACGCCAAAAAACGGTGCGACCAATTTTAATGGAAAAGAAATTAAGTTGTATTTTGACGAATACGTAAAACTGAAAAATGTGGGCAAGCAACTGATTATTTCGCCTCCGATGAAGAACAAACCTGAAGTTTTGCCTTATACTGCTAGTAAATACATTACCATTAAGTTAAAAGATACGCTGCAACCCAATACAACCTATAGCTTGAATTTTGGACAAAGTATTGAGGACAATAACGAAGCCAATATTTTGAATCAGTTTAAATACGTGTTTTCGACTGGCAATTTTATTGATTCGTTGACTATTGGTGCCAAAATCAAAGATGCTTTGGAGTTGAAAACGCCTACTTTTGTGTCGGTGATGTTGTATGAAGTGAATGACAAGTACAATGATTCGACGATTTACAAAGAATTACCTCGTTATATTACCAATTCATTAGATGGTTTATCGGCAGCAAAACTAGAGAATTTGAAAGCAGGAAAATACCGATTGATTGCGCTGCAAGACAACGGAAACAATAAATTTGACCCTAAAATCGATAAGATTGGTTATATCAATGATTTTGTGACAGTTCCGAATGATACTTTGTTTGAATTGGAATTGTTTAAAGAAGAATTGCCGTTTAAAACGTTCAAACCGAGTCAGGTTTCGGGCAATCGAATGGTGATTGGTTATGAAGGAAATGCCAAAGATGTTGTAGTTGATGTGAAGAAAAATGGTGAATTTGTGCCTTTTACGGTGACGCAATTTCCTAAAAAAGACTCGTTGCAAGTTTGGTTTCCAGCGATGAAAAAAGATTCTTTGATGGTTTCAATTACTAAAAATAATTACCAAAGTGATTATTTGGTTAAGATAAAAGATCAGAAAAAAGACACGTTAGCCTTTTCACCATCAGCTTCTGATTTGCAATTTCGTAAAAACTTTAAGATTCACGCTGATATTCCAATCGTGACCATAGATAAATCAAAAATTAGGTTATTGGACAAAGATTCGACTGCTGTAAAATTCAATACACGCTACGATAGTTTTAATCAAGATGTGATTTTTGATTTTGAGAAAAAACCTTTGGAAAAATACCAAATGACTGTTTTTCCGGGAGCTTTGACCGATTTTTATGAGAAGAAAAATGACACATTGCGGTTTTCTTTTTCAACACGAAATACCAGTGACTTTGGAAATTTGCGTGTTCCGTTAGAAAACATTAAGCGTTATCCTTTGATTGTTGAAATTACGGATGACAAAGGTGTTGTAATTGAAAGCGAATATCTTGAAAGCGGCAATAAAGTAGTTTTTGACTTGATTGAACCCAAAAAATACACCTTGCGTGTAATTTATGACGATAACAAAAACAAGGTTTGGGACGCTGGAAATTATATGGAAAAACGCCAATCGGAAGAAGTGATTTATTTTCCAAAAGAATTGGATGTTCGCGCCAATTGGGATGTGGAGCAACCGTTTGATTTGCGAAGTATGAAGTAGGAATTACGAAGTACGAATTTCAAATTGGTCTTTATCGTTTAAAAACGCCAATTTACTTCGGGTTTCGAGTAGTTTTTCTTTATCCAATTCAACTATAAAAATTTCTTCTGTTTCTTGTGGTTCTTGGATAAAATTTCCGAGAAAATCTATGGCTTGCGAATGTCCTACATATTCTAGATTATTGTCATCTAATCCTACTCGATTCACACCAATTACATAACTCATATTTTCAACAGCGCGTGCTTTGAGCAAGATATCCCAAGCGTTGATACGTGGTTTGGGCCAATTGGCTACGTAAATTAAAACGTCATAATCTTCTACATTTCGAGAAAAAACCGGAAAACGCAGATCGTAGCAAATGAGTGGGCAAATTTTAAATCCTTTGTATTCGACGATTAATTTATTTTTACCAAAAGTGTACACTTTGTCTTCGCCAGCCAAAGTAAACAAATGACGTTTGTCATAGGTTTGGATTTCGCCCGACGGAAACACAAAAACCAAGCGGTTGTAATAGTGTTTGTTTTCTTCAATAACAACACTTCCGGTGATGGCGCAATTTTTATCTTTTGCCAATTTTTTTAGCCAAGAAATGGTTTCGGCTTGCATGGTTTCGGCCACATTTTTCGGATTCATTGTAAAGCCAGAAGTGAACATTTCGGGCAACACAATCAAATCGACATATTGCGAAATAGAGTTTATCTTTTCATTGACATAAGCCCTGTTTTTATTGGGATTTTCCCAGAATAATGGTGTTTGTATTAAGGCTATTTTCATAATTATTGGAACGCGGATGAAACGGATTCACTTTGTGAAAACGCGGATTTTGACAGATTTATTATTTGGAACACTGATTCAAGAAATTGGAGAAATCTTAAAAATTTCTTTGATTACTTCAATCTGTGTTGCTTTATTTAATTGTTATTTCGTCAACAAAAATATAGGCATCGCCATCGTATGGATAACCCAAATGCCATTCGGGTAATTTGCCGTAATTGTAGGCTTTGACTTTGATGTATTTGGCTTTGATTTCTTTTTCAGTTGTAAAAGAGAAATCTCTTACTGTGTTTTCGTCTACTTTAGGATCTAAAGTGTTTTTGACTTTTCCGACTAAAGTAAAATTGACATTATCATTGGAAACGTAATATTCCACTTGGGTTGGCATTAAAATCCACGAGCGTTGGTCTTGTAAAAATGTTGCCGAAAATGAACTTACCAATTGTTCTTTTTGCAAATCAACAACCGCTTCAAAATCTTGTTTTTGATAACCTTGCCAATCGCCTTTGCGCCAGTTTTCGGTGCCGTGAATGCCGTCTAACAAACCATCAGGACCGCCAGCATGGTATTGCGGATCGTATTTTGATTGGATGTTGATAGTGTAATTGTTGGGTTTTTTGTAGAAATGAGCCGAAATCCAAGAGCTCTTACTTTCTTTTCCTTCGTTTGATAATTGGTAGGAATAAGCTGTAATCGTTGATGTTCGATCAATTTCGAAAGGTTGGTTATACGAAATAAAATCTACTTTTTCTTTTAAATCATTTTCCACAACATACATAATTTTTGTATTGGGAATATTAGACACAATTTCCACTTTCATTTTGTCTTTAAACGATTTGCTTTGAGCTTGTATGACTGGAACAGGAATAATCTCTGAAACATTTGGTTTTAAGCTTAAAAGCTCATGCATTGTTTTATAGTTTCCTAATCTTTTTTTAGAACTACTTTCATCAATAATTACATAATTATCACTGATATTAACTTTAATGTTTTTAAACAAAGGTGCCGTTTCAATCCATTCAGGTTTTCCTGGTGTTACCGAATACATTCCCATCGAACTCAACACATACCAAGCACTCATTTGACCGCAATCTTCGTTGCCGATTAATCCGTCGGGTGCATTTTTGTAGAAATTATTTAAAATATAATGTACTTTTTCGGTTGTTTTTTCGGGTTTGCCAATGTAATTGTACAGATAAGCCATGTGGTGACTAGGTTCGTTTCCGTGTGCGTATTGACCAATTAAACCTGTTACATCGACTTGCTCGCGACCTGTGGTTTTGCTTTCGCTATTGAACATTTCATCGAGTTTGGCTTCGAATTTTGTTGCACCGCCGTACGCTTCAATCATGCCTGGAATGTCTTGCGGCACAAAAAACGAATATTGCCAACTGTTGCCTTCCGTGAAATTATTGTTGATTTCCTTTGGGTCGAATGGCGCAAACCAACCACCGTTTTTCTTAGGACGCATAAAACCCGTGTTCCAATCAAAGAGGTTTTTCCAGCTTTGGGAACGTTTCATAAAATAATCGTAATCTTCTTTATGATTTAGAATTTTAGCCATTTGTGCAATACACCAATCGTCGTAAGCATATTCTAACGTTTTAGAAACACTTTCATGTTCGTCGTCCATCGAAATGAAACCTTGGCGTTTGTAGGCTTCTAATCCCAAATGATCGAGCATGGCCGAATGTTTGGCCGCTTGAAAGGCTTTTTCATAATCAAAACCTGTAATTCCTTTGGCCATCGCATCAGCGATCACAGAAACCGAGTGATAGCCAATCATGCAATCGGTTTCGTTGGAAGAAAGTTCCCAAACAGGCAAACGTCCGCCTTGTTCAAATTGTTTGATAAACGTATTAATGTAATCGGATGTGCGTTTTTTATCAATTAAAGTATACAACGGATGCGCACCGCGAAAAGTATCCCAAAGTGAGAATACGGTGTAATAATCAAATCCTTCACCATTGTGCACTTTGTTGTCGCGACCACGGTATTTGCCGTCAACGTCTTGGGCAATGTTGGGTTGCGACATCGTATGATATAAAGCTGTGTAGAAAATGGCTAACTTATCTTTATTCGTTTCGGTGATTTGAATTTTAGATAATTCTTTGTTCCAAAGTTGTTCTGCCGCTTTTTTTACTTGGGTAAAATCCCAGCCTTTGATTTCTGAGCTATTTAGTTTTGCTCCATCATAACTTGTTGGAGAAAGCGCTACTTTGACTAAAATTTGTTCGCCTTTTTTGACGGTTTTCGAAAATGCAATTTTTAAAATTGTACCCGAATAAAAGTCGTTTCTTTTTTCTTGATTCGCTTCTACCTTACTGATGGTCATGGGAACATTGAACTCAATTTGCGCATAAACGTATTGATCTTTCGCCCAAGCTTCGCTTCTTCGTAGGATTTGAATGGTTTTGTTGTTGAAGATTTTTATATCGCCATATAGCAATTTATCTCTATGGTTTAAATCGAGTATTATATTGGCTTGACCCGCATTATTAAAAGTATATTGATGAAAGCCAACACGTGTGGAAGTCGTCAAATTGACATCGATATTGTGTTTGTCGAGCTTGACCGAATAAAATCCAGCCGATGCTTTTTCGTTGTGGTGAGCAAACGAAGAAGCGTATTCTTTTGGAGAAAAATTGGGGTCGCCCATAGTTGGCATCAGCATAATATCGCCGTAATCGGTGCACCCTGTTCCATTTAAATGTGTGTGTGAAAATCCGTAAATGAGTGTATCGTCGTAGTGATAGCCCGAACAACCATCCCAACTGCCATCGATGCGTGTGTCAGGTGAGAGTTGCACCATACCGAAAGGTACTGTGGCTCCAGGATACGTGTGTCCGTGACCGCCAGTTCCGATGAACGGATTGACATATTGAGCATAATTTTGTGCTTGAGCTGTAAAATGCAAAAACACTATGAAGAATAAATAAAGTTTTTTCATGGGAGTGGGTTTGTTTCAAAGATAAAAATTTAGGTTTAATTAAACGTAATTTCTACATAAACTGGCAAATGATCGGAAGGATATCTTAAGTCTTTGGAATCGCTCAAAACGGCACATTTAATAACCTTAATAGTGTTATTTTTAGAAATAAAAATATAGTCGATCCGGTCGTTTACGGGTTCGTTGTGGTGAAAACCATTGAAAGTTCCTACTGGTCCGAAGGGTTTTTGAATGGCAATTTCAAAACTATCGTTCATTTCTTTTTTTAAATTGATGATGCGTTCTTCGGATGGTTTGGTGTTGAAGTCGCCCATAAAGAAAACAGGATAATTTTTTGTGTTTACCTTTTTGATTTGATTGAGAATAAGTTGAATTGAATTGGTTCTGGCCAACTCGCCCAAATGATCCAAATGCGTATTGAAAACCCAGAAATGCTGGTTACTTTTTTTATCTTTTAGCAGCACATAAGTACAAATGCGATTGAGCGCTGCGTCCCAACCTTTAGAGATTTTTTTGGGCGTTTCTGAGAGCCAAAAGGTGTTTTGTTGCAGTAAATCGAAACGGTTTTTTTTATAAAAAATAGGAGAAGCTTCGCCTTGTTTTTCGCCGTCGCGGGCAACTCCAACATAGCTATAATCTAACAGTGCTTTTGAAATTTGTTCTACTTGATGATGCAATGCTTCTTGGATGCCGAAAACATCGGGTTCGTAGAAAGCGAGTTGTGACGTTAGATTATCTTTGCGGTTCGGCCAGGCATTTTCGCCGTCGTTGGGATTGTCGTAGCGAATGTTGTACGTGATTAGTTTGAGGTTTTGCCCTTTTGAAAAACAACTCATCATGGTAAAAGCCAACAATAGAATAACTTTTTTCATAGTATACAGTATAAGTTCAAATATACTACTTTTTGCGTTAAGGATAGTAGTGGAAAGCCCACAGCAAGGAGGAACGACGCGGCGAGGACTTGCAACGGATAGCCTGACCCAGTTGCCAAGAAATTGTTCTGTATAACTGTTAGATTACTGCAACTGGGGAACGCCCACTCGAGACCAAAGGTCAAACTGAGCGGAGCTAAATAAAGTTACAACCGTTTTTAGAACTCTTTTTTTTTAATAAAAAACCCTGTCAGAGTTTGAAACTCTGACAGGGTTGGTGGAAATTGGTTTTGTTTTATTTATTTCAAACTCGCCGCTAAATATTCGCGGTTCATGCGAGCGATATTTTCGAGGGAAATTCCTTTTGGACATTCGATTTCGCAGGCACCCGTGTTGGTACAGTTTCCAAAACCTTCTTCGTCCATTTGGCGTACCATGTTTAAAACACGTTGTGTTGCTTCTACTTTTCCTTGAGGAAGAAGAGCGTATTGCGACACTTTTGCTCCAACGAACAGCATTGCTGAACCATTTTTACAGGTTGCCACACAAGCTCCGCAACCAATACAAGCAGCCGCTTCAAACGATTTGTCGGCATCTGATTTTGGAATTGGAATAGCGTTGGCATCCATCGTTCTACCTGAAGTATTCACGGATACGAAACCACCAGCTTGTTGAATACGATCGAATGCACTTCGGTCTACTACCAAATCTTTGATTACTGGGAACGCTTTACTTCTCCAGGGCTCTACATAAATTGTATCGCCATCGTTGAACATTCTCATGTGCAATTGACATGTTGTGATTCCGGTATCTGGACCGTGAGCGCGACCGTTGATGTATAGCGAACACATTCCGCAGATACCTTCGCGACAATCGTGATCAAAAGCGATAGGTTCTTTGCGCTCGTTTACTAATTGCTCGTTTAATTGGTCTAACATTTCCAAAAACGAACTGGCAGTAGAAACATTATCTAATTTGTAAGTTTCCATGCTTCCTTTAGATTGAGCGTTTTTTTGACGCCAAATTTTAAGGTTTATATTGATGTTTTTTGCTGAAGACATAGTTCTAATTATTTGTAATTTCTAGCTGCAATTTTGATAAACTCGTATTTCAATTCTTCTTTATGAAGTTCAGATTTGCTGATATCGTCGCCTTTGTATTCCCAAGCACCTACAAATTTGAAGTTTTCGTCGTCGCGTAACGTTTCTCCTTCGGCGTCTTGGTATTCTTCACGGAAGTGACCACCACACGATTCTTTACGTTGTAAACCGTCCATTGCCATTAATTGACCTAAGTCCATAAAATCGGCAACACGAAGTGCTTTTTCTAACTCAGGATTCAATTCGTCTGCGCTACCTGGAACAAATACATCTTTATAGAATTCCTCTTTTAAAGCGGCAATTTCAGAAATGGCTTCGGTTAAACCTTGTGCGTTTCTTCCCATTCCAACTTTGTTCCACATGATTAATCCTAAACGTTTGTGGAAGTGATCTACTGATTTAGTTCCGTTATTGTTTAAGAATTTATTAATGGTGTCTTTAACTCTGTTTTCCGCTTCATCAAATTCAGGAGAATCAGTTGGGATTTTTCCTGTACGAATATCATCGGCCAAATAATCAGAAACTGTGTAAGGCAATACGAAATAACCATCGGCTAAACCTTGCATCAAAGCAGAAGCTCCCAATCGGTTGGCTCCGTGATCAGAGAAATTCGCTTCACCCGCCACGAAACAACCTGGGATAGTAGATTGTAAGTTGTAATCTACCCAAACTCCACCCATAGTGTAATGCACCGCAGGATAGATTTTCATTGGAGTTTCGTATGGATTTTCGTCGGTGATTTTTTGGTACATGGTAAACAAGTTACCGTATTTTTCTTCCAACCATTGTTTTCCTAACTTGGTGATTTCTTCTGGAGTTGGATTGTGATTTCCTTTGGCGTACGCTGCTTGTTTTCCTTTGTTTTGGATTTCAGTAGAGAAATCTAAGTAAACACCTTCGTTGGTATCGTTAGCTTCGATTCCGTAACCTGCATCACAACGCTCTTTGGCTGCTCTTGAAGCTACGTCACGTGGTACCAAGTTACCAAACGCAGGATAACGTCTTTCCAAGTAGTAATCTCTATCTTCTTCGGCAATTTGCGTTGGTTTTAGTTTCCCAGCACGAATGGCTTCAGCATCTTCTTTTTTCTTCGGAACCCAAATACGTCCAGAGTTTCTTAATGACTCAGACATCAAAGTCAATTTGGATTGATTAGTTCCATGAACTGGAATACACGTTGGGTGAATTTGCACGTAACAAGGATTAGCAAATAACGCACCTTGTTTGTGCACTTTCCAGCCAGCTGTTACGTTACTTCCCATTGCATTAGTAGAAAGGAAATATACGTTTCCGTAACCTCCAGAAGCAATGATTACAGCGTGTGCCGAATGACGTTCGATTTCGCCTGTTACTAAGTTACGCGCGATGATTCCACGCGCTTTTCCACCTACTTTTACTAAATCGAGCATTTCGTGACGGTTGTACATTTTGACACGTCCTAAACCAATTTGTCGTGATAAAGCAGAATAGGCTCCGAGTAACAATTGTTGCCCAGTTTGACCAGCTGCATAAAAAGTTCTTTGCACTTGTGTTCCACCAAATGAACGGTTGTCTAATAATCCACCGTAGTCACGAGCAAAAGGGACACCTTGTGCTACACATTGGTCGATAATATTACCCGAAACTTCAGCCAAGCGATGAACATTAGCTTCACGCGCTCGGTAATCACCGCCTTTGATGGTATCGTAAAACAAACGGAACGTACTGTCACCATCGTTTTGGTAATTTTTAGCCGCATTGATTCCTCCTTGTGCTGCAATTGAGTGTGCACGACGAGGCGAATCTTGAAAACAAAATGCTTTTACATTGTACCCCATTTCTCCGAGAGAAGCCGCAGCAGAAGCACCAGCCAATCCCGTTCCTACAACAATAATATCAATTTTTGGTCTGTTGTTAGGAGCCACTAATTTTAAATGATCTTTATAATCGGTCCATTTTTTTGAAATGTGTCCTTCAGGTATTTTAGAATCTAATTTCATTGTAAATTGTGGTATTAATTATTAAAGTGATGGAATAATGCGATAAAAATAAATCCGAAAGGAACAATAATCGCAAAAGCATATCCTAATTTGTGTATTGTTTTTGAAAATTTATTGTTGAATCCGACTGATTGGAAAGAAGAGTTGAATCCGTGCCACAAGTGTAATGACAACAAAATGAAAGAGATACAATACAATCCAACACGAACTGGGCTTTCAAACTTGTGCACCATTTCCCAATAGTAACGTGTTTCGTCTGTTGGCATTTGGTCTACGTATTTGTACATCATTTCTGGAATCCAGAAATCGTAGAAATGTAAGCCTAAGAAGGCCAAAACCACCATTCCTGAAATAATCATATTTCGTGATGCCCAAGAAGAATTGGCTGCGCCGTTGAATTTAGCATACTGAACAGGTCTTGCTTTTCGGTTTTGGAGTTCTAAAACAAATCCCATCACAAAGTGAAAAACAACTCCAGCTACCAATATTGGCTGCATTACAAACTGTATCAATCCGTTAGTTCCCATAAAATGAGAAAACTCATTAAATGTATCTTGACTAATAACGGATGTAAAATTGATAAAAAAGTGTAAGGATAAAAAGGAAATTAAAAAAAGTCCTGAAAGTGCCATCGCGACTTTCCTAGCAATGGACGAACTCAGTAAAGTAGATTTTGCCATATTTTTGAATAATTTGTTAAAAAAATCAAACAAAAATACAGCTATTTGAGTACAACTACAACCTTTTCGTTATAATTTATAATGAATTTAAAGTGACTTTAACAGTTGTTGATAATCAGCAAATTAAAATATTATTTTTCAAGAAAAAAGCTAAACAAAAACTATCTGGAATAAGTAGGAACTAAACCTCTTAATCCCATATCCACTACATTTTCGCCTAAACTTGGTTCGTATTTACCATTACCATTGGTATCAACCCATTCAAAACTTTTATTGGTTGACAGCGATAAAGTAACTACAATGTCTTTTTTCTCATTTTCTTCAATGACTAAAGGTTCAAAAAAGTTACCTGTAACTACGCAAGAGCCATCTGGAATTGGTGAAGAATTCCACAAAGGATTGGGAACAGTTGTTGCGCCAACAGGAGCTTGACCTGAAGTTGCATAATCAAAATCATTCAAAGCAAAAGCCCAGTAACCTTGTAATTTATTAGCATTAACATCAAAAACATGGCTGCCTATATTGAATGAATTAATGTAAGTGTTATAGCCCACAAAACTAGCCAAAGTGCCTGTATAATCCGTTCCTGCTTCACGAACCGAAATCTGATAGTTTTGGTACGATAAAGAAACCCTCATCCAACGGTAGGTTCCTGGATTGACTGCTCGAAGAGGCACTTCTAAAAAAACTTCATCTTCACCAACTATTTTGGCTTGACTAAAATCGATTGCAAGATCTCCACCAGTTGTTGTTTCTGCTCCGTGAAATAAAATTTCTCCCAAACCTAATGGTGTAGTATTGAGCGGAGCCATTTCAATATAATTGGATGAAATTCCATTAAAAATTGGTGATTGACCTCCGTGGCCTGGAGCTAATGTTGATGGCTGACCCAAATTATTTAACCGAACTTGAGTGGGGTCAAATTTGAATTTGATAATTAATTTAGGATCTCCCAATGTGTCATCTGAATCTGTACAAGAAACAAAAGAAACAGCAGTTATTAGTAGTAAAAACAAACTGAAAATCTTTTTCATAATGTAAAATTTATTTCGAAATGGTGAGTCAAATGTAATTAAAAAAGTTCTTTTTTAGATTTTTTAATAGGTTTTAGTTACGTCTTCATCTATAACGAGAATAAAATCGGCTTTATTGTAATACTCTTTTTCGAGTTTTGACAAATCTTTTTGTTCTACAGTTGCAATAGTAATAATTTGAATGCTAGGATTTTGTTTTTTCAAATACCAATTGATTCCTTCATAATTATCGGAATGATAGGTTCCGTTATAATGAATAAAAATGGTATTTTCTTTTCTATTTTTTTCAATAAAATAAGCCATTGTAGCATCTTTGATCGCTTGTGCTTTAGGCATATTCGGGCTAGCGTGTTCGCCCATCATTTTCATCATTTCTACATAACCTGGTAATTCTGCATCGTACGGAATTGGTAATGGCGCTATCCAAGATTTTTCTTCTGTTGTTAGTGTCTCTAAAGCTTCAAATCCTTTTTTAGAAACCATTGAAGCGTATCGTCTAGGAATATTTGTAGCGATAAATTGACGACTGTTGTCTTTAGCAAAATCAACGAGCGGTTTGTAATCGGTTTTGTGATTCGACCATAAGCGAGCAGTTGAGTCCAATTGCTTTTGATTGATTTCGCCTTTTAAGTATTGATCTAATTGCTTTTGATTGTCGGCTTCTATCATTTCGGCTCCCAAAACAACTGGTTTTTTTTCGGCTATGTCTTTCGTTAATTCTAATTCTAACCAATGCGAAATGGCATTGTTGTGGTATTCTCCAAAAAGAACCACTTCTGTATTGATTGAAGCTTTTACCAACTTTTTATAAGCTGTTTTTTTGCCGTTTTTGTCAAACAATTGATACGGTAATTTATTTTGCGCTGATGTTATTATAGCAAACAAAAAGCTTAGAACTACGATTTTATTTTTCATCATCTTTTATTCAGATTTAGTGATTTCAAATTCTTGAGTTTCTTTAATTTCGCCACTCTGAAGCGTAACATTGTATTTGGCAATTGGCAAATAATACAGCTGATTCTTGGCTTCTTTTATGGCTGCATTTTTATCTCTTTTGTTCCAATTTTCGGCTTCTTTTTTAGATAATGTCAAATCGTAATCTACTTTATTCAACCCTTTTTTAGCAGCAACTTTCTGAGTAAACAATACTATTTTTTTATCATTTTCAACTGTCAATACCACTTCTTTTTCAGCATTTGAATAAAACCAAATAGCTAATTTCGGCTCGATTGTTTTTTCCCAAGATGAATATTTGTCGCCCCATATTTTCGATTTCTCTTTGCCATCTATCTTGAATAAATGCACTGATTTTTCGGCAATTTTTGGTGTAAGTTCTTGTAATTTTGCTATCGAAACTTTGTATATCGATCGTCCGTGAGTGCCAACAATCAATTCATTGGCTTTGGTTTGAATGACTAAATCGTGCACAGCAACATTGGGCATTCCGTTAGAAAAATCTTGCCAAGAAGTTCCTCTATCCGTTGAAACGAACAAATTGTTATCGGTTCCTAAAAACAATAAATTCTCGTTGGCTTTGTCTTCTAAAATAACATTTACTGGATGATTGGAACCATTAGAAATGCTTTTCCAAGTGACACCATAATCCTCAGAAACGTAAACATAAGTTGTAAAATCGTCGTTGCGATAACCATTTAAGGTTACATACACTCGCTCTTTTATATGTGAAGAAGCCACCACTCGCGAAACCCACAAGCCTTGCGGTAAACTTTCAGAAATCAATTGCCATGAAACACCGCCGTCTTTGGAAACATGAATTTTGCCATCATCGGTTCCAGCGTACAACACTCCGAATTGGAATTTACTTTCCGAAATAGTGGTAATGGTTCCATACGCAACATTTCCTTCTACTTTTCCGTTGGTCAAATCGGGCGAAATTTTTTCCCAAGTTTTGCCTTGATCCATCGAACGATGTAAAAAATTAGATCCTAAGTACAAAATATCTTGGTTGTGTGAAGACAATAAAATCGGAGTTTGCCAATTGAATCGAAGTTTTTCTTCGTCTTTTCCTGATTGTGGAGTAATGGCTTCCGATTTTTCATTTTGTAAATCAAATCGGTAATAATTCCCAAATTGAAATCCAGTATACACAATATTCGGATTGCGACTGTCGATTTGCACTTGCATACCATCTCCACCCAAAATTTCTTGAAACGGATATTTCCCTTGCTGTTGCCAAGCTGTTGAATGCACATAATTATTTGGCCCAACCCAAACACCGTTGTCTTGCAAACCGCCGTAAACATTGTAATTTTCTTTATAATCGACATTCACCGCATAAAACTGACCTACAGCTTGGTTATTGCATTTGATCCAATGTTCGCCATTATCATAAGAAATGTTTACACCGCCATCATTTCCGTTAATGATGTGATTGGGGTTTTTCGGATTTACCCAAGTCACGTGATGATCAGCATGCACATTTTCTTTACTAATGCTTTTGAATGTTGCGCCACCATCTTCAGAAAAAAGCAACTCAACGCCACCAATATACAGGCGATTATTGTTTTGACTATCCACAGTAATATTGGCAAAATAGTAACCATAACTGTAATACATATCGTCGATGAAAGTCTTATTTTTCTTTGTCCAAGAGGTTCCACCATCATTGGATTGATAAATTTCGCAACCAATTACTTCGGTTTCAAAAAGTGCGGCGTTGGCATCTTTAGGTTGTTCGTTTTTGGCTGAAGGACGTTTATTTTGATTATCCACTATGGCGTAAACAGAGTTAGAATTACACGCAAAAAGACCAATTCGTCCTATACTTTCACCTGTCGGAAAACCCGAATTTGGTGTGGAAACCAGTTGCCAAGTCGAACCAAAATCAGTGCTTTTATAAATTCCTGATTCAGCTCCATTCCCTTTAAAATTCCATGCTTTTCGATCTTTTTGCCAAGCTGCAGCAAATAGAACATTGGAATCGGTTGGTGAAATTGAAATATCGATGATTCCGGTTTCATCGTTTACAAAAAGTGGTTGACTCCAAGTTTTTCCGCCATCAATGGATTTGTAAATACCGCGTTCGTTGTTTTTGGAATACAAATGACCCAAAACGCCTACGATAATTTCATTATTATTTTTAGGATTAACGACAATTCTGCTGATGTGATGACTTTCGGGCAAACCCAAACTCTGCCAAGTTTTTCCTTTATCAGATGATTTTAAAACGCCAATTCCTGAGTAAGAAGAACGCGACGAATTGACTTCTCCTGTTCCAACCCAAATGGTATCCGAATTCCAATCGACCGTTACGCTACCGCAATTGAGAGTTGGAGCAGCATCCATCATTGGTGTAAAACTGGTTCCGTTGTTTTTGGTGTACCACAATCCGCCCGAAGCATAAGCTGCGTAAAATTCGGCTGGATTTTGAGGATTGACAGCCAAGTCTACAATTCGTCCACTCATTATCGTTGGACCAATACTTTGGAATTCAACGGCGTCTAATGCAATATTTTGCGCCGAAATCGACTGAAAAACTATGAATAGCAACCAAAAACACTTTTTCATCGGTAAAATTTTTTATAAAAATATTGTTTTCGTAGCAGTCTTAAAAACTATTCGCGTAAAAAGAATATTTTTGTTTTGAAATTATTACACCAATGCCAACTTCTTCAAAAAATCAGTTTTTGTCTTTTGCGCTGAGTTTTCTCGATTCCAATTCCGAATCGATGACCGAATTAATGGAAAAAGCGATTGCTGCATTTTCGGTTTTAGAATTAAAGAAAAACGATTATTTTGTCAAAGAAAATGAGGTTTGCCACTATTTCTGTTACGTTGAAAGTGGGATTTTACAACATTCGATAATGGTTGAAGGAGAAGAAAAAACATCGTATTTGGCATTGAAAAACTCCGTTACTTCGTCGTTGAATAGTTTCTTGTTTCAAAAACCATCACGCAAAAACATTAAAGCAATTGTTGAAACCAAATTGTGGGTTGTTGACTTAAAAACCTTTAAAGACTTGATTGCTAATAACGACGCTTTTCACCTATTTTACTACAATTTAATTGAAAAACAAATCTGTTTGATTGACGATTATCGTATCGATTTATTGACACTTACACCTGAAGAACGCTATAAAAAACTACTTGTCAACGAGCCCAAATTACTGCAAGAAGTTCCGCTCCACTATTTGGCCTCATTTTTAGGGATTTCGAACCGGCACATGAGTCGCATTCGCAGAAATACTTTATAGTACTCTCAACATAGATTGTTCTCGTCATTGATTTTTGATATTGATATTGATTTTTGATATTGTCATTGAAAATAACGCCATTTGGCTACTTCAATAGCCGTAATATTCATTAATTTTGGTAATCAATATTATTTCTAACAATCTAACAATCTTACTATGAAATACCATCCAATAGACCGCGATTTGTTCATCAAAAACCGAAGAAAATTCACTTCACAGATGAAACCCAATAGTGTTGCTGTGTTTAATTCGAACGACATTTATCCTGTTTCGGCCGACAGTACGTTGCCTTTTGCACAACACCGCGATATTTTTTATTTGTCGGGCGTTGACCAAGAAGAAAGCATTTTGTTGCTTTTTCCTGACGCACCCTACGAACATTTGAAAGAAATTCTTTTCTTAAAAGAAACCAACGAACACATTGCCATTTGGGAAGGAGAAAAACTGACCAAAGAACGTGCTTTTGAAGTAGCTGGAATTAAAACCGTAATTTGGTTGCAAGATTTTCATAAAACGCTGAAAGAAATCATGGCGTATGCTGAAACAATTTACATCAACACCAACGAACATTACCGCGCTACCATTGAAACGGAAACCCGCGAGGCTCGTTTTGTAAAATGGTGGAAAGAAAATTATCCAGCGCATAAAGTAGAAAAATCAAACCCAATTTTACAGCGTTTACGTTCGGTAAAAGAAAGCGAGGAAATTGATTTGATTCAAACCGCTTGTGATATTACAGAGAAAGGTTTTCGCCGTGTTTTGAACTTCGTGAAACCGAATGTGATGGAATATGAAATTGAAGCCGAATTTGCGCACGAATTTTTACGCAATCGCTCAAAAGGATTTGCTTACACACCGATTATAGCATCAGGAAACAACGCGAATGTGTTGCATTATATAGAAAATAACCAACAATGTCGTGAAGGCGATTTGATTTTGTTGGACGTTGGAGCAGAATACGCCAATTATTCGAGTGATATGACGCGTATGGTTCCGGTTTCTGGGCGTTTTTCGGATAGACAAAAAGAAGTGTACAACGCGGTTTTACGTGTGAAAAACGAAGCGACTAAAATGTTGGTTCCAGGCACTTTGTGGAAACAATACCATGTTGAAGTTGGGAAAATTATGACTTCGGAATTGTTAGGTTTAGGATTGTTAGACAAAGCCGATGTACAAAACGAAAACCCTGATTGGCCAGCGTATAAAAAATATTTTATGCACGGAACTTCGCACCACATGGGATTAGATACGCATGATTACGGTTTGCTACACGAGCCAATGAAAGCCAATATGGTTTTCACCGTTGAACCCGGAATTTACATTCCAGCTGAAGGTTTTGGTATTCGTATTGAAGACGATATGGTGATTCAAGAACAAGGTCCAGCTTTTAACTTAATGCGCAACATTCCGATTGAAGTGGATGAAATTGAGGCGATAATGAATAATTAGTGTTCAGTCGCAGTCACAGTTTTCAGTAAAAGAAAAGAGAGAATAGAAAAAAGACGGTTTACGAGAAAGTGGACCGTCTTTTTTTATATAAATTAAAAACTAAAATATTCTTATATGCCTTATATGGTTCTAAACACTTGGGATTTTCTCCACCAAAATTGTTTCTCCTTTTTTATCAAAATAAGTACACGTCATTTCAGACATAATAACTTCCCATTTTTCTATCCCTGATATGGCGCAATCGTTCAAAAAAGTAGGGTAATCGGTTTGACCTTTTTGGTGTGCTTTTAAGTCGGATTTGAACTGTTCGGCATTGCAATCGTCTGCAACAATTAAGGTTTCTGCAAAGCCTTCTGACGAAATTGAAAAGTCGTTTTTACCTTTATAATCCGTGTGATTGTCAAATACAAATGTTTCGAAAGAAGTAACACCAAGATCAATAATATCTTGCATATATTGCGGAAAATCGGCGCCAGTTTTGACTTTGGCGTGTGCATCGTGGATTTGTTGGAGTGTGAACATGGTTTTTGTTTTTAGGAAAAAATAGAATATAGAAAACAGATTTTTTCGTAAAAATAAGTTGTTTTTTTTCAACCACAAAAGGCACAAAAGGTACTACTCTCAATTCTTGTATTTTCTTTTATCACTTTTATGGTTCAAAAAAAATTAAAGTTATAGTTTTGCATTCAACCTGAAACCTGACTCGAGGCGCAGCCGAACTGTATGGAGCGCAGCGGAATAAAACTTGAAACTTGAAACTTGAAACAAAAATAACGGTCTACAAAAACACCAAAATCACTTACACCGACCAAGGAAAAGGCACAGCTATAGTGCTTTTGCACGGTTTTTTGGAAAATCAAACCATGTGGAATGCTTTTGTTCCCGAATTCGCCAAGAAACATCGTGTCATAACCCTTGATTTGTTGGGTCACGGTCAAACCGAATGTTTGGGTTACGTGCATTCCATGGAAGATCAAGCCGATATGGTGCACAGTGTTTTACACGATTTGAAAATTAGAAAAGCCATTTTGGTAGGTCATTCGATGGGCGGATATGTGGCGTTGGCTTTCGCCGAATTGTATCCAGATACGATGAAAGGTTTGGTATTGCTGAACTCAACTTCTCGGGCGGACAGCGACGAACGAAAAACCAATCGCGACAGAGCTATTGTGGCTGTAAAGCAAAATTACGCCGCTTTTGTTCGAATGAGTATTGCTAACTTATTTAGTGAAGACAACCGCGAACGTTTGGCTGAAGCAATTGAAAAAGTAAAATTAGAAGCTTTAAAAACGCCGTTACAAGGTATAGTTGCAGCTTTGGAAGGCATGAAAATTCGAAAAGATCGCGAAGTTATTTTGCATTTTGCTCCGTATCCGATTCAGTTGATTTTGGGTAAAAAAGATGGCGTTTTGATTTACGATGATAATCTTGATCAAATTGAAGGCACCAAAGTACAACTCACCTCTTTTGAAGACGGACACATGAGTCATATTGAAAATCAAAATGAATTGATGACTGTTTTAGTTGATTTTTTTAAAAATTTATAAGGCTACAATTTCTCTGTAAAAGGAATGTCTTGGTTCATAATTTCAGCCAATAAGCCTACAATTTGTTCAAGGTAATTCTGCATCACCTCTTCTGAAATAATTGTAGTTACTTCTTTACCTTCTTTAAAAGTAAATGGTAAAAAGCCTGATTTTAGATTTTTAAACGATAAAATTCCCGCTTCCATTTGACGTCCTTTAAGTTGTTCTTCAAACATGAATGAATAGGCCAAAACTTGTATGATTTTGTCGTTTTTGATGTCGTTAGTTAAACCATTCCATTGCTTTAAAATCAAGTTATTTTTATCTACTTTACCAGTTTTATAGTCGATAATTCGGATCGTTCCGTTGCGCAATTCGATACGATCTACATTTCCTTTTATCAATACAGGAAAAGGCAAATCGGAATGCTCTAAAAGGCGCTCAAAGTTTTGTTCGAGAGCTATAATTTGAATTTCGTCACCTTCTTCGAGTGAAGTTAGTTCTTGGCATAAAAAATTAGTCACGTTTTGCTTGGCGACTTCAAAGGCCAATAAGTTTCTGCCTTTTTTAATTTCGCCTTCTTTATACACCAATTTGAATTGTGCTAGCGTTTCATCGTCCACTTTTTTAAGCGCATTCAAAATATCACTTTTGGTCAACAATCGTCCTATAAAAGGTTTGTAAAGTTCTTCTAATGTCTTATGAATAATGGTTCCCAGTGTATTTACAGCAATATTTTCTTCCACCTCATCTACTTCTGAAATACGTAAAACACGTTGAAAGTAAAACTGAATTGGGTTTCGAATGTAGGTTGTTAGCGATGATGGTGAAAAACCTTTTTCGGCTATTTCGCGCAAACGCAATAATACACTTTCGGTTTTTGGAACTTCTGTGGGTTGGTAGGCAATATTGGGAACTGTTGGGTTGTAATACTCAAAAGTGTACTGATGTTTTTTTTGTTTTTCGACTTCCAATTGGGTGATGAAACGGCTTTTTTCGGCTGCATCATAACCTTCATTGTCGGAATTGTAAATTAGATACACATTTTTAGCTCTTTGTAGCAAATGGTAAAAGTGAAAAGCAAAAATGGCGTCTTTTTCTTTGTATGTTGGCAAATTATACTGTGGATCAATTTTGACATCATAAGGAATAAACGAATTTGTGCTTTTACCAGAAGGTAATTTCCCTTCGTTTACAGAAGTAATAATCACCGTTTCAAAATCGAGCACGCGGCTTTCTAAAACACCCATAATTTGTAATCCGTTCAGTGGCTCACCTTCAAAAGAAACCTCGGCTTCGTCAATAACTTGCTTGTAAATAGCGTATAAGTTATTAATATCGTCAATAGAAGTCCCTTCTATGGTAGCAAAATAGCTTTTCAGTTTGTTGATGGTTTTAAAAATAGAAAACAAAAATGTTTTTGCTATTTTTTCGTCTTCAGAAGCTTCTTGCAGCTTCGATTTGATTGCCAATAGGATGTTGATTATTCTTTCTAATGCTTCGTTTGACGAGCTTGTCCATCGATCGAAAACCAAATTAAAGAGTTCATTTTCTGAACCATACATTTCCATTAACTTATGTAAAGTGATAAAGGTATAATTATTATGGTTGATTTTTGAGACCAATTCATTGGGTAGAATATACGGTTCAAGAAAAGGGTGATTTAAAATATCGAGAACTTCTTTATAGTAAAAAACGTAATTTTTTGCGTCTTTCTTTAATGCGTTAGTGTGGAGTTTAAATAATTTTGAAACGAGTAATTGTATTGGATTATTTTTGCTGGAAAATCCCATTGTTATATTAAGTGTTTCTACTTCTTTGGGAAGCGAATGCAATACAGGAAGCAAAAGGTTTTCATCGGCCAAAACAATGGCGGTTTTTTCCAAATTTGAATTGCCATTTTGTACGATGGTGTTGATGATTTCACCCACAATTTTGGCTTGTCCAATTGATTTGGAAGTACTGATAATAGAGATATTTTTTTCTGATTTGTACTGATTAAAAATCCATTGATACGGATTGGTTTTATAATAAGGCCAATTCGATTTGATTTTGCGTTGAAACAAACCAGCATCATGGTAATAATCAGTAAGGAATGTTTCGTCTATATCCCAATAGATTGTTGCTTTATCTATTGATAGTAAGTGCTGAATTATTTTTTCTTCTGCTTGATTTAAAGCATTAAACCCAGCAAAAATGATGTGCTGTTCAACAGCAATTTGACTTGAAAAATGATTGATATTCTCAACCGCTTCCCGATATATCAATCCTTGATATCCTTTTTTTTCTGCCAATAGTATTTGATACAAAGAATGATAATATTTCGGTAATTGCCGCCAAAACTTGAGGTGTTTTTCAATTAAATCTGTTCTTTTTTCGATTGAAACAGACCAATGTTCAAGCTCTTTGATGTTTTCAAGGTATTTTAAGATTTTGTTTGGTTCGATTAAATAGCGGTCTATTTCATTAAAATCTTGCAAAAGTGTTTTAGCCCAATTGGCAAATACTTCAAAAGTATCTTTGGTTTCATTGTCTTGGGTGTCACAATACACTTTATAGAATATAAAAAGTAGTTCAATAGTGTCTATTGATCGGATTCCGGAAATATGCTGCACAAAATCTTCTATGTTAATAATCTCAGGCGATAAGAATGTTTGATTTGATGCGATACGGAGTTCTTCTAACAAAAAAACCTTAGCTCTTTTATTAGGTAAAACGATCCATAAATCGGCGCTATTTTGTGCGTGATTTTGAATAATTGTTTGCGCAAGTTGTCTTAAGAAAGAAGAAGTTGACATAGTATAAAAATAAAAAAACGTCCCGATAAATCGGGACGTTTTAAAGAAAATATTTTAAAGAAATTATTTTACTAATTTCACTTCAACTCTTCTGTTATTAGCTTTACCAGCTTTAGTTTTGTTAGTGTCAATTGGCATAGACTCACCAAAACCTTTTGAAGTTAATCTTGAAGAAGCAATACCTTTTTCGATTAAATAATTTTTAACCGCAGCAGCTCTTTCGTCAGATAATTTCATGTTAGCTTCATCTTTACCATCGCTATCTGTGTGACCTTCGATAGAGAAGTTAGAACTTGGGTATTCTTTTAAGATAGCTGTGATAGCTTCTAATACAGGGTAAGTTCTTTGTTGGAAAGTAGCTTTGTTAGTATCAAATAAGATCGTTTTAGCGTAGTCATTCAAACGTTTGATAGCTTCTTCTGAAACTTCTGGACAACCTTTGTTTGCTACAGTTCCTTTAACATCTGGACATTTGTCATCTTTGTCAAGAACACCGTCACCATCTTTATCTGGCCAAGGACAACCGTTGTTTTCTTTTGGACCTTTAACTTCTGGACAATTATCTTTTTTATCTGTAATTCCGTCACCGTCAGCATCTGGACAACCACCTAATGATTTGATACCAGCAACATCTGGACAAGCATCATCTTTATCAGCAATTCCGTCACCATCAGTATCAGGACAACCGTTCATTTCAACTGAACCAGCATCATTTGGACAAGAATCTTTGCTATCTTCGATACCATCACCATCTGAATCTGGACAACCATTAAATTGTTTTAAACCAGCAACTTCTGGACAAGCATCATCTTTATCGTAGATACCATCGTTATCAGTGTCTTTAGCTCCAAATTTAAAAGATAAACCTGCTGTATGTTGTAAATGAGAAGGAACATCTACATTAGGCATTCTTGTATCGTCAAAAGAATGTTTGTAAGTTGATGCCCAAGTAAGACCTATTTGCTCAGTGAACCATAAAGTTAAGCCTAAACCTCCGTTTACAGTACCCGCTGAAGCATCACCAAACCAAGTATAACCTCCACCAATTTGAAGTGATGGATCAATAACTTTAGATTTTAACAAGTTCATCAAGCTATATTTGATTACTGCATCAGCAGAATAATAACTTAAATCACCAGGATTAACAACAGTGTAATCTTCTGTGTTAGTAGCAGGATCGTAAGTTCTCTCTCCTACAAATTTAGTGATTTTGTTTACCGATCCAGTAATACCGAATGAGAAATTGTCACCTACATGTCTTGACACGCTTACAGTAGATACTGAAGGTAAAATATTCCAGTATTTCTTAGCGTCAAAAAATTGTGAAAATTGATCTTCTAATTTTGTTGCAGCACTAACTCTGCCTCCGTCTACTGCGTTTGCACCAAACGAAATAGCCCATTTGTTATTGCTATCTTGTGCCTGAGTGCTAAAAGCAGCCATTAAAAACAATGCAGCAAATAATTTGTTAAGATGTTTCATACTTAAATTTTTGTTAAATTATAATGGTTATAATGCGACAAAAGTAACACCAATAAATGAAATATCAAAATATTGTAGACAAAATTCTATATTATATTGAATCTATTTAAATAATTTTTAAGGATTTACCAACTTCCGTAAAAGCTTGAATAGCCTTGTCTAGGTGTTCTTTTGTGTGAGCTGCGGATAATTGTACTCTTATTCGCGCTTTTTCTTTTGGCACAACAGGATAAAAGAACCCAATAACATATATTCCTTTTTTGAGCAGTTCATCGGCCATAATTTGTGACAATTTTGCATCGTAAAGCATTACTGGAACGATTGCTGAATCTCCATCAATAATATCAATTCCTGCAGCTTTCATTCCTTGTTTAAAATAATTAGTGTTCCACTCCAATTTATCTCTTAACGAAGTGTCTTTTTTTAATAATTCGAAAACTTTCAAAGAGGCACCAACTATAGCTGGAGCTAATGAATTGGAAAATAAGTAAGGCCTTGAGCGTTGACGAAGAATTTCGATAATCTCTTTTTTGGCTGTTGTATAACCTCCCATGGCTCCGCCTAATGCTTTGCCAAGAGTTCCAGTAATAATGTCAACTCTTCCCATTACACCTTTGGCTTCGAGTGTTCCTTTGCCTGTAGCTCCGATAAAACCTGCCGCATGACATTCATCAACCATTACCATTGCGTCATATTGATCGGCCAAATCACATATTTTATCCAATGGCGCAACCAATCCGTCCATAGAAAAAACACCATCTGTGACAATTAGTTTAAATCTTCTCTTTTCTTGTGTTGCTTTAATTAACTGCTGCTCTAAATCATCCATGTTTGAATTTTCATAACGGTATCGAGCGGCTTTACACAACCGAACACCATCAATAATCGATGCGTGATTCAAGCTGTCAGAAATGATGCAATCTTCTTCTCCAAGAAGCGGTTCGAAAACACCTCCATTGGCATCAAAAGCAGCCGCATACAAAATGGTGTCTTCAGTTCCATAAAAATCAGCTATTGCTTTTTCAAGCGATTTGTGAATATCTTGTGTTCCACAGATAAAACGCACTGACGACATTCCAAATCCATGTGAATCAAGTGCATCTTTGGCTGCCTTAATTACTTCAGGATGCGATGATAATCCTAAGTAATTATTGGCGCAAAAATTTAAAACTGTTTCGCCATTTACTGTAATTTCTGCTCCTTGTGGCGAAGTAATAATGCGTTCTTTTTTAAACAATCCGTTGTTTTGAATGGTGTCTAATTCGTTTTGAAGATGTTGTTTTATTTTGCCGTACATATCGAGTTTAGTTTAGACTACAAATGTATAATTTTGATTTCTTCGCCAATATAAATCAGTACTTTTTTTGCAACTTCATATCCCATTTCCTCTATTGTTTTTTGATAATTATCTATTTGGAGCTTGTGTTTTTGAAGTTGTTCTCCTGTTTTGTAATCCAACAATAGTACCTGATTATTGGGCGTAAAAACAATTCGGTCGGGTTTGGTCAAGCCATACTTTTTTTGAATAATTGTTTTTTCATTAAAAACTTTGTTTTCTTCGGCAAAATAATCAGCTAATTCTGGATGAAATACTATTTTGTTTATTTTGTCCAAAACCGTTTCTGTTTGTTGTGTCGAAATCAATCCGTTTTCAATCGCCTTCGTTATAGCATTTGCGATGTCGTTTTTGGATTTAATGTAAGATAAAATCTCGTGCAAAAGATTACCATATTCAATTGCTTTTTGCTGTTTGGTATTCCACATCAAGCTTTCTTTTTGTGCAATTTTGATGCTTTTAAAGTTCATTTCAGAATACCGTTGTGGTGTTGCTTTGGCTGAGATTTCTATACTAATTTGAGTTGAAATTCTTTTTTGATTACCCAATTCATATTGAAGTTGACCTTCTTTGAATTGGGAAACTGAGAACAAGTATTCAGTAAAAAAAGAGGACAAATTATTAGGATAAACACCTTCTTTGTTTGGCTGCACTTCTGACGAAATAATGTACAATTGCTCTTCTGCACGAGTCAATGCAACATAAATCACGTTAATGTTATCCAATAAATTTTCTTGCTCTTTTTGTTGGTATAAATTGTTTGCTTCTTCACTAAATGACGCTACACTTTTGTTTTTGGCAACCAATGCTTTTGACAAACCAAATTCGGCTTCATTGGCTTCAATCCACATTTTATCTTGTTTGGGTTGCGCGTAATTTTCTTCAGCAAACGGAAAAATAACTACTGGAAATTCTAATCCTTTTGATTTGTGGATGGTCATGATTTTAATTGCATCGTTGCTCTCTGGAGAAGGAATACTTAATGAATCACACTTTTTATCCCAAAATTGTAAAAACTCCGAAACGCCTAATTGATTTTTAACGTTTTTTTCTAAAATGATATCTAAAAAGTATTGCACATAAGCGCTTCTTTTGTGCTCCGGAATAAGTTTTGAAATAATAATTTCAACTGCTTCGTACAATGATTTTTTGCGGAGCATTTGAAGATCCAATTCCGTTTCAAAATACTGCAACCACTCTTGAAATTTTTCTTCTTTTTTCAGCTCCATTCCTTGAGCAATAAAATCGTGAATAGGCACTTGACGCTGTTTGTTTTTGGCTAAATAGTAAAGCATATTTGCCTTGGCTTCCAAATTATTAATGTTATTTACATATCGCAATGTATGAATAATAATTTTTACCTCTGAAGATGCTGAAAGCAATAGGCTTTCCGAAGAAACTATCGGGATATTTTTCTCTGTAAGAAATTGTGCTATAAGGGTTGCTTTTTTATTGTCTCGGGTTAAAATTACAATTTCTTTATAATGAAAACCCAACTGTTTAACTTTGTCTATTGTTCGTAAAATTTCGTTCAAATACAAGCTGTCTTTGTCGGTATTTTCATCTTGATCTTCCGACTCATTCAGATTGGTTTTAGGAATAAATGAAAGCGAGACAAAACCTCCTTTCTTGTCGTTTTTTTCTTGAAAGGAATGGTTCAAATACAAATCTTTGTAATCGTCGTTGGCGAACTTGTGCGACAAAAAACTAAAAAACTGATTGTTAAAATCGATGACTTCAGAATAACTTCGATAGTTTGTGTCAAGTGATTTGACCTTTTTATCTTTGGTAACAAACGGATTTTTATCTTTACTCAACTCTATAAATTGCTCAGCTTTTCCACCGCGCCAACGGTAAATGGATTGTTTCGGATCGCCAACAATAAGCAACGAGCCTCGTTCACCATCCAAATCTTCGCTCGACAGTGAATTATCAATCAACGGAATCAAATTTTGCCATTGCATGACCGAAGTATCTTGAAATTCGTCGATGAAAAAGTGTTTGTATTTTTCGCCCAATCGCTCGTAAATAAAAGGTGCTGGCTGATTCTGAATTTGATCGTTGATCAGTTTATTGAATTCAGAAATGGACAGCACATTTTTCTCTTTTTGGATTTCAGTTAACTTGTTACTTAACGTATTGAGTAACGATAATGGAGTAATGTTTTTTAGAAATGCCTCATAGAACGCTATTTTATCTAATTTGACATAAATTTGATCTAATAATTGTAGTAATTGGGGAATGATTGCCTCAATGATTGCTTTATCGGGAGCTGTTTTATTTATTGCGATTGAATCCGCTGTTGTGTATCTTTTGTCTCTTGCTTTCGGATTTGATTCTAGTATATAATTTAAATGGTTAGGAAAACTTCCGCGAGAAAACGATTTTAAATCAACTCCATTTTGGTTGATTAAGTTTAAGGCTTGAGTAGCTAACTCTTTACAATGGTTTTCGTATTCCGTACACCGTTTTATTAATTTGGATTTGATGGCAACAAAATCGGCTATTTTTTTTTGGTGCATTTGAGCTACTTCTTCTCGGTTGTTTTCGTTGAGAATTAGTTTTCCTGTTTCCATGATTTCACGCGAAACGTCCCAACTCTTATCATCATTGGTTTTCTCTAACGTATAATCAACCAATAGTTTGGTGATTTCTTCATCATCTCCGGCTTGGGCAATAATGGCATCAACAGCCTCTGTTAATAAGGTTTCTGTGTCGAGCGAAACTTCAAATGTGATAGGTAATTTTAAATCGTGTGCAAAAGCACGGATGACTTTGTGTGTGAATTTATCAATAGTTAAAATATCAAAAGCGGCATAATTGTGAATTAGGTTTTTAATAATGCTTTTTGATTTTAAATGAATTTCGTTGAGCGACAAATGCGTTTCTCCAGCGATAGTTTCCATCAACTTTTGTGCTTTCGCAGAGGGGTTTTCTTTAGCAAATTCTGACAAATTTTCGATGACACGGGTTTTCATTTCGTGTACCGCTTTGTTAGTAAATGTAATGGCCAGAATATTTCGGTAGGCATCGGGTTTTTTGGACAAAAGAATAATTTTGAGGTATTCTTTCACCAAGGTGTAGGTTTTTCCTGAGCCTGCTGAAGCGTCGTAAATCGAGAATGCTGGTTTGACCATAATTATTACTTAATCATTCAAGAGTTTGAAACTGTTGAAGGATTTGGTTTTTTTATTTGATAAATATAATTCATTTTAGCTTCTTCTCCATAATATTCAACTTCTTGTTCACCTACTTTGATGGCACCGATTTTTTCGATGGCTTTTTGCGAACGGTAATTGTGTGCTCCGATATGAAAATATACTTTGTCAACGTGTTGAAAAGCATAATCGAGCATAATTTTTTTGAGTGAAGCGTTGTACTCTTTTCCCCAGAATTTTCTTCCTATAAAAGTATAGCCAATTAAAATGGAGTTGTCTTTTTCGTCAAAATCGTAAAAACGTGAACTGCCGACGACTTCATTGGTTTGAACGTCGCGAATCAAAAAAGCGCCTCGGGATTGGATGGCACCTTCGAAAAAATTTTGAAAAACTTCGCGCTGGTAACGCAACTTATTGGGATGTTGTTCCCAAACCAACGGATCAGAAGCAACCGTATATAACTCTTCAAAATCGTCTTCTTGCAAGGGAAACAACTGGATTAATTGATTTTTGAGGTGTTGTGGTTGTAAGTTGAATGTCATAGTTGCGGTAAATTCTAGCCCAGATTGAAGAGGAAATCTTTTTAAGTCTCGTTGTTCGTTTTTCTTAAAATAAAGTAGCGACCCGAGAAGCTCACTTTATTTTTTTAGAAAAACAGTAACGAGATAAAAAGATTGCAACGTAAAGCTGGAAATAGCTTCTAAAAATACAAAAATAGTTTTGAACCATTTATGTTATCATTTGAAAAATCTATTGCTGTTCGCTTCGATTTGCCAAGTTAAATTTATAACTTTGGAATCATTTAATTTTTTTAATCTTTAAATAAAAATATATCATGGCTTTTGAATTACCACAATTACCTTATGCTTATGATGCTTTGGAGCCGCACATTGACGCGAGAACCATGGAGATTCATCACAGCAAACACCACAATGCGTATACAACCAATTTGAACGCTGCTGTGGCTGGAACTGATTTAGAAGGAAAAACAATCGAAAATATTTTGATTAATTTGGATATGAAAAACGCTGCTGTTCGTAACAACGGCGGTGGATTTTACAACCATAATTTGTTTTGGAGAGTGATGTCGCCCGATGGTGGCGGTTTGCCAAAAGGCGATTTGATGGATGCAATTGAAAGAGATTTTGGTTCGTTTGACGAATTCAAAGCGCAATTTTCGAAAGCGGGTGCTACTCGATTTGGTTCGGGTTGGGCTTGGTTGTGCGTTCACAAAGGCGGAAAATTGGAAGTATGTTCGACACCGAATCAGGACAATCCATTAATGCCCGATGCTGGTTGTACTGGTTTTCCTATTTTAGGAATGGACGTTTGGGAGCATGCATATTATTTGCATTACCAAAACCGTCGTCCAGATTATATTGAAGCCTTTTTTAATGTAATTAATTGGACAGAAGTATCACGCTTGTACGCTACTGAGAAATAGTTCTTTTTGTCCTAAATATAAAAACCGTTCTGAGACTCAAAAATCAGAACGGTTTTTTTATGTTAAAAAGGCATCCGCGAGAGCGAATGCCTTTTTGCCCCAAATCTACCATTAAACTTAACCTACTAAATTCTATGGTAAAGCGAAAATACTATTCCTTGTAGTAAAAACAAGCCTTTTGGATGCAATTATATTGGGATGATAGGCAAATACGAGTATTTTTTACCTTTTTGAAAGTGAGCTATTTATAAAAAATAGATTACTTTATGTGTAAAAGCAATTTAAATGCCTTTTTTTGGTTTCGAAAATTGAGATGATTTTGAAAAAAGAAAGATGATCAATGGTAGAAGTAACCAATTGTTGTAGTACTAAAAATAAAAAAGGTGAAAAATAAATTTCACCTTTTTTGCCCCAAATCTACCATAAACTTAACCTACTAATGCTATGGTTCACCAAATGTAGTAGCGCTTCGATGAACTGTAAAAAATATTTGTTAAAATACTGAATTAATCGACGAACTACACTTTTTGTTGAATTTTAATAGGCGCGAGCGTCTTTTCCTTCGTAAAAATTCATAAAAGCACGGTTCACAACACGGTTTCCGCCCGGCGTTGGATAGTCACCTGTGAAATACCAATCACCCAAATTTTTCGGACACGCTTTGTGCAAGTTTTCTACCGATTGAAATATGATTTTTACCTCAGCATTAATATCTTCTGAATTTAAGAGCTCTGCGATCTTATTTGAAATTTCCATATCGCTAAATGGCGAATATATTTCAGTGACGTAATTCACTACTTCTGAGTCTTTTAGATTCTCTTGTGCTTTGCATTTTTTATATACCTCATCGACAATTTTATATTGATTCCGTTCTTTTAGAAGTTCGATTGCGGCTTGAAAAGCGACCAAGCCTTCCAACTTTGCCATGTCAATTCCGTAACAATCAGGATAACGAATTTGCGGCGCTGATGAAACCACAACAATCCGTTTTGGATTCAAACGATCCATCATTTTCAAAATACTTTTTTTCAAAGTAGTTCCGCGAACGATACTATCGTCAATAATTACCAAATTATCTTCAGGTTGAATTACACCATACGTAACATCGTAAACATGCGCTACCAAATCGTCGCGACTGCTATCGTCGGTGATGAACGTACGAAGTTTGGCGTCTTTAATCGCTATTTTTTCCGTTCTGATTTTTACGGATAATATTTCTTCGAGTTTTTCTTTGGTTAATGTTTTACGGTTGGTCAGTATGAATTGATTTTTACGTTGATTTAAAAAATCGTTGGCTGCTTCGACCATTCCGTAAAAAGAAGTTTCAGCAGTATTTGGAATGTATGAGAAAACCGTATTGTCAGTATCACTATCAATGGCTTCTAAAACGGCTGGCAGAATTAATTTTCCGAGTTCTTTTCGCTCTTGGTAAATTTCGGCATCGCTGCCACGCGAAAAATAGATGCGTTCAAACGAACATGCTTTTTTCACTGTAGGTGGAATAATTTCTTCTTCTGTTACAGTTCCGTTCTTTTTGATGATTAACGCATTTCCAGGCTGCAATTCTTGTACTTTATCAAAAGGAACTTTAAAAACCGTTTGAATCACAGGTCGTTCCGAAGCCACCACTACAATTTCGTCGTTTTCGTAGAAATAAGCTGGACGAATTCCGGCTGGATCTCTAAAAACAAAAGCGTCACCGTGACCAAAAAGTCCGGCCATCGCATAACCGCCGTCCCAACCTTTGGAAGCACGTTTCAAAATTTTGGCAACAGGCAATTTTTCGGCAATAACAGGAGAAGCTTCTCTTTTTGACAAACCATTGTTTTTACATTCTTGGTACAAATCGGTTACCTCATCGTCTAAGAAATGTCCGATTTTTTCCATCACGGTAACCGTGTCTGCCATTTCTTTGGGATGTTGCCCCAATTCAACCAAACTATTAAAGAGCTCTTTAACATTGGTCATGTTGAAATTTCCCGCTACAATTAAGTTACGATGCATCCAATTGTTTTGGCGTAAAAATGGATGAACGCTTTCAATGCTGTTTTTTCCGAAAGTACCGTAACGAACATGACCTAAAAAAAGTTCACCTATGTACGGAATATTGGCTTTTTGCAACGCTACGTCATCAGCATATTCAGGATGCGCATCCATTTCTTCGTTGATGCGATCGTTAATTTGTTTGAAAACGTCTTGAATTGCTTGCGGATCATTAGATCGAACCCGACTGATGTACCTTTCGCCTGCTTCAACATCTAATTTTATAGAAGCAAATCCGGCACCATCTTGCCCGCGATTGTGTTGCTTTTCCATCAGAAGGTACATTTTTTGTATGCCGTAAAAAGCCGAACCGTATTTTTGCTTGTAAAATGCTAACGGTTTTTTTAATCGTAAAAGTGCAATTCCACATTCGTGTTTGATTGCGTCACTCATATTGTAGTTGTTTTTATTCCGCTGCGCTCCGATTAATTAATTTTTCTTAATATCAAATGCCTCGGGTTGTTGTATTGTTTTTTTTAACACATAGAAACATAGACTTTTATTTATCCCTTTTTAAGAAGCTTCTCTTTACATAATAAATACATAGCTATGTGAAAAAGAAACTTTCTATGCGGTTTTATTATAGATTACAAAACCTATGTTTCTAGGTGTTTAATTTTATTTTTCTAATAAAAAATGCCCCGAAATTTCGAGGCATAAAGTTATTATAATTCTATTTCAAATTGTGTTAACGCTTTGAATTGTTTTAATCGATTTTTCACTTCGGCTTCTTTTAATTCGACCATGCGCTCAGTTCCGAATTTCTCCACACAAAACGAAGCCAAGTTTGAACCTTGTATAATGGCGGTTTTCATTGTTTCAAAAGAAATGTCGCCTTGTTGTGTAATGTAACCTGCAAATCCACCTGCAAAAGTGTCGCCTGCACCCGTTGGATCAAATACATCGGCCAAAGGCAATGCTGGAGCAAAGAAAATATGTTCGTTGTGGAACAACAATGCGCCGTGTTCTCCTTTTTTAATCACCACATACTTTGGTCCCATCGTATGAATTTTCGCTGCGGCTTTTACTAATGAATATTCACCCGATAATTGACGGGCTTCTTCATCATTAATTGTAATTACGTCTACACGTTTGATTACGTCTAACAATTCTGGTAAAGCACAATCCATCCAGAAGTTCATAGTATCAAGAACCACTAATTTTGGCGTGGTTGTCATTTGATTCAAAACGCCTGTTTGTACTAATGGATGTAAATTACCCAACATTACTACATCGGCGTTTTTATAATTTTCAGGAACAATCGGATTGAAATCAGCCAATACGTTCAACTCAGTTGCCAACGTATCGCGCGAGTTCATATCGTTGTGGTAACGACCACTCCAAAAGAAGGTTTTTCCGCCTTGAACTATTTCAAGACCCGAAATATCGATGTTTCTATCGGTTAATAAATCCAAATAGTCTTGTGGAAAATCGTCACCTACTACAGAAACAATAGCTGATTGTAATTTAAAATGCGAAGCCGATAAACCGATAAAAGTTCCTGCTCCACCCAAAATTTTGTCTGTTTTCCCGAAAGGCGTTTCGATAGCATCAAAAGCTACTGTTCCTACTATTAAAAGTTTGTTCATTCGTTGAGATTCAAATTAAAGGCGCAAAGGTAATTATTAATTGATAATTAACAATGGATAATTGATAATTAGGAATCTAATGAAAACATGAGAAGTATCAGTCATTATCAATTGTCAATTGTCCATTATCCATTGACTCATAAAATTCATCTATTGATAAATTAGGCAAACCTGAAGCATACACCGCCAATTGATCGCAACGTTCGTTTTGTGGATGATTGTTGTGACCTTTGATCCATTTGAAATCGACTTGGTGTTTACGGTAAATTTTGAGGAAACGCATCCATAAATCGGGATTTTTCTTTCCTGTGAAGTTTTTCTTTTCCCAGCCAAAAACCCATTTTTTTTCTACCGCATCAACAACGTATTTCGAATCCGAAATGACCAAAACCGTCATGTTGGGGTTTTTTAGTTTTTCCAAACCCACGATTACCGCCAATAATTCCATTCGATTATTAGTAGTGAGTCGGAAACCTTCGTAGAATTCTTTTTTGTAATTCGTGCCCACTAATTCCATAACCACTCCATAACCGCCGTTTCCGGGGTTTCCTTTGGCAGCGCCGTCAGTGTAGATGTGGACTTGATAGTTCAAGTGAATAGTAATTAGTGATTAGTGATTAGTCTTTCAATAACGAGAGGAAAAAACTCGTGTTCCAATTCATGTACTTTCTCGGCAATTTGCTCTGGTGTAGTACATTCTTCAATATTGACTGATTGTTGGAAGATGATTCCACCTTCATCGTAATGCTCGTTGACATAATGAATGGTAATACCGGTTTCCTTCTCTTTATTTTCTAAAACGGCTTTATGAACGTTCATTCCGTACATGCCTTTTCCGCCGAAATTTGGTAAAAGTGCTGGATGAATATTGATGATTTTATTGGGAAACTCTTTAACAATGTGCTCAGGAAATTTCAAAAGAAATCCAGCCAATACAATTAAATCGGGTTGAATGTCTTTTAATTGCTGCAAAATCAATCCTTGTAAAAGCTCTTCTTTACTGAAAATCAATGTCTTTACTTTGCGATTTTTTGCTCTTTCAACCACTTTGGCATGTGGATTGTTAGTGAAGACAGCAACCACGTTACTTTGACTTCCTTTATTGAAATGTACTATAATGTTCTCGGCATTCGTGCCCGAACCTGAAGCAAATAGTACGATTTTTTTCATCTGTTATTTATTAAATGTGAAATAGCTGTAAATAATGCATTGTGCCTCATTGATTCACTATTTGTATATGTAATCATTAAACCCATCAAATGACGCTACTCTATTTCAGCAAAACGCACACAAAAAAAAGAATAATAAATGATAATAAATAATATAATTGAAGCCAATTTTAAAATATTTTTTTTACTTTCGTGGTCACATTTAGTAACAAAAATGTTGTTTTAAAATAAAGTTTTTTATTTTTGCCAACAAATTAAAATTAAAAATTAGAAATTATGTCAGACATTGCATCAAGAGTTAAAGCGATTATCGTAGACAAATTAGGAGTTGACGAAAACGAAGTTGTAACAGAAGCAAGCTTCACTAACGATTTAGGAGCTGATTCATTAGACACTGTTGAGCTTATTATGGAATTCGAAAAAGAATTTGATATTCAAATTCCAGACGATCAAGCAGAAAACATTGCTACTGTAGGTCAAGCTATTTCTTACATCGAAGAAGCTAAGAAATAATAAAATCCATTAACCCGTAGTCAAAAAATGATTACGGGTTTTTATTATTTTAAAAAATTAACTTATTTTTGATTGAATTTCAATCACACCATATTGAAATACCCCTGTCTCTTTATAATTAACCTAAAGATTACAAGGGTATTATTTGTTTAAAAGATTACTAAAAGAAAACTATATGCAATTAAAAAGAGTTGTTGTAACTGGACTTGGAGCTTTAACCCCAATTGGAAATTCAATTGAAGAATATTGGGATGGTTTGGTAAATGGTAAAAGCGGAGCCGCTCCAATCACCTATTATGATACTGAAAAGCATAAAACAAAATTTGCTTGCGAAGTCAAAAACTTTAATATTGAAGATTTTGTCGATCGTAAAGAATCTCGAAGAATGGACAAATTTGCTCAGTATGCCATTGCTGCGAGCGAAGAAGCCATCAGAGACGCTGGAATCACTGATACTAACATTAACAAACAACGTGTTGGAGTAATTTGGGGCGCTGGAATTGGCGGTTTAGAAACGTTCCAAGACGAAGTAATGAGTTACGCTCAAGGCGATGGAACTCCACGTTTCAATCCATTCTTTATTCCAAAAATGATTGCTGATATTGCTCCTGCTCACATTTCCATGCGCAATGGATTTATGGGTCCAAATTATACAACTGTTTCGGCTTGTGCTTCATCAGCCAATGCTTTAATTGATGCATTCAACTACATTAGATTAGGCATGTGTGATGTTATTATTTCGGGTGGTTCAGAAGCTGCGGTAACAATCGCTGGAATGGGCGGATTCAACTCAATGCAAGCTTTATCAACTCGTAATGAAAGTCCTGAAACTGCGTCACGACCATTCGATGCTACTCGAGATGGATTTGTATTAGGCGAAGGTGCTGGTGCCTTAGTTTTAGAAGAATACGAACACGCCAAAGCACGTGGCGCTAAAATATATTGTGAAGTTGGCGGTGGCGGAATGTCTTCTGATGCTTACCACTTAACAGCTCCGCATCCTGAAGGAATTGGCGTAATTGCAGTTATGGAAAATACACTTCGCGATGCCGGAATGCAACCTGAAGAAGTAGATCACATCAATACCCACGGAACTTCAACTCCGCTTGGAGATGTTGCCGAATTAAAAGCCATCAGCCATGTTTTTGGCGCTCATGCAAAAAATATCAATATCAATTCAACTAAATCGATGACAGGTCACTTGTTAGGAGCTGCTGGAGCTATTGAAGCCATTGCGTCTATTTTGGCCATGAAACACGGAATTGTTCCACCAACCATCAATCACACGGTGGTAGATGAAAACATTGATCCTTCATTAAACTTAACTTTAAACAAAGCTCAAAAAAGAGACATCAAAGTGGCCATGAGTAATACCTTTGGATTTGGTGGTCACAATGCCTGCGTTCTTTTTAAAAGAATTGATTCATAATTTTTATGAGCTTATTCAGAAAAATATTTCCAAAAAAATCCCGCTCTACTGAAGACGGGAATTTTTTTGGAGCAATAGAAAAGATAATTGGTTCCAAACCCAACAACATTCGTTTTTATCAAAAAGCATTTACCCATCGTTCTTCTAATAAAGTAGATGAAAAAGGAAATCCTATCAACTACGAACGTCTAGAATTTCTCGGCGATTCAATGTTAAGCTCAGTGATTGCTGCTTATTTGTATAAAGAAGCTCCATTGGGCGACGAAGGTTACCTAACCAAAATGCGCTCAAAAATTGTGAGTCGTGAACACTTAAATGAGCTCGGTCGCGATTTGAATCTGATTGATTTTGTGGAAAGTAAAGTGCCTTTTTCGCATTTCGGTGAGAACATTCATGGTAATATTTTTGAAGCATTAGTCGGCGCTATTTTTTTAGACAAAGGCTATGTCGGTTGTGAAGATTTTATCAATAAAAGAGTCATTATACCATACGTAGACATAGCTCGATTGGAAGGAAAAGTAATTAGTTACAAGAGTTTGTTGATTGAATGGTGCCAAAAAGAAAAAAAGGTATTTCATTACGACGTATTTGACGATAATGGCAATGACGGCCAAAAACATTTTGGGGTAAAATTATTTATCGACAACAAATTAATCGCCAAAGCCAGAGCCACTTCCAAAAAGAAAGCCGAAGAAATTGCTTCCAAAAGAGCCTATTTTTCTTTTCAGGAAAAAATCGACAACAAAGCCTAGAAGTTTTATGAAAACTACATCGTTTTCGTTCATAAATTAACGTTAATCTCACACGGCTATCACTCTTTGTATGAGCATAAATACTATATTTACATCTTATTTTGGTCGAAATGAGCGCTCTCAAATTAAACATTGAAGATTTTGACGATATTGATTTTCAGCTTTTAGCGATTCACACTTCGTTAGAAGATTATCGTTTGGCGTATTTCATTAATCAAATGGCAGCATTGCGATTGAAAAAGTGTGAATCCGAAATTAACATCAAAAACAAAGAAGGAGAAACCAGTTTTAGTCATTTTATTTTTGATGACGAAGAAAAAGACATTTGCTGGAGTTTAATTCAAAATAAAACCGAAATTCTGTCGCAACAAAACCAAAGAGGTCAAGGTTTATTTGCCGAAACAGAAAATCAGATTTCAACTAAAATCTATTTGTTGCCCGAATACAACAAAGTAGATTTTTTTTTGAAAATAGAAAACTGCTACGAAGAAGACACGATACAAACTGCAGTTTCAAAAATAACAACTATTGACAGGGTAAATTTGGCTTATCTGATTGATCCTGAGAAAATAAAATCTAAAAACAATTTAATTTTTTAATACTAATGCCAACAAGAAAAAAAACAAAAATTGTAGCCACACTTGGTCCTGCTTGCAGCACAAGAGAAGTTATAAAAGATATGATTGACGCTGGAGTCAATGTTTTCAGAATCAACTTTTCGCACGCCGATTACGATGATGTTAAAGAACGTATTGATATTATTAGAAGTTTAAATACTGATTTTGGTTACACTACCGCCATTTTGGCCGATTTACAAGGTCCAAAACTACGCGTCGGTGTAATGAAAGAAGATGTGGTAGTAAATCCGGGTGATATTATTACTTTTCAAACTGCTGAAGATGTTCCTGGATCAGCCGAAAGAGTGTATATGAATTACAAAGAATTTCCGAGTGATGTAAATCCGGGTGAAAAAATTCTTTTGGACGATGGAAAATTAATGTTTGAAGCTCTTGAAACTAATGGAACTACCGAAGTAAAATGTAAAGTTATTCAAGGCGGGCCATTAAAATCGAAAAAAGGCGTAAACCTTCCCAATACCAAAGTTTCGCTTCCTGCTTTGACCAAAAAAGACATCAAAGATGCACTTTTTGCCATTGAAAATCATGTCGATTGGATTGCTTTATCGTTTGTAAGAACGCCAGCCGATTTAGAAGAGTTACAAGATTTAATAGCCAAACATTCGGATCATAAAATTCCGATTGTGGCCAAAATTGAAAAACCAGAAGCCGTTGAAAATATTGATAAAATTGTAGCGTTCTGCGATGGATTAATGGTGGCTCGTGGCGATTTAGGAGTTGAAATTCCAGCGCACGAAGTTCCTTTAATTCAGAAAAAATTAATTCACAGAGCCAAAACTGCCCGAATTCCTGTAATTGTGGCGACCCAAATGATGGAAACAATGATTACGAGTTTAACTCCAACACGTGCCGAAGTAAACGACGTTGCCAACTCAGTAATGGACGGAGCCGATGCCGTAATGCTTTCAGGAGAAACATCCGTTGGAAGTTATCCTGTTCAAGTAATTGAAAAAATGACACAAATTATTGAAGCTGTAGAAGATTCGCCACTTATTCAAGTGCCACAAAACCCACCTCACGTTAGAACCAAACGGTTCATCACAAAATCAATTTGTTACCACGCTGCAGTTATGGCCAACGAAATCCATGCAAAAGCAATTTCTACATTAACCAACAGTGGTTATACGGCTTTTCAAATTTCCGCTTGGCGACCAAAATCACATATTTTAGTTTACACCTCCAACAAAAGAATCTTAACGCAACTCAACTTACTTTGGGGCGTGAATGCATTTTACTATGACAAATTTGTGAGCACCGATGATACTGTAGAAGACATCAACCTAATTGCCAAAGAACGTGGGTTTGTAAAAAAAGGCGACATGCTTATCAATCTTGCAGCTATGCCTGTTGTAGCAAAAGGAATGGTAAATACCTTGCGTATTTCAGAAATCGAATAGGCTTTTAATTGTTTAAAACTCATTTTAGTAATGCCGTTTTGCATCAAAAAAATACTTATTTTTACTGCTGTATAACAGCCTAAATTTATATTAAAATGAGTACAGAAAAAGACGCCAAATTAAAAGCACTACAACTAACTTTAGACAAATTAGACAAGACTTACGGCAAAGGAACCGTAATGAAAATGGGTGATAGAGCCGTTGAAGAAGTAGAAGTAATACCTTCTGGTTCTTTGGGGTTGGATTTAGCTTTGGGAGTAAACGGTTATCCGAAAGGAAGAATTATTGAAATATACGGTCCAGAATCGTCAGGAAAAACAACATTAACTTTACACGCTATTGCAGAAGCGCAAAAAGCAGGTGGAATTGCTGCGTTTATTGATGCAGAACACGCTTTTGATCGTTTTTATGCTGAAAAATTAGGCGTTGATATTGATAATTTAATCATTTCACAACCGGATAATGGTGAACAAGCTTTGGAAATTGCTGAAAACCTTATTCGTTCAGGAGCGATTGATATTGTGGTTATCGACTCGGTAGCTGCATTAACGCCTAAAAGCGAAATTGAAGGCGAAATGGGTGATTCTAAAATGGGATTGCACGCGCGTTTGATGTCGCAAGCCTTACGTAAACTTACCGGAACCATTAGCAAAACACATTGTACGGTTTTCTTTATCAACCAATTGAGAGAGAAAATCGGTGTAATGTTTGGGAATCCAGAAACTACAACGGGTGGAAATGCATTGAAATTCTATGCTTCTGTTCGATTGGATATTCGTCGTTCTTCTCAAATTAAAGATGGCGAAAATGTAATTGGAAACCGCACCAAAGTAAAAGTGGTGAAAAATAAAGTGGCGCCACCATTTAAAACAGCCGAATTTGATATTATGTATGGTGAAGGTGTTTCCAAAACAGGTGAAATTTTAGACTTAGCGGTCGAATTTGAAATCATCAAAAAAGCTGGATCGTGGTTCAGTTATGGCGACACTAAACTTGGGCAAGGTCGTGATGCTGTCAAACTTTTAATCAAAGACAATCCTGAATTAGCCGACGAACTTGAACAAAAAATTAAAGAGTTCATCAAAGAAAATAACGCTTAAAAAGTAATCCCGGTAATCATCGGGATTTTTTTTACATTTATACGCAACCTTTTTACTTAAAAATCATCCTTAATTAAAATGAAAAAAAAAATGAAAAATTTTGTTTATGCTCTAGTGCTTGGTTTGCTATTAATTTCTTGTACTCCAGAAGGAGACACCTATAGATTAGTAGTATTACCTGTTGCAAAAGTTGAAATGGAAACTGCTTTCAGAAAAGATAGCGTCACTAAAATTGCTGTAAAATACCTTCGACCATCCAATTGCCATTTTTATGAAGATTTTTATTACGTAAGAGAAGGATTTACCAGAGTAGTAGCTATCTACAATTCTGAATTAAACAAAGATAACTGCCAACCGATTGAAAATGACACCATTACTGTTCCTCTTAGTTTTAAACCAACTGAATTAGGAACTTATACATTCAAATTTTGGAAAGGAACCAATGCTGATGGAATTGAAGAATTTGATGAATACCAAGCAGAAGTTAATCATTAATAAAATACATCTTGAGTATAGAACAACTCATAAATGATTGTAAAAAAAATGAAAGAAAAGCTCAAGAACAATTATACAAGTTGTACGCTCCAAAATTGTTTTCGGTTTGCTTAAAGTATTCTCGTAACTATACCGAAGCTCAAGACAATTTACAAGATGGATTTTTACTTATTTATAAAAAAATACATCAATTTTCGTTCAAAGGATCGTTGGAAGGTTGGTTAAAAAGAGTGATGATTAATCACGTTCTTCAACAATATCGAAAAGAGAGTTTTTTGAATATTGTTGATGAAAACGTTCCTGAAGAAATTGAAGTTGAAGTAGACAGTGACGGTGTTTCCTCTGAATTTTTAATCAAAATTATTCAAGAGCTTCCTGATCGATATAGATTAGTATTTAATTTATATGTGTTGGACGGGTTTTCACACCAAGAAATTGCCGAACAACTCAACATTAATATTGGAACATCAAAATCAAATTTGTCAAGAGCTAAATTGATTTTAAAAGAAAAAATAGAATCGCAGACAGGCACCAAAAAAATGCCACGAGTAAAATGATAGAAAAAAATAAAATAGAAAACCTTTTTCAAGAAAAACTCAACAATTTTGAAGTTCATCCACCTGACGAAGTGTGGATGAATATCGAAAACGAATTGAATAAGAAAAAAGAAAAAAGAAGAGTGATTCCTTTTTGGTGGAAACTTTCCGGAATTGCTGCTTTATTGGTAATTGGATATTCTATCTATGATGCTTATTTGCCTTCAAACCTGAACAATACTTTAGAAAGCAATAAAAATTCAATTGTAAACGCGGAGAATGCTTCTTCAAAAAAAACAACTTCCAATACAATTTCTAAAGAAGGTGAAAATCAAATCGTATCTTCTGAAAATTCAACGCCAAACGTTACTGATTCAGAAAATGTAATTTCAAACAAAAAAGCGCCTAAAAATACATCAAACACGAATTCGGTTGATGCATTTGTGACTAAAAAAGAAGTGAAAAATCAAGCGGTTGCTTCTAATAAAAAAGCCATTAAAAATAAAATTTCACTTTTAAAAGAAGCAGTTGCACAACAAACCAAATCACAAAAAGAAAATGCTGAAAAAGAGATTACAAACCAAACCACTTATTCTGAAAAAACATTAAAAGATAACCTATCTACTACAAACGAAAACAAAACTATCGTTGACGGCACTTCAATCCATTCTCAAGTTGAAAAAAACAACTTGAAAAAACAACTTGAAGTTGAATCAAAAGAAGAAGCCAATAAAAAAATAGATTCAGCAATAGCTAATGCTGAAATTAAAACGATGGAAGAGTTGCTTAAAGAAAAAGAGAACACCCAAAAACAAAAAATAAATAGGTGGTTAGTTACTCCAACTATCGCGCCTATTTATTTTGGGTCTTTTAAAAACGGTTCTCCAATAGATGAATCGCTCAGTAGCAACCAAAAAACGTACAATAATTCGGTGAGTTATGGTTTATCATTGAGTTACGTCGCCAACCCAAAAGTAAAAATACGTGCTGGAATTAATGTTTTAAATCTCGATTACGACACGCATGGAATTGTTTTTTATCAAGACACTAAAGCCGAAATGATGAAAAACATTAAACCAACTTTGCAAGGTTCGCTCATTCAAATTAAACCTTTAAACAATGTTGAAACGCTATTAGATCGTGTTGTTAGCGAACGATTTGATGGTGTTTTAAACCAGAAATTAGGTTATATTGAAATGCCTATCGAAATGACTTATAATTTATTTGGAAGAAAATTCGGCGTTGATTTATCGGGCGGTTTTAGTACTCTTTTCTTAAACACTAACGAAATTTACCTAAAAAGTGACGGTTTAAATATGAAAATCGGTTCGGCATCCAACCTTAACAATATTCATTTTAGTACCAATTTAGGCTTAGGTTTAAATTATTCTGTTTTTAAAAATTTTTCAACTCGTATTGAGCCAACATTCAAATATCAAATCAATACTTTTTCATCTGATTCTGAGTCTTTCAAACCTTACCTTTTTGGAATTTATTCTGGAATCAGTTACAAGTTTTAGGGTTAATTGCTTGTTTAAAATTAGTTAAGTGGTGTTATTTTCCTTTGGGAAGTAACAAGAAAGAGTGCTCGGCCAAGCACTCTTTTTTTATGCATTATAATCATTTAATTGGTTCAAAATCACTGTTCGTGTTTGCTCTCTAAGGCGTTGTTTATCCTCCAAAGTCAATCCTTCCGTTGGAATAAAATGATGGATCTTGGCACGCATAATACCTGGACTTCCACTAAAAAAAGTATACGATAACCGTTTGATATTATCCGGAAATGTCATCGGAACAATTGGTATTTGATGCTCAATCGCCAATCGGAACGCTCCATCCTTAAACTCATCCAACAATATGTGCTCTTCAGGAACTTTCCCTTCTGGAAATATACAAATGCTCAAACCTTGATTCAATCTTTTTTGTGCTCTAGCATAGACTTCGGTACGGCTTTTTGGACTGTTTCTATCAACCAAAATGCACGTTCTTTTGTAAAAAAATCCGAAAAGTGGAATCTTCACCAACTCTTTCTTTCCCACAAAAACAAACGGATTTTTATGAATTGCCAACATCAACATAATGTCGGTCATCGAAGTGTGATTGGCACAAAACATATAACTTTTCCCTAAAACGGTTTCTTCTTCGCGCTCCACTTTATAATGAAATCCCATTCCATAAAGGATAAAAACGGCCCAAACACGCGCTAATTTGAAAAAAAAAGGATACAACTTTTCAGTCGATATCGAAATCAACAACAACGGAAACATAACAATAATTGGAATGGCAATTAAAATATAGAACCAAACGCGCCACAGTATCCAAAAAATCATTTTTAGTAGTCTCATAGCGTCAAAAATAAACAATCGTGCGGAATTTTTGATACAAAGCTTTAACTTTGCCGAAATATTAGTTTTGCTACTGCATTAAATCAGCATCTTATGGCCAAAATACTCACCGGAATTCAAAGCACAGGAACACCACATTTAGGAAATTTACTAGGCGCTATTTTGCCTGCGATTCAACTTTCGGAACAATCAGGCAACGAATCGTTTTTGTTTATCGCCGATTTGCATTCGATTACACAAATTAAAAATGGCGACGAACTTAGAGGCAACACGTACAGCACAGCGGCCGTTTGGTTGGCTTGTGGTTTGGATGTCAATAAAGTAATTTTTTACCGTCAAAGTGATGTGCCGCAAACCGCCGAATTGTCGTGGTATTTGAGCTGTTTTTTTCCGTACCAACGCCTTACATTGGCCCATTCGTTCAAAGACAAAGCCGATCGTTTGGAAGATGTAAATGCGGGTTTATTTACCTATCCAATGCTGATGGCTGCTGATATCTTGTTGTACGATGCCGAGTTTGTTCCGGTTGGAAAAGACCAATTGCAACACATCGAAATTACGCGTGATGTGGCTTCACGTTTCAACCATCAAATGGGCGAAACGTTTGTGATTCCCGAAGCCAAAGTGCAAGAAGAAACCATGTACATTCCTGGAACTGATGGTCAAAAAATGAGTAAATCGCGTGGCAATATCATCAATATTTTCTTGGATGACAAAGCGTTGCGCAAGCAAATTATGAGTATTGAAAGCGACAGTACACCACTCGAAGAACCTAAAAATCCAGATACGTGTAAAATATTTGCCATTTATCAATTGGTTGCAAACGAAACTCAAATTGCTGAAATGCGTGCAAATTATTTAGGCGGAAATTACGGTTATGGTCACGCCAAACAAGCGCTTTTTGAATTGATTTCCGAAAAATTCAAAACCGAACGCGAAAAGTACAATTACTACATGAGTAATCTAAACGAAGTAGAAACTTTATTAAAACAAGGTGCTGAAAAAGCCGCAAACGTAGCTGATGGTGTTTTGAAAAGAGTGAGAGAAAAACTAGGATTTGAATAACACTTTTTTATTCAAATGATAATTAGTTTGGAATTGTAAATTCTATTAAGTTTTTAGAATCCAATACAATTGTTCCGTTTTCACTTCTTATGAATAAATCGTTGGCTAAATAGTAATCTTTCGAAAGAAGTGATTTAGCATTGGAGGCTAATTCTTTAAATCGAGGTTCTTCAACCGAATTTTCAACAACAATTGGCAATTCGTTTTCGGCATGAAAAGTGGCTAAATTTTTTCCAACATAAAAACTAAAAACTCTACTAGATGGATCGCCCAAAATGGTGAGTTCAAGTGATTGTTTTGACCGAATAAAAACAGCTTGTTGTGGCATTTTAATCGAATCAAAAAGAATAGCTTTTTCAAACAAAACCACGTCATACTCCGACTGATTGTAAATCGTTATGCCAGTTGCTATTTTAGAATACGAACCATTGTTATATAAAAATTTAAATGGATTGTCGCCTGTTTTTAAATTATCTAGATAATGCAAATTCAAACAACTGCTTGTATCATAAGCTGTCAAATAGCGATTCAAACTATCCACTTTGGGTTTCATACTAGTATAATAACGATCAAGTACGGGTTCAGTAGAATTGTTTTCTACTGATGATTGGTTGCTTACTGAAGGATTTGAGTTTCTGGTTATTTTGTATAAAAAAACAGTCACACCTAAGAGCGCAATAATTCCGAGAGCAACCGAAAGTATCTTACGCAATTCAATACTTGATGATGAAGAATTGGCTTTTTTGTATTCCACCTTACTTCGGTGTTGTAGCAATTCACTCTTTAAATCTTCTTCAAACGATTGGTAGTAAGATATAGCAAATAAAGTTTCGTGTGCCAAAGCCAATCGACTATTTCTCTTGTAAATCTTATCCATTTTGAAGGAAAGCAAACGTACTTTTTCATCCAATTCGATACTCTTAAAATGCGATAAAAAGTCGTAAAAAGAGCGGTTTTTAATGTAACCAATGTCGGCCGATTGATTCACCGTCTCGTGTATTCTGGCTAAAGCAAAATCCATTTTGTCAATGGCTTGAATATTCCAATTTGTAAGGACTTTTTCTGGAATGAACGATTTGTTTTCAAGTAGTTTTGCTAGTTCTTCAAATTGATTTTGTTCAATGTTTTGTGTAGAAAATAACGTTAAAGAAGGTTCCAAAAATACAGCCACAAAGTCGCGCATCTTTTCCTCGTTGGTTGTTGAAACGTATTGAAACGGAAATTCGTTGCGACTGTAATTGGTTTGTGCAAAGTAATTGTACCAATCGCGCGTATTGATGACAAACAAAAACTCGTTGGAATAATTTTTTATTGCCAAAAGCAGATCGTTGGCCAACTTCGCATCAATGTTGTGCGCGTTTTTTTCTAGAATTTCTTTTTCAAAATGCAGAATCACATCGTTGGGTAAACTATGAAACGCTGATTTATCGAATGGAAGAGCCTCAAATAGCGAAAAGATGTTCATTGTAAAAGTATTGAAAAACAAAAATAACTTTTTATAGACATTTGGCTATTATCATTCAAAAAAAGTGAAAAACACATGTCTTTCAAAAAAACTCAAATCGCTTCAAACCACTTCCCAGGCAACGGCCGAATCACGCCTTTGAGTTCCATATTCAACAAAATGGAAGATAATTTATAAACTGGAAAATCGCATTCTAATGCAATGATATCCAGTAATTGCTTGCCGTTTTTTTGAAGGTAATTGTAAATTTTTTCTTCTTCGTAATCCAAAGTAACAAACAATTGTTTTTGAACAGGTGGCGTTGTCGCTTTGGTTTCCAATTCCCAATTCAAAATGTAAATTAAATCGGCCGCTGAAGTCAATAAATGCGCGCGTTGGGTTTTGATCAAATTATTACAACCTTGACTTAGTTTATCACTAACTCTTCCTGGAACCGCAAAAACATCCCGATTGTAGTCGTTGGCCATTGTTGCTGTGATTAGTGAACCTCCTTTATCTGCGCTTTCGATTACAATTGTGGCTTCAGAAATACCAGCCACGATACGATTGCGTTTGACAAAATTCTCTTTTTCAGGGTTGGATGTACTCCAAAATTCGGTTAAAAATCCGCCGTTTTTTTCCATTTTGACGATGTACTTTTTGTGTGTTTTAGGATACACTTGATTCATTCCGTGGGCTAATACACCAATAGTTTGCAAACCAAAATCCATGGCTGCTTGGTGTGCTACAATATCAACACCATAAGCAAATCCACTTACAATAATCGGGTTCAACGGCGCTAAATCTTCGATTAATTTTTTGCAAAATTCGGCTCCATACGATGTTATTTGTCTTGTTCCAACGATGCTAATGACTTTGCGCGTATTCCAATTGATATTTCCAGTGGCAAACAACAAAATCGGGCCATCAATGCAATGTTTGAGTCGTTCGGGATAATCCTCTTCCAGAAAATAAACTACATTGATGTTATTTTCTTTGATAAATTGAAATTCGGAAGTTGCTTTTTGGAAGATGGTTTTGCTTTTGAGATTTTTGATTAAAACTTCGCCAACGCCATCAATTCGTTTCAAAAAAGAAGGTTTTGCCGTGAAGACATTTTCGGCTGAACCACAATGGTTGATGAGTTTTTTGGCTATAATATCGCCTACTCCATCGGCCTTAACTAAGGCAAGTGCGTGTACTAATTCTGTATCGGTCATTGAAAAAATAATAGAAAACTAAAATAGTCACTTTTTCCGAATTGTTAATAATTTTTGTGAATAAAATTTTAGTTTTGCCCTTGTTTGACTAAATTTGCTCGTATGAAGATTGAACACCATATTTCGCAATTATTGTATCGTTACCAATGTGTGACTGTACCTGGTTTTGGCGCGTTTTTAACCGACACACAATCAGCACAATTACACGAAGGAACGCATACCTTTTTTCCGCCGAAAAAAGTGGTTTCGTTCAATTCCAACATCAAAAACAACGATGGTTTATTGGCCAATCATATTGCACAAACCGAGAAGATTTCGTTTGAAGTTGCGGTAAATACCATCTTAAATGAAGTTGCCGCTTGGAAAAACAACCTTCAAATTTATGGAGGCATTTCGTTGCACAACATTGGCGAATTGTTTTTCAACTCTGAAAATAATTTGGTTTTTACACCAAGTAATCAACTGAACTATTTACCTGAATCTTTTGGTTTAACTTCGTATGTTTCACCAGCTGTAAAACGTGAAGTGTACCAACAAGAAGTAGAGCAATTAGAAGAAAAAGCGCCTATTGCTTTCACTCCTGAAAAAAGAAATAATTACGCTGTTTTAAAATACGCCGCGATGTTTGTTTTAGGAGCTGGTTTATTGACCACTGGTGGTTTTTTAGGGAATGATTATTATCAAAAACGCGTTCAAGAAGAAACGTTGTTGGTGCAAACCAAAGTACAGCAACAAGTAAATCAAAAAATACAAGAGGCGACGTTTTTTATTGAAAATCCTTTACCTAACGTAACATTAGCTGTAAACGGAACTGAAAATGTTAGCGTTGCAAAATCATATCACATTGTGGCTGGCGTTTACCAAAAACAATTTTTTGCTAATAAAATGTTTGCTGATTTACAACAATTGGGTTACAAACCACGCCGTTTAGCGCCTAATAAATATGGAGCTGTTCCGATTGTATATGGCAGTTATTCGAGTCAGGCAGAAGCGCAAAATGCCTTAGTTACTATTCAAAGCACGCACAATCCCGAAGCATGGATTATGATTAAATAAAAATAAAGTCCCGATTTTTTCGGGATTTTTTTTTTGGACTATATTTTTAGCATTAACTCACGTCTATTCTTACCTTTGCAAAAAAATAAACTATGATTCCAAAACATCCTTCTGATTCATTAACCATTTTAACCGATTTAGTATTGCCAAGCGAAACCAATCCATTAAACAACTTATTTGGTGGTGAGTTATTGGCGCGTATGGATCGTGCGGCGAGTATTGCGGCCCGACGACATTCTCGTAGAATTGTAGTTACGGCTAGCGTGAATCACGTGGCTTTTAATCGTTCGATTTCGTTGGGAAGTGTGGTAACTATCGAAGCCAAAATTTCGAGAGCATTTACCTCATCCATGGAAATCTTTTTGGATGTGTGGATTGAAGATAGAGAAAGTGGAATTCGTTCGAAAGCCAACGAAGCGATTTATACTTTTGTTGCGGTAGACGATTCGGGAAATCCTGTTCCGGTGCCCGAGTTAATTCCAGTTACTGATGAAGAGAAATCGCGTTTTGATGCCGCTTTACGACGCAAACAACTGAGTTTGGTTTTGGCCGGAAAAATGAATCCGCACGACGCCACCGAATTGAAAGCCTTATTTATGTAATAAAAAACTCCGATTGAACATCGGAGTTTTTGTTTTATTGACTAATCCATTGTTGCGGATTGGCGTATGTTGTATTTTGAGAAACCATAAACTTTAGCACTGTTTTTCCTTCTGCATTGGTTCTGATTTTTCCTAGAGCTTGCTTAGCGGTTACTTTATCACCAGCGCTAACATTTACCGAACTTAAGTTTTGATATACAGTGAAATAATCTCCGTGTTGTACACAAACGGCTTTATTTAAAGGTGAAATTACGATTACTTTAGTCACTTCACCAGCGAAAACTGCTCTTGCGTTGGCGCCACTTTCAGTTGTAATTTCGATTCCACTGTTGTGAATAACCAACGATTTGTAAACTGGATGCGTTTGATTTCCATAGCCCAATGTAATAGCGCCTTTTTCAACTGGCCAAGGCAATCTTCCTTTGTTGGCTTTAAAGTTATTAGAAATGATTTGACCTTCAGGCGTTAAAACAATTTTTGTTGAACTTTCAATTGCTTTTGTTTCGGCGGCCGTTGTGGTTTTAGGATTGGCTTTGGCTTTGGCAGCAGCTGCTTTTTTGTTGGCTTCAGCAATAGCATCTCGAATCAACTTTTGGATTTGTGCATCGATTTTCTTCGCCTCTTGTTGCTTTTTCTTGATTTCGGCAGCAATTTGTTTTTTGTCTTTTTTCAAGCTATTGGCTATTTTTTCCTGATCTAATTTCTCTTTTACCAATTCTTGTTTTTGTTTTTCTTGCTCGGCTAACAAAAGCTCTTTTTCTGTTTTTTGGCCGCTTAATTTTGCATTATAATCTTTTAACTCAGTTGTTTTGCGTTTAATTTCTTCACCTTGCATTTTTCGGTAGCTGTTGTATTGCTTCATGTACTGAAAACGCTTGTACGCTTGAGAAAAGTTTTCAGAAGACAACAAAAACATCGCTCTACTGTGGGTCGAACGGCTTTTGTATGATTTTACTATCATGGTTGCGTAGTCTTCTTTGAGTTCTTTCAACTCTTTATTGAGTTTATTAACCTCACGTTGGTTTAGGTAAATATTGTTACTGAGAACTTTTGTTTGTTTTTCGGTAGTATTGATAAGGCTTTCTTTTAAGCCGATTTTTTCTTTTTGAATTTGTAATAATTTAGCCACCGATTTTTCTTTCGAACGAACCGACTGTAGTTGAGCTTCTTTTTCTTGAATTTCTTTTAATAATTTTTGCTTTTTTTGCTCTAATTCCTCTTGATTAGGTTGTGCAAAAGTAAGCGTCGTTACGCAAAGTAAAAGAAGTGTATAAATGTATTTTACCATAAGTTTTATTTTATATAAATACGTTCGTAGCCATCAGGAACCGAATAAGGAAAACCAAATTCTTCGTTTAAGGTTACCGTTTTATAGTCGATATCAATAGTTGTTTTCTTCTCGTTTTGGTTGGCTTCGATATTCAATAACAATGGCAAAAATAACTCATTTTGCTTTTGGTATTGCGGATACAAAACCATTATTTTTCGGGCTTGATCAGGTTGTGCTATTTCTTGTTTTCGCACCAAAAACTGCTCGGCTTCAAAATAAAAATCTTTTTTTGTAGTGGTGTTTTCCACTTCTTCTAACTTATATAATTTGTCAACTATTGTTGCTTTGTACTTTGATTTTGACAAATCATCTAATGCTTTTCCCAACAACATATTTTGCACTTTATTGAAATCCAAATCGGTTCCTAACCAATTGCTCAATGCAATGTAATCACCTTCAAAATAACTACCGTTGATTTTCTCATAGTATTGCACTGATGTTGGTGTAATTAGTGCTTTTGCCATGGTAATTCCCAAAAAACGAACACTAACCAATATCTTTTCGTTTTTCTTTATCTTGATTTCGGCGGTTACGTTTTGCGATTGTTTTTCGTCTTGGTATTTGGCTGCCGCTTTGATATATAATGTAGAAAAGTCGAAATTATTGTTGTTGTATTTACTGATAATGTTCTGCGCCGAGATTTCATCGTTTGCATCAGCTGAAGCTACCAACTGTTTTGATTTGCAAGAAACCAGTAAAACAACCATCAAAAGTAAACTGAAAAGTCGAGTCATTTTATCGTTTCTTTTTAAGTAATTCATTGGCTTTTGTAAAGTATTGTTCTTTCTTTTTTTCATCTCCCAAACCGTGGTATGCTTCTCCTAATTGAATATTAAAATTAATTTCGGTAGCCGTATCATCCACCAAATAATCCATTCCCATTTCTAAAATATCTTTGGCTTTTTTGAAATTTTTAGTTTGATTATACCCCAACCCTTGGAAATAATAAAACTGAGGTTGGGTTGGAAACATCTGAATCCACTCGTCTGACTTGGTAATTAGTTTATTAAAATCGACTTGTTCAACATAGCATTGCATCAAAAGAAGTCCAGTTTCAACATCGTCGGAAACGCTTTTCAAATGCATTTCAAAATATTTAGTTGCATTGGTCCAATCTTTTTTATTGACATAAAACTTTCCGATTTCTTTGGCAACTTGAACCTCTTTATCGTCTTGAAAATAGCTGATTGCTTTACCTAAAGCATCGGAATATTGAGGGTTTTTTTGTGTATAAATTAAGAATTCGTTTAAGATTCTATGTTTGATTTTTTTGTCAATTTTATCACTAGCGAATACTTTATTCATTGAGATTACTGCTTTATCACCTTCGCTATTATTGAGGTGAAATTTGAATAAACTCACTTGCGCCCAATCGGAAGTTGGGATTTCTTTTTCGAGCATTTTGGCTACTTCGAGTGCTTTTTCTTCCTGATTGCTTTTCGAATACATTGAAATTAGTTCAATATAATTCGATTCTTCTTTGGGATTTTTCTTGATTTGATCTAAAAGATTGCCTTTTTCTGCGCCTTGGTATTTGGCGTCTTGTAGAATTTGACTTTTGTAGATTTCACGTTGCTCGTTTTTACCGTATTTTTCATTCATTTCATTGATCAAAACCAACGCTTTATCAAATTGTTGCGTGTTCATGTACAACGAAATCAAATCGTCTTTGTAGCTTTCTTTGAATTCAATGAGTTTTTGAACAATGATAATCGCTTGATTGTAATCGTGAGTATCGTAACAAACATCGTACATTCCGACCCAAGCCCAACGGTTTTTATCGTCGAGTTTGGTGGCTTTTTCAAAATTATCGTAGGCGTCTTTGTATTTTTTTTGATAGTAATAATTTTTGCCAAGTTCAAAATACAGTGTAGGATTTTCAGGTTGCAATGCCACACATTTCTCTAATGATTCAATGGCTTTATCGTAGTTTTCGATGCCTTTTTGCTTGATGGCTTCATAAAAATAATCTTGAAACTGATCTGAATCAATAGCAATATCTTCGGGTTCGGTTTGTGCCCAAACTGAAGTTGAAATGAAGAACATTCCGAAGAGAAGCGTTATAAAAATACTTTTTTTCATTTATTGATTCCTTATTATTTAAATACCTAACCGATTTGGAAACCTGTTAGGATAGTTATTCTAAAACCGAGTAATCTCCGATGCTAATGCTTGTAAAATTACCATCGTAATTCACATGATTGCCAATCATCGCGTTATCTAAAGTTGCGTTTTTAATATGCGAATGTGTTTGAATTAAACTATTTTTAATCGTCGAATTGATTACGTGACAACCTTTTCCTAGCGACACATTCGGACCAACCGTAGCATTGATTAAAACCACATCTTCTCCAATGTAACACGGTGGAATGATAGTCGAATTTTCTTGTTTGACGTCGTAATCCACTAAATGAATACCATCGTTGTGCAAGAAGTTCAACATTCTATTGTTAGTATCGACCGTTACGTCTTTGTTACCACAATCCATCCATTCGTCTACTTCACCTGGTACAAATTTCATGCCTTTTGCCATCATTTGTTTGATTCCGTCGTTGATTTGGTATTCACCACCGTGAATAATGTTGTTTTTGATGACCAATTGCAACTCGTTTTTCAGAACGCCAACGTCTTTGAAATAATAAATTCCGATTACTGCCAAATCCGAAACAAACTCTTTTGGTTTTTCCACCAATTCTATGATTTCGTTGTTTTCATTCAAATTAACTACTCCAAATGCTTCGGGTTGATCGACTTGTTTTACCCAAATTACGCTATCTGCACTAGCATCGAAATCGAAATCGGCGCGAATTAACGTGTCTGCGTAAGCAATTACAGCTGGTCCGCTCAACGAATCTTCGGCGCACATAATAGCGTGTCCAGTTCCTAACGCTTCATTTTGGTAATATATTGTTCCTTTTGCACCTAGTTTTTCAGCAATTGCAATTAGTTCATCTTCCACTTTTTTTCCAAAACTTTCGTGGATAATGAAGGCAATTTCTTCGATTGGCTGATTCAAAACACCAGCAATGTCTTCGACTAAACGGTGAACGATGGGTTTTCCTGCGATAGGAATTAATGGTTTTGGAATGGTTAATGTGTGAGGTCTTAGTCGCGAACCGCGGCCCGCCATTGGTACTATTATTTTCATTTTTACTGCTATTTAACTTCAACATTCGTTGATCAAAATTGAATATTCAACATTATTTGAATTTTGAACACTCAACTTGGAATTTTGAATTTTGAAATGTTTACCTACTTGTTTTTACTTCTTGATGTTTCAATACTTTTTACAAAAATTGAAATTAATTCATCGTTTTCTTTTATCGAATACTTTAAATATTGTTCCTCTTTCAAATATAATTTTGCTTTATAAATGATTTTTAGACAAGAATGCGTTTCTCTTAATTCTTTCAAAACAATTGACATTTTATGTATAAAATCATTTCTAGATTCTGCACTCTGAGCTTCACTATAATTTAGAGAAGGAGCAGTTCCTGATCTTACTATTTGTCCAGACAAATGATTTCCAGCTTTTGTTGTTTTTAAATTGTCTGTAACATCAATTATTGTAACTGCAAAATCAATTAATCGTTCGTGTAAATCAAATTTTTTCATGGCTTAGAATAGTTTTATTGGTTTATATCTTTAACATTTTGAACAAGGAATGTTGAACTTGGAATTTTGAATTTTGAAATAGAATACTATTTCACGCCAGTACTTCCAAATCCGCCTTCGCCACGTGAAGTTTCGGATAATTCCTGAACTTCTTGCCATTCGGCGCGTTCGTGTTTGGCTATAATAAGTTGTGCGATGCGTTCGCCATTTTCAATTACAAAATCTTCGTGGGATAAATTGACTAAAATGACACCAATTTCGCCACGGTAATCGGCATCGATGGTTCCGGGTGAATTGAGCACTGTGATTCCTTTTTTGGCCGCTAAACCGCTTCGAGGGCGCACTTGTGCTTCGTAACCAATTGGCAATTCGATGAAAAGTCCGGTTTTGACAATGGTTCGCTCAAGTGATTTTAGTGTAATTGGTTCGGTAATATTAGCTCGTAAATCCATTCCGGCTGAGGCGATGGTTTCGTAATTGGGCAACTCGTGAGCCGATTTATTGATGATTTTAATGGTCATTCTTGTGGTTCGATTTTTATACTTTGCTAAGATAGTAAGGTTTTCTATTTTAACCCAAAATATGCGTTAGAAATCTGTTTTTAGTGGCTTTTTAAGACGGGAACGCGGATGAAATGGATTTGCTATTGCAAAACGCGGATTCAAACGGATTTTTTCTGAAAACTGTGACTGAAAACTGATTGGGAACGCGGATGAAATGGATTTGCTATTGCAAAACGCAGATTTAAACGGATTTTTCCTGAAAACTGCGACTGTGACTGAACACTGAACATTACTGCCCTAGCCGTGATGGTAGTGGAACTCTTTTGGCCTGAAAGCTATTGGTTTTTGGTTAGTGCAAAAACGCGACCAACGGAAGCGCTTTTTGGACTTAGCAAAACCTTGCTTTTGGGTCAAAAAGTGGGAACGGACAGCGCGATTAGCTTCTTCTTTTAATAATGCGAAGTAACGTATCTTTTTCGTTGTGGTAAATGAAATACAAAAAAGCCGAAAGCAAGACAATTTTGAGGAGATAGTTTTCGCGCACATAAGGAATGTAAAAGGAAATGGCGGAAAACAAAATGGTCAATCCTAAATAGCCTAGAATTCGGTTGATATCGTACGGAATTGGGTATTTTTTTTGTCCCATTCGGAAGGAAATCACCATCATGGTTCCGTAAGCCGCGATTGTGGCGATGGCCGAGCCGTAATAGCTGAATTGTGGAATTAGAATGTAGTTCAATCCTAAGGTTACAAAAGCGCCGATAATTGAGATGTAAGCGCCGATTTTGGTTTTGTCGATGAGTTTGTACCAAACGGATAAATTGGTGTAAATGCCAAGGAAAAAATTAGCCAAAACGATGAGTGGAACCACTTTGTCGGCTTCCCAGTAACTTGCATTGGGAACTAATACTTGTTTGAGTAAATCGACAAATACGATGACAAATAAGCAAATGAACGAGCCAAAAATGACGAAATATTTGGTGATGGTTGCGTAGGTTTGTTGTGCGTTTTCGTTGCTAGCGTGACTGAAGAAAAACGGTTCGATGCCTAGTGTGTAAGCGGTTCGGAAAAGCACCATGAACATTCCGATTTTGTAGCAAGCGGCGTAGGCACCGATTTCGGATTTTGGAACATCAAGTTTTTCGAGGAGGATTTTATCAAAATGTTCGTTGATCGCAAAAGCCAACCCGGCTAATAGAATTGGAAAACCGTAGTTCATCATTTTGCGCCACAAAGCCCAATCGAATTTCCAATTGAGTTTCAAATAATCGGGTGAAAGTACTACGAATGTGGCCAAACTTGCTATCAGGTTGGAGATGAAAATATAGCCCACTTCAAAACCAGGATAATAAAATGTGCTGAAAATTCCATCGGGATTATTGTGCGCCAATTTAGGTAAAACCAATAGGAAGAATAAATTGAAGGCTACATTTATGAGTACGTTTCCGATTTTGATTACGGCATAAAAAAGTGGTCGTTTTTCGGCACGTAGCTTTGAAAATGGAATAATAACTAGTGCGTCGAGAGCCAAAATCCAAATAGTGTAAGTGACGTATTCGACATTAATATTGGACCAATCGGCTAATGCTTTTCGATACAAAAGTGCAATTCCGAGAAAAACTAGAGACGACCAAAAGATCGAAACAGTTGCCGTTGAAATTACTTTTTTCTTATCCTCTTCGGAATTGAAAAAGCGGAAAAAAGCCGTTTCCATTCCGTACGAAAGAATCACATTGAAGAAAACCAGCCAAGCAAAAACGATGGAAACATCGGCAAACTCTTGTTTGGGTAATTGGTCAACGTAAAGTGGATTAAGCAAAAAGCTCAACATGCGCGGAAGCACAGTTGCTAATCCGTAAATTAGGGTTTGTTTGAAAAGATTTTTATATAAACTCAACGTAAATGATTTGTTTGCAAAAGTATTAATTTCTTGGTCGTGTAGCTGGATAAGCGATTAGTTCTTTTTCTTTGATATCGACTAATTTGTAATACTGCACTTTGTTGCCGATGTGGAATTCAAGAATGGCTTCATTGTTTTGTAATTTGAATTCAGGACGAATGATTTCGGGTGCTTTATTGCCGTATTCTTTAGTGCTGTCTTCATCGAGAATTAATGCCTTATCTTGTGGTTTGGTATAAAAAAGAGCGATAAAAGTGGTTTCGTTTTCTTGAGTAACCTCGCTTTCTTTATTTTGGAAAAAAATCTTTTTAATTGTGGTGTTTTCAGGTAATGGTTTTTTCAGTTTTAGGTGAAAATTGGTGCCGCTTCCGGTTTGTTCTTGACCGCCAATCCATTTTTGAAAATAGGTTGATTCTACCTCGAACGGAAGTGTTTGGTAGGTTTCTTTATGGGAAGAACAACTTAGTATCACAATAATGATAAAACTAAAAGCTAATTTCATAGGTTGTTTTTTAGGTTAAACCTTCCTTATTGAGGGTTTTTACAAAATGGAATCCTCGTGGTGCATACCCTTGGTTGTAATAAAATCGATGTGCTTTAAAGTTTCCTGTATACGCATCTAAAACGATTACATTACAATTTAATTGTTCGGCTAAGTTAGCAATATAATCGGTCATTATTTTACCGATGCCTTTTCTTCGGTGATTTTCGTGTACGATAAAATTATCGATTTCGATGTATTTGCCTGACCAAAGTTTGATTCCTGTCCAAAAACCTGTTAAACCAATACAAATATTGTGCTCAAAAACGGCTAGTTGTTGGTAATTGTGCGGAATCATTTCCTTTAAAAACGATTGGTATTTTTCAAGTGTAATTTCGGGATACAATTGTTGTATGATTTCCCAATGCGAAAGCATTTCATCGATAGTGTTAAGTACTTTGGTTTCCATTGTATAAAAATAAAAAAAAGAGGTCACTTTCACGACCTCTTTACTATAATTATATTTTGCAATCAATTTTTGATAAATTTTCGAATGACTTCTTTATTTTTATTCGAAATCTTGAGAATGTATACGCCTGATGAAAGGTTGTTCAAAGAAATTTCAAGTGCATCACTGTAATTATTAAATTCTACTGCTTTCAGTTCTTTCCCATCAATACTTAAAAAAACTACATTTATTTTACCATTCGAAAAGTTGGAATTTAATCCACTAACTGTAATTTGATTTTGGGCTGGATTTGGATACAACTGAATGGATGGGTTAGAATTGAACGTTTCTGGTGTGGCTAATGTTGAGTTGGGTGTTAATCGTGCCACAATATAAGCGCGATCTAAACTGTTGATTTTGGTTAGTCCGCTGACTACAATTTTTCCGTCGGATTGACTTTTTACGTCGGTAATTACATCGTTGAAACCATTGATTGAGAAAGTCATTGTGCCTAAATTACCAAAAGTACTATCTAAAATTCCATTAGAATTTAAGCGAGCGACAGAAAATTTACTACTATTTCCCGCTCCATTTGAAAAACCAGCAATTATAATTTTTCCATCACTTTGAAGGGTAATTTTATTCATCATGTCGGTAATGGATTGAGATCCGTCAGTATCTGTAAAAATAACTTGGTTTATTCCGTTGGTGCCAAAACTCGTGTCCAAAGTACCATTGGCGTTGAACTTAGCTACAAATCCGTCGTAAATAGTCGAATTCGTAACTACAAGTGATCCTGTTACTAAAATAGAATTGTCACTTAAAAGATAAGTATCATTAATAACTTGCGTGTTATTGGTTGCAAAATTGCTGAAGGCTTTTCCACTAGTTCCGAAAGTTGCATCTAAACTACCATCTGAATTAATTAACATTTGAACAAATTGCTTGTATGTTCCATTGGCTGGATTGACATTAGAGTTTCCAGATAACAATAGCTTACCGTCGGAGCGCAGGCTGATTTTGGCTCCTTGATCATATCCCATTCCATCATAGTTAATGATGCCTGTTCCGCCAAAACTTGTTTCTAACTCACCAAATTTGTTGCATTTTGTTATATTAAAATCGCCATCAGATAGGTAAGAAGTAGTGGCAATAAAAATCTTATTATCTGAAGTGTAGATTGCATTTCCTACCAACATAGTAATTGACGGACCGACATCAATATTTTTGCGCCCGCTTGTGCCAAAAGTAGTGTCTAATGAGCCATTTTCGTTGTATTGAGCCAAATGTATGTACCATTTGTTCGTATAAATTGCTCCAACGGTTAGAATTTTGTTGGTGGGTGTAATGATAATTTGTTTGATGTAATTCAAACCAACATTATTCCCAAAAGGTAGGGTATAACCCGAATCACCAAAGCTAGTATCTAAAGTCCCATTGGTGTTGAACCTAGCCATTCTTAGGCCATAACCAGCAACAAGAATTTTGCCGTCATTTTGAATGGTGGAACACTCGGCATAATCGTCGCCGTTGACAATCATGTTGGCGGTGTTGAAACCTACCGAATTAAAATCTTGGTCAAGTCCCCAATTTTGTGAAAAGGAAAAAGTGGAAACCAATAAAGTAGCTGTTAACAGGAATTTTTTTTTCATAGTAAAGTAATTTAATTTTCATAGCAAATGATTGTGAATCAACACGAAGTTAAAAAATTTAAATTACAAAATTCCATAAAATAAAAAAGACACCTAATAAAGTGTCTTTTTCAATTCTATGTCTTCTTTAAAATTATCCTTTCAAAGCTTCAGCTCCACCAACAATTTCTAGGATTTCATTGGTAATTGCTGCTTGACGTGCCTTGTTATACGTTAATTTTAATTGATTTCTCAAATCCGTTGCGTTATCTGTTGCTTTGTGCATTGCTGTCATACGAGCGCCGTGTTCAGAAGCAAAAGAATCGCGGATTGCTTTGTACAATTGTGTTTTTAGTGATTTAGGAATCAAAGTCAACACAATTTCTTCTTTAGATGGTTCGTAAATATAATCTACAGAAGATTTTGATGGTTCATCAGATTTTGCTGGTGCTAAAGGCAAATATTGTTCGGTTTGAACGATTTGAGTAGCTGCGTTTTTGAATTGGTTATAAACTAATTCAATCTTATCATAAGCTCCAGAAGTGTACAATTCCGAAATTTCGTCAGCAATTTTAGCAACATTATCAAAAGTCAACTGATCGAAAATAGCTGTTTGACTATTCACTACTGTTGACGTTTTCTTTAGTACATCGTTTCCTTTTTTCCCGATAGCATACACATCAACAACTTTTCCGGCGTATTGATCTGCAACCACTTTAACCTGCTTGATTACGTTAGTGTTGAAAGCTCCTGCTAAACCTCTGTTTGAAGTAATGGCTACCACCAACACTTTTTTAATTTCGCGTTGCGTAGTATAATTTCCTCCCACTTCGCCATCAAGTGTAGCGCTCAAATTTTGAAGTAATTCAGTTAGCTTTTCAGCGTACGGACGCATGGCTGTAATGGCGTCTTGTGCTTTTTTCAACTTAGCGGCAGAAACCATTTTCATCGCCGATGTAATTTGCATCGTCGACTGAACGGAAGTAATTCTGTTACGTATTTCCTTTAAGTTTGCCATTTTTTATAATTTGGAAATGTGCCAATTCGAAAATGTACCAATTATCACATTGACACATTTTCTAATTGACTAATTAATTATATTTTGCTGCTGTTTCTTGTGCTGCTTTTTCTAAAACTTCAGTAATGTTATCGTCCAACTTACCTGCTTTTAAAGCATTAAGAGTATCTCTGTGTTTGTTGTTTAAGTACTCGATATAATCTTTTTCGAATTCTTTGACTTTATTTACAGGAACATTTCTCAATAAGTTTTTAGAACCCGCGTAGATAATTGCAACTTGATCTTCTACAGTAAATGGATCGTTTACGGCTTGTTTCAAGATTTCAACGTTTCTTCTACCTTTTTCAATTACATTCAAAGTTGCCGCATCTAAATCAGAACCAAACTTAGCAAACGCTTCCAATTCACGGAATTGTGCTTGATCCAGTTTCAATGTACCAGCTACTTTTTTCATTGATTTGATTTGCGCATTACCTCCTACACGAGAAACCGAAATACCTACGTTGATTGCTGGACGAACTCCAGAGTTAAACAAGTCTGACTCCAAGAAAATTTGTCCATCTGTAATCGAAATTACGTTAGTTGGAATATAAGCTGAAACGTCACCCGCTTGTGTTTCGATAATAGGTAAAGCAGTTAACGAACCTCCACCTTTTACGATTGGTTTTAATGAATCTGGTAAATCGTTCATGTTTTTAGCGATATCATCATCGGCAATTACTTTACATGCTCTTTCTAATAAACGAGAGTGAAGGTAGAAAACGTCTCCGGGATAAGCCTCACGTCCTGGTGGTCTTCTTAACAAAAGAGACACCTCACGGTAAGCTACCGCTTGTTTTGATAAATCATCATAGATAATCAAAGCTGGGCGACCTGAATCACGGAAATACTCACCAATTGCAGCACCTGCCATTGGAGCATATACCTGCATCGGAGCTGGGTCAGAAGCATTAGCTGCAACGATAACGGTATAAGCCATCGCTCCTTTGTCTTCTAATGTTTTAGCAATTCCAGCAACTGTAGAGGCTTTTTGACCCACCGCTACATATATACAGAATACAGGTTGCCCTGCATCATAAAATTCTTTTTGATTTAAAATGGTATCAATACAAACTGTGGTTTTACCCGTTTGACGGTCACCAATTACCAACTCACGTTGTCCTCTTCCTACTGGAATCATGGCGTCGATTGATTTGATACCTGTTTGTAATGGCTCCGTTACTGGTTGACGGAAGATAACTCCAGGTGCTTTTCTTTCCAAAGGCATTTCGTATAACTCTCCTCCAATTGGGCCTTTACCATCGATTGGGTTTCCTAATGTATCTACTACACGACCTACGATTTGCTCACCTACTTTTAAAGAAGCAATACGTTGTGTGCGTTTTACGGTTGAGCCTTCTTTGATACCTGTTGATGGTCCTAAAAGTACCACACCTACATTATCTTCCTCTAAGTTCAAAACGATTGCTTCCAATCCGTTGTCGAATTGTACTAACTCACCATATTGAGCGTTTGACAAACCGTAAACACGAGCGATACCGTCACCCACTTGAAGTACTGTTCCTACTTCTTCTAACGAAGCACCTGATTCAAAACCAGATAATTGTTGTTTTAATATTGCTGAAATTTCAGCTGGTTTAATTTCTGCCATGATATTATGATTATCTACCTATGTTAATATTTAAGGCCGATTTGGCCGATTTTCATTTATAAAATTTGTTAATATCTACCGTTGAAACGATCAGAAAACTCTGTACCATACTTTTCAACAAGACGATTTGCTTTTTCTTCATTTATAGTCAAATCTTCATTAATTGCTTTGGAAAGATATAGTGTTTTCAAAACATCTTTGTAATTCGTTTCTAATTCAAATTCTTTTTTTAAGCCCAAAAATTTTATTACATAATACGAAAAATTACCGTTTGGATTCGATTGTGTACGAGGTGCACCACCTGGAACTGTTATGGGCTTTATAAAAATGATTTCTTCTTGATTTTTATCTAATAATGAAAAAGTATATGGAGCTGGTTCATCACAAGTAATCCATACCACATCATCAACCGTCACATTTCCTTTTTTTACTCTAACTTTCTGAGAAAAACTAGAAAATGAAATGAAGAAAATTAAAATAGCTATAATTTTTTTCATACTATTAATTTGAAAACTCTCTTTTTAATTGACTTAATTTACTAGCAACTGAAGCATTGTATTGCTTGTCGCCTACGCGTAAAACAAATCCGCCAATGATGGCTGGATCTACGATATTTTCGATAGTGATTTTTTTGTTTGAAAACTCAGCTATTTTAGCTAAAACTTTGCTTTGTAAATCAGCTGTAATAGGGAAAGCTGTAGTTACTTTGGCTACTTCTACTCCGTTGCTTTCATCAAAAAGCATATTGTACTGCTGTGCAATAGCGCCTAAAATTTCGTATCGTTTGTTTTCAAACAACAATTGAAACAAACTTTTGGTTTCGGCTTGAACATCAGTAAAAATAGAACTTAACGCACCTTTTTTACTTTCAATCTTAACAACTGGATTCGCCAAAAAGTCTTTCAATTCAGCATTTTGTGACACTGCCAAAACAATCGACTTCATGTCGTTGTTTACCGCTTCAGCTTTTCCTGAAGTGGTAGCAATATCTAAAATGGCTTTGGCGTATCGAATGGCTGCTCTAGACATAGTGATTAGTTTAATTTAGTGTCTGCTAACATTTTCTCCACCAATTTGGTTTGCGATTCTTTGTTAGACAGTTCGTCTCTTAGTACTTTTTCTGCAATTTCTAACGACAATGAAGAAACTTGATTTTTTAAATCGGCCATAGCTGCATTTTTTTCACTTTCAATAGCCGCTTTGGCTTGAGCAATCATTTTTTCTCCAGCTACTTGCGCTTCTGTTTTGGCGTCGTTGATCATTTTTTCTTTCATCTCACGCGCTTCTTTAATCATTGTGTCGCGCTCAGCTCTTGCATCAGCTAACAATTTTTCGTTATCTGATTTTAAGTTTTGCATTTCTTTTTTTGCACTTTCTGCTGAAAGTAAAGCGTTTTTGATTCCTTCTTCTCTTTCGTTTACCGCATCAAGAATAGGTTTCCAAGCGTACTTTTTCAACAAGAAAACAAGTCCGAGGAATAAAACTGTTTGCATGATAAACAAACCTAATGAAAACTGTCCAAATAATTCTTCCATTATATATATCTTTTTTTTAATTATATTAATTGTAAAAACAAAAGCTACAACCAACCGTTATAGCTTTTGTTAACTTTTAGTTTACTGCAAACAAAGCAGCGAAACCAATACCTTCAATAAGTGCAGCTGCAATAAGCATAGCAGTTTGGATTTTACCAGTAGCTTCAGGTTGACGAGCGATAGCGTCCATTGCTGATCCACCAATTCTTCCGATACCAATACCCGCTCCGATTACTACTAATCCTGCTCCAATAATTTTAGGAATTTCCATAATGTATATATATTTAATTAAACATTCAACTTTATAGCTACAAGCTTTAAGCAATAGGCTTTAGAATAGCTCTTTTTTTTAATGATGTGCTTCTTCGTGGTGATGCTCCTCAACAGCAGCGCCAAAATACAAAGCGGCTAACATCGTGAATATATAAGCCTGTAGCAATGCTACCAATATCTCTAACAAAGACAACACAAAAGCCAAGAAAAACGACAACGGGCTTCCAATTGGACTATTAAAGGTGTACATCAAGGCAATTAAACTCATTAATACAATGTGTCCAGCTACCATATTTGCGTACAAACGAATCATCAACGAAAACGGTTTGATAATCGTTCCCAATAATTCAATAGGTGCTAATACAAACTTCATTAGAACTGGAACGCCTGGCATCCAAAAAATATGTCCCCAATAATCTTTCTTTGCTGTAAATGTGGTGATTAGATAGGTAATTAAAGCCAACGAAGCAGTAATCGCTAGATTACCCGTGATATTTACTCCAAGTGGCGTTAAACCAAACATGTTTAAGAACCAAATAAAAAAGAAAATCGTCAATAAGAAACTCATGTATTTTTTGTAGTGTTTCTCACCAATATTAGGAATAGCAATATCGTCTCTAATGTAAAGAACAATCGGCTCGAAGAAACGACCTGCTCCTTTAGCAATTGAACCATTTTTTTTGTAAGATTTTCCTAAAGCAGCAAACAATAAGAACATTAATACACCAACCAAAAGTATCATAAACACATTCTTGGTGATTGAAAAATCTAATGGCTTTACATTGGTAACATGTCCTTTTGAATCTTCAGTAAAATTACCTTCTGCATCCGTTCTGTATACTAAACCATCATGGTGATTAATTTTATAATAATTTCCGTTTGATTCAGCTACTCCTTCACCATGTTCAAATTTAGATGAAGAAAACAGATGAAACCCATTGTCAATCAAAATTACAGGAAGTGGAAAACCAACGTGAGTTTGGTGCTCTCCTTCGCCATAAGAAAATAATGTAAAATCGTGAGAATCCATTAAATGGTGCTTGATGTGCGCTTTTCTCTCCAAATCTGCTTTTTCTTCTTCTGTTAAATTTTTGGCTGTTTCTTGACCATGAGTAGCAACCACAGCTTCTGTCTTTGGTTGAGAAGTTACACTGTCTTGAGCAGGATTAGCAAAACTAATATAAGGAAGAACAGCTACTAAAGCCGCAAATATAAATTGGAGTGGTTTTCTTGAAATCACCATATCTGATAATTAACTTTAATTAACTTTTTTCAAATTTGGTGCAAAAGTACAATTTTAATTAATATTAAAAAGTAATACTTTTATTTTTTTAATGGAAATTGTCGATATTAAATCGATTTATTGTTTATTGTTTAATATTCTGACAGCAACAACGGTTTCTATTGCCAAAAAGATAAGAAAAATGACTAAGAAATTTTTCTTTTCTATCCCTATTTGTGTTTCTGTAGAATGAAGTATCGGTTGCAAAAAGAAAAAAGCTGTCCCCATCTTTGCAACAGTTAAAAACAAAAAGCTGAAACCAACATTGTTGATGTTTTTTTTATTAACAGCAAAAAGAATCACTAAAATTAAAACGGAAGAAAAAAAGAAAAAACAATACAACAATTCGAGTGAGTAAACAAACTTTTGCTCAACATTGATGGGCAGAAATTGAGCGAAAACGAATTTGTGTATTCCGTACAATAGTACCGAAAACAAAAACATCTTAAGTAAAAGTTTGAATTCTATTGCTTTCATTTTTAAGTGGATAACTAAGAGTTTAAGTCTTTGAGCTGTCGATTTAAGTAATAAAAAGAGAGTGCGACACCTAACAATGTCATGATTTTTAAAAAAACGGCATGTTGATTAGGATAGTGTTCATCAAGCCAACTTCCTCCTTTAGAAAAAATAAAAATCACCACTCCCATTTGAATTGGAATGCTAATCAGCACGAGCCATTTATTGGGATTTTTCTTCGGAGAGTTGGTGTTCATTAGCATGAGATTTCTGGATGTTTTTCATCACACAAGTTGCACTGAACTCTGCTCCAGGTTCAACAGAAAGTTTGCCACACACGACATCACCAATAATAACGGCCTTTGATTTGATGTTGAGTGTTTCGAGTACTTGAATTTTGCCTTCAAATCGGCCTTCAATATCTGCGTTTTTGCATACAATATCACCTTTTACATTTCCAGCGGGGCCAATAACCAACTTCCCTTTAGACTGAAAGTTGCCAATCAAATGTCCGTCTAACCTAAAATCGGCGGGTGAAATTATATTCCCATTTATGGACGTTCCTTCTACAATTCTATTGGTTTTACCTAATAAATCGGTATATGATTTTTGACTTTTTTGAAACATTACCCTCTTGATTTTGGCGGATTATTCCCTGATGACGGTGGCATAATATTGAATTGAGGCTGAGGCGTTTGGCTGTTCTCTGGATTTCCTTTTCCGCCGTCCTTTCCATTGTTATTTTGCATTGGTTTACTATCGCTTTTCACGTTTTCTCCCTTAGTTTCAACTGCTTTCGGCTCTTCTTTTTGTTCTCTGATTGCTTTCGGTTTTTCTTGCTTAACCTCATCTTTAGGAAGCTGAATAACTGGTTTTTGTTTAGGTTCAAAATTAGGTCCTTTACCTGCCATGTATTCTTCTAAATTTTTAAATACTTGAACCACTTTGTAATTTTCACTTGAAATAATTACGGCAGGATCTGCAATTTTATAGTCTTTAAATTCTTTTAATATCTGAGCTAAACCTTTTGCGTTTTCTTCCGACTTGATTCCGTGAATAACAATCAAATTTCGATCTAGAGTGTAAACATCTGTTGAAACGGTTAGTGTTTCAATAGTCCTTTCTTTGGCTAATTTATTGAGCTTGTCCAACAACACTTTATTGTCTTTTTCAACTATGCTTTTAGGTTGATAGATAATTTTCCAACTTGAAGGAACCTCTCCGTTAAAATAAAGTGATTCTAATAGCGGAATCTTAGAAGCAATAAATTTTTCAGTTTCTTTACCAACTTCATGATTTGGATAAGTTAATGCCACAAAATTTAATGCTTTTTTGTATTCAACCAATCCGTGTAATTTACCGATAAGATTCGCTTTGAGTAATTCGAACTTAGGTAACAGTTCTTCACCAGCAAATTCAACAATTGCCATATCGGTTTTGATAAGTGTTTCCCTGTACAAACCAGCTTCATAATCTTTAAACAGGTTGGCAAACACGACCTCTGGAGAACCCAATTCCAAACTAACTGCATTGTCGCTTAAAATTTGGGCATAACGAGAACTTGGGTATACTGAAATAATTTGAGCCTTCATTTGAGCAGCTTTGGAAGGGTCAATGATTTCATAAATTTTATACAAATTGTACATAGAAGGTAAAACCAAACGCTCTTCTGGGTTGTTTTGAAGTAATGTTTCCAGTTTTTCAGCGGCTAATTTGTACTCTTTAAACTTTTCTTTGTAGATAACTCCCAATTGGTAATAGGCAAAATTGCGTTCTTTGGCAATACTATCTAATTCTTTACTCGAAGATGGAAGTTGTTTGGTATAAAAATCTGCAGAATATCTTGGGTCAGCATTGGCCACGTCTTCTTTTGTTTCTGATGGTTCCTCTTCTTCTTTGTCTGCTTCAGGACCTTTTGATTTTTGTAAACTAGACAGTCTCCAATTGTTGGTGTGTTTTCTTTTTCCCCATTTTTTTACAAACTCATTACGCCCGTAGGCTACAGTTGTTGGGTTGTAAAAATAAAAATCGGTCGAAGCGCTGGTTTTTGGACCAATTTTTTCAGGAGTTTTAACGTCTTTATTAAATTCGCCGCCTTGAGCATTGTTCTGTTCTTCTAAAGCCAATTTATTTTCTAAATCTTCTTTTGCTTTTTGATCGGCTTCTTTAATTTTAGTAATGTATTCATTAAAATAAGCCTCTTTTTCAGAACCAGACATTTTTGCTAATTTCAAAATACTATCGTTGCGTTGGGCTATTCCTTCGTATTTAATAACATCCTCTAAATTATCTCTTTTTTTACTAATCAATTTATGTTCTCTTGATCGTGGCTCTAAGACCGCTAAAGTACTATCATAATATTTTCCTGCCGTTACGTACTTGGCTTTTTTGAAATAAATATCCGCAAGATTTCGGTAATTGGATGCAATTAAATATTGATCTTTGGGTTTTGAATTCAACGATTGATTATAGTATTTTTGGGCAATGTCTAGTTTATTCGATTTATCATAAAAAAGGGCCATTTGATGATTTAATACGTCTAAAAAAGGGCGATTTTCACGATCTTTCATCAATTCTTTGTATTTTTCAACAAATGCTAATGTATCGCCGTTTTTATAATCAAATTGGGCTGCTTGACGAGCGTGTGCATGAATGACATAAGGCTTAGGTGATTTTCTTTTCATATCAATTATTTCTTGATATGATGCAAAAGCACTGTCGTTGTCGCCACGGCTTTCATACAATTGACCTAAGATAAATTTATACCGTGCTACTTCTTCCTTGCTTTTGGTAAATTCTGTAGCTATTTTTAATTTGGCAACAGCGCTATCTTTCTCTTCAATATTTAAAAATGCTTGAGCTAAAGTTGCGTTAGCATCAGCAAAGATTTGATCTTTAAATTTAATTTCTTTTAATAATTTTCGAAGGTTGGTAATGGCTTGTTCGTCATTTTCCAAACGCATATTGGTTCGTTCGCGCCATATTTTTACTTCATAAATTTTATCGCTTGTAGGATATTTGTAAAGCACATAATTGAATGCTTCTAAAGCAGGAATATATCTTTTTTCATAGTATCGCGCCTTTCCTAACATAAGGTGAGCCTCGTCCATCTGAGGGTTTTTTTCAGAACCATCAATGTTCATCGAGTGTTTTTGAATGGCTTTGACTGCTTTGGTTTCTGCTCGGTCAAAATCAGGATTGGTAGTAGTTTGTCCTGGTAGTGTGGTTTCTGTAGAAGCTTGCATCCGCTCAACAGGAAGAATTTCCCAAAAATTATCACTGTAAGTAGTTTTTAAATCGGTAATTCCTTTATCTAAAGCTAATCCACCATTGTACAAGATATTGTCTCTTGTACTAAGTGCGTGCATGTTTCTGCTTAAAAAATTATTTCTTTTAGTTGAACATGCTACCAAAAATACGAGTAGCAAACCAACTAACAAATGTCTGAATGTAATGGTTTTCAATGTAAAAACGTTTTTTATATTAACTCTTAAAAGTCAATTTTAGTATAACTAACTGGTAAAAATACGTTTCTTTTTGATATAGCGAAAAAAAATGTGGTTTTTTTATAGTAAGATTGCTTGGCTGTTTGGCCTCAAAAAAAGAAAACGATTGCTTTTTTTAACCTTCTTTTCAACCTTTTTAAACAAAAATTACACTGCAAAAAAAGCTTCTAGTTCTTTTAATGTTTCTGGAGAAGTTTGAATATCCTTTACAACTTCACCCAAATGCAAAGCAACGATTCTGTTACAAACTTCAACTGTGTGTACTAAATCGTGCGACGAAACCAACACGGTTCGATTCGGATCATCGGCAATTTCCTTGATGATTTTTTTTAATCGATTGACTGTTGTTGGATCTAAATTGGCAAAAGGTTCATCTAAAATAACCACTTCAGGATTTCCAATTAAAGCAGCAATTATTCCGGCTTTCTTCATGTTTCCTTTGGATAAATCGCGCAAGTATTTTTTACTGTTTAAAATTTCTCCATTAAAAAATTCTTCGTGTTTTTGTAGCAAAGCATCAACATCGGCTTTATTTTGACCTCGTAAATCACCAATAAAGTAAAAATATTCTTCAGCGGTTAAATAACCTATTAAGAAACTTTCATCAATAAAGGCAGAAGTGAAAGGTTTCCATGCTTCGCTAGTATTGACTTGAATTCCTTTGTTTTTGATACTTCCTGTTGTGGGTTCAATCAAATCCAACAACAAACTAAAAAAAGTCGTTTTTCCAGCTCCGTTGTTGCCTACTAATCCGAAACTTTGTCCTTTTGGAATTTCAAGATTAGTTATGTTGAGTACTTTTACTCCGTTGTTATACGTTTTGCTTAAGTTATTTGCTTGTATCATTTTGTTTAGTAATTAGTGAGGTGATTGGTTGATTAAAAAACTAACTTTTCTGCTTGTAAGCAGCAATGGTAGCGTATTTTTCGGTTTTGTAGATTTTTTCGATTTTAGAAAACATGTAATTTCTAAAAGCAAAACCCAGAATGCCTGCCAGAGCTACAAAAAGCAATCCAATATTTGGCGAAAACAAATAATATCCCGCCGCGTATAAAGCCATTGGTAAAAGCATTTTTGGAATTGCAATCAACATCGTTTTCATATTAAAGGCTTGCTTATCACCAAATGCTTGTTTGGATGTTGTTAAATCGATCGGCGTTTTCACAAAAGCACCGCCCAACATTACCAAATGTGAGTTTACACCAACGTTGAATATGGCGGCAACCACAATAATCAAATAGGTGTGTAATCCAAAAAACAAGTAAAAAGAAGCCAAAATAGTTGAGATAACTGTCCCAATTACCATCAACCACCATTTGGATTTGATGTAATCTTTATACGGGATATTTTGACTCATCATCAGTTGGTAATACGCGCTATCCCAGCTTGGTATGAATTGCCCAAAAGTGAACAAAAATCCTCCAGATACAAATATTCCCGCAAATACTTTCATAGCCGGATTGTCATAAGCTTCTATAGGTTGTGTATAAAAAAGTAGGCCATAAAAAATAAAAATAAAACTCATTATCAAAGTAGTACGCGAACGTTTGTTTCTTTTCAATAAACGAATATCGTTTTTCAAAAACGTTCCTAATGTACCGAATTGGTTAAGCCAAGTATAATTCTCCGTTTTGGCAAAGTCGCTTTTTTTAGCCAACCCTTCGTCTAAATTCAAGCGTTTTTTGAAATAATTAAAAGCAAAATAGTACAATCCGATTAAGACGGCAACAGGAATCAAAAATACCGCTGGCATGGTGTACATGGCTTGAAAAAATGGCACTGTATAAGTAGTTATATCAAAAACTTGATAGTATTGCGCTGCTCCTAATCCTACAACAAGTGCGAGAACCGCGTAAAAAATTCCGTCTTTGTTGTTGATGATGATGTTAAGAAAATTGTTGCAATAAATGAGAGCAAATATTCCCAAATGCCACAAAATTGAATTAAATCCGTAGCCTTGCGTAAGCAAAACAATCGTAAATGGAATAAAGAAAAAAGCATGTAACCAATTAAAAAATGACAATGCTGTTTTACCTAATGCAAAATGAACTATTGTTCCCTTTTTGATGTTTAAAGTCAACAACGGTTTAATGTTCATTACTGGCATTTGTTGGAGAAAATACCTAAAAACCAAATCAACTACCAGATAATAAATCATGAATTTGTTGATAATGGAAAGTGGTTCTAAATGAAGTTCTTCTTTAATAGCAAAAAAAGTTGCTACTCCAGCTATACAAAAAAGAACAATGAAATAGAGCACCAAAAAACCCATTAGGATTTTCATGGCTAAATTAGTTCCCATCGAAGCTGAACGGAAAAAAGATTTCCACTCTAAGCGAATAAAATGTTTGAACATATTTTGGTTGTTTAGTTGAACGATTAGTTTGCCGAAAGTAAAAATTGTTACATGTTTTTCAAAGTTTTCATACAAATTAAATTGGCGCTATTTCTTACCTTTGTGAAAAATTCAAATTCATGTCATCATTTTATAAATTACATATAAAAGAAGTTAAAAAAGAAACTTCCAATGCTATTTCGGTTGTTTTTTCAGTTCCTGATGAACTAAAAACTGCTTATCAATTTGTTGCAGGACAATACGTTAATTTAAAACTTACTTTAGACGGAAAAGAAATTCGTAGAGCGTATTCGGTTTGTTCATCTCCAAACAGTGGCGAATTGCGAATTGCTATTAAATCGGTAAAAAATGGCCATTTTTCAACCTTCGCCAATCAAAATTTAAAAGCAGGCGACATCTTAGAAGTCGGCGTTCCGGAAGGAAAATTTGTATTTGAACCCCAAATAGATCGTCAAAAAAACTATGCCGGATTTGTAGCTGGAAGTGGAATTACACCTGTAATGTCGATTTTACAATCGGTTTTAGAAAGCGAACCCAATAGTACTTTTGTTTTAGTTTACGGAAATAAATCGCCCAACGACACTATTTTTCACGAACAATTGCATCAACTGCAATTGAAATACGTAGGACGTTTTTTTGTACATTATGCTTACAGTCAAGCCAAAGTTGAAGGCGAACTTTTTGGTCGAATTGACAAAGCCAATGTAAATTTTGTGTTGAACAACAAACACAAGGAAAAAGAGTTCGATAAGTTTTATTTATGTGGCCCAGAAGAAATGATTAATCTGGTCACTTCGGTTTTAAAAGAACACAACGTTGCCGATAAAAACATCAAATTTGAGTTGTTTTCTACTTCGTCATCTGATGAAAATACTACAGCAAGTTCAGGAAATGGTCATACCAAAATCACGGTTTTGGTTGACGATGAAGAAACCACTTTTGAAATGAGTCAGAAGCAAACTTTGTTGGAAGCAGCTTTAAAACAAGGCATTGACGCGCCTTATTCGTGTCAAGGAGGAATTTGTAGTAGTTGTTTAGCCCGGATTTCCAAAGGAACAGCCGAAATGAAAAAGAATTCTATTTTAACAGATAAAGAAGTAGCTGATGGTTTGATTTTAACGTGTCAAGCGCATCCAACATCGAGCGAGATTTTTGTCGATTTTGATGATGTTTAAAAAAATGGTGTTTTTCTAGTTAATTCAACTTCTTTTGAATTTTGACGTTGTAATTGTCATTGCTTTTTAAATGATGAAAAATAAGTTCGATATTTTTAAAAAAGCGCAAGATTTGCTTGATGAGCCTGAGGTTCAAGAGCTTTTGGATTATTGTGAGCGTTTGGAAGATGAGATTGTGGATTTCAAATTTGAAAAAGACAACAACAAACAGTTGATTATGCTCGACATGTTGAAAGAAGTTGTCAAAGGTTGCAATGCTATCGAAAAAGAACAGATGGAACACGAACGATTTGGATTTGAAGCACCCAATTATCAAGCCACAATTTCCAATTTGAAAAACTACATTTTAGAGCGTTGTCGCGACGAAAGAATTTATTTATAAAGTGCAGCGTTGACTTTTTCTACCACTGTTTCGAACGAAATGGTCCGCATCGCCTCTTCATAACCTTCTACTTTTTTATTTCCATAAATGGACGTGGGTAACCATGGGAATTGTTCTCTATCCGAAACCAAGCAATTATCAAAAGGTTGATTGTACGGAGCAAAACCAGTGTACGGATGCGTTGCGCCCCAAAGTGTAATCGTTGGAACACCAAACAAGGCAGAAAGATGCGCGTTGCCACTGTCCATGGAAAGCATAGCGTCGAGGTTGGAAATGAGTTGTAATTCGTGTTCAAACGACATAATGCCTGCAAAGTTGTAGCAATTTTGATAGTGTTTTGCTAGGTTTTCCAATACTTCAGCTTCTTCTTTTCCGCCACCTAAAAGGATAATTTTGAGCGATGAATTTTGAGCCAACGCATCAATGACTTTTTTCATCAAATCAATTGGATAGGTTTTACTTTCGTAATGGGCAAACGGAGCAATTCCGAGCCATTTTTGATTTTTTTCACCCAAAATTTGTTGTACTCTCAACGGAATTATTTCTTTTGCTAAAAAATAAGGTTGTTTCATTTCAATGGGAAAACCTAGTGATTCAAACGTGGCAATATGTCGTTCAATCATCGGTTTTACAGGTTGAAAAACTTTATCTTTCAATCGCGTCAAAGCTGCTTTTTCGGTTCTTCCTTTATCGGTAAATGCTATTTTTTTTCCGCTCAAGGCAAATAATGTGCGAATAACTTTTGAACGCAAAACGTTGTGTAAATCAGCAATGTAATCAACTTTGAGCTTTTTTAAATCGCGGTACAATCGAAACAATCCAAAAAGGCCTTTGTGTTGGTGGTGCGTATGAACCGAAAAGAAATGTACGTTGGGAATGTTCGAGAAAAGAGGTTTAAAAAAAGGTCGAGAAACCACTGTAATTTTCACTTCAGGATGTTGATCGACCAAAGCCAAAATAACAGGAACCGTCATGGCAACGTCGCCCATGGCAGACAGTCGAATGACGGCTATATGTTGAATTTTGTGAGGCAAAATGACTCGAACTTACTTCTTGTTTTGGTATAAAACCGGGTTCAAATCGTCGTCGTTGTACATTTTCATTTGTTTGTACACTTTCATGAATTTGTCGCCATTTTCAATATCCATCAACAAATCATCAATCGCTGTAGACAAATCGGTGCGTTGCTCTAAAAGAATGTTCAATTTGGCTTGGCATTTATCACGGTGATCTTGTGAAGCATCTACACGAGTAGCTTCTTCATTCATATGGTAAATTTTCAAAGCCAAAATTGATAAACGATCGATGGCCCAAGCTGGACTTTCAGAATTGATTTTTGCCGAAGATTTTACTTCTGTGTGTGCGTATTTTTGAAGGAAATAACTATCAATATATTCTACCATATCAGTACGTTCTTGATTTGACGCATCGATTCTTCTTTTCAAAACCAAAGCAGCAGCAGGATCAATATTTGGATCACGAATAATGTCTTCAAAATGCCATTGAACAGTATCAATCCAATTTTTGAAATACAATAAATGTTCGATTTGATCTTTAGGATACGGATTGCTAATGGGTTGATCTACATTGTCGTGAACGTGGTAATCTTTAATACTTTGTTCAAATATCGAGTAGGCAAATTTTGAAAACATAGTGGTAAAATTTTTTTGCAAAGATAGTTTTTATACCTTTACCTTCCTATTTAAATTTTACTTCATGATTATTCATAATATCTCCGAAAATAACAGTGTTTTAAATCATTTCTTGGCGCAAATTCGCGATGTTTCCATTCAAAAAGACAGCATGCGTTTTCGCAAAAACATTGAGCGTATTGGTGAAATTATGGCCTATGAATTGAGCAAAACGCTAGAATACAAAAACATTGATGTTCCGACTCCACTCGGAATCAAGCCTACCACAACTGTTGCTGACAATGTGGTTTTGTGCTCCATTCTTAGAGCAGGTTTGGCGCTTCATACTGGTTTTATGAATATTTTTGATAATGCGGAAAACGGATTTGTTTCGGCCTATCGTCATCATCCAAACAATGATGATTTTTTTGAAATTTTAGTCGAATACCAAGCCGCTCCTTCGTTTGAAAACAAAAATTTAATCCTAATTGATCCAATGTTAGCAACAGGACAATCGATTGTTGCTGTTTTACACAAGTTGCATTTAGAACAAAAACCCAAAGAAATTCACATTGCTGTAGTAATTGCTGCACCAGAAGGAATTGCCTATTTAGAGAAAAATCTTCCGGATAATTGTCATTTGTGGGTCGCGGCTATTGATGATCATCTTAACGAAAAAAACTACATTGTTCCTGGTTTGGGCGATGCTGGTGATTTGGCTTACGGAAGCAAATTATAATTGCAAAAAGAAACTACAAAAAGCCAAAATAATTGTCAGGCCAATGGCTAACTCTTGATTGATTTTGTTTTTAGAATACTCAATGTTATTGGTTCCCATTACAGCCAAAGGGAAAAAAGTAAACAACAATACATCACTACTTTTGTTGGGAGAAATTAGAAAAATGATGACTCCAATTATAAAACTTATAATGACTTTTTTGTAAGAAGCTTGTAACACCAGAGGTCTATTGGTAAGCGCTATTATTTTTGAAAAAAGAAAGAAAACGGATACCACAGCAAACATCGATAGCGCTAAGTTTTGGTAATTGTTTTTGAAATAGTCCATTCTGAAATCAACTCTTCCAATTGACAACAAATTCTGATTAATATCGTGATTCAAAATCAGTGAAAAAAGAACATAAATTACTATTGTGGTAAATAAAGAAACAAAAGGAATCAACCAATTTCTATAGTCTCTTGAAACGTGGAAAAAGATTGAAATATAGACCAAAATAATGAACAAAATGGCCCAAAAGTGAAACAAGCTAGCCACAAAAACCCACAAAGAAGCATCGAAAATTTTTTCTTTAGGTGCTTTCAATGTTTGCAAGGAAATTAATCTTCGCTGAGCCAAAAGAATAAAAAAGTTGCCTAAAATCAATTTGAAATTGGTGACAACAGAAGGAAAAAACATCAAAAAAAGTACAAAAAATAAGATGGAAAAACTGCTGTCTTTTGTCAATCCATTCTTTTTTACAATGAAATTGGTTAAAAATAATGATGCAAAAAACACAATAAAGTTAATCCCTGAAATCGACATGTTTGCTAGTGAATTCAGCCTATTTCCTTCTTTCAAAGTACAGAAGAAAAAAAGGCAAAGCATCAGTATCACTACAATCGTGTAATTAATTGGTGAAGATTTTTTAAAAATGCTTGTAATCATTCGGATATTTTATACTTTTGTGACTGTAAATATAACACCTATTTTAAAGATGAAAGCATTTTTTGAAGCAATACAATCTCTTTTTGTCGATTTTTTATTCAAACCTTTTGATTGGTTACGTTCTTGGGAATTGTCATCATGGGTTGGTGCTAACTTGATTAATTGGGCAATGATGATTATTTGCGGATACTACATTGTTTATTGGTGCAAACAATTAGTTATTCACCAAAAAAATAACGAAGAAAATCAAGATACTACGGCTCATTCATTCTTAAAGTAAGTCGAAACCGATATCTTTTCTATAATACATCTTATCAAAGTGTAGTTTTTCTATATTTTGATAAGATTTTTTTATGGCTTCTTGAAAATCTTCTCCATACGAAGTTACTGCTAATACTCTTCCGCCATTAGTAACCACTTTGTTATCCTTGATGGTTGTTCCCGCGTGAAACACAATAGAATCTTCAACTTTTTCCAAACCCGCGATTTCATACCCTTTTTCGTAATCTTCAGGATATCCGCCCGAAACCACCATGATTGTTGTGGCGCTTCTTGGGTCAATTTCTACAGAAAACTCATCTAATTTTTGGTTACCAACAGCTTCAAACAGTGCAACCAAATCCGACTGAATTCTTGGCATTACTACCTCAGTTTCTGGATCTCCCATCCGCACATTGTACTCAATGACCATTGGCTCGCCTTTAACATTAATCAAACCAATAAAAACAAATCCTTTGTATTCAATTCCTTCGTTTTGTAAACCTGCTATTGTTGGTTTTACAATTCGAGTTTCAATTTTTTCCATCAAAAAAGTATCAACAAATGGAACTGGAGAAACCGCTCCCATTCCGCCTGTGTTTAAACCCGTGTCACCTTCACCTATTCGTTTATAATCTTTTGCTGTAGGAAGAATTTTGTAATTTTTTCCGTCTGTTATCACAAAGCAACTCAGCTCAATTCCGTCCAAAAACTCTTCAATTACAACTTTTGCACTAGCTTGTCCAAATTTCGCATGAACCAACATGTTGCGAAGTTCAGTTTGCGCTTCATTCAAATCGTTAATAATTAAAACTCCTTTTCCAGCGGCTAATCCGTCTGCTTTTAAAACATATGGTGGTTGCAAAGTTGCCAGAAATTGAACGCCTTTTTCTACTGTTTCTGTTGTAAAACTGTCGTAAGCCGCTGTTGGAATGTTGTTTCTTACCAAAAATTGTTTGGCAAACTCTTTACTTCCTTCCAATTGAGCTCCAACTTTTGAAGGTCCAATAACAGGGATATGATTTAATTGGGTGTCATTTTTAAAAAAATCATAAATCCCTTGCACCAAAGGATCTTCTGGACCAACGACAACCATATCAATTTTTTCATTGATTGAAAATTTTTTAATGGCTTCAAAATCGGTTGGGTTAATGGCTACATTACATGAAATTAGCGCTGTTCCAGCATTTCCTGGGGCGACAAAAAGCGTTTTACATTTCGAACTTTTTAGCATTTTCCATGCCAAGGCGTGCTCTCTTCCGCCAGAACCTAATAATAAAATTCTCATTTGTGTTGTGTTTGTTGGCAAAAGTAAAATTTTTAAAATCAAAAATATATCTTAAAAAAACTATTTTTTTAGGATTTTTAATTATTTTTGAATGAATTTAAATAAACGAATTATGAAAAAACTTTTACTCTCTTTATCTTTTGTTGCCTTTTCATCTTTGTCATTTGCACAATTATGGACTTCTCAAGCTACTGGTTTTACCAATGCTTCTAGAGGTTTAGAAGAAATCCAAATTGTGAATGCAAATACGGTATGGGCACTTGCTTATGATGGAGCTAACACATCAAATGTTATTCAAGAATTTACAAAAACTACTGACGGTGGAACTACATGGGTTCCTGGGGTAATTGATGTTGGAGACACAGCTTTAGGAATCAACAACATTTGTGCTATTAATAATACAACTGCCTGGGTAAGTGCTGTAAATGGAACTGATGGAACAGGTAGCGTAGTTTATAAAACTACTGATGGTGGTGTAACTTGGAATCAGCAAAATCCTGCTGGTTTTACAGGGGCTGCATCGTTTGTCAATTTTGTACATTTTTTCGATGCAAATGTTGGATTCGCAATGGGTGATCCAAATGCAGGTGAATTTGAAATTTGGCGATCTACTGATGGCGGCGACAGTTGGACATTGGTTCCTGGTGCTAACATTCCACCTTTCTTAAGCGGTGAATATGGTTACAACGGTGGAAATATTGTTGTTGGTAATACTGTTTGGTTGCCAACTAATAAAGGAAGAATATTAAAATCTTCCGATCAAGGTTTGACTTGGACTATAACTCAAGCTCCTTTAACTGATTTTGGTGGAACAGCTCAAAGCGGAAGAATGGCTTTTAGTGATGTTAATAATGGTTGCATATTAAAAACTGCAGGAACAACTTACACTTTTTATACTACTACCAATGGTGGAACAACATGGTCTACTGGAACAACTTTCACTGGTACAAGAAGATTATTAAACTATATTCCTGGTACAACTACAATAGTAGCAACATCTGCTGCTGCACCAGTAGGAACTTCAGTTAGTACTAACAATGGTTCAACTTGGACTGACTTAGAACCAGGCGGAACTGAGCAAAGAGGTGTTTCTGCTTTCTTGGATTTAACAACTGGATGGTGTGCTGGTTTTAGCTCAACTCCTTTTACTGATGGTGTTTTCAAATTAACTGGACCTTTAGCGAATTCTAATTTTGAATCTTCAACTGTTTTTGCTGCTTATCCTAATCCTGCAACTAACTTAGTTACAATTTCTTCTGAAGGAATTGATGCTTACCAATTGAGCGTAACTGATTTAACTGGTAAAGTAGTTTTAACAAAATCAATGACTGGAATTGAAAATTCAGTTGATGTTTCTTCATTATCAAACGGTGCTTACTTCTTTACAATCACTTCTGATAACAAAAAAGAAACTATTAAAATTATTAAAAACTAATTTCAAATAAAATAGTATTTTTAAGGGCTGACAATTGTTGGCCCTTTTTTATTTTCTATGATTAATTTTTTCAACTTATCGCTTCGTTTGAATGGGTTTCCGATTAAGGAAGCTCAGAAAAAATACCAAGAAATAGGTTTACTTTCGGGTTCGGATTTTGAAACTTATTTAAATCTAAAGAAAAAAGAAATCGTTGATTTTCATTTAAAACACAATTCGTATTACCTTTCTTTTGTTGGAAATAAGAACTGCACCAATTGGAACGAAATTCCAATAATGACAAAGAAAGAGTTTCAGAGGCCTTTAAACGTTCGGCTAACCGAAAACTACACGGTCAAAAATGTATATGTAAACAAAACTTCTGGTTCAAGTGGCGATCCTTTTATTTTTGCTAAAGATAAATTTTGTCATGCTTTAACTTGGGCAAATATAATCCATCGTTTTGGGTGGTTTGGACTCGATTTTAATACATCTTTACAAGCCCGTTTTTATGGTATTCCACTTGATTTTATAGGTCATACAAAAGAACGTATCAAAGATTTGCTAAGTCATCGGTATCGTTTTACCATTTTTAATTTATCGGACTCTATTTTAGAACAAATAGTGAAAAAGTTTCATTCGAAAAGGTTTGATTACATCAATGGATATACAAGTTCAATTGTATTGTTTGCAAAATTCTTAAAAAAGAAAAATATTATTCTTAAAACAATTTGCCCAACATTGAAATGCTGTGTTGTAACCTCTGAAATGCTTTTTGATGAGGATAAAAAACTACTAGAACAACAGTTTGGAGTACCTGTTATAAACGAATATGGTGCATCTGAATTGGATTTGATTGCATTTCAAAACACAAATGACGAATGGCAAGTGAATTCGGAAACTTTATTTGTTGAAATCGTTGACGAGAATGACCAAGTTTTACCATATGGAAAAGAAGGACGCGTTGTAATTACTTCGCTATACAATAAAGCGCATCCCTTTATACGATATGATATTGGTGATACTGGTATTTTAGACGAAAAAAGTACGTTACAAAAACCGATTCTAAAAAAACTAATTGGCCGCACCAATGATGTCGCCATTTTACCAAGCGGTAAAAAATCGCCTGGCTTAACTTTTTACTATGTCACCAAAAGTATTATTGAAGACGATGGGAACGTAAAAGAATTTATCATAAAACAAACCAAAATTGATACTTTTGACATTGAATACGTAAGTGAAATTGAATTGACTCAAAACCAAATCAAAAAAATTGAAAATGCCATATCTACGTATTTGGAAAATGGTTTGATTTTTACTTTTACCCGAAAAGAAAAACTCGAACGCAGTAAAAGCGGAAAATTAAAACAATTTGTATCCTTAGTTAATCCATCATGAAAATTACAATAATCGCTGGTGCACGACCAAATTTTATTAAAATCGCGCCTATAATCAAGGCCATTGAAAAAAAGCGTTTGGAGAATAAAACTATTTCCTTTCGCTTGGTTCACACTGGACAGCATTACGACAAAAATCTTAGTGATACTTTTTTTGAAGAACTCAATATTCCGCATCCTGATGCAAATTTGGAAGTAAAAAGCGGTTCTCAAGCGGAACAAACCGCAGCAATAATGGTGGCTTTTGAAAAAGAATTAGTACAAAATCCGTGTGACATCGTGCTGGTTGTTGGTGATGTAAATTCAACTATGGCTTGCGCAATTGTAGCCAAAAAATTAAACACAAAAGTAGCGCATGTTGAAGCCGGAATCCGTTCAGGTGATTGGTCAATGCCTGAAGAAATCAATCGAATCGTGACCGACAGCATTACCGATTATTTTTTTACTACATCAACTTGGGCGAGTCAAAATTTGCTTACATACGGCGCCAATCCAGAAGATATACATTTTGTAGGAAACGTAATGATTGACACTTTATATCAAAATATCGATCGCATTACGAAACCCATTTTTTGGGACGAATTTGAATTACTTAATGGCAACTATGTTGTTCTTACTTTACATCGCCCATCGAATGTGGATGAAGAAAATTCGTTAATTGATTTGCTAATTGGTATTGATCAAATGGTGAATGATAAAAAAATAATTTTCCCGATTCATCCAAGAACTAAAGCCATTTTGGGCGAGAAAAACTTCAACCTAAAAAATATTTATTTTGTTGAACCGCAAGGCTATTTGAACTTCATGTATCTGGTAAAAAACAGTTTTGCTGTAATTACGGATAGTGGCGGTATTTCGGAAGAAACTACAGTTTTGGGAGTTCCGTGTTTTACAATGCGCAATAATACCGAAAGACCTGAAACAATTTCGATTGGAACTAATCATTTAGTTGGAACTACTGTTGAAAACTTGAAAAAAATATACGAACAATTTCTTCAAAATAAAACCAAAAAACATGGCATTCCTGAGCTTTGGGACGGAAAAACATCGGAACGAATAATTGATATTTTACTGAAAAAAGTATAAATAATTGCCTTTTGAGCACCTTCTAACTATGGAAGAAATTACTATTATTTCAAATTATTATCCACCTGAAAAAGGAGCTGCGGCTAACCGAATTGAACAACTTGCGCTGAAATTACACCAAAATAATTATAAAGTAACCGTAATTTGTCCATTAGGAAATTATCCAAAAGGAACTCTTTTTTCAGAATACAAAGGAAAGTTTTTTGTAAGCGAAACAATACACAACATTACCGTAAAACGCCTTTGGATTTACCCAAGTGTAAGCAAAAATGTTTTAATACGAATTGTATCTATTTTATCATTTTCGACTTGTTTGTTTTTCTATTTGGCGTTCAAAAAAACAACTAAAAAAGTGGTGGTTCAATCGCCTCCTTTACTTCTCTCTTTTATTGCTGTTTTTGTGCTTTCTTTTAAAAAGAAGAAAATAATTTTGAATGTTTCCGATTTATGGCCATTGGCTGCAATTGAATTAAAAGCCTTAAAAAAGAATTCGTTTTCGCATCGCTTTTCGTTGTTTTTAGAACAATTTATTTACAAAAAAAGCGACATAATTTTAGGGCAATCCAATGAGATTATTTCTCATATACATTCTTTTTTCCCAGAAAAAAAATGTTTTTTATACCGTAATTATCCCGACCACAACAATGCTAAATTAGATTTTACTTTCAACGAAAATCAACCTGTAAAACTTTTTTACGCAGGATTGTTTGGAGTGGCTCAAGGAGTTTATGATTTGTGTAAAAACATCGATTTCAACACTACAAATATTGAATTGCATCTGTTTGGAGATGGTGCCGAAAAAAACCAAATTTTACAATTCATTTCAGATGAAAAAAACAATAAAATACATTTTCACGGTATGTTAGATAGGAACGAATTACATGAACAAATACAAAAACTTGACGTAGCTCTTGTTCCCTTAACGACTCGAATATATGGTTCGGTTCCTTCTAAGATATTTGAATATGCTTCGTTGGGATTTCCAGTACTCTATTTTGGCGGAGGTGAAGGCGAAACTATTGTTGCTGAAAACAATCTTGGTTGGGTTGCTTCAGTTGGAAATTATGACGAAATCAATGAAAAAATTCGGGAAATAGCGGCGCTCCAAAAAATAAATTTCTTAGAAAAGAAAAAGATGATCTTGGAGCAATCGCAAAGGGTTTTTAATTTAAATAAACAAATGAGTAGTTTAATTGAAAATGACGTCTTTTAATACGCTTTTTCTTCTCCTTTAAAAATATTAATTACCGTTTGTATAATGATTTTAAAGTCCATAATTAACGACCAATTTTCGATGTAAAAAACATCAAATTTAATACGGTTAATCATGTCTTCATCGGTTTCAATTTCACCTCTAAAACCTTTTACTTGAGCCAAACCTGTTATTCCTGGTTTAACATAATGTCTGACCATGTATTTTTTAATTTTATTCGCATACGATTTGTTTTGCGACCATAAGTGCGGACGAGGACCAACTACCGACATATCGCCTAATAAAACGTTGAAAAACTGAGGCAATTCGTCGATGCTTGTTTTTCGCATAAATCGACCCATTTTGGTTACTCTTGGGTCGTTTCTGGATGCTTCTTTTTCTGTTGTAATGTTCACTCTCATGGAGCGAAACTTGTAGCAAAAAAACTCGTTTTCATCCAATCCTGGCCGTCCTTGTCGGAAAAAAACTGGACCTTTTGATTCCAATTTGATAAAAAGTGCAACAATTGGAATAATCCATGACAATAAGAAAACAATAATAAAAAGAGAAAAGAATATGTCAAATACTCTTTTTATCCCTTTGATAAATGGGTCGTGAAGTTGCGTTTTTTGTAGTGATAATACTGGAAATAATTCGTAATAGTCTATTTTAAGGTTTTTAGAAAATATTTCCTTAGTATCGGGAATAAACTTGATTGATTTGCGGTTTTCATCCGAAAATTCAACTAAATCTTTTAGTTTTTCATTCGATATTTCGTTTAAAGAACAATAAATTTCATCCGTTTTATTTTCCAAAACAAATTTTTTGAGGTCTTCAATTTTACCTTTAATTTCTGGGTTTTGCTTCTTATCAGAAAAAAAACCTTGAAAACGATAACCATAATCTTGCCGATGATCAAATACTTCTTTCAGGCGAATTGCTTCTGTTGTATATCCGATGATGACAGCATTTCTATAATTGTTTTTGGTTGAGATGCGGTATTTTTTTAAATAAAAGAATAGGAAATACTTGAAGGCTACTATCAAAATAAAACTAACAACCATTAAAATTGCAATAGCTTTTCCGCTAAACAATGCTTTTTTTGCAAATGGAAAAAAGGTAATTACAACCAATAAAAAAATGATAAACTGTTTTACCAATTTGGTTATAATTTCAACTGGAGTTGTAAATCTATAAATATTGTAAAACTTTACAGAAAGAGCAATAATCAACCATCCTAATGCCTGATAAGCCAAATAATAAACCATGTTAAGATTCAATTCTCTAAGGAAATAAGAACTTAACGCTGAAATTACTATCAGGTCAAAAGCAATACTAATGGGTCTGATGTATTTTGAATATCTTCCTGTTTGCTGTGCAAGCATAAAATTAGTGGATGTATCCTTTAAAATCTTTGTGCTCTTCTTTTAATAACTCTTCATTGGAAAGCGACTTGAAATAATCGTAGGTTAATTTCATGCCTTCTGCTCGACTTACTTTGGCTTCCCATCCCAAAATTTCTCTAGCTTTGGTTGTATCCGGTTGACGTTGTAGAGGATCATTAATCGGCAGTGGATGATACACTACTTTTTGATTTGTTCCAGTTAATTTAATAATCTCTTCTGCAAAATCCTTAATTGTTATTTCATCTGGGTTTCCAATATTTACTGGATAAACATAATCCGAATGTAACAATCTAAAAATACCTTCAACCTGATCGGTTACATAGCAAAACGACCGTGTTTGGCTACCATCTCCGAAAATAGTTAAATCTTCGCCACGTAATGCCTGACCGATAAATGCCGGAATTACTCTTCCATCATTTAGGCGCATTCGAGGGCCATACGTATTAAAAATACGAACGATTCGCGTTTCTACACCATGAAAAGTGTGGTAAGCCATGGTGATAGATTCTTGGAATCGTTTGGCCTCATCATAAACACCACGTGGACCAATTGTATTTACATTGCCATAATATTCTTCCGTTTGTGGATGTACCAAAGGATCACCATATACTTCAGAAGTAGATGCAATTAAAATCCTAGCTTTCTTTACTCGAGCTAAACCAAGTAAATTATGGGTTCCTAACGAACCTACTTTCAAAGTTTGAATTGGAATTTTTAAATAATCAATTGGGCTTGCAGGCGATGCAAAGTGCAAAATATAGTCTAGTTTTCCTGGTACATGTACAAACTTTGTTACATCGTGATGGTAAAACTCAAAGTTTTTTTCTTTAAAAAGGTGTTCAATGTTTTTTAAATCTCCTGTAATGAGGTTATCCATTCCAATTACAAAATAGCCTTCTGCCAAAAACCGATCACATAAATGTGAGCCTAAAAAGCCGGCTGCACCAGTAATTAATATTCTTTTCATATTATTTTTATTTATCTTTTTGAACGCCTACGCTGTTAAATAAACAATACAAGGTCACAAAAAAAACAACGCCTCGTTGTCGGGCTAAAAAAGATTCTGTCAAAAATAAACTTATCATTAGAATTGCAAAAGAAAAATGCACGAAATCTTTGCTATTAATCGCATTTTTTAAGTTTATCAGAACTAAAATCAGCAAAAAGAGAAATCCAAACAAACCCAACTCAGCAAAAAACTGAATGTATTGGTTATGAAAGTTAAATTTTTCGTACTCAGGATATAAGTTGTGCTCTACTCTTTTTTGTGCAATTCTTTCGTCAGTAGCATTGATTCCGTAGCCAGTTAAGTAGCTATTATCTTCCGAAATCATTTCTTTAAAAATTCTGGCTTGGTATACTCTTAATGCTAAACCGGGAAAATAATCATTGTGTTGAAATTGGTCTTTTGTCCAAGCATCTTTAACTGAAACATTATACACCAACCCTTGTGGCCCACTGATTTCATTATTAATCGTTTTTTCGGTTTTATTGGATTCGATTTCAATTAAAAAGCGGTTTTTGATTTTTCCGTAAAATGCAAAAACACAAATGAATAAAATAGGTAGTATTAAAAGCACTTTTTTTATTGTTATTTTCCATTTTGATTGAAAAAAAACATAGGCAAAAAACAACAGAAAAAACAAGATGATGATGTTTTTGGATGACAATAATACTATCATTATAAATAATACTACCAATGCAATTTTGTCAATGCTTTTTTTGTTTTCTTTTATTAAAAACGTAAAAAAAGCGACACTCATGTATACCGAAACGTGAATGGCATTTACATCAAACGAAACCAATTCGTGATAGAAAAAAACTGTTGGTGTTTGCGTAATAAAATAGCGCACAACAGCTCGTGTAAGGCAGCCTAATGCGTATACAAAAAAGCCATAAGCAAATCCGTTTAAAATTTTGTTTTTGGTTTCTTGATTGGTTTTGGGTGTGAGGCTAAAAATAAGTGGTATGACCACAAATGGAAGTGTTTTGGATAATGCTTTAACTGACATCTTTAAGTCTAATGTCCATAAAAGAGAAAGCACCATTAATGCATATATGGCAACAAGAAAAACAAACGATTTGGTAAAATGTAGGTTTTCTTTTTTAAAAAAATAGAAAGAAAAAAACGCTAAAACAATAACCGAAATGCTATTGTATTTGTAAGGCAATGGAAGCGAAAGTAGTACTAAAAGTACAAGAAAAATGGGATTATTTTTAACTTCTTCTTTTGCCCTTAACCATGCATTCTTCAAAAAGCTGTAAGTATTCTCCATTTATTTTATCCCAATTAAACTGATTTACAATAGCATTGAAATTGTTTTCAATAAAATGCAAGTTATCATTTTTTTTGACTGTAAGAAGCAATTCTTTGACTTCTTTTGGGTTAGAAAAATAGAATGCATTGTCTTTCAAAACTCCTTTGTTAAAATCGTTATTATGCGCAGCAATTAGTGCTTTTGAAGCCATTGCTTCTAATAACGAAGGATTCGTTCCACCTACTGAGTGTCCGTGAAAATATAATTTAGAAAAATACCTTAGGTTATTGAGGTGCTCTAAATTATAAATTCCGCCCATAAATCGGATGTTTTTATGGTCTTTGAATTTGTTTTTTAGGTATTCGCCGTATTTTGTTTCGTGTTTTCCCACTACCAAAATTGGTGTTTGATCATCGGCATTTAAAGCTACACCTTGAAGAACCATATCTAAATTATTCTCGGGTTCAAATCGAGCCATTATCATGTTGAAGTTTTCCTTTTGCACATGGTATTGGTCAAGGATGGCTTCGTTAGGAGCATCAAAAGGATGTGCTCCGTAAGCAATATACGTTGATTCTTTGTTGTATCGTTGTTTTAAAAAACTTTTTATTCCTAATGAATCTGAAACTAAATAATCGCTACTGATGGCCGCCAATCGTTCGGCAAAACGCAAAAATTGCTGTACAGGTCGAGAGTACTTAGAACGTTTCCACTCAATTCCGTCCATGTTGGTGATGATAATTGGTTTTTTAGGCAATAAAAAGAACCAAATAGAATTACTGGTATAACCCAATTGAAGAATGATGTCAAAATCTCTTTTTCGCGAATCTAAAATGCAATTGTAATCGTAAATAAACTGACCAAAAGTGCCGTATTTGTATTCTGGGTCATGCTGGTGAATGATGTTTACGCCGTGAAACGTTTTTTCTTGAAACTTATGATTGTGCGAGTTGTAGCAATATACTTCGTGGCCTTTATTGACCAAATAAACTGAAAAAAATTCGGCAAATTGTTCAAATCCTCCGTAGTAATTGGGTATTCCGCGTGTACCAAGAATGGCTATTTTCATCAAACTCTTTTTTCGAGCGACAAAAATAGGAAAATTTTGCACTTTTAAAGGCGTTTTTACAAGGAATTTTATTTTAGAATTTCTTCGAATATTTTCTCAAAATGACGCACATGATTATCTACTGAAAAGACCTCAATGGCTCTTTTTTTGCCGTTGGTTCCGAGTCTTTTTCTCAAAACAGGATCAACAATTAATTTTTCAATGTTTTCGGCCAAACTTTCTTTGTTGTTGGGTTCAAATAAAAAGCCTGTTTCGTTAGGCAAAACTATTTCGGTTGGTCCGCCATGATTGGATGCAACTACTGGTTTTTCAGACAACATCGCTTCAATGACTACCATTCCGAAAGGTTCAGGCTCAGTAGAAGGAACAACAGCAATGTCAATCGAATCCCAAAATTTCCCAATTTCCTCTTGAAAAGGAATTATTAAAGCTTTGTTTTGAAGTTGGTATTCTTTAATTTTTTCGTTCAATGTAATTTCAAAATTTTCTTGGTTGGGTGGAGCCGAACCAATAAAAACTAATTTTATATTGTCAAATTTTTTAGTCAATAAATAAAATGCATCAAGCAATAGCGGCTGGCCTTTCCAACTATTGATTCTTCCTACTAATGCAATCACTAATTCGTTGGGACTAACTTTAAAAAAGTCGGTTCGAACAGCATTGATTTGTTCTTGTGAATAATTTACCTTTTGATCTACGTCTATTCCGTTCCAAACAGCTTCCGATTTTTGGGTTAAAATGGTGCTTCCCTCAATCCAAAATCGCATAGTTTCATGCGAATCATACGCAATTTTGTGGTTGCTTTTTAAGGATAATATTCGTTTAAAAACCCAATTGAATAATTTTGGTTTTGCAATGATTTCTTGAACGTGCCACAAATGCTTTACTTTGTTTTTGGAGGCAAAAATAATTCCAATTAACGCAGCCAAAGTATGCGAATAAACCAGCTGAAAATTGTGTTCTTTATGCAGTTGGTTAATGATTTTTAATCCTTCTTTATACTCTTTTAAAAGCTTCATTAAATTGGATGGCGTAAACATTTTTCTGTACAATTTAAGTACAGGAGCTATTACGACAGTGATATTATTTTTTTCAAATTCTCTTTTAAGTGGACCATCAAAAGGCAGTATTACAATTGATTTGTATTTGGTTTTATCCAGTTTTGAGATAAACATTAAAATGGTTTTATCCGAACCATATAATTCTGCCGATTGGTGTATAAATAAAATACTTTTCATCTTTTAATTTGGATTGTTGTTTTTTTCAAAATAAGCTATTAAAAAGCCTATTAAAATAGTTTTGGTGTCGATAAGATTATAGAATCCTAAAAATACCCAATTGGAAAGCACCAAAAAGACGCCTGTTCCTATAAACAAAAGTCGAATGGATTGGGCTTGCTCGTTGTGAATTTTATACCTTTTGAAGAAGTAAGAAATAGAGAAAAAATAGATTAAAATACCAAGTAATCCTGATTTTAGAAAAACAATCATAAACCCATTGTGAAGTATGGAAATATGACGCAATTGCATATCACCTAAATACACTTTTTGTTTCAAATCGATGCTTGATCCTAATCCTTTACCAAAAAGAACGCTCAAAGTACCTTCACTCGAAACTTGTCTAATGGTCATAATATTTTCGTAGGAACGGTAATTATCGTTAAAATCTTTCCAATCGTCTCTTTTAATTTTGGTTTTAAAAGTTTCCATTGGCGCCACTTTAATTTTGTATAAAAAAGCTTCTATTCCGTCGCCTCCTCTTTTGGGGTTGATGTATAAAATACTTGAATAACCTGCTACCGTCAACACAACTATGGAAGTTATAATTGCAATTGATTTTTTGTTGATTTCTAAATAACCTTTCATTCCCAAAAACAAAATCAGCAACTGAAGGAAATTGGTTCTGGCCAAATACATAAAGACTGACAATCCTATCACAACTGTATATAGGATCCTTTTTTTTCGATCGAAATGGATTTGAAAATTTTTATAAAAAATCAAAATGACCAAAGCATACACTTCATAATCACTGAAATAACCACCGTATTCGCGTATAAGATTAACATTGTTTGCTTTGAAGAAAACAAAAGAAAAAACTACAACAATTAAGTGGTAAATGGCTATTAAATAAGCCGTTTTTAAAATTAATTGGAAAGCGTTGTTCAGATTTCTTTGGCATAATTGGTAGCCTAAAAAAAGTCCGACTACTGGTTTTATCAAATAAGTAATGTCTCGGATTATAAAGTAGAGGCCATTGTCTTGAAAAAACATTACTACTATAGCGATAAAAAGTATCAACAAAAAGGGAATTACCAATTTGACGATTGAAAACGAATATTGTCTAACAATAGAAACTACAAAACAAGCGACCCATACACTTATTGTTAATTCGAAAATATCCAAATAAGGTATAAATACGGCTAAGAAAAATAAAAATTGATAGAAAAAATTACTGGGTAGGGTTAATTTCATTTATTCTATTTTTTTTAAAATTTTGGCTGGCACACCACCAATAACAGAATTACTAGGAAATTCTCCTGTCACAACAGCTCCGGCAGCCACAACCGAATTATCTCCAACGCTGCATCCGTCTAAAAAAGTAACTTTGGCGCCAACCCAAATATTGTTGCCCAACTTTATGCCTTTTGAGGTAGTTCCTTGCTCGCGAATCAATTGCGTTGTGTCTGAAAAATTATGGTTTTCCGAGTGAAAAGAAATGTAGGATCCCATTATAACATCGTTGCCAATTTCAATTCCGCCTGGTGCGCCAAAATGAGTGAAATCGCCAATGGCCGAATTATTGCCAATTTTTAATCCTTTTCCAAATTTTGAAAAATGACTGGTAGAAAGCAAGTTAGAATACGCGCCGATTTTTACATTGTTTCCAAGGATAATCTTTTCGGAAGCATAACCATCCAAAATTGTATCGTGCTCGATGGTTACATTGGATCCAAAACTAAAATTCGATTTATTTAAAAACGTACAATTGCTTCCCACAAAAACTTTTCTGTATACTTTACAATAGCCTCTAAGCATCATTATCATTCTTTTGACAAGTGTTCGAAAAACCAAACTACTGGGTATTCTGGAATCAACAGTGTAGGTTTTTCCTGCTTTTTGCAAATAGGTTTGAAAAATTCTTTTTAGCATTAAAAATTGGGTTTGCTTTTAACAAATATCTCTTTTCTGATACAAAGTAAGTAAAATAAAATGATTATTACTTCTGAAATTATCAAAGAATAAAAAACACCATAAATTTTGAAAATTGGCAATAGAAAAATAATGGATAGAAGGTTTAAAACAACAATTATAGACGTTAGGTTTACATAAAACTTTCTGTAATTCCATGCCAAAACCAACTGTTTTAATGGTGTTGAAACGGCAAAAACAATTGGATATAAAACGGCTATTTGCAATAAATTACTCAAAACATAGCGATTGGTTGGATTGAAGTAAGCAACAATATCATACGAAAAGAAGTATATAACTACCATTGAAAGTGTTATAAAAATAAAATTCAGTCCGTTGAAAAGCTTCCAATTGTTCATTCCGCTTTGCTTATTCTTGTCTAGTAAAAAACAAACTTTTGGAAAAACAAAGTTAAAAAACAGCAAGATGTAGGTTTTGAAAATTAAGATAACTTGCTCGACGATTTTGTATTGTCCTGCCATTAAATTTGATCCAAAATAACTGATCAAAATTACGGGCAAAAACATTTGCGAGGAAAAGAAAATCTGTGAAGTGAATATGTTAAAATCTTTTTTTAAGAAACGCAAAATATCATTGCCTTGAATGTGTTTGAAAGTGAAATTGTATTTTTTGATGATAAGGTATAAAAAACTTCCGTTAGAGAGCATCATTCCCAATCCCCAAAACAAGTTGATGTAAACATAATCTTGCTCTGATTGTATGATTAAAAAAATGCATCCTAAATAAATTACTTTCGATATAATATTGGAAATTGTAATCCATTTGACGTTTTCAACTCCTTGTAAAAACCAAGTCGGATTTAAAAACTGACCAACCAAAACAGTGAGTTGAAGTAAGAACAATTTTTTTTCTACCGCAAAAAATGGAATGCTATAAATGGCAATGATCATCAAAATCATCACGGCAATTAGCAATACCAATTTGGCTGCCATAGTGGTAGAGAATAGGTTTTGCAAAATTTCTTTATTGTCTCTGTTGATGGAAACTTCTCTAATTCCGACCAAATCAGAACCATAATCGATAAAAACCATCAAAAAAAAGCACAAAGCCATTCCTACTGCGCTTTTTCCAAAATTTTCTTCACCACAAATTCCTACTATATAGGGAACAACCAAAAGAGGCGTAACTAAATTAAATAGTTGCCCAAATCCGTAAACGGATAAGTTTAAAAATTGTTTGTTTTGACAAATCCCTAGTAGTTTTTTTAGCATAGAATACGTTGATTATTGGTTGTTCTTGTTGCTAGTAAACTCTACTAATTTCAATCGTAGATAATCGCCATTTGGATACAATGACGGTCCGTTTTTGTTGGTTTTGTCTTTCCGAATTAAAAGACCAATTTCTTTATCTAAAAAGGTATTGTTTACATCTACTCGTAAGAGTTCGTATATTTTTCTACCTTTTAAAACGATTTTTTTATTCTTGTATTCCATTTCCAACTTATTGAGTACAATATCGTCTTGTAATAAGGTGTTTCCGAAATCCAATCGGAATTGATTGGGAACAACATTTTTTGGAAATGTAATGGTGATTTCTTGGTTCTTTTTATTGCCTTTTACTTGGGTCCAAAACGATTGTTCTTCGTTAAAATTTATAGTTCCATCGGTTGTGTAGTAAGCATGAATGGAATCGTTTTTTACAATAATTGCATCCATTTTAATAGTGAAATTATCAACTACTGTGTTCTCCTTCTTACAAGAGAAAAAAAAGGCTGCTATAAAGGAGAAAAGAAATAATCTATAAGTAGCTTTTTTAGTCATAATTAATGAAATTAATTAACAAACGTTAGAATTGAAGTTATAGTATAAAAAAACCATAAAGAAACAACTTTATGGTTTTAATTTTGAAGACTTATCGTCTAATTTATTTTTTTGAATTACTTTTTCTGAGTAGTAATTTCTTTTACTTTGTCGTTAGTTAGTTGCGTAGGATAGAAAAACGGTGTTTTGTATTCGCCATCTTTTTTGTACAACGTCAGAGTTCCGTTGGCTGGATTGATATTGTATTTGAATTGTTCATCTTTATTGAAATACGTGAAGAAATCGCTTCCTTTGAACTCAAAAGAATTAGCGTAATAATTTACTTTTACCGACTTAATTACAACTGAATCTTGCGCTTTATTTAAACCAAAATCCAAACGAATGTTAGTTGGGATTCTGTCTTCAGTCATTTCAAAATTGATTGTTTCATCAGTGTTACCGCCGCTGATTGATCTCCAAACTGCGTTTTTCTCATTAAAGTTAATTGTATTATCTTCTGTAAAATAAACAGCAAAATCGTCTTTTTGAGCCGCTGAAGCTACTATTTGCAAATTGAAATTCTCTTTATATTCTATTTTTGGTTCTGCTGTTGCTTCAGTACCTTCTTTAGACTCTTCGCCTTTTTTACATGATTCTAACGATAAAAATGTTAGGACTAATAAACTAAAAAAAACTGTTTTTTTCATTTTCTGTTTTTGTTTTTTATTTTTTTGCAAATATACATTTTTTATTTATCCTTGATTTATGAAATCTTTTTTATTGATTCATTTACAAGTTGGAACTCAAGTATTGTTGTTTTAAAGTCGATTTTTTACTTGTAATTTTACTTTTCTGATGCTTTTTCCGTCTTATTTTATTGGAATTTGTTTTTCCCAACTTTGGCTTTTAATGTGAAATGTTTTTTCTATTTTACTCTTATCTAAAACACTGTATGCGGGTCTTTTGGCTGGAGTTGGATACGCGGATGTTGGAATTGCTAGTAGATTAACCTTAATGTTATTTTGGCGGAAGATTTCCTTAGCAAAATCATACCAACTACATTGTCCTAGGTTTGAAAAGTGATAGATACCAAAGTTGTCGGTTGTCGGTTGTTGGTTGTTGGTTACTATAATTTTAAGAATGCACTCTGCCAAATCAATCGCGTTGGTTGGTGTTCCTATTTGATCGTTAACCACCGAAATGGTGTCTCTTTCTGAAGCCAATCGCAACATGGTTTTCATAAAATTATTCCCAAATTGCGAATAAACCCACGAGGTTCTGATAATGTAATAGTTCTCAAACGTAGATTGAATGGCTTTTTCACCCTCTAATTTAGTTTGGCCATAAACACCTGTTGGATTAGGTTGATCTTCTTCGGTATAACCTTTTGTCATTCCGAGCTTTGAGGAATCTCCATCAAAAACAAAATCGGTTGAAATATGGAGTAAAATAATATTGTTTTCTTTGCAAACTTCGGCCAAATTTTTGGCGCCAACAGCATTAATTAAATGTGCTTTATCAGGTTCGCTTTCGGCCTTGTCAACAGCTGTGTAAGCCGCTGCATTGATGCAATAGTTAGGTTTATATTGTTGGAAAACTTGTTGGATGTTGCTTAAATTAGTAATGTCTAAAGTAGAAGAATCACAAAAAACAAAGTCAATTTCGGGATAATTAGTGGCAATATGTTGAATGGATTGCCCTAGTTGGCCATTAGAACCTGTGACTAAAACTACCATACTTTTTTGGCTTGGTGTAAGTTAGGTTGTACTTTATCTTTATCAGAAATTATTAATTTTTTTGCGTCAAATTGCCAATCGATACTAACTGTTGGGTCGTTGTATATCAATCCGCCTTCGCTTTCTTTGTTATAAAAATTATCGCATTTGTAAAAAAAAGTAGCGGTTTCACTTAAAACCAAAAACCCGTGTGCGAACCCACGAGGAATGAAGAATTGTTTTTGATTTTCAGCTGAAAGCAGCACGGACTCATAGTGACCGTAGGTTTCTGATTCAGGTCTTAAATCGACGGCAACATCCAAAACTTCGCCTTGCAAAACCCGAACCAACTTCGCTTGGGCATGTTCGCCTGTTTGGTAATGCAAACCTCTTAAAACACCTCGAGAAGAAAACGATTGATTGTCTTGAACAAAGTCAATATTTTGGCCTGTTCCACTATGAAATGTTTTTTGATTAAAACTTTCCATAAAGTAACCTCTTTCGTCCAAAATTACCTTAGGCTCAAGGATAAAACAACCTTTTAATTTGGTTTCAATAAAGTTCATCTTATTCTTGTAGTAAACTCATTAAATGTGTTCCGTAGCCGCTTTTTAACAAAGGTTCTGCTAATTTTTTTAATTCTTCTGCAGAAATAAAACCCATTTTATAAGCCGCTTCCTCAATGGCTCCAATTTTAAGTCCTTGTCGTTCTTCGATTACTTGAACAAATTGACCAGCTTGCATTAACGATTGAAATGTTCCAGTGTCTAACCAAGCCGTTCCGCGGTCTAAAATGCTAACTTTAAGTTTTCCTCTTGTAAGGTATTCTTTATTGACGTCTGTAATTTCCAACTCGCCTCTATGACTTGGTTTTATATTGGCTGCAATATCAACAACCGAATTGTCATAAAAATAAATTCCAGGAACAGCATAATTTGATTTAGGCTTTTCGGGTTTTTCTTCAATTGATAAAACGTTTCCGTTCGCATCAAAATCAACTACACCATAACGCTCTGGATCGTGCACGTGATACGCATAAATAATTCCTCCATCTGGGTCGTTGTTGGCTTGTAATAATTCGGCTAAACCTGTTCCGTAAAAAATATTATCGCCTAAAATTAATGCAGCCTTGTCGTTGCCCACAAAATCACGTCCAATAATAAACGCTTCAGCTAAACCATTTGGGTTTTCTTGTACAGCATATTCAAATCGGCAACCCAATCGTTTTCCATCGCCAAGTAATTGTTGAAAAAGAGGTAAATCGTGCGGTGTTGATATGATTAAAATTTCGTTGATACCTGCCCACATCAAGGTTGATAATGGATAATATATCATTGGCTTGTCGTAAATGGGCATCAATTGTTTGCTTACAGCCAAGGTTAACGGGTGAAGTCGAGTTCCAGAACCGCCTGCTAAAATAATTCCTTTCATTGTAATTACTGATTAGATTTTGCTAATTGCTTTCTGTAAAAAGCTGTAAAATATCGAATCATCACAAAAACAAAGATGAAAAACAATGGGAAAACTACCGCTAAACTTCCGAAAACGCCCTTAACTTCTTCAATATTTATGGTAGTGCTATTATCTTTAATAATCTTATCTAAGTTAACCAATTCTAATCGATGTGATCCTTGCTCATTAACCAAGTCATTCTTGGTTTTAATAACATCGTTTAATTGTGTATTTTCATTATAATAAATCAGTTTTTCATTGCGTTGAGAGCCATTTACAGCGCTAGAAAAACTATTAAGAACACCGTCTATTTGACTGATGATAGAGTCGTTTTCTTTGATTTTAATTTTGATATTATTCAAATATTCACGCTGAATTATCTTGTAATAGTCTGAATTATTTAAAAAGTTCAATAAAGGTTTGACTGTTTTTTCATTGGAAGTTAAATGTTCAGTAGTAAACTGAATTCTATGAAAAGGATAGTTTTTACTTGTTGTGCTTTCTTCAATAATTTTTTTCAAATCACCATCTTCGGCCATTAATTTAATCAATTCAAAGTTGCCTGCTTTATTATCAATAAACTTATAAACATCATTGATAGGTTGCACTTTTATTTCTTTGAACTTCTTAGGGTTTTTAATTCCAACTACATTTTTCAGAAATAACGTGTCATCTTCTTTTATTTTAGAATTTATCAACTCTATTTTAGAATACAGATAATCATTTGAACCGAAATTAGGTGCTACAATTATTTCGTTGTTATACGATTTTGATTTTCTTTCTAAAAAAAGGCCGATGCCGACGCCTAAAACAAATAAAATTGAAAGAATTAAAATATTTTTCTTTATAAAAAAAAGAATGTTGAATATTTTAGTGGCTATTCCTTCAAAAAAAGCGCCGATTTTTTTTGAAATTTGAGATAAATCTATTTCTTGATTGTCAGCGTTAGAGGGTTGATTTGTACTCATTTTTTTATTTAATATTAAAAATTTGTTCTATAATTTTGATGGTAATCAAATAGGTTGGTTTTACTCCTGTTGTGCCTAAACCGCCCGAAGCTAATGTGCTTCCTGTTTCTAATGGATTATCAGAAGCATAATAAGCATAGCGTACTTTTACATTTGTGTTGATGCTTTTACGTATTCTTGAGGCCGATTGAATTGCTTTTTGATAATAAGCTCCTTCCATCTCTAAACCAATGGCTTGCCAAGTTGATTCGTGGAAAAACTTCAATAAATCTCGGTTTTGCAACGAGGTTCCTAATACTGTAATCATTGGTCCTGCATACACTGGAATTTCGTTTCCTTCAAACATAGAAGCTGTCAATTCATTTTCAAAAGGATAATTATCCGCTGTTCCTTCATTGACGTGCGCATTCGGAATCATAATATCGCCTTTACCGCCTTCTAAAATTCCAGCTTTTCCCATAATAGAAACCGATTCTACATTAAGGAAATGCTTGGTTTTTTCAACTTTGTAGGGTTTTAACAACTCGTCAATGGTTTCAAATGCTTGCTCACCAAACGCATAATCCATAACAATCAAAACAGGCGATTGTTTACTAGGTTTTGCTTTTGGAAAAGCGGATTTAGCCCAGTCAATTTTGGCTGTATCAAAAATTTGAACATCAATATTGGTTCCAGATTGATCGGGCAACGAAATCATACCGTGTTTCAAAGCATATTCTTCCACTTTATCACGCAACGCATTGGCTCCTGATTTGCTTAATTCTTCGTAAATATAAAAATCCGACTTGTCTTTAAATTTGGTTTTAAGAACGTAAGTGGCAAAAAGTGAGTTCATTACACTGTGCATATTTGCACTGATAATGTGAATTGGACGTTCAAGCAAATTATTGGTTTTCAACACTTCTTTGATATTGTTGGCCCAAATTTCACCATGAATATGATGTCCAAGTCGCTCACGCAATATCGGACTAAACGTAATAGTTCGTTTATTATTGTCAACGACTTCTTCAATGGCAATTTTTCCTAACCAATAAATGACGTGTAAAAAACGGTCGGGTTTGTCAGCTGTAGCAAATGAATCATAAATATCCAAAACCTCAACAAAGGTTCTTCCTAAAATATTGGCTGCATGCGAAATGGCTTTTTCCTTTTCAACTTGCGATAACTTTTTGGTTTGCAAAGCTGCCATTTCTAGCTTTTGCCAATCGCGTGAAATTTTACCTTCTTCGTCAATCAAAACGCGGTCTTTGATTTTGTGAGATTCGATAAAAATAAAGGTCAAATGCGTTAAAATATCGTAAATATCCGATCGCCCACGTGTGATTTCTACATTCATCTGCTCATCGTCGATCCGGTAGCAATTTCTTCTTCTTTTGGGTGGAACGATAGGTTGAAAATGGGATTTTGAATAACCTTCATCGGAAGTTAAGTTGATGTAACGGCATTCTTCAATTCCTACTGGAAGTCGTTCTATTACATACAACAATCCGTTTAATTCTACTTTTTCTTCGGCTATTGAGCCGTAAATTTCGGGGCGAAGTTCTAATAAAGCTTCTCTTAAAGTTTCTCCTGAAACACCCATTGGTTTGTAAAAACCTCTGTTGAATAAGTGTCTCATTGTAATGTACAATCGTTCGATAGCTGCCGACGATTCTTGCGCCCGAGAGCGCGAAATGTTTTTAATTTCCTTCATTAATTTTGTTTTCTAACCCGCAAAGATACATTTTTTATGGTTTAGTTGGTAAGAATCAAATGGATTGCTGGTTCGTAAATCATCATTCTTCCAAAAGCATCTAGATTTTCTTGTTTATTGACTCGGTTCCATTTTCCTCCCGAAAAAGTATAGAAAAAGTCTCTATCAACGCGATTGTACAATAGTAAAGGTTGATAACTAATAGTTGCTTTTTCCCATTTATTGCTTTCAATAATAAGTTTTTCAATACCTATAAAAATGCCATTTTTGGGTATTTTTATTTGATATTTAGTAAGGTCAATTTTGGTGGTTGTGGTTCCTTTTTTAACTGTAATTAGTAAGTCTTTGTGAAGTATTTCTTCAGATGGAAAACCTGCTTCATCAACGCGGTATAAATGAATTTTAAGCGTTGCTTTCTCTAAAGCGTTATCTGTTTTAATAACTACTTGCTTGATGTATTTTGTTTTTTTGTACGAAGGATGATACGGAAAATATTTAGTGTCAATTCGCGGACCATTATCAAAAGCTTGTAAAATTGTGTTTTCGGTTTGACCAATTTCTCGTTGTTTGGTTCCTAAACTATTGTTCACAATTACCTCATCCAATTGATAATCGATTGGTTTCAGCAGAATTTCGGAAGCTTTTGAGGCTTTCACTTTTTTCTTTTCAAATCCTAAGGCCGAAAAAATAACGTTTTTTCCATTTATGCTTTCAGGAAGTCTGAATGTTCCATTTTCTTCGGAAGTAGTGCCACTATTTTCGTTTTCAACTGAAATGTTGACATACGGAATCGGTTGCCCCGAAAGACTGTCTTTGACCACGCCTTTGATTTGGGCAAAAGTTGAAATTGAACACAGTAGTAAAATAGTAATTAGTATTTTCATTTTTCGAGTTATACCTAATCGGTTTTGAAAACCTGTTAGGAGAGTTGATCAACGATTTTTCGGTCGTTGGACAAACGCGGTAATTTATTTTGTCCGCCCAATTTGCCAATTGATTTCATGTACTCTTGAAAACCGTTTTTGCTGACTTTAGTGATGACTAATGTTCGTAATACATTACCAACTATCAAATCATCGTAATACACGTTTTGTTGGCGCATGGCGTTGTCAATTTGTAAAGCAAACTCTTCAATCTTTTCGGGTTCGTTTTCAAATTCAATGAACCATTCGTGGTACGGCAAACCTTCTTTTGGGGTAATTTGTGGAGCAACAGTAAATTCGTTTACACGTACATTGGTGTTTTCCATGGCTTGTTGTAGAGCGGTTTCAACTTCTTTGGCAATTACGTGCTCACCAAAAGCCGAAATGTAATGTTTGATTCTACCCGAAACAATAACGCGATAAGGTTTAAGCGATGTAAACTGAACCGTATCGCCAATATTGTAAGCCCAAAGTCCAGCGTTTGAGGATAGAATCAACACGTAATTCACATTTAATTCAACTTCGCCAATCGTGTATCTTCTAGGGTTTTTGGTGAAAAATTCGTCTGCTTTGACAAATTCGTAAAAAATTCCTGAATTCAGCAAAAGCAACATTCCTTTATCTTTTTGAGAATCTTGATAAGCGAAAAATCCTTCTGAAGCTGGAAATAGTTCAATGGAATCGACTTTTCGTCCAATTAAACTTTCGAATTTGGCGCGATAGGGTTCGTAATTCACTCCGCCGTAAATGAATAAATTGAAATTTTTGAACAACTCGCCTACGGGTTTGCCTGATTTTTGCTGTAATTTTTCAAAATACATTTGCACCCAAGACGGAATTCCAGAAATCACCGACATGTTTTGGTTGTAGGTTTCTTCTACTATCGCGTCGACTTTGGTTTCCCAGTCTTCAATGCAATTGGTTTCCCAACTTGGCATTCGGTTTTTTTGCAAATATTTCGGAACAAAATGTGCTACAATTCCAGATAATCTTCCCAATTTGATTCCGTTTTTTTCTTCTAAAATCGGGCTTCCTTGTAAAAAAATCATTTTGCCATCAACAAAATTTGTCTTGCCTGTTTCGTGAATGTAACTCAAAATGGCGTTTCGCGCCGCTTGAATGTGAAAAGGCATCGATTCTTTAGTAAGCGGAATGTATTTAGCGCCCGAAGTCGTTCCCGAAGTTTTGGCAAAATAGATGGGTTTTCCTTTCCAGAGAATGTCTTCTTCGCCTTTGACTACACGGTCAACATAAGGTTTGAGTTCTTCATAATCACGAATCGGAACGTGTTGAGCAAAATCGGAAAAAGTCTTTATGGTTTCAAAATGATGGTCTTTGCCAAACTGCGTTTCTTTCGCTTGACGGATCAAATCGGCAAACACTTTTTGTTGCGTTTCGACTGGATGAGAACTCCATTGAAGCGTTTTCTTGTGAATTCGGGTAGCAAATAACTTGGCAGCAAACGACTTTATCGACATGTTTATTTTGAGTTCTTTTTAGACTTTTGGCTTTGCTCTTTTATTTTTTTCTCTTCTGCTTCTACGTTCTTGCGAATTTCAATTTCTTCTTCGGATGGTTCAAGCGTTTTTGGATCTACTTCAATAACTTCTGAAGCCATAATCGAATCTTTGTTGACTTTTTGGTATTCTAAATCGCCATTGAGCACTTTGACAACCGATTGCAAATACGCTTCATTTTTTTTCAAGGCCGAGGCCAATGAATCGGATTTGAGCGCTAATTCGGTAGCATTTCTGCGTAATTTTGAAGAAGAATAACCTGGAATGTATTCGCGCAATGGCGTAAAAGCGATGATAAATGTTGTGACTGTAATAATGACAATAGCACCTAAAGTAGCCACGACAAAAACATTCATTAAGGTCAATCGTAAGGAAAAAATTTCTTCAAATGAGTCTTCGTTGAGCACCACCAAACGGTTTTTGGTAAACAAATGCTTTTTGATTTTTTTTCTTTTTTGACCTTTTTCTGCCATGATTTTTATTTATACCACAAATATAACAAAATATGTAGTTTTGAAGAGTTGCGGCGGATTTTAACGAAGATTAACGATAAATAGTTCGCTAAAAATGCAATTGGTACTTTTTTCTTTTTACCTTTGTAGCTATTAATACTAATTCGCGAAAGCATAAAATTTTATATAGTATGGGAAGAATGGGTCCAACCGAATGGATAGTAATATTGGTGGTAGTTTTATTACTTTTTGGAGGTAAAAAAATTCCAGAATTAATGAAAGGACTTGGCGCTGGCGTTAAAGAATTCAAAGACGCATCTAAAGGCGAAGAACAAGCTACTTCAAAAAAAGAAGAAGAAACTAAATAGTTTTTTTGTTCAAAAATAAATCGAATCCCAAACATTACTAATTAATGTTTGGGATTTCTTTTTTTAAAGAATATACTTTTTTGTAATAAAAAACGTTCAAGTGAGACCAATACTGTTTTTCTGATCTGTTCAATCTTTTTTTTAAAATTTTTATGCCTAAAAATACTTTTTCAGTCTTTTTCTTTTTGTTTTTTTATTGCGGCTTTTCACAAGAAACAACTGTTTCTGGTGCGTTATCAGATGAAAATCAAAACCCTGTTCACAATGCTGTCGTAGCGCTATTAACTCCCAGAGATTCGATTTTATATAAATTTACTCGCTCCGATAAAGAAGGGAAATTTGAATTTAAAAATGTAAAAAATAGCCCTTTTATTTTAATGACTTCTCATTATCAATATGCTGATTATGTTGAAGATATCACCATTGAAGGCAAATCAAAAAACTTAGGAACATTACAATTAATAAGTAAAAGCAAACTCCTTAGAGAAGTAATAATAAAAACAGGCTCAATACGAATAAAAGGCGATACTACCAGTTACAGAGCTAGCGATTTTAAAGTAGATGCGAATGCTAATGTGGAAGAGTTGTTAAAAAAACTACCAGGAATTCAAGTTGATAAAAACGGGCAAATAAAAGCCATGGGCGAAACCGTTAAAAAGGTTTTAGTTGATGGCGAAGAGTTCTTTGGTGACGATCCGGGAATGGCCGCAAAAAATCTACGTGCCGATGCTGTAAAAGAAGTGCAAGTTTTTAATAAAAAAAGTGAACAAGCTGAATTTACAGGAATTGACGACGGAAATACAGAAAAAACGATAAATCTTAAGCTTAAAGAAGATAAAAAGAAAGGCTTTTTTGGCAAAATTGATGCTGCTAATGGCCCATCAACAGAGCTTGATTCAAGGTACAATACGAATTTAATGCTTAGTTCTTTTAAGGGAAAAAGGAAAATTTCGGGCTTTTTACTAAATGGAAATACGGGTCAAGATGGTTTAGATTGGGAAGATAATGAACAATTTGGTGGCGGAAACAACAATTTCTCCATGAATATGGATGACGATGGAAATGTAAATTATGAATGGCTGGGCGGCGATAATGATGAAGAACCTTATGTTGATACTCAAAATGGTTTTATAAAAAACACCAATTTAGGGCTTCAATACACCAACAAGTGGAACGACAAACATAATTTAAATGTAAATCCAAAGTATAATAATCAAATTTACACTAATACCAAAAGAAGAACCAACAAAACTCAAATTGGTGAAAGCCAACTTAATCAAAATGAAAATAGTGTTAGTGATATAAATAGAAATAATTTTAAATTAAATGCGGTTAATGACATAAAGATAGATAGCATGAATACGCTAAAAATTGCTGCAAAAACAAATTTTTATTCGACAAAGAGCGATGATTTTAGTGATGGAATTACTACCGACGAAAATGGTATCATAAAAAACAAAAGTCAAGTCAACAAGAATTCAAATTTTGACAAACAAGCCTTATCTGCAACTATTTTATTTAAACACAAGTTTAAAAAAACGCGACGAACTTTTTCTGCTAATTTATCTTGGAATAGGCTAAATAATGATTCCAATTCTATTTTAATTTCTGATAATGAAAGCTATACAAGTGGAATTTTGTCTGATGTAATTAACATAAACCAAAACAAAATAGGCAAAAGAACTACCAATAACAACTCACTAAATCTAGCTTATACAGAACCATTAAGTAAAAAATTAGCGCTTCAAATAGCTTATGAAATCAATTATAACATCGGAAAAAATAAATTGACGACCTATGATTTTTCTAGCTTAAATAATCAATATGACATAATTGTAAATGATTTATCTAACCAATTCAAACAAACGATTAGTATTCATAAACCCAACTTGAAAATTAGTTACAACTCCAAAAAAATTAATTTTAGCTTAGGCAGTGGTTTGGGCATCACCACTTTTGATTTGTTGGATCAATCGGCAAATAAACAGTACAATCGTAATTTTACCAATATTTTTCCATCGGCCAATTTTTCCTATAAATATAAGAGCAATTCTAACCTGTCTATTCGCTATAATGGTTCTACAAGACAACCTACAATAGATCAATTGCAACCCTTAACAAACAATCAAGACTTTTTTAATCAGAGATTAGGTAACCCCGATTTAAAGCAATCGTTCAGCAACAATATTAGCTTTTCTCAAAACAGCTATAATATGTTGACAGAAGCTTACTTTTATCAAAGCATTAATTTTAGAACAACTTCTAATTTAATCATTTACAATAGAGATATCAGTGATGAAGATGCTAAAACAATATTAAAACCTATCAATACCAACGGAAATTTTTCTATTAATTTTTACAGTGGTTATGGATTTAAAATTAAAAAAATCGATTTAAATATTAATATAAACCCAAGCCTAAATTACAGTAAATCGGTGGTTAGTATAAACTCTAAGCTTGACTACTCTAAAAATTTAAACTCCGGTTTTTCAATTTATCTGTCAAAAGAAAAAGAAAAAAAATATTCATTTTCCATCAGTAATCATTTTTCATACACACGTAGCAACACAACATTAAATGACGAAGTAAGCTCTTTTAATACCAATAATTTAGGTTGTAATATCGATGTGTTTTTTAGTAAAAACTGGAAAATTACTACCGATTATACTTTATTCACTCGTCAAAAAACAGATGATTTTCAAACTAATCTAACCAATCAATTATGGAACGCCAGACTTCAACGCGTTTTCAAAAACGATGAATTTACAGCGTACTTTTTGGTTCGTGATATTTTGAATCAAAATATTGGTATTGACCGTTTTAATACTCAAAACACGATAGGTGAAGAACAAAACGATCGATTAAAAAGATATTTTATGCTTGGTTTCTCTTGGAACTTTAAAAATAAAAATGAAACAAAACACTAGTTTATGAAATACTTATTAGCACAAATACTGACTCTTTTTTTTATATCGTTTGTGAATGCGCAACAATTTGTAGAAAAAGCAGAAATTGAATTTGAAGTCAACACCAATCTTAAAAAAAGAATGGGTAATGACAGTTGGGATGAAAAATTGAAAGAAAACATTTCCGATTTGAAAACATCTTACTATACATATACTTTTTCAAATAATAAAAGTATTTACAAATTTGATAGATGGAGTGAAAAAACTAGAGTTCCAAAATACGAAAAAGACAGCGATGAAGAAAACATTTGGTACTTTGATTTTACTTCAAATGAAATGAGTATTCAAAAACAAGTTGGAGGAACCAACTTTGTTATTGTAGATTCTATTCCTACCATTGAATGGAAAATTACCAACGAAAATCGTGAAATTGCTGGCTATAATTGCCGAAAAGCAGTAGGGAAAATATTTGACGATGTGTATGTTTTTGCTTTCTATACCGATGACATAATTATCTCTGGCGGTCCTTGTTCCATAAATGGTTTACCCGGAATGATTTTAGGTGTTACTATTCCAAGATTGTATACTTCTTTTATAGCAACCAAAGTGAATTTAACTGTTACCAATCCTAGTGAAATAAAACCTGTTTCTTCAAAAAAACCATTCAAATACAACGAAATGAAAGCCTTTTTAATTGATAAATCAAACGATTGGTTTAGTTATGGTAATGATGAAGAGGAAAAGAAAAGACAAAAAAATTTATTTTTGTGGGAATCGCTTTTGTAGATGATTTCAAATTAATATTTTAATTAAAAAACCATCGTCAACTGAATGCGTTTGCGTTCTTCATCCACCTCAACGACTTTAACTTGCACGTGTTGGTGCAGTTTGACCACTTCATTCACATCGGAAACGTAGCCTTCTTTGAGTTGCGAAATGTGAACCAAACCGCTTTCTTTGATGCCGATATCGACAAAACAACCAAAAGCGGTAATGTTGTTGACAATTCCTGGTAAAATCATGCCCGAACGCACATCGTTGATGGTTTTAACATTCGGGTCGAATTCGAATATTTTGGCCGCTTTACGTGGGTCAAGACCTGGTTTTTCAAGTTCTTTTAAAATGTCTTTAATTCCCAAAATACCAACCGTTTCATTGGTATAATTTTCAGGTTTTACAAGGCTTATTTTTTCTTTATTGGCGATTAACTCATTGGTTTTTAAACCCAAATCTTTGGCCATTTTTTCAACTATTGGATACGCTTCAGGATGCACAGCCGAATTGTCGAGCGGATTTTTTCCTTCTTTGATTCGGATGAACGCCGCGGCTTGTTGATAGGCTTTGTCACCTAATCGAGGTACTTTTTTGAGCTGTTTTCGATCGTCAAACGGACCGTTTTCACTGCGGAAAGCGACGATATTTTCAGCCATCTTCTCTCCTATTCCCGACACATAACTCAACAACGATTTGCTCGCTGTATTGATGTTGATTCCAACTGAATTCACACATCGCATCACCACTGTGTCAAGTTCTTCTTTGAGTTTGGTTTGATCCACATCGTGTTGGTATTGCCCAACGCCGATTGATTTTGGGTCGATTTTGACCAACTCGGCCAACGGATCGGAAAGTCGGCGGCCAATGGAAACCGAACCACGAACAGTAACATCGTAATTAGGAAATTCTTCACGAGCAATTTTACTCGCCGAATACACCGATGCTCCCGCTTCAGAAACTACAAAAACTTGTACTGGTTTATCGAAGGCGATTTTTTTAATAAAAAATTCGGTTTCGCGACTTGCGGTGCCGTTACCAATAGAAATCGCCTCAATGTTGTACGCGTTGACCATCGATTTGATTTTTTTCATCGCCATTGCGGTTTCGTTTTGAGGCTGATGTGGATAAATGGTTTCGTTGTAAAGTAAATCGCCTTTTTCGTCCAAACATACCACTTTGCAACCGCTTCTATAACCCGGATCGATGGCTAAAATTCGTTTTTCGCCCAAAGGTGGCGCGAGCAATAACTGCGACAAATTGCCCGCAAAAACATCAATGGCTTTGATGTCGGCTTTGGCTTTGGCTTCTTGCAACGTTTCGTTGGAAATAGCAGGTTCGAGCAACCGTTTGTAGCTGTCTTTGATGGCCAAACGAAGGTGTTCGGCGGTTTCTTTGTTATTTTTAATCGTATTGTTTTCGATGAATTCGATGGCTTCTTCTCCCGATCTATCGGGATCGATTTCTACATTTAACTTGACAAAACCTTCGGATTCGGCACGCAACATGGCTAATAATCGGTGCGATGGCGCTTTGGAAATCGGTTCCGACCAATCAAAATACTGATTGAATTTTTGTGCAGCTTCTTCGTCTTTTTTGGTTTTAACGACTTTAGTGGTAATGACTGCTTTTCTTTGAAAAATGCGACGTAGATTTTTTCGAATATAAATGTTTTCATTAATCCATTCGGCAACAATATCGCGAGCACCTTGTAAGGCCTCGTCTTCGTTGGCGACTTTATCATTCAAATATTTGGAAGCGATGAATTCAATATCATCGGCATTTTGCGCCATTAAGACTTTAGCTAACGGTTCTAATCCGTTTTCACGAGCGACGTCTGCTTTGGTTTTTTTCTTCTTTTTATACGGTAAATACAAGTCTTCGATTTCCTGTAAATCGAAGCTGTCTTGGATTTTTTTGGCCAATTCGGACGTCAATTGACCTTGTTCTTCAATCGATTTGATGATACTTTCTTTGCGTTTTACGATTTCGTCATATTGTTTAGAGAGTTTGGCAATTTGCTCAATCACAACCTCATCTAAATTTCCGGTTTGGTCTTTTCGGTAACGAGAAATAAACGGAATGGTACAATCTTCGGATAGTAATTGCAATGTGGCTTCAATGTTTTTGGCTGAAGTATTGACTTGGTTTTGAATGAATTGAATGTTGGTCATTGTAAAACTGTAAACTGTCACTGAGAACTGTGACTTTAATTAATCTTGAACAATAAAATCTTTTGGGTCTTGTTTTTTGAATTCAGGTTGAATGTTGATGTGATTGATGTTGAATTTTTCGAACAATACAATTTCTACTTTTTCCAATAGATTGTTGAATTCGCTCATTTTGATGTCGTCGGAACAATCGAGATGCGCTTCGAGATGCAATTCTTCGTCGTTGAGATGCCAAACATGAATGTGGTGTAATTTGTTGACACCCGGAATTTTGTGCACTTCACGAACGACTTCTTTAATATCAATATGATCTGGAGTGAATAACATCAGCATTTTAGTCGATGTTTTGAGTAAATCAACACCAACTATTATTAAGTAAATCGCGATTAAAATAGTCATGACACTATCAACCCAAAACCAACCAAAAAATTTCATTAGTAATCCGCCAACCAAAACAGCAATTGAAGCCAACATATCAGTAAGTAAATGCAAATAAGCCGATTTCATATTGATGTTGTGCGTGGCGTCTTTTTTAAGTAATAACACCGAAAAACCATTGACAGCAATTCCTAATACAGCTAACCAAATGACCAAATTCGATTCTATTGGATGCGGATTTACGAATCGTTCAATCGCACCATAAATTAAGAATACTGCAACTATTACTAAGGTTGAAGCGTTGACAAAAGCTGCAATTAATTCGGCTCTTTTGTAACCAAACGTATGATCAATTGAGGCTTTTTGGCGCGAAAGTTTGTGCGCCACTAAACTGAATCCTAGTGAAAGTACATCCGAAAAATTATGTAACGCATCCGAAATTAAAGCCAAACTTCCCGATACAATTCCACCCACAACTTGTGCAACGGTGATGAGCAAATTTAGCAGTATTGAATAGACTAAATTTTTGCCTTTAACTTCGTGTTTATGGATGTGAACGTGACTCATTAATTAATCGGAATAATGAGATGAAAAAATTTCGAAACCCAGATAAATGTAGAATATTCCAATTGGAATGTTGGCTAACATCAATAAAATTGTTTGAAAAATTGAGCTTCTTTTTTCTTTATTCTCTTTTAATAAAAATAACAGTTTAATAAAGAAAAAACCATTAAGAAAAATGGCTGCAATTGAAAAAAATAAACCCAAATAAATAAAAACGCCTAGCAAAGTAAAATAATACAATAGAAGAATCAGAGTTCCTATAAAAAAACTCCACAAAGCAATCTTTTTTGAAAAAGAAATTAATACGTCTATATTTTCAAATGAATTGATATTCAAGTTACGAACAACTTATTTTGTTGACTCTATTGGCGTGTCGTCCGCCTTCAAAATCGGTGTTTAAAAACGTTTCTACAATTTCTACGGCTTGCTGAATCGAAGTAAATCGTGCTGGAATACTTACAATATTAGCATCATTGTGCTGACGAGCCAAAGCCGAAATTTCTTTGGTCCAACTCAACGCGCAACGAATGCCTTGGTGTTTGTTGGCAGTCATCGCAATTCCATTGCCCGAACCACAAATGACAATCCCGAATTGCGCTTTTCCAGATTCGACATCAACAGCTACTGGATGACCAAAATCAGGATAATCAACACTGTCTAATGTGTCGGTTCCGTGATTGATCACTTGGTGACCTTTGGCTTCCAAATAATCGACTATCGCTTTTTTGTAATCAGGTCCAGCGTGGTCGTTTCCAATAGAAATTTTCATAGTTATGTGAGTTGTTTTATCTTTACAAAAATAGCAATTAAAAAGAGATTTGCATTGAAATCTAAATTTTAAAACGATGAAATTTAAAGGTTTTCTCAGCTCATTTGACGAACATTCGCTTTCTTGGGAAAAACACATTGTGATTCCAGATGCTGTTTTTGTCGAAATGTTGAAAACAGCGACGGACAAACGTATCATTTGTACAATTAATAATTCGGTTACCTATCATTGTGCGATGATGCCAAAAGGTAGCTTTCATTATATTTTGGTTAATAATGAGCTCTGTAAAAAACTGAAATTACAACTCAATGATGAAGTAGCGGTCGAAATTATAAAAGACGACTCCAAATACGGAATGAATATTTCGGAAGAATTGGAAGAAGTGTTGTTTTCGGATCCGGAAGGTAGTTTACTGTTTCATCAATTAACTTCAGGTAAACAACGCAGTTTAATTCACATCGTTAATAAATTTAAAAATTCACAGACCAAAATTGAGAAATCATTTGTGATATTGGAACACTTAAAAAAGCAAAAAGGCGTGTTGGATTTCAAGAAGTTAAACGACGATTTTAAGGAATTCGCTCAAAAAAATACCTTTTAATTATTTTTATAAGTTATTGAAAATCATTGTTGTTTATTCAATTCAAATGTTAAAATTTTACAGTGTTAATTCTATTTTGCAATTCGTTGATATTCAGCTAACTTTAAATTAACATCAAATGTTGATAACTTGGGATAGAAAATCAGAAGTTTTTCTTGCTTGTATTTTGAAATTTTGTAATCAAAAATTGGAACGAAAAAAGCAAATTTAGTTTCGCCTTTTTTTGGAAAAGTTATCAATAGAAAAAAATAGGTTTTCAACAGAAATCAACAACAAAAGTTATTTACAAAAAATGGTGTTTTTTAGTTGTGAACAACTGTTAACTATTTCTAAAAATTACTTCAAAATGAGCACTTTATTTTTGGATAACTCTGTTGATAAATTGGTATAAAAAAAGATAACTACAAAATCCAGTTTTTAAAATAAAAGTTATTGTACCAATTAACACGCTATAATAACCATCATAAATTAAATTAAATTTTAAAATTGATTTTGTTGTTTTTAATAAGTGTTGAAAACTTTGATTTTTTAAGAGGAAAGAATATAGAAAAGAGACTATACTATTTTTAAATGATTGTCAAGATTATCTAAAATAGCTTTCACTTGTTGTATATCGTTTGGATGTACTTTCAACTGAATTCCGCCGTAAGCAATGGTGGCTAATGGATCAATCGAAATTAAATTCTCGTTTTGAAACAAATACCGAATACCTTCATGATCTAAAACCGATTTTAGTATCGTGATTTCGTGTGCAAAATTGAAGGTAGCAACTGTGATGAATTCAGTCATTTTTTAAATTTTTATAAAAATACAAAAGTTATATTTAAGATAAATATCAACACTAATAACTAATTACTAATCACTATTCACTAATTTTACACCAATTAGAAATGAATTATGAGTAAGAAACCAAAAAAATTCGGAAAAAAAGACAAATCATTTTCCGAAAAAATTTTAAAAATACTTTCCAAAGAAGCGAATAAACCGTTTAACTACAAACAAATTGCTGCCAAGTTAGAACTCAACGATACCAAGAGCCGCAACGAAATTATTAAAGATTTAAAAATCCTCGCAGCGCAAAAGAAAATCATCGAAACCGAACCTGGAAAATATTTGGTTAAAGCTACTAGCCAAGAATATTATGAAGGAATTATTGATATGACGTCGCGTAAAACAGCGTATTTTGTTGGTGAAGAGTTAGAACACGATGTGTTTATTCCGTTTGTCAATTTGAATCATGCGTTAGATGGTGACAAAGTAAAAGTGTACGTATACAATCGTAGAAGTTCGCGCAAACCCGAAGCCGAAGTCATCGAAATTTTAGAACGTGCCAAAACCGAATTTGTAGGCGTAATTGATATTCAAAAAAACTTCGGATTTGTAACGACAGCCAATGCCAAAATGTACACCGATATTTTTATTCCGAAAAATAAAATAGGAGAAGCCGAACATGGCGATGTGGTTTTAGTAACTCTAGAAGATTGGCCCAAAAAAGCCGATTCTCCTTTTGGTTCGGTAATTAAAGTACTCGGAAAACCAGGCGAACACAACACCGAAATTCACGCGATTTTAGCCGAATATGGTTTACCTTACGATTTTCCGATTGAAGTAGAAGCTTTTGCCAACAAGATAGATACTTCAATCACTCCAGAAGAAATTGCCAAACGTCGCGATATGCGCAATGTGCTTACGTTTACCATTGATCCAAAAGATGCTAAAGATTTTGACGATGCTTTGTCGTTTCAAGTGCTGGAAAATGGTAATTACGAAATTGGTGTGCACATTGCCGATGTGTCGCATTATGTGCAAGAAGGAACAATTTTGGATGATGAAGCTTACAATCGAGCCACTTCAGTGTATTTAGTCGATCGCGTGGTTCCAATGTTGCCCGAAGTATTATCTAATTTTGCTTGTTCACTTCGACCACACGAAGAAAAATACACCTTTTCAGCTATTTTTCAACTGAATCCAAAAGCTGAAGTAGTTGATTCTTGGTTTGGAAGAACAGTGATTTATTCGGATCAGCGTTTTGCTTACGAAGAAGCACAGCAAATTATTGAAACAAAATCAGATATCATTCCAGCTGAAATTTCATTAACCGGAAAAGAATACAAAGTTGATTCTAATATAGTAGAAGCGACTTTAAAATTAGATGAATTAGCTAAAATTCTGCGTAGAAAACGTATGAATGAAGGTGCGATTTCGTTTGATAAAGTAGAAGTAAAATTCAATTTGAATGCAGAAGCTGAACCTATTGGAGTATTCTTCAAAATTTCTAAAGATGCCAATCATTTGATTGAAGAATTCATGTTGTTGGCCAACAAAAAAGTAGCTGAATTCATTGGAAAACAAAAGAAAACTTTTGTCTATCGTATTCACGATGAACCTAATGAAGATAAGTTGATTAATCTTCAAACCGTGATTTCAAAATTTGGGTATTCCATCAATATGAAATCGAAGCAAGATATTTCGAAATCATTGAATAATTTACTGAATGAAGTGAATGGTCGAAAAGAACAAAATTTAGTTGATACACTGACTATTCGAAGCATGAGTAAAGCCAAATATTCGACGGAAAATATTGGTCACTACGGATTGGCTTTCGATTATTACAGTCATTTTACGTCGCCAATTCGTCGTTATCCTGATGTCATGGCGCACCGATTATTACAATATTATTTGGACGGAGGAAAATCGGTTTCAGCCGAATTGTACGAAGAAAAGTGTGAACATTCTAGCAATATGGAAGCTTTAGCAGCTCAAGCCGAACGCGATTCAGTAAAATACATGCAAGTAAAATACATGCAAGACCATAAAGATCAAGAGTTTTTGGGTGTTATTTCAGGCGTTACCGAATGGGGAATTTATGTAGAAATCATCGAAAACAAATGTGAAGGAATGGTGCGCATCCGCGAAATCAAAGACGATTATTACACGTTTGATGAAAAGCAATATGCTTTGGTAGGTGAAATTTCTAAAGATTTACTACAATTAGGCGACGAAGTTTACGTTAAGGTAAAAAACGCCGATTTAGTGAAAAAACAATTGGACTTTCACTTCATCCGAAGAAAAGAATAACTATGAAAAAAATTGCTTTTTTATTTCTATTGTTAATCAGTCAATTAACACTTTCTCAACGTACTGAAAAATTAGAAGATTTCAACAAAATTACCGCTTTTGATCAAATTGATGTGTGGTTGGTTGAAGCCAAAGAAAATAAAATTGTTTTAGGAGGAGAAGGCGCTGAAGAAGTGGAAATTGTCAATAAAAATGGTGAGCTCAAAATCAGAATGCCTTTAACCAAATTGCTAAAAGGCGACAATGTTTCGGCTACAGTTTATTATAAAAAATTGGACGCTGTAGAAGCCAATGAAGGTTCTCGAATAGCCTCAGATATCACTATTAAAGCTACTTCTTTTAATGTGATTGCGAAAGAAGGCGCTGAAATTCAGTTAGATGTGTACGTCACTTCAATCAAAGTAAAAGCCGCAAACGGTTCGAGTGTTACAATCGACGGAAAAGCAACGAATCAAGATATTATTCTCAACTCAGGTGCGATGTATTTTGGCAGTAAATTGACAACATCAATTACTACAATTACTGTTAATGCTGGAGGTGACGCTGATGTGAATGCTTCTGAATTGGTCGATGCTAAAGTACGTGCTGGCGGATTAATTACCGTTTTTGGTAAACCCAAACAAATCAATCAAAAGATCATTGCAGGCGGAAGAATAGAGCAAGCCAAATAAATTTATTTTAAATTCTGAATTATAAATTATACCTTGCTGTATAATTCAGAACCAAATTTTTCATGATCAACGACATTTTATCTGCTATTCCTTGGGGAATTTTATTAGCTTTTACTATTGGACCAGTGTTTTTTGTTTTACTTGAAACGAGTATTACCAAAGGATTTAGAGCCGCAATGGTGTTTGACGCGGGCGTTGTTTTTGGAGATTTTGTATTTATTTTAATTGCTTATTTCAGTACCAATCAAATTTTAGAACGACTCAAAGACGATCCAGGGCTTTTTATTTTTGGTGGAGCCATTATGCTCACATACGGAATCATGTCGTATGTCAAAGAAAAAAAGAATTATCAGAAACAATTGGACGAAGATATTGAAGAAGATAATATTCAGAAAAACAATTATTTAGGTTTGTTTTTTAAAGGATTTTTACTCAATTTTATCAACATTGGCGTACTCGGTTTTTGGATGGGAATTATAATCGTTTTCGGACCAAAACTCAACATGGAAACCAATCGTATTATTGTATTTATAGCCGCAATTATTGTTACCTATTTTTTGGTGGATATCATCAAAATTATGGTAGCCAAACAGTTAAAATCTAGAATGACGCCACACAACATCTATAAAATCAAAAGAGTAATTAGTATAGTTTTGATGATTTTTGGTGTTTTTTTGATTGCTCAGGGTATTTTCCCAAAAGAAAAAGAAATGATCCAAGAGAAGTTGGAAATGTTGAAAGAGTAATTTTCTTTACTCTTTTTGTCAATTCGACAAAGGAGAAAACACATTTTAAATGTATATGAATTTCTTCCAAACAGAACAATTATCAAACGAATATAAAAAGGAGATTTTTCAAATTTGGAATACTGAATATCCAGAGAAAATAACGTTTCAAACTCTAGAAAAATTTGAAGAATATTTAAGTAAACTTGAAAAAGCGAATCATTACATAATTCAAGATAAAAGGAACAAAATTATTGCTTGGGCAGTTGATTTTATTAGAGATAATGAAAACTGGTTTGCTATTATTGTTGATCAAAAAGAGCAAGGTGAAGGTTTAGGAAAAAAATTGCTTTTAGAACTCCAAAAACACAATATTGAATTGAACGGCTGGGTAATTGATCATGATAAAGATTTAAAAAGGAATGGCGAAAAATACTTATCACCATTAGGTTTTTATTTGAATCATAACTTCGAAATTTTACCTGATATCAGATTAGAAAATGAAATTCTATCAGCTGTAAAAATTAATTGGAAAGAGAAAAAAGCTTAAAAGCTAATCGCTTATTTTCTGCAAAATTCTTAAAATACTTCATCGTCCGGATTCGATACAACTTTAATTCATTTTTTCTAAAAATTTAAAACAAAAAAAGAGCTACATTTCTGTAACTCTTTTGAGGCATCGTCCGGATTCGAACCGGAGTAGACGGTTTTGCAGACCGGTGCCTAGCCGCTCGGCCACGACGCCATTTTTTCTGGACAGCAAATATAATATAAAAAAAATACAAAAAACAAATCCCAAACCCCAATTGAAGAAAATACTTTTTAAGAAGGTTTGTTTTTTGCTTTTTGTATTTTGGAATTTTAACTTCGGTATTCTTCCATTTCTACAGTAACTGCCTCAACATCACCACCAATCGGCGGATTGAGTTTGGAAACCGCCAATACAATTCGCGACACTTCCGGAATTTCACTAAATATTCTTTTAATAATGCGATTGGCTACATGTTCCAATAATTTGGATCGAATGTCCATTTCTTCTACCACAATTCGATTTAATAATACATAATCCACTGTATCGCTTAACTCATCAGAGACAGCAGATTTTCGCAAATCGCATTTTACTTCCAAATCTACTCGGTATCCCGAACCAATTTTGGCTTCTTCTTCCAAACATCCGTGAAACGAAAATGTACGAATGTTGTGTAATTTTATTGTTCCCATTGCTAAAGAATTTGTTTAAATTGTTTAGAAGTTTAATGTTGTTTAAAGCGATGCAACAACTTTAAACTCTTAAACCTTGAACGATTTTAAACTTAATTATTATCTTTGCTAAAATTACGAAAAAACGATGTCAACAGAAGAAAAATCGCTGAATTTTATTGAGCAAATTATCGAAGACGATTTAAAAAATGGTTTGTCTAAAGACAAGCTGCGTTTTCGTTTTCCACCTGAACCTAACGGCTATTTACACGTGGGTCATGCGAGTGCTATTTGTTTAAACTTTGGTTTAGGAATTGATTATCAGGCGCCTGTAAATTTGCGTTTTGATGATACGAATCCAGCCAAAGAAGAGCAGGAATATGTTGACGCAATTAAAAGAGATGTAGAATGGTTGGGCTATAAATGGGCCAACGAATGCTATGCTTCCGATTATTTTCAGGAATTGTATGATTGGGCGATTGAGTTCATCAAAAAAGGAAAAGCCTATGTTGACAGCCAATCTTCAGAAGAAATGGCCAAACAAAAAGGAACGCCAACTACTCCAGGAACCGATTCTCCGTACAGAAATCGTTCGGTGGAAGAAAATTTAGATCTTTTCGAACGCATGAAAAACGGCGAATTTGAAGAAGGAACTCATATTCTTCGCGCTAAAATTGATATGGCTTCGAGCAATATGTTGATGCGCGATCCGATTATGTATCGCATTCTAAAAAAACACCATCACAGAACAGGCGACAAATGGTGCATTTATCCAATGTACGACTGGGCGCACGGCGAAAGTGATTACTTAGAACAAATTTCGCATTCGTTTTGTACACTCGAATTTTTACCACACCGCGAATTGTACGATTGGTTTTTGGATCAAATTTATGATAGCAATAAAGTGCGCCCGAAACAACGCGAATTTGCTCGTAGAAACTTATCTCACACTGTAGTTTCCAAACGAAAATTGTTGCAATTAGTACAAGAAGGTCACGTTACAGGTTGGGACGATCCGCGCATGAGTACCATTTCGGGGATGCGTAGACGTGGTTATACACCAGCATCGATTCGCAATTTTGCCAAAACCATCGGAATTGCCAAACGAACCAACTTGATAGATGTTTCGTTGTTGGAGTTTTGTGTTCGCGAGGATTTGAATAAAACTGCTCCTCGTGTGATGGCGGTTTTAAATCCGGTGAAGTTGGTGATTACCAATTATCCAGAAGGAAAAGTAGAAGAATTAGACGCCGAAAACAGCCAAGAAGATGCTAGTTTAGGTTTCAGAAAAGTCCCTTTTTCGCGCGAATTATACATCGAAAGAGAAGATTTTCAGGAAGAAGCCAATAAGAAATTTTTCCGTTTGACATTGGGAACCGAGGTACGTTTAAAAAATGCTTATATTATCAAAGGCGAAAGCGTGATTAAAGATGCCGATGGAAATATCACGGAAATTCATTGTGCCTACGATGAAGATTCTCGTAGTGGAAGTGGCACTGAAGCTTCACAACGCAAGGTAAAAGGAACCATTCATTGGGTTTCTACTGCGCATGCTATTGAAGCCGAAGTGCGTGTGTACGATCGTTTGTTTACTCATGAAAGCCCTGATGGCGATAAAGAAGTTGATTTTAAAGAATACATCAATCCGAATTCGTTGGAAATCATCAAAGGGTATTTGGAACCGAGTTTGGCTTCGGCTAAAGATGGCGATCGTTTCCAATTCCAACGTTTGGGTTATTTTTGTGTGGATAAAGATTCGTCAAGCGAAAAATTAGTTTTTAACAAAACCGTTGGTCTCAAAGATACTTGGGCCAAAATAGAAAGTAAGGAATAAATTTCAATATCGATTTTTTATATTAAAGCCATCTCCAAAAGGTGGCTTTTTCTATTATTGAAAGTGGTTATAGAAGAGGATAAAAATATTGAAAAATACTATCAAAAACGGCTTCTGTAATTGAGTTTTAATCCATTTTTAAAATCTTGACAACACAGAATATATTTTTATTTAGAAACGTTTTCTATTCTAAGCTAATGCGTTTTTCAAACAAAAAGGCGTAAAAAAAGAGTTCACTTTCGCAAACTCTCTTTTTTAACATTCGAAAGAATCTAAAAATTCAAATTTATTGTGAATCTGTCGGATTAGAGGTATCCGACGGATTGTAATCAGTAGAAGTATGATCTTTCAAATTCTTTTGACGTTTGGGTTGGTTTTTCATCGTTTCGCCAATTTGATTTGAAGCTGCAAAACTTGCTACCATGTTGTTCAACATATCGCTTCCGGCTTGAGGTGAATTGGGCAACAAAATCAAGTTCGAATTGGTATCAGCACCAATAGCTTGTAATGTATCATAATGTTGTGTTACCACAATCAAGGCTGAAGCTTCGTTCGAACCAATTCCAACTTTATTCAACACTTCCACACTTTCTACCAAACCACGCGCAATTTCTCTACGCTGATCGGCAATACCTTGACCTTGCAGTTTTTTACTTTCGGCTTCGGCTTGCGCTTTGGCTACAATTCGGATGCGTTGTGCTTCTGATTCAAACATCGCAGCAGTTTTTTCTCTTTCAGCCGCATTGATTCGGTTCATCGCATTTTTTACTTGAATATCGGGATCAATATCAGTTACCAAAGTGTTAATGATATCGTAACCATATGCCAACATTGCTTCGTTTAATTCGCGTTTTACCGCAATAGCAATATCGTCTTTACGAACAAAAACATCATCCAAAATCAACTTCGGAACCTCTGCACGAACTACGTCAAAAACATATGCTGTGATTTGATCATGCGGATATTCTAACTTATAAAAAGCCTCGTACACATGTTCTTGAATCACTTTAAACTGAACCGAAACTTTCATTTTCACAAATACATTGTCTTTGGTTTGGGTTTCAATAATAACATCTAATTGTTGAATACGTAAATTCACTCTTCCAGCAACACGATCAATAATTGGAATTTTAAGCTGCAAACCCGAATTTCGAATGCTAGTAAATTTTCCGAAACGTTCCACCACCACAGCAGTTTGCTGTTTTACGGTAAAAAAAGAAGAAAACAAAATAATTAATCCGAAGAATAATAAAAAAGATAAAAAAGGTACCATAGATAATTTTTAATTGGTTATGTAGTTATTATACGAGAATACTGTATGTTTGTTACAAATTTAAACCCTATTATGAAGAAAGCTCTTTTAGCACTATCTTTTGTATTGTGCGCAACTTTGGCTATGGCTCAATACCGAAACAAAGACGGAAACCGAATTGGTATAACTGGAGGCGTTTCGCAAACGTCTTTATTCAACTCTAACTTTGTTACAAAACCCGGAATTGGTTTTAATGGCGGATTGTCGGTTCGTGGAAATTACTACAACAATTGGAGCATGATTTATGGGATGCAGTTTTTTCAAAATAAATTCTCAATAGAAACCACTACATCATCTTTGCAAAAAAAAGAATCAGAATTTAATATTCAAGGCGCTCAAATACGTTTATTGTTGAGTTATAATGTGGTGAAAAACCATGTTTCATTTGATTTTGGACCTGTTTTACAGATTAATGATAAACTTAAAACAGCCAATTCTGATCAAAATAACACCATTACAGGAACCAATTTGAAAGCAGTACAATTGGAAGAAATTTCAAAGGTAAATGGTAATGTATATGTTGGTATTTCAGCTGGAAACCGAAGAATTCGAGCAATAGTGCATTACCAATACGGTTTTACCAATTTATTGAACAAACTCAATAGCGAAGAAGATTTAGTGTTGCTAAACAACAACACCAAGTTCAAAGGTAATTTAGGAACGATTAGTGGTCAGCTATTATTTAACTTATAACAAAAAAATCCCGAATGACTCGGGATTTTTTTATGACTAATAAATGGATAATGATTATTATAAATTGTTGAACTTTTATTTTTAATAAATAAGATTATATTTGGCGTTTTTTATTGAAAATTTTACAAAATGAAAAAATCAGTTTTTATCCTACTTTTATTTTTATGCTCATTAAATGGGTTTTCTCAAAATTTCTTTTTTGTTGATAAGAAAGGAGAAAAGAAAATAATTCAAGACGATAGTTTCGACTTGGTCATTGAGGACAAAAGATTACAATACGTTGAAGTAGGAAAAAGATGGGAAAAATTCATCAAGTTCAGCGATTTAGACTATGCTTTAATTGGACCTTATTATTTCAAATCGTTCAAACTTATTAACGAGAAAGGAAAAAAAGAACGCGAAACAGCTTATTTCGTTATGCTTGAAGCCAATGGGAAAAAGCTATTATGTTATCCGTATACCATCATTGGTAAATATTCATCTGTAGATCATTTTGATATTTATGTGATAGATGATAACAATAATATTCTAGATTATGTAAAACTCAATGATACAGGTATTTATACTAATGCAAGAGGCAAAATAGCGCCTTTTGTTAAAAAACACTTTTCAGATTGTAAATCATTTATGGAAGAATTTTCAAAATATGATGTTCCTAGTGAAAAAAATTTAATCGTATTGCAATTCTTTAAAAAACCGTTTTACATGAAATGCAACAATTAACAACTCAAAACACTTTTTTATGAAGAAAATTATTTTAGGAATTTTTACACTTTTTATTTTACAAACAGTCAAAGCGCAAGAACCAAGAGGATTTAGTGTTTTGGCTGGAGCTAATTTTGGTTCCCTTAAAACAAACGATTTAAAAGCTTCGCCAGCTGGACCTGGTTTGTTTGCTGGTATAGGTTTTAATATGGGATACCATGAAACCTATAACTACCAAATAGAAATCGCTTATGCTCAAAACAGTGTCAATTTAGAAGATAGTGAAGGAAATCAAATCAAATACAATGTAGGAGGTTTGTATCAAGTTGGTTTGTATTTAAATTATTACATCATTAAACCAGACGAAGACAAATTTTATTTTGGCCCTCAAGCTGGTGTTTATACATCTTTTGGAGGTTTTACTTCATCAACAGGAAGTTATACAGGAGATTCATACGAACCAAGTGGTTTAAGTTCATTAACGCTGATGGATTCAGCACCATTTAATTATGGCGCTGGTTTTGGATTGACAGGAGCCTACAACAAATTTAGATTCAATTTCAGATACAATTTAGGTTTGTCAAACGTTTTAAGAAATGTAGCAAGACCAGTAGAACCAGGCGCTTACTCTTCTGGAGAAACACCGTTTTCTGGGAAAGTTAGCAGCGTAAGTTTAACTTTAAGCTACCGCGTTTTTTCTAGAAACTAATAAAAAAAGTCCTGAATTATTCGGGACTTTTTTCTTTTAAAATATAACGAAAAGACGCACAGCACAGAGCGTCTTTTTTTTATCTGCAAATTACAAACTAGCAATCGCTTTTTCCAGTCGTTTAATCGTTTCTTCTTTGCCAAGAAGTTCTACAATATCAAACAAATGCGGACCTTTTAATGCACCAACCAAACTCAAACGAAACGGTTGCATCACTTTTCCCATTCCGATTTCGTTTTGTGTCATCCAATCTTTTACGATGGTTTCAATATTCACGGAAGAAAAATCACCAATGTTTTCCATAACTGAAATCAATTGTTGCATTAAAACAGGTGTTTCTTCTTTCCAGTTTTTGGCAGCTTTTTCATCGTACGAAGTCGGAGCTTGAAAGAAATAATCTGACAAATCCCAAAAATCGGAAACGAAATTCGCGCGCTCTTTAATTAACGAAACAATCTTTATAAGCTTTGTCATTCCGAACGCAGTGAAGGAATCTCCAATATTTTCTTCAACAATTAATTTGAAACTTTCAGCTAAATCTTCATCACTTTGTTTTTGCAAATATTGATGATTGAACCACTTATTTTTCTCTGGATCAAATTTGGCTCCAGCTTTGTGAACGCGGTTCAATTCAAATTTTTCTACTAATTCCTCTAGTGAAAATAACTCTTGATCAGTGCCATCATTCCATCCTAACAACGCCAAAAAGTTGATTACAGCTTCTGGGAAAAATCCTTTTTCTCTATAACCCGATGAAATGCCTTCTTCGCTCTTCCATTCTAATGGAAAAACAGGAAATCCCATTTTATCACCATCGCGTTTTGATAATTTTCCGTTGCCAATAGGTTTTAAAATTAATGGTAAATGTGCAAATTCAGGCGCTTCCCAACCAAAAGCTTTATACAATAAACAGTGCAAAGGCATCGAAGGCAACCATTCTTCACCGCGAATTACGTGTGAGGTTTCCATCAAATGATCGTCAACTATATTCGCTAAATGGTACGTTGGCATTCCGTCGCTTTTGAACAACACTTTATCGTCTAATAAATTCGTTTCAAATTTGATATCGCCACGAATAATGTCATGCAATTGCAAAGTTTCGTTCACAGGTGTTTTGAATCGGATGACATAATCTTCTCCTGAAGCAATTCTTTGTTGCACTTCTTCGGCAGCAATTACCAAAGAAGTATCCAATTTTTCACGATTGCTCCAATTGTAAATGAAGGTTTTTCCTTCAGCTTCGTATTGTTTTCGCAACGAATCTAAGGCTTCAGCAGTGTCAAATGCATAATACGCCCAACCCGAATTGACCAATTGATCGGCATATTGTTTGTACAAATGCTTTCGCTCACTTTGGCGATAAGGTCCAAATTTTTCATTCTTTCCAACGGTTTCACTTGGCGCAATTCCTAGCCAATCCAAAGCTTCAAAAATGTAAGCTTCAGCTCCAGGAACAAATCGATTTTGGTCGGTATCTTCAATGCGCAAATAGAAAACACCATTATTTTTTTTGGCAAATAAATAATTAAACAAGGCAGTTCTCACACCGCCAATATGTAATGGTCCAGTCGGACTAGGTGCAAAGCGCACACGAACAGGTTTTGACATTTTAAATATAATTTACTGCAAAGATACAATTTGCCATTGATATTGCCATTGCCATTTATATTACATCGATTTTACAATTGTTATTGTCATTGATTTTTGGTATTGTAATTGAAAAGTGTTTAGAAAGATTTAACTTTTATCCTAACTATAAATTTGTATTTTTATCGGTTATAAACAAAGTATCAACAATTGTGGAGCATCAAAATATAATTTACACCAAACTCGAGCAGTTTATCAAGAAGTTTTACACTAACGAATTGTTGCGTGGAACCATTTTCTTTGTCGGATTGGGCTTGCTGTATTTTTTATTCACCTTATTTGTAGAGTATTTTTTATGGTTAAAACCGACAGCTCGAACGGTTTTGTTTTGGTCGTTCATTGCGGTGGAACTTTTTTTATTGCTTCGTTTCATCTTGTTTCCGATTTTTAAATTGTTCAAATTACAAAAAGGAATCAACTACGACGACGCTTCTAAAATCATCGGAAATCATTTTAGCGAAGTAGGTGATAAGCTTACCAATTTCCTTCAATTATCACAAGACAAGAATAAATCCGAATTACTTTTGGCTTCCATCGAACAAAAAGCATCCAATTTGCAACCTATTCCGTTTGGAAACGCCATCAACTTCGGAACCAACAAAAAATACTTACCGTTGGCTATTATTCCATTGTTGTTCTTTGCGTTCTTTTACCTTTCGGGAAATAGCAATATTATTTCGCAGAGTTTGAATCGCGTGGTGAATTACAAACAGCAGTTTCTTCCGCCAGCGCCTTTTGAATTTCAAGTGTTGAATCAGAATTTGCAAACAGAACAAAACAAAGATTTCTTACTTCGAGTAAAAACAGTTGGAAAAGTGGTTCCTGAAAATGCTATGATTTACATTGGTGATGAAAGTTATTTTATGGAAAGTAACAAAGCGGGCGAATTCGAGTTCGTCATCCCAAAGCCAAAAGAAAACCTTGAATTTCATTTGGAAGCCAACGAAGTTTCATCCAAAGAATACGAATTGGCTGTGGTAACCGTTCCATCAATAGCCAACTTCGAAATGGTATTGAATTTTCCAGGATACTTGAACAAAAAAGCCGAAGTAATCAAAGGAACCGGAAACGCGGTTATACCTGAAGGAACCCGCGTAACTTGGCGTATGAATACCTTGGCCACTCAAAGCGTCAATTGGAATGATGGGCAATCATCGTCTCCATTTGCCAAACAAGATAATTTGTTTTTATTGTCTAAAAATATTCTTCAAAACACCGAATATCAGATTGTTACATCGAACTCTAAAGTTAAAAATTACGAAAAACTCAACTATCAAATTTCGGTGGTCAAAGATCAATACCCAACGATTGAAGTCAATAATGCGCCTGATAGTTTAAAAGTAGCGAAAAACTATGTTTTAGGTCAAGTTTCAGACGATTACGGATTGACGAAATTGCAAGTGATTTATTATCCTAAAGACAAACCCAACGAAGCCAAACGTGGAACATTGCCTGTAAGCAAAGATGTTTACGACCAATTTGTTTTTGCTTTTCCGAGTACGTTGCCTATTCAACCGGGTGTAAACTACGAATATTATTTTGAGATTTTTGATAACGATGCTTTGCACAATTACAAAAGCGCTAAATCGGCTGTTTTCTCTCACCGTGAATCGACGGAAACCGAAAAAGAAGATGAATTATTGCAACAACAGAACGACAACATCAATTCGCTAGAAAAATCGCTTAAAACGCAAGAAAAGCAACAAAGTGAGTTGGATAAGCTCCAAAAGATGGGCAAAGAAAAAGAGTCGTTGGAATTCAAAGAACAACAAAAGGTAAATGATTTCATCAATCGTCAGAAAAAACAAGACGAAATGATGAAGGAATTTGCCGAAAAAATGAAAGAGAATCTAGATAAAGTCAAAACTGACAAAAAGGACGAGATGAAAGAATTACTCAAAGAACGCTTGGATAAAGTAGACAAAGACTTTGAGAAAAATAAAAAGTTGTTGGATGAATTAAAGGAACTTAACGATAAAATTCAGAAAGAAGAGTTGTTTGAAAAAATGGATAAATTCAAACAACAAAGCAAAAACCAAAACAAAAGTTTAGAGCAATTGGTCGAATTGACCAAGAAATATTATGTAGAAAAGAAAGCCCAACAAATTGCTGAAAAGTTAGATAAGTTGGCTGAAAAACAAGATAAGTTAGCCGAATCGGAAAAAGAGAACAACACGCAAAAGCAAGACGAAATCAACAAAGAATTTGACAAATTGAAGGAAGAGCTCAACGAGTTAGAAAAAGAAAACAAAGAACTCAAAGCACCAGTTGATTTGCCTGAAACAGAACCCAAAGAAAAAAGCATTGATGAAGATTTAAAAAACGCTTCCGATCAGTTGCAAAAACAGCAAAAAGACAAAGCCAAGCCTAAACAAAAAAGTGCTTCTAAAAAGATGAAGCAAATGAGTCAAGACATGCAAGAAAGCATGCAACAAGGTGAGCAAGAGCAATTGGAAGAAGACGTCGAAATGTTGCGTCAAATTTTAGATAATTTGTTAGCTTATTCGTTTTCACAAGAAGAGGTGATGAAACAGTTTAAAGGATTGAAACGTGGTTCGCCTTCGTTTGTCAAAAACCTAAAAAAGCAACAAGATTTAAAACAACAATTCAAGCATGTTGATGATAGTTTGTTTGCCATGTCATTGCGCAATCCAAAAATTGGTGAAGAAGTGACCAAGTCAATCGGTGATGTCCAGTACAATGTTGATAAAGCGATTGAAACACTTGCCGAAGCCAATGTTTCTAAAGGAACTTCACACCAACAATTTGCAGTTTCAGCCGCGAATAAATTGGCCGATATGTTAGCCGATGCACTCAACAATATGCAAATGTCCATGTCGATGTCAGGCCAAGGAGCAGGCAAACCTAAACCAGGTCAAGGATCAGGTATGCAATTGCCCGACATCATCAAAAAACAAGAAGGTTTAGGTGAAAAGATGAAGAAAGGTATGAAACCCGGACAAAAACCTGGTGAAGATCCCGGTGAAGGAAGCAATGGAAGTCAGGGTGAAAAGGAAGGTGGAAAAGAAGGCGGTAAACAGGGTAAAGACGGTAAGGAACAAGGTGGAAACGAATCGGGTGGAAAAGGTAAAAACGGCAAAGGTGGTAATTCTGGCGGAAGCGGAAATGGCGATGATAAAAACAATGAAAATGGAGAAGATGGCGAAGGCGATGCCGAAAAAATCATGCAAATTTACCAAGAACAACAACAACTTCGTGAAGCTCTTGAGAAGGAATTAAACAAACAAGGTTTAGGAGGAAGTGGTCAAAACGCGCTCAATCAAATGAAGCAAATCGAAAAACAATTATTAAATAAAGGTTTCAACAACGAGGTGTTACAAAAGATGCTCAACCTTAAATACGAGTTACTAAAACTCGAAAAAGCTACACAACAACAAGGTGAAGAAAAAAAGCGCCAGTCAGAAACTAACAAAAAAGAGTTTAATAACACGACTAATGCGTTGCCACAACGTTTGCAAGATTATATCAATAGTGTTGAAATATTAAACCGACAAACCTTACCTTTGCGCCCAAATTTTAACCAAAAGGTGCAAGAATATTTCAAAGCCAATGATAAGTTATAATTACGAAACGGAGTTTGAATTGTCTAACGAAGCTGCTTTCTCGTATTGGATTTCCAAAGTAATCGAATCGGAAAAGAAGAAGGAAGGCGAAATCAATTATATTTTTTGTGACGACAATTATTTGCTTGAAATTAACCAGCAATATCTTGATCACGACACGTTAACGGATATTATTTCCTTTGACTACTCTGTAGGAAACGAATTACACGGCGATATTTTCATTTCCATTGAACGTGTTCGTGAAAATGCAGAAGATTTCAAGGTTTCGTTTGATGATGAACTGAAAAGAGTAATGATTCACGGCGTGCTACATTATTGTGGTTACAAAGACAAAACCGAATCCGACGAGCAATTGATGCGAAGTAAAGAAGACGAAAAAATCATAATGTTTCACGTGGAACATTAGATGATTTAATCTCAGGTTTGTCATTGCGAGCTGCAAAGCGAAGTAATCAGGAGCGAATAGCTTGGGCTTTCTTGCAATCGTAATTCCTGCTTTTCGCTTTTGCATGGCAACCGCTACAATCAGGGCTAGTGAGGAAACGGTATTGAAAGAATAAAGTGTTCCACGTGGAACATTATAATAAAAAAATGAAATTTAGAAATTTATTGTCTAACTTTCTAACAATCTAAAGATCTAAAATGTTTAACACATACGATGTAATAGTAGTAGGAGCAGGACACGCAGGTTGTGAAGCAGCAGCAGCGGCAGCCAATATGGGTTGCAGCACGTTGTTGGTTACCATGAGTTTGCAAAACATCGCACAAATGTCGTGCAATCCTGCTATGGGCGGCATCGCCAAAGGACAAATCGTACGCGAAATTGACGCTTTGGGCGGCTATTCTGGAATCGTTTCCGACAAAACCGCCATCCAATTCAAAATGCTTAACAAATCCAAAGGTCCTGCCATGTGGTCGCCACGTGTGCAATCCGACAGAATGCGTTTCTCCGAAGAATGGCGCTTGATGTTGGAGCAAACTCCTAATCTTGATTTTTACCAGGAAATGGTCAAAGGTTTAATCATCAGTAATGATAGAATTGAAGGAATTAAAACTTCGCTCGGCATTGAAATCAAAGCTAAAACAGTTGTCTTAACCAACGGAACTTTCCTCAACGGATTGATTCATATAGGAGACAAACAATTTGGTGGTGGAAGAGCAGGCGAGAGTGCGGCTTACGGAATTACAGAAGATTTAGTGAACGTTGGTTTCGAATCAGGCCGAATGAAAACAGGAACGCCACCACGTGTTGATGGCCGTTCGCTCGATTATTCAAAAATGCGTGAAGAACCTGGTGATATAGTTCCTGATAAATTTTCCTATTCTGACGCAACTAAACCATTAACGCATCAACGGTTGTGTCATATGACGTATACCTCTCTCGAAGTTCACGACATTTTGCGAGAAGGCTTTGATCGTTCACCTATGTTCAACGGTCGAATTAAATCGCTTGGACCACGTTACTGTCCATCTATTGAAGATAAAATCAATCGATTTGCTGATAAAGAACGACACCAATTGTTCATCGAACCTGAAGGTTGGGACACTGTAGAAGTCTACGTAAACGGATTTTCCACTTCGCTTCCCGAAGACATTCAATTCAAAGCGTTGCGTTCAGTAGAAGGCTTTGAAAACGTCAAGTTCTTCCGACCAGGTTATGCTATAGAATACGATTATTTTCCACCTACGCAATTAAAGCATACACTGGAAACGAAGTTGGTAGAAGGATTATATTTTGCAGGACAAATCAACGGCACTACAGGATACGAAGAAGCGGCTTCGCAAGGTTTGATGGCCGGAATCAACGCTGCATTAAAAGTAAAAGAACAAGAACCTTTGATTTTGCGTAGAGATGAAGCGTACATCGGAGTTTTGATTGACGATTTAATTACCAAAGGCACAGAAGAACCCTACAGAATGTTTACTTCACGAGCTGAATTCCGCACCTTATTACGCCAAGATAATGCTGATTTTAGATTAACTCCAAGAGGATATGAAATTGGTTTGGCATCTGAAAAACGTCTTCGCCGTATGGAAGAAAAGTTTGCCAAAAGCGACGCGATGCTCAATTTCTTCAAAGAAACAAGTTTAACCGCAGCGGAAGCCAATCCGATTTTAGTAGAAAAAGGTAGTACGCCCATGACGCAGTCGGACAAAATGTTTAAAGTGTTTTCGCGTCCTCAAATTGAGTTGGAAGATATTGTTCGATTCGAAAAAGTACAAGAATACATCAACGAACACCATTTGGATAAAGAAGAAATAGAACAAGCCGAAATTCAATTAAAGTATTCGGGTTATATCGAAAAGGAGCGAAGCAATGCCGAAAAGATGATTCGTTTAGAAGATTTCAAAATTCCAACCAATTTTGATTATGAAACCGTCAAATCCATGTCAATTGAATCCAAACAAAAGTTGAGTAAAATTCGCCCTGTAACCATTTCTCAAGCATCGCGAATAAGCGGTGTTTCACCGAGTGACATTTCAATATTGCTCATTCATTTGGGAAGATAATTTTAAGTAAGAAGTCAAATTTTTCTAACATCATATAAAGTACTTCAAAATGTTTCACGTGAAACAAAACATGTTAAAGCCTATTAATAAAGAGATTTTTAATGAATAGTTCAAATACCAAACATTTTTTAAACGTAAAAGATCACTCGGTTTCTCAAGAAACCTTTGAATTGTTGTACGATGAAGAGATGGATATGTTGATAACACATCCGCAACCCAGTTTAGAAAAATTACCGAGTTATTACGAAAGCCCCGATTATATTTCGCACACCGATGGGGAAAAATCGTTTTTTGAAAAAATGTACCAGTTTGTCAAAGGAATTGCATTAAAAAATAAATTGAATTTGATTAATTCGCTTTCACAAAAAGGGAAAATTTTAGACATTGGCGCTGGTGTCGGCGACTTTTTAATGACAGCAAAAAAAGACGGTTGGCAAATTGTCGGAATCGAACCAAGTGAAAAAGCCAAAGCCATTGCCCAACAAAAAGGCGTTTCGTTTGTGAATGATTCAAAAGAAATAGAAAGTCAATCGTTAGATGTAATTACGATGTGGCATGTTTTAGAACACGTTCCGAATTTAGATGAGCAAATTACCGAATTGAAACGAATGATTAAACCAGATGGAACCATTATTATTGCTGTTCCTAACTTTAAATCATTTGATGCCAATTATTACAAAGAATTTTGGGCCGCTTATGATGTCCCCATACACTTATGGCATTTTTCAAAAACGGCAATTCAAAAATTAGTTGCAAAAGAACAATTAGAATTAGTTCAAATTCTTCCAATGAAATTTGATAGTTTTTATGTTAGTCTTCTTTCTGAAAAATACAAAACAGGAAAAATGAACTACTTAAAAGCATTTTGGATCGGATTACAATCCAATCGTTACGGTAAAGCCAATTCTGAGTATTCTTCCCATATTTATGTGATTAAAAACGCTAAAAACTAAAATAAAAGCTTGTGTTTAATTCAAAAACCGCAATTTATAGCATAAGCTGTCCAAAACACAAAACTGCCTTAAAGCGCCTTATTTAAAGCCTTTTTTGATAGAGATTACTTATTTAGAATAAAAAACAAATAATAATTTTTTATATCCTAAAAAAAAGCCAACGGATCGATCTTTTTACTGATTACATTGAAAATTTTATACTTTTGGCAAATATTTAAAATTAATTGAAAACCCAATGAAAAAAATAATTGCATTAGTAGCACTTTCCGTCGCTTTCGTTTCTTGTAACCAAAACGCCTCAGTTGAAACCAAAGATTTTAAAACAGCTTATATTGACACATCAAAATTGATGGAAGAAAGTACCGAAGCCAAAGACATTGAAGCAAAATACAAGGATAAAGCTGCTGAAATGGACGGAAAATTAAAAGGTCAAGTTGCTAGATTTGAAAGTGAGACACGTGATTTTCAAGCCAATATGCAAAAAAATGGAGAAGCTTGGGCAAAACAAAAATACAATGAATTAGCTAGAACCGAACAAGAACTTCAATACGCTAAGCAAGGTATTATGCAACAATTACAAATGGAAAGCGGTAAAGAAATGGATAGTTTGGTAAAAAAATACAAACAGATTTTTAAAGATTATGGCAAAGAAAAAGGCTATGATTATATTTATGGAACCGGAGATGCTGCTTCTGTTTTGTACGCAAAAGACAGTTATGATATTACCAAAGAAATGATCAAATTGGTAAACAACAAATACACTGACGAAAAAGATGCTCCAGCTAAAAAAGAGGAGAAAAAATAATCTAATAACGGTCATTACTTAATTACGCCTTCAGCAATGAAGGCGTTTTTTATTGTGTATTGATAGACAAAGTTTTATATTTGTTTTCTTAAAATCAAAGCCATGGAATTTGTATCTGCCGAAGCAAAGTACGTTTTGCAATTCATCAACCAAACACATCGTTCGGTTTTCCTTACTGGAAAAGCGGGAACTGGTAAAACGACCATTCTCAAAGAAATCATTCGAACTACTCACAAAAATACAGCGGTTGTTGCACCAACCGGAATTGCAGCGCTCAACGCAGGCGGAGTTACCATTCACTCGATGTTTCAATTGCCTTTTGGCGGATTTATTCCTGATAATTCATCACCTCAATTTCTCGAAAACTCCAAATTTGAAAGTCGCGCGACTTTGCGTAGACATTTCAAAATGAACGGTTTAAAAAAAGCGGTTATTCGAAATTTAGAGTTACTCATCATCGACGAAGTCAGTATGCTACGTGCCGATTTGCTCGACGCTATCGATTTTATGATGCAAAGCGTTCGTAAAAAAAATCACCCTTTTGGTGGCGTTCAAGTATTATTTATAGGCGATTTGCTGCAACTTCCGCCCGTAATTCGCGACGATGAATGGCGAACGTTGGGCAAGTATTACCGCGGAAAATTCTTTTTCAACGCGCATGTTATTGAACAAAATCCTCCGCTTTACATCGAATTGTCTAAAATATTTCGCCAAACTGATGATGCATTTATTTCGATTCTTAACAATCTTAGAAACAACAGAATGACTTCGCAAGATGTACAAATTCTGAACCAACATGTACAACCCAATTTTGATCTAAAAACCAACAAAGGGTATATCACTTTAACCACGCACAATGCCAAAGCCGATGAAATCAATACACAATCTTTGATGGATTTAACAGGCAAATCGCATTTTTATAAAGCTGAAATTGTAGATGATTTTCCCGATAAAATTTTCCCACTAGAAGAACAATTAGAGCTCAAAATTGGCGCACAAATCATGTTCATCAAAAACGATACAGCACACGAAAAAAGATTTTTCAACGGAAAAATGGGCATTGTAAAATCGTTGGCTGAAAAAGAAATTTTGGTTCATTTTCCCGATGAAAACAAAACCATTGAAGTCGAAAAATACGAATGGCAAAATATTCGCTACACCGTCAACGAAAACACTAAAGAGATTGAAGAAGAAGTACTTGGAACGTTTACGCATTATCCAATAAAATTGGCTTGGGCGATTACGGTTCACAAAAGTCAAGGTTTAACTTTCGACAAAGCGGCACTTGATGTTTCGCAAGTTTTCCTTCCCGGACAAGCCTATGTAGCCTTTTCACGTTTGCGTTCATTACAAGGTTTAGTATTGTTGTCGCCTTTGCAAATGAACGGAATTTCCAATGATCAAGACGTAATGGAGTACGCCACCAATAAAGCTTCAGAAGAAGTTTTGGCAACAACTTTACAACAGGAAACTTTGCGTTATATTCATCAGTTTCTAGCCAATAGTTTTGATTGCACTAATTTGGCTCAAGAATGGCGCAATCATTCGTTTAGTTACAATGATAAATCCGATGTTTCCAACAAATCGAAATCGGCAATTTGGGCTAAAAAACAATTAGAAATGATTGAAAATTTGGCCGAACCTTCCCGAAAATTCCTCTTGCAATTGAATAAATTATTTTCGTCAGAAGTGGATTTACAATTTGTTAACCAACGAATTGAAGCCGCATACAATTACTTTTTTCAACCTATGGATGATTTAGTTGGTGCCATTTTTTGGAAGTTGGAAGAAGTCAAACGACTTAAAAAAATGAAAGCCTATTACGAAGAATTATTACTGTTGGAAGAACTTCAAGTAAAAGCAGTTTTAGGTTTGATGAAAGCGCAATTGTTGATGAAAATTGTTCTCAAAGGTGAAACCATTACCAAAGAAAATTTAACGTCGGAAGAAATTCGCTATTACCGAATTAAAAAACGAGAATCAATCGCTGAATTCTACAAAAAAAGTAATATTAACTTAATTGATGAAGAGGAAGAAGTAAATTTGTACGCCAAAAAAAGCAAGAAAAAAGAACCCAAAAAGTCAACCGTTCAAGAAACGTACGAACTTTGGATACAGCGCAATTCCATCAAAGAAATTGCTTCTATCAGAAAATTAACACCACAAACCATTTGCAATCACTTATCCAAATTAATTGAAAGTCAAACGATTACTATTAATGATGTATTGCCAGAAGACAAAATCAATGCATTAGCTAAAGCTTTCAAAGGTTTCAAGGGCGATTCACTAGGCGAATTAAAGGAAAAATTAGGAGATGAATTTACCTGGGAAGAACTGAAGCTTTTTAAAGCCAGTTTGTAAATGTTAAGATTTGTGTATCAAACGAGTGAGTTTAATCGATAAATCAGTCAAAATGATTTTTGCATTTCCGTTGCGCTCAATGTGATAAGCAGCATCCGAAAGTTCTTTAAAAATCTCTTGTATGTTATTTCCACTAACAAAAGGAGCAAATTTTTCGAGTGTAAATCCCTGTATTTTAGGCTCAAAATACACCAACTTTTCGGCTTGGTAATTCAATAGCAACGCCTGACGAAAAACATCAATACAATAATTTAGAAACTTCTTTTGACTCTCGCGTCCAATACTTGCTATATTTTCACTCCAAGCAATTAAATCGTTAATCGCAGCTGCATTTTTCCTTGCGCTGTAAGCAGCTCGTAACCAAGTAACAAACCATTCTTCAAAAGGCAATTCATCTTCATCATTGTTTAAAATCTGCAAAGCTTTGGTGTAATTTCCTTGGGCTTGATGCGCTATTTTGGTTGCCAGATTTTCGTTGATCGAATGATTTTGCATCAACGCTTTAGCGATTACGTCTTCAGGTAAAGCATTGAAATGCAAGACTTGACAACGTGATCTTATGGTTTGAATAATGTCTTCTTCGTTTTCTGAAATCAATATAAAAACCGTTTTATCAGTTGGTTCTTCAAGCAATTTCAACAATTTGTTCGATGCCGCAATGTTCATCTTATCGGCCATCCAAATGATCATGACTTTATAACCACCTTCGAGCGATTTCAACGAAAGTGATTTTACAATTTCACTCGCATCTTCGACACGAATTTCGCCTTGTTTGTTTTTTACACCCAAAAGATTGTACCAATCGAACAAACTTCCATAAAAATTTTCGTTCAAAAAAATACGCCAATCCTGAATAAAATCAAGGCTTTTCGGCTTCGATTTAATGTCTTCAGTAGTCACTGTTGGGTACACAAAATGCAAATCGGGATGCGAAAACGAGTTGAATTTTAAATTACAAGCGTCGTTAGTTCCTACATTTTCATTGCCCACATTTCCACAAACAATGTACTGTGCATAGGCAATCGCCATAGGCAAAGTTCCGGTTCCTTCCGGACCAATAAACAATTGCGCATGCGGAATTCTACCCGAACTCGCCGATTGAATCAGATGGTTTTTGATGTGTTCGTGACCTAAAATTTCAGAAAAAAGCATGAGCAAATATAACACAAAATAATCAATATTTCACTTTTTTCGATTCAAAAAAATAAAGATATAATCTTACAAAACAAAAACAAAAATGCATTATATCGATAAAATTAAACACTTTAACGAATTTTGGTTTACTTTTATCCTGTTTTTAAAAAAGTAATAATACCCTAATAAAGTTTTTTATGAAACAAAATTTACGTACAGTATTTACGTCTGTAGTTATATTTTCATTGTTTTCAACTGCTCATTCTCAAGTTTCAGTTCCTTTTAAAGTGCGCTACCAATCGTTTGTTAAAGGTGATATGACAGTGATAGCCAATTCGATTACCAATCGAGTAGATTACAACAATTCAGCCAATACGGCATACTACAATCACACTAATCACGCCAAATTGAACGATGAGTTCACTATGCAATACATTGATATTGATGAAGATGAAACTACTTTTTCGTCCAGTTCGGCAACCTTGAGTTTAGAAAATCAAACGCAAAAGAAAATTGTTTATGCAGGTTTGTATTGGTCCTCCACTTACAAATACAACAGCGGATATCAGAAAAAAGTGGACAAATTTGTCGCTGAAGATGATGCTCGCGAGCCTTTCGAAACCATCAAACTAAAACTTCCTAATCAAAAAAAATATATTGATGTAAATGGCGAACTATTGTTTGATGGTGTAAAAGGAAAAGACTTCAAAGATTGCTCACCTTATGCAGTTTACGCCGATGTTACAGCGCAACTTCAAGCCATCGAAAATCCGTTTGGAGAATATACAGTAGCCAATATTAGAGCAACGCAAGGTCAAATTAGCGGTGGAGTAGCAGCTGGTTGGACACTATTTGTAGTGTATGAAGACGATACTATGAAAGGAAAATTCATCACTAGTTTTGATGGTTTTGCTGGCGTAACCGATCGTCAGGTTGACATTGATTTTGCGGGTTTTACCACACTTCCCGAAGGTGATATTCAAGCCAAAATTGCATTGGCTTCTTTGGAAGGCGATTGTAATTTACAAGGTGATCAAGTGTTATTCAAGTCGAGCGACGCTCAAAACTTTGTGATTTTAGAAAGCAAATTACGTAAACAAAACAACTTTTTTAATAGTTCAATAACCATTGGAGATGATTATTTCATGAATCGAAAACCCGATAGCAAAAACACTTTGGGCTATGATACGTGTTTGATGAGTTTAAATAATCCTTACAATTCGGTAATCGCTAATAATGTAAAAAACGCCACATTTCGATTGAAATCAATTGGTGATCGCTCGTATTTGTTTTTTGCTGCTTTTGGAGTAGAAGTCAATGAAAAAGAACATTTTGCCAATACTAATGCAATTGTTTTTAACTCAAATGAAGTACAAAAGACGCCTGAAAAAGAAGTAAAACCAGAGCCAAAACCAACCTCAAAAAATAAAGAGAAGAAGAAGCCTATCAAGAAAGAAAAAGACGAAATTGTTTATTCCGACTTGGATATGACCGAATTTGTGGTAGAAAAAAAGAAAATCGATTTTTCTACTACAATATTGGAAGATAGCGAGTTAGAAAACATAATTTTTAATAGTAAAAATTCTACAGAAATTAAATCGTTAAACATAGATGGTTTTCCGTCAGGATATTATATTATTGCAAACGTTTTTGAAAAAGACTATAATTTGAACAACTTCTTATCCGAATTACAATCAAAAGGGATTTCTGCCAACTCATTTTTGAATCCCAACAACCATTACAATTATGTTTATTTAGCTAAAACAGCTGATAAATCGGAGGCTTTCAACTTGTATAGATCAAAATTAAATAATTCCTACACCGAAAATATTTGGATACTTTCGGTCAATAACAACCAAGATACAGCAATAACCAATCTCGACGATTAAAAGGTAAACCCCAAATTTAACCTAGTAAAAATGAAAAATTTTAGCCCTAAAAATAGTTTTGTTTTGCTACTTCTACTCGGAATGTCATTTGGATATTCTCAAAACAGCAAAAATGTATTCAAACCGCGATTTCAAAAAGAACTTAACGGTGATGTAGCCATTTTGGCCAACAACATTACCAATCGCGTTGATTATAGCAACTCTTCTAACGTTCCTTATTACAATCACACCAGTTCTGCTATGTTGAACGATGATTTTTATATTGAATACATTGATATTGATGAAGATGAATCCACATTCTCATCGAGTAGCGCTGAGTTGTTTTTTGAATCGAATTCGGCCAGAAGAATTGTTTACGCAGGTTTGTATTGGACAGGAACTTACAAATACAACAGCGGTGAGCAATTAAAAGAAGATAAATTCACAGCAGTTGATGCCGCCAGAGAAAACATCAATTCTGTAAAATTAAAATTACCCAATCAAGCTGAGTACACTAGTATATCTGGAACTGTAATTTTCGACGGATTGAATTCTCCCGAGCACAAAGAGGCAGCGCCTTATGTGGTTTATGCAGATATTACAGAAAACGTTTCTGCTTTAACCAATGCTTCTGGAGTGTATACTTTGGCCAATATCAGAGCTACTCAAGGAACTCTAAAAGGTGGCGTAGCTTCGGGTTGGCAAATTTTTATCGTTTATGAAGACAACGCAAAACCCAAAAAGAACATCATCACTTACGACGGATTTTCTGAAATTGCTTCGGCTTCGGTAAACCTAAATTTTACTGGTTTTCAAACGGTTGCGCAAGGTCAAGTAAAAGCACAAGTTGCTGTGGCAGCGCTGGATGGCGATTACAAAGTAGCTGGAGATAAAGTGTCAGTCAAATCATCACCAACCAAAGATTTTGTGGCATTGACCAATAAAATTCGCAAACCCGATAATTTCTTCAATAGCGCGATTACAGTCGACAACAAACATGCCGTTAATCGTTATCCTGACAGCAAAAACACCTTAGGTTTTGATAGTTGTTTAATAACCATTCCTAACGAGAACAATTCGGTTTTAGGCAATAATAGTTCCGATATTTCTCTGAAAATCGAATCGGATAGCGACAAATGTTTTGTGTTTTTTGCTTCAGTAATTGTTGATGAATCTATAGTTCAGCCCTCTGTAAAGAAACAAGCAAGTTTGACAAATGCTGAAATGCTTGAAATTTATGACGTGCGAAAAGTACAGCAAAACAAAGAAATGTACGCCGATTTGTTTCAAACAACCTCATCTAAAAACAGATCAACAAAAGAACAAACATTTTCAGCCAAAAAAGGAGAAGCTAAAAAAGAATTAATCGAAGTACAAACGCTCAATATTTCAGGTCAAGAAAAAGGATTTTATGTTATGGCTAAAGCGTTTACGGTTTCCCAAAATGCTAAAAATTTTATCAAATTGCAAAACCTAAAAGACGTGCCTGTTAAGTCATTTGTCAACAAAATCAACAATTATACTTATGCTTATTTAGAGCGTTTTGATCAATTGGAAGATGCAATTAGCTATTATGCTTCTAAAGGAAATGGCATTTACGAAGAAAAACTTTACATCGTTTCGGTCAATAATGATATTACTGGTTTGACCGATAATGATTAAGATGAATCGCGACTGTTTTTCACCGCTGACTTTTGTCATTTTCATAAAAAAAACAAAAGACTATCTTTGCAATCACTAAAAATTGATTCTAGGATGAAAACAATCAACGATTTTAATTTCAAAGATAAAAAAGCCATTATTCGTGTTGACTTCAATGTGCCTCTAGATGAGCACTTTAACGTAACTGACACGAACCGAATTGAAGCAGCAAAACCAACCATAGATAAAATTTTGGCCGACGGTGGAAGTGTGATTTTGATGTCGCATTTGGGTCGACCAAAAGGAAAAGAAGATAAATATTCACTACAACATATTGTAAAAACCACTGCAGAAATTCTCGGAAAACCAGTTCAATTTGTTACGGATTGCCGAGGAGAAATGGCGCAAAATACAGCTTCAAATCTGAAAGCTGGTGAAGTTTTATTACTCGAAAATTTACGTTTTTATGCCGAAGAAGAAGCGGGCGATATAGCTTTTGCTAAAGAATTGGCTTCGTTAGGTGATATTTACGTGAACGATGCTTTCGGAACAGCCCACAGAGCGCATGCTTCAACTACTATAATTGCACAATTTTTTCCAGAAAGTAAATGCTTCGGATTGTTGTTGGCCAAAGAAATCGATAGTTTAAATCGTGTTTTGAATAACTCGGTAAAACCAGTAACTGCTGTTCTTGGTGGTTCAAAAGTATCTTCAAAAATCACCGTTATCGAAAACATTTTAGACAAAATCGACCACATGATCATTGGCGGAGGAATGACGTTCACTTTCATAAAAGCATTGGGTGGAAAAACAGGAAATTCAATTTGCGAAGATGATAAAATGGATTTGGCTTTAGAAATTTTGCACAAAGCCAAAGAAAAGAATGTTCACATTCACATTCCAGTAGATGTTGTGGCCGCTGATGCTTTTGCAAACGATGCCAACACTCAAATTGTGGATGTACGTGAAATTCCAGACGGCTGGCAAGGTTTAGACGCTGGACCAAAATCGTTGGAAAATTTCAGAGAAGTAATCATGAACTCTAAAACCATTTTATGGAACGGACCATTAGGTGTTTTTGAAATGGAAAACTTTGCTCATGGAACCATTACTTTAGGAGAACAAATTGCTGAAGCTACAAGAAATGGCGCCTTTTCTTTAGTTGGCGGTGGCGATTCTGTGGCAGCTGTAAAACAGTTTGGTCTGGAAGAAAAAATGAGCTACGTTTCTACTGGTGGAGGCGCCATGTTGGAAATGTTAGAAGGTAGAATTTTACCAGGAATTGCAGCAATCATCGATTAACTGCTTTTTTTAACAATATTTACACACTTTTTAGCGTTATAAGTTCTAATTTTGCAAAAACGCATAAAATATTGAATCCTAAATATTTGACTAATAAATATGTCGATAAAAAATAAAATAACCTACTTACTACTACTTTCTTCTTCTACTTTTTTTGCGCAAGAAGTTACGCCTGTTACCCAACAAGCGACAGCAGTTGTAGTAGACACGATTGTAAAAAAAGAAGTAAAAATTTCCTTTCTCGACTCTATCAAAGCAACATTTGTTCGCGATGAAATGGCAACTTGCGTAGATAGTTTATGGATGAAAGAATTGACTTCGCTTGATTTGTACGATGGCATGATTAGTGACATTTGCCAAATCGATACCGACGAAACCGTTGATTTTGAATTACCAACCGAATTACTCAAACAACGCTTGAAGTTGATGGACGAGAAATCGCCTTTTAACATCGAATACAATATTGGTTTGGAAAACACCATCAAATCGTTCTTAAAAAACAGAAAAAAAGCCTACGAACGCTTGATGGGATTATCACAATTCTATTTTCCTGTGTTTGAAGAGCAATTGGCTAAAAATAATATACCGCTAGAAATCAAATACTTAGCGATTGTTGAATCAGCTTTGAATCCGAAAGCAGTTTCTCGTGTAGGAGCAACAGGTTTGTGGCAATTTATGTATCATACGGGCAAGCAATACGGACTCAAAATCGATTCGTATGTTGACGAACGCAGTGATCCATTCAAAGCCAGTGAAGCGGCTTCGCAATATATGACCAATATGTACAAAATGTTTGGCGATTGGGATTTAGTGTTGGCTTCATACAACTCCGGACCAGGAAATGTAGCCAAAGCTATTCGTCGCTCGGGCGGAAAACAAAACTTTTGGAACATCAAGAAGTATTTACCAAGAGAAACACAAGGTTATTTGCCCGCTTTCTTGGCAACGATGTATATTTTTGAATACCATAAAGAACACGGAATTGTTCCGAACAAAGCCATTGCAAATCACTTTGCAACCGATACAATTGCGGTGAAACGTCACATTACATTCCGACAAATTTCGGATTTATTGGATATTTCCGAAGCCGAAATTCAGTTTTTCAATCCGTCGTACAAGCGCAATGAAATTCCGAACATTACGGGGCAAGTTAATTTCTTAAAATTACCAAAAGATAAAATTGCTGTTTTTGCCTCTAATGAAGATAAGGTTTATGCTTATGTTGACTATGTGGCCAAAAACCGCGAACGTCCGATGGAAGAAGTGGCGTTTGTAAAACCCAAAGATTCATTAGGAAACGAATTAGCATCAAGGGTAAAATACCATAAAATCAGACGCGGTGAAAACCTTACAATGATTTCCAAAAAATACAACGTCAATATTGATGACTTGAAAAAATGGAATGGTTTACGTAGCAATAGCGCGCCATTAGGCAGAAATTTAAAGATTTATTCGTTTGAAAAAATAGAAACCAGTGAATCCAAAGAAGCAATTGCTTCCAACGATTCGGTTGTAGCTAAAACAAAAGAACCAATTGCAATTGCTGAGACCAAGGTTGCTGAAGTCAAAACGGTCGAGCCAAAAGCAGACAAAGTTTTCAAAACCGAAAAAGTGGTGACTTACAAAGACGTTACCAAATTTCATAAAGTAGTTAGCGGCGATAATTTGACTGCTATAGCTAGCAAATACGATGTTTCGGTAGCTGATATCAAAAAATGGAATGGTTTAAGCGGAAACAATATTGCTAAAGGCAAAAGCTTAAAAATCATCAAAAATGAAAAAGTGATTTCTACTATCAAAAAAGAAGTGAAATCGCCAGTTGAAACCAAAGAAGCCTATGTTGTAAACGAGCCAAAATCAGTTAAAACAGAAACTGTAAATTCTGAGGAAAATAACTTGTCGAAAGAAGAACATGAAGGTTATTACGTGGTTATCAAAGGCGATAATTTAAGTTCAATTGCCCGCAAACACAACGTAACGGTTCAACAATTAAAAGAGTGGAATAATCTTTTTGATAACAATGTAAAATTAGGAAGTCAGATTATTATCTCTAATAAAAGCCTTGTTGATTCTACCTCTACGGTTGCTGCTGTTGAAACCAAAACAAAAGAATATACAGTTCAAAAAGGCGACAATTTAGGTTCAATTGCTAGAAAGAACAACACAACTATCGAGAATTTAAGAGAGTGGAATTCGATTGAAGGCAACAACATCAAATTAGGAGAAACACTTATCGTAGCTAAAACCGAAGTTGCCATCGCAGACAAAAACGCTAAAAACAAAAAAGACAATGCTGTTGCGAAAAATAGTGAAAAAGCCAATTTGTATTACGTAAAACGAGGCGATTCATTGTACAGTATTTCTCAAAAATTTCCTGGAGTTAGCATTGCTGACATCAAAAAATGGAACAATATAAAAGATGAAAGTATCAAACCTGGAATGAAATTAAAAATAGGTGGATAAATTCAAAATCTTCATTAAATTTGGGTTTTATTTCGATATGAATAAAACCCTTTTTTTATTAGTCTTTTTTCCTTTTCTCTTCTCTTCTTGTATTGAGGAGCGAAAAAACACGGCTTTCGAAACCTTGGGCAAAGTCAATTCGGTTTCAGTCATTATTGACGATCAACTTTGGAATGGTGAAGTAGGCGATTCAATTCGAAATAAATTTGCTTCACCCGTTATTGGTTTGCAAGACGAAGAACCACTTTTTACCTTAAATCAATATCCTGTCAAACTTTTAGACGGATTCATCGCCAAAAGCCGCAATATAATTGTAGTTATGAAAGAGGCTAAAAACGATTTTAGCATCAAAGAGACCGAACCTTCTAACCGACAAATTATTGTTAGATTTTCAGGCAGAACACTCAAAGATTTGATAGATTCGATAGAAAACAAAGCACAATTCATCAGCAAAACCATTCGCGATTCGGAAATCAAAGCTTACCAAAGTCAAATTTATGTCAATAAAAATGGCGAAAATGATGTAAACGAACAATTTGGCATTGATTTAAAAGTTCCGGTGAAGTACAAAACCGTTTTAAAAGGGAAAAAATTCTTATGGTTAAAAAAAGAAATCGATGGAGGAAACCTGAGTTTGATTACATATCAATTGCCTTACAATCGACTGAAAGACACAACAAACATTATTAATTCGATTGTAAAAGTTAGAGATTCTATCGGAAGTATCTACATACACGGAAGTAAAAAACGCAGCAAAATGATTACCGAAACCGATTTTACGCCGTATTTAGACAAAATGGCCTTATCGGATGCCTTGGCTTATGAAACCAAAGGAACTTGGAATTTGCGATACGATTTTATGTCGGGACCATTTGTTAATTATGCTTTTATTGACAAAAAAAAGAAAAGAGTTTTGGTTTTAGAAGGATTTTGTTACGCTCCATTCAAAGGAAAAAGAGATTTTATGCTTGAATTGGAAGCGATTATTAAAACGATAAAATTCCAGTAATCATGTTGACTGTAAAATGGCAAATAAAGCGTTTTAACGAGCTTTCTACCCTCGAGCTATATTCTTTGTTGCAATTGCGAAGCGAAGTCTTTGTAGTGGAGCAAAACTGCGTTTATCAAGATATTGATGGTAAGGACGAAAAAGCAATTCATTTGTTGGGCGAATTAGATGGAATTTTGGTGGCTTATGCCCGAATGTTCCAACCGAATGATTATTTTGAACAAGCTTCAATAGGAAGAGTCATCGTAAAACCTTCGCATCGCGAATTGAAGTTGGGTCACGATTTAATGTACCACGCGATAAATGCAATAAAAGAAAAATTTGGCGAAACTAAAATTACCATTTCTGCACAATTGTACTTGAAAAAATTTTACCAAAGCCACGGATTTGTGCCAACCAGCGAGATGTACTTGGAAGACGATATTCCGCACATTGAAATGAAAAGAAACTAAATTTTCGTAATCACTAATTCTACTCTTCGGTCGTATTCAGATCCTTTTCCTAAAGGAACAGTGTTACCATATCCTTTGAAAGTCATTCGACTTTTAGGCACTTTTCGAAATAGCAAATACTTGTAAACCGATTGTGCTCGGTTGGTAGATAATTGTCTTTTTTTAGTGTCTTTGTCAATGGCTTCTTTTTGGTAAGGAGGCGTACAACACACATGGCCTTGAATTTCAAATTGTAAATTTTTGTAACGATGCACTAGCAGTGCTACTTTGTCCAACTCATTTTTTGATTTGGTAGTCAATTTACTGCTTCCTTTTTCAAAATGAATATTGTCAAGGTAAATATGATCGCCTACAATATGGTTTTTTTGCACCATGTTGTAAAAGCCAGGAATTTCAATTTTTGGTAATGGTTTTAAGTTCAACACCACGTCAACACGCCGGTTTTTGGAACGTTTTTCCGGCAAATTTTCTACAATATCATCATCAATCAAAATACGTCCTTTCCCTTCTATGGTAACAATAATTTTGTTTTTGATGCCGTTTTCAATCAATTTATTTTGAATGGTCGTGGCTCTGTTGGTCGAAAGCTTAAAGTTATAAGCATCTTTACCAATATCATCAGTGTAGCCAAAAATTTGAATCGATTCAATACGAGTTGAATCCGTTTTTCGAATGAATTCAATGACTTCATTGGCTTGCTTGTCATCCAACGAAAACTTATCAAATTCGAAATAAACACTTTGTACAATTTCCTCTTGTGCATAAAGAAAACTTACTAGAAAAAACGGGATAATCTTAATGAATTTCAACATTATATTTTCAGTATTTTATTGTACTCAGCTTTATTGTTGAACAACGAAACAGCTCTTGCAATTTCAACGTTGCTTTTGGTATAATATTGGTACAAACCTTCTTTGTATTGGTAGCGTTTAATCAATTCATCTTGAATTAATTTGGCTATTTCTTTTCTGTTTTTATCCAAAAGCATTTCCTCGCTTTTTTGTAAAGCAACAAGCAATTGTTGGTATTCGGTAGCAATGGTTTGATCGATGTTTTCTTTTTTGGCTTTTTCCAAAGTGTTTTTGAGTGCGACTTCAGTTTCAGTATCAAAACTAATTTTTTCTCTTTTCAGAAAAGCTTTAAAATCAGCATAATCCGCATCAGAAATTGTCGGAATTTTATCGCCTAAATTTGGGTTTTTAAAATAATAATACGTAGCGTATTTAAAAATGCCGTCGTTGCGATTCAAAGCTTCTGCAATTGGACTGGTTTTGGTTTCTGCAATTTCAATATCCGGCAAAATACCTCCACCATCATAAACTGTTCTTCCTTTTTTAGTTTTGAATGCATTGACTTTTGTTAAATCGTGTTTAATGGCTTTACCTTCGCTGTCTTTGTGCGCATAATCCAATGCTTGAATACATCTTCCGGCTGGCGTATAATATCTTGAAATGGTTACTTTTACTTGCGTTCCGTAAGTCATGTCAAAGGGTCGTTGTACCAAACCTTTCCCAAAACTTCGGCTACCCAAAATAACTGCTCGATCCAAATCTTGCAACGCTCCCGAGACGATTTCAGAAGCTGAAGCACTTTTTCCGTCTACAATGATTGCCAACGGAATTTCGGTGTCAATTGGTTCGCGACTGGTTTTGTACACATTGTTGTGTTTTTCGTTTTTCGATTTTGTAGTTACGATAATTTCGCCTTTAGGAACAAATAAATTACACACGTTAATCGCTTCATTCAGCAATCCACCAGGATTTCCACGTAAATCTAAGATGATTTGAGTCGCGCCATCGGCTTTTAATTTTTCTAATGCTTCTTTGGTTTCTTGTGTAGTTTTTCGATTGAATTTTGAAAGCACAATGTAACCTGTTTTATCGTCAATTTTAGAGAAAAACGGAACGGCTTTTACTTCTACTTCATCCAAAACCAATTGAGTAGAAAGGGTTTTTCCTTGACGCAAGTATTTGAGGTCTACTTTGGTATTTTTAGCGCCTTTGAGCAATTGCGATGCATCATCTTTAAAATCAGCCAATAACACATCACCAATTTGAATGATTTCGTCGCCCGCTTTCAATCCGGCTTTATCTGCAGGAAAACCTTTGTAAGGTTCAACTATAATTAATTTGTCGTCTTTTCGAGTAATCATCGCGCCAATTCCGGTGTATTCGCCTGTATTGTTGATTTTGAATTTAACAACATCTTGCTCGTTAAAATAGTTGGTATACGGATCCAAGTCGGCCAACATACTTTTGATGGCTTTGTCCATTAATTCGGGCGGCGAAACTTGGTCGACATAATTTTGGTTTACCGTTTTAAACAATGTTGTGAAGATTTCTATTTGTTTGGCAACTTCAAAAAAGTCGTCTTTGAAACTCACACCAACAAATAAAAAAGCTGAAGCTACTGAAGTAATTATGTATCGTTTTTTAACCTTTATCCACATTTTTATTGCTGTTTTTTTTCTTAAATCGTTTTCTTATATAGAAAATCAAGGCCACTAAAATAATAATAAAAGGCCACACTTCGATTACCCAAAGGAAGAAAGTTGAAATTCCGTTGAAACCTGATTTTAATGCATTGACAAATTTTGTACCAAACGAAACACTTGCGCCAACTTTACGCTCCATTACCTTATAAAATTCGACGTTAATCGTACTCATTGAAACGCTATTCTGAATGTATTTTAAACGCCCTTCTTTGGCTTCAATTTCTTCTCTAATTGAGGCTAATTCACGTTCAATTTCTAGCATTTCAGAGACTTTGTTGGCTTTTTTCAATAGCTCCAAATAACGTTCTTCTAGTGCTTTTTTGGTTTTAATTCGTGAAGCAACATCGATGTATTCTTCTGTAACATCATCTACAGAAATGTTTTTTAAATCAAAATAGTGAACACCACTTGATAATTCTGTAATAAAACTGTCGAAATTTTGATTAGGAATTCGAAGTGTCAAGTAACGATTAACCGTATTATTGGTTTTTTCTTCGGAATCATTTTGCACTATTGCTTTGTGCTTTTTTATTAAATGCTGAAGCTCAACAAAAGTTTCTTCCATATCAGAAGTTTCAAAACGTAGATTTCCGGTTTTGATAATTTTTTGATCTATTTTTTCAATCGAATTAACTGGAGGCGTTGCTGCATCAACCACTTCTTCAACTACTTCTGAAGCTACAGCATTGACTTCTTGACCATAATCCGATTTTTCTTTATACATTTTTTTGTCCGGAAGTGACAGAGCAACAGTATCATAAGAAGACGAATCGCGTTCTACTTCTTTACAACAAACCAACAATAATACAAGGGAAAGAAAAGCAAAAAAAGGTTTCATAACAGACTGATTTATAACTCAACAACGACAAAACAGAACGGATTATTATCTATTTGTTTTTATTTTCGTTTTCAGTTGCAATGAATTTGTCAAAAAGTTGTATCGTTTTATCGTTGATTTCCTGATAACTCAGCCGGTCACTAGTTTGGTAAAAAAACATAGCCGAGTATTTTTTGTTGAGGTTCTGAATTAGAAGGTTTTTATTCAAACGATAACATTCACGTAAAACACGTTTGAAATAATTGCGATCAACCGCATGTTTAAAATGTTTTTTAGATACTGAAACGCCCATTTTTAAAGGAACATTTTGTTCTTCAGGAGCTTCAATGTAAACCAATCGCAACGGATATTTAGCAACGGATTTCCCATTGGAAAAAAGCGAGTCAATTACCTTTTTGCTTTTTAATTTTTCGTCTTTAGAAAAAGAGAAATCCATTATTGGGCTTAGTTGTAGATGTTGTAAACGAATTTTACTTCAGCATAATTGATGTAAAACTGCATTCTGTTGTTTTCTTTTTTGTGAGTGATAACAAAAATGTTGCATTTAGAGCCGTTGTTGTCAACACATTCAAAAGGAACAATTTTTTGATCATCGTTTTCGGTTTTTTCACCATAAGCAGTTATTGTAAAAACCTGAATATCAGGAGAATTTACCACAATTCGATTTTTTTTACCATCGATAGTAATCACTAAATCGGCGTCAACAAATTCCGACCATTTGTTCCAAACTCCTTTTTCATTTTTTTCAGTAACGCTTATACTACTTGTTCGCATGGTTATAGTTTGCGCTTGAAGCTTAGTTGAACCGAATCCCAAAAAAGCAAGTAAAACGAATAAATACAATGATTTCATTTCAAATAAATTTTAATGCGATGTAAAACTACAAATTCTATTCCATAAAAAAAGAGAATAAAAAGGCAGTTAATTAAACACTTTATCAACATTAATTTTATATTAGCAGAAAATAATAAACACCAGCTTAAAAGCTGATTTAATTCTTAGTCTAATGAAAAAAATGCTATTGCTATTATTACTACCTGTTGTACTAATGGCTCAAAAAAAAGAAGCGGTTTACAAAAAATTGGCCGCATTAACCTGTGAATGTTCAACCAACAAAGGAGCCGAAAAACTGTCTGAAACCGATTTAGGGGTTTGTATTTTTGAAGCATTGAATATGTTGAACGATAAAGAGAAAAAAGTAATTGGTTACAATCCAGACAAGAAATCGGCTAACATTGAAAAAATTGCTGAAAATGTAGGTGTTGAAATGGCGTTGATTTGCCCAAAAGTGTTTTCCAATATACTTTCAGAAGACCAAGAAGTTGTTGAAGAAGTTGTTGAAGAGGAAATCATCGAATCGTCGCACAAAGGTACTTTTGAAGCGATGACAGCAGTTGAGTTCAATACGATAACTATAACCGACGAAACCAATACAAAAAGAGAGTTTATTTGGTTGTTTTCGTTTGAAGGCGATGCTTTACTAATCAAAGGCAAAATTGTAAAAGGAGATAAAATTGAAGTGTTCTACCGCGAACAAGAGTTTTTTGATCCCAAAACAAAAGCCTACAAAATTTACAACGAAATCACCGAAGTGAAACTGTTATAAAAATGAAACGCCAAATGAAAGTTTGGCGTTTTTTTATAGCCAACAATATAATTTGACAATCAGAGTTTTGTAACTATGGCAATACTACATCGTTTTTTATTTTTCGTTACGATAAGTTTCTTTTCTTTAGGAATGGCTCAGCAACTCAAGAAAGGAAATAATGCACCAACTTTTACTGTTGTTGATGCAAAAGGCGAAACAATTCAGCTTGAAAACTACCGCGGAAAGAAGGTTTTCCTGGCTTTTTTCCGCTATGCTAGTTGCCCAGTTTGTAATTTTCGGATGAACGAAATCATTCAGAATTACGAAGCAATTCAGGCCAAAGGCTATGTTTTTATTGCGGTTTTTGAATCAAGTAATCCAACATTACAAGATTATTTAAAAGAAACCGAAGTTCCTTTTCCGATTGTAGGTGATCCATCATTGGAATTGTACAAAAAATATGGTGTAAAACGATCATTTTGGCGCATGGTTGGCTCAATGTTTGATAAAAAAACCAAACACAATTTGAAAGAAGGCAAAGTGTTGGTAAAAGGCAAAAATCTGAAAAGAGACGGCAATATGAGCCGAATTCCAGCTGATTTTTTAATCGATGAAAGCGGACAAATTGTGATGGCTTATTATGGCAAAAACATCAGCGATCATTTGCCGTTGGAAACCATTTTAAACCAATAAATTACTTGATCTCGTACGAATTATTTTCCTTCTTCACATCAGCCATCAAACCACTTGGATCTAAAGTGATTTTTTTGATGACTGTTTTAGATCTTGGAATTTCAAAAAAGTAATTCGGATTTCCCCAAGTCCAATCACTCAAAACCGTTCTTTTGATAGTAGGTGTTGGATTTTCTTTTTGAAAACTCATCAATCGCAACGGAATGTAAAAGGTTTCTTGAGTTCCATCAGTATATTCGACTAAAACGTCTATTGGCATTGGAGTTCTACCAATTCGTTCCAAAGAAACGCTTGTTTTTTGTATTCCATCAGTAGCGCTTTGCACTTCTTTAATAGCATAATCAATCGTGTTGGTAGTTTGTGTCCAATCAGTCAAATACCAATCTAAATTAGCGCCTGAAACACGTTCTGCTGTTCGTTTGATGTCATTAGGCGTTGGATGTTTAAATTTGAAATCATGGTAAAAACGTTTGATGGTTTTTAGTAGATTTTCCCTTCCAATAAGGTATTCCAATTGAGTTAAAAACAATTCGCCTTTGATGTACGAAGCTGTGCTGTATAATTTATTTCTATCGTAGCGATCAGCATGCGTTGAAAGTGGTTGTTCATCACCAGAATTAGCCAAACCAACATACGCTTTATACGAACTTACGATTGGATTTTCTCCTTTTTTCTCCGACAATTCATAAATGACAGTATCTTCAATAAAAGTGGTAAAACCTTCGTCCATCCATGGATGTTTGCTTTCGTTGCTGGCTAAAATGTGCTGAAACCACGAATGTCCCATTTCGTGGGCAATTACGCCAATTAATCCCTCGTAAGTTCCTTCGCCTAAAATGAGTGTGCACATCGCATATTCCATTCCGCCATCGCCACCTTGAATTACAGAATATTGATCATAAGGATATTTACCAACAAAAGAATTGTAAAATTGCATCATTTCGACTGTTTTTTGTTGAGCTTTTTTCCAGTTTTCAATGATTTCTTTTTTGTTTTTATACAGAAAATGCAATTTGGCTCCGTTGGGAACTTGAACAATATCGTGCAAATAATCTTTGTCGGCTGCCCAAGTAAAATCGTGTACCATTGGTGCTTTGAAATGCCAAGTCAATGTTTTTTGTTTGCGTGGGATACTTACTTTTACACCTTCATCTTGGTAATTGTACCCAATTTCATTTCCGTTTTGTAGATAGCCTGTTCCTCCCAAAACGTAGTTTTTATCGATGGTAATTTTCACATCAAAATTGCCCCAAACACCATGAAATTCTCTTGAAATATAAGGATCGGCGTGCCAGCCTTCAAAATCAAATTCGGCCATTTTTGGATACCATTGGCTCATAGAAAGCGCAACGCCTTCTTTATTATTTCGACCCGAACGACGAATTTGAACCGGAACTTGACCATTGAAATCTAACGACAAAAGTGTTGATTTTCCGGGTAACAATGGCTGGTTTAAGGTAACTTCTAAAATGGTTTCTACTTCTTTAGCAATTGCCGTTACGCCATCTTGTTTGAAGTTTGTAATATGTAAATATCCTATTTCGTCTGGTTTCAAATTCGCAATTCTGCTTTGCTTTTTTTCGTCGCTTTCTTTTAACTTGGTAAACATTCTACCATCTGGATCTTTGATGGATTGCAAACGCATGTCCATTTCGCTTCCGGGTTGAAAAGCATTGTTGAATAAATGATAATACACTTTTTTCAACGTATCAGAAGAATTGTTTGTATAAACCAACTCTTGTTTTCCTTGGTATTGATAAGACTTTACGTCAATTGATACCTCCATTTTATAGTCAATATGTTGCTGCCAATAATTTGAATTTTGAGCAAAAAGAGTAAAATTACCAAAGAAAACGAGAATCAGAAAAAGGTATTTCATGAACAATAAGTTAAACAAAAAAGAAGGACAATTTTGCCCTTCTTTAATTTCTTTTTATTTTTTTGACATTTGTTCTGCCATCAACAAGGCATTGTAAGCATTTACAATTTTTCCAGAAACACAAGTCTCCGAAAAAGGCATTGTTTTGCGTTCTTCACCTACAGTAACGTTATAATTGATTGGTGTTCCCGAATCCATAATAATGTGTTTTACTTGAGAAGCAGTTAAGTTAGGATAGTAAGCGCGAATTAAAGCAGCAACTCCAGCCACATTAGGAGAAGCCATTGAAGTTCCTTGTTCCATTTTGTATTTGTTGTTGGGAACAGTTGCATAAATTTCCATTCCAGGAGAAAAAACATCGACATTTACTTTTCCGAAGTTTGAAAAAGGAGCTACAATTTTAGCGCCACAAGTATTGTTTAAAGCGCCAATTGTCAGTACATTATCTGAAATTTCAGTTATTTTGTCTTTAGAGTCGTTGGGAAAATTAGGCTCCACATCGATGTTTTTCCCATCATTTCCAGAAGCATGAACAAATAAAACGTCTTTACTGGCTGCGTATTGAATAGCGTCAAAAACCCACTCTTTGTTAGGAGAATAATCTTTACCAAAACTTCCGTTAATTACTTTGGCACCGTTATCTACAGCATAACGAATAGCTAAAGCAATGTCTTTGTCGTATTCGTCGCCATTAGGAACCGCTCTTAAAGCCATGATTTGGATGTTGTTATCAGTAACACCATCGCCTCCTTTTTTGTTGCCACGAACTTGAGCAATAATTCCAGACACGTGAGTTCCGTGCTCGCCATCAGTTACATCCGGACCTTTTACATTGCCATTTCCGTATTTTTTATCATTGATGTCATTAGGGTTATCACCAACTAATTTTCGGCCATCAAAATTTACGTTTAAGTTATAGTTTAAATTATCATAAATGTAAGTGATGTAACTGTTTATTTCATCTTGAAAACCTTCGCCAGCTTGCGTAGCAATTTGAGTCATGATCATTTTACTTTTGCTTAATTCAGCATCAGTTGTGTTCACGGTTTTCAAATCGGCCAAAGTATATTTTTCTTTTTTCAAATACTGGCGCATATCTTGATCTGCTTTTGCAATCATATCAACTTGTGGTTTTTGTTGATTTATTTGCGCCAATTTAGCATCTAATTCGGCTTTAGCAGCTTGGTAATCAGGCGAATTAGTGTCGCCTTTTTTAACGATACGTGTTAATTCTAAGTTTTCGTCATTCGCATCACCTAGGAAATTCCAACCATTAATATCATCAACATAACCATTGTTGTCATCGTCTTTTTTGTTGCCAGGAATTTCTTTTTTATTGACCCAAATTTTCGATTTTAAATCTTCATGATCAATATCAACTCCAGAATCAATCACCCCAACAATAACTTTGGTTCCTTTTTTTCCTTTCAAAACGGTAGCATAGGCCAAATCAACACTCATACCAGGCACAGTATCCTTCGCCATATCTAAATGACTCCAACGTTTTAAATCTTCGTCTTTTAGTGGTGTTGTTTTTACTAATGTTTTGTCAATATTGGCTGGGTCTGTAGTAATAAATGGAGCTACTTTTGGGCTACAGCTAGTAAGTAAAAGAGCAACAATAGATGTAGTTACAATTGGTTTTATTAATTTCATTGTTCTAAATTTTAAGGTTCAAAAATACTAAGTTTCAGTTATTCAAATGGATTTTATTAACTTTATTTTATCATTTTACAAAAAGTTATCCCGCTCTTCTTTTTTCATCTTCAACACCCGTGCTTCGTTGGCGAACTTTTGCAACTGTATTTTTACCGAAACGATAGGTGTATGAAACAGTTGCTACTCTTGAGTCCCAAGTGCGATCAGTGAAAAAATCTTGGTTTTGGTAATCAACTTCTACAGCAATGTGATTGGTGCGAAAAATATCGCTAATAGAAAGTTTTAAAGTCGAATTTTTATCTTTTGAAGTGCGTTGAATGCCAGCCGTTACTTGGGCTAAATTTTTGATGTAAAACAATCCCCAAACCATTTTACTTTGGTAATAACCATTCAATTCTGCAGTCCAACCTTTTCCTACGGTAAAAGTATTGCTGAGGTTCATGTCCCAAGAAGTAAATGTTTGCTGCAAATTTCCACCTTGCAATGGGCTTGCATATTTATTATAGTAAACCGAGCCCGACAAAGTTGAGTTGAGTATTTTTTTATAAGAAAACGGCACATAAATCCCCAAATTATATTGCTCAAAATCTTGAATGTTGGCAGGAACTTGATAAGAAATTTTGGTTACATCATCTTGGACAAAAATATCCGTAATGCTTTCTTTGCTTATGCTGTAACTCAATGTTGTTACGTATTTTCCTTTGATAGTGTGATTCAATTCAAAAAGATGCGTAATCACCGAATTTAAAGTTGGATCACCAACCACATAAGTATACGAATCAACAAAAATTTTAAAAGGATTTAATTGTCGGTAAGTTGGGCGATCAATTCGTTTGGCATAGGTAAATGACAACGCATTATTTTCCGATAAATTACGATTGATTACAATGTTGGGAAACCAATTGATGTAGTTTCTAGAAAAAGTTTCGTTGGTTGTAATTTGTTCGCCATTGGTATTGGTGTGTTCCATTCGTAAGCCTCCTTGAAAATCCCATTTTTCATAGCTTTTCGAAAAATTGGCGTACAAAGCGTTGATGTTTTCTTCATAAATGAAATGATTGGAACGAGAATTGTCCAAGACATTTTGATTGTTAATTACATCAAAAAACTGAACATCGTTATCAGAGCTTACCCAACTGCTCTTAAAACCCATTTCTAATTTTGTTTTCTCTGAAAATGGATGACCATAATCGGCTTTTATCGATTGCACTTTGATTGTTCCAGTTTGGTTGGTTACTATTTTAGAATCAGAAATGGTTGATCCATCTGGATTTGCATTTATATTTCGGATGTTTTGATCCGAATTTGCATCAAATGTTCCGTAATCGATATCGGCTGTAAGTTCTTTTCCGCTTGTATTGAAGGCGTGTTTAAAATTCAAATTCACAAATCCATTGAAGCGAATTTCATCCAACAAAATAGCGGTTTTTGTAGTATAATCTAATTGACCATCAGCCTTGGTAATTGTTGCCTTGGTATTTCCATCACGACCTGAACTATTCCAATTGCCGTTGAATAAAACGCCAATTACCGTTTTTTCAGAAGAATAAAAATCAACACCAAAACGCGTATTGTGACTCCTAAGCGGTTGTTTTGTAAACGAATTTTGCTCAAATGTAGACGTCAGGTTTCTGTTTTCATCAAAGAACTTTCGGTTGATAAAAAAATGCGTCAGGTTTTTGGGTTTTGAAAAAGAATAACTTCCAAAAAAATTCCACTTTTTATTGCGGTAATTCAGGTTGCTGTTGAAAGATGGTTTTTCATAAAAACCTTGTCCATAAGAAATTGTAGCCGTTCCGTTGAAGCCTTGGCGTTGGTCTTTTTTAAATTTGATGTTGATTATACCAGCATTACCTGCAGCATCGAATTTTGCTGAAGGATTGGATATAATTTCAATGGCTTGGATGTTATTTGCCGGAACACTTTTTAAATAAGCAATTAAGTCAGTTCCTGAAAGCGGCGTTGGTTTTCCATCAATCATGATAACAACTCCTGATTTTCCTTTCAAGTTGATGCCGCTATCTTCGTTGACCATCACGCCAGGAGAACGCTGTAAAACGTCCAACACATTGTTTCCCGCTGAAGCAATGCTGTTTTCAACATTAACAACCAACTTGTCGAGTTTTCGTTCAATAAAAGCTTTCTTTTTTTCAACGACCACTTCTTTGAGTTGCTCGGAAGTTTTTTTAACTAAAAGATTTCCCAAATTAGCATTAGCAAAGGCTTCTATAGTTGAAAGGGTAATTATTTCTTCTTTTAAATTGGTTTTTAATTCATAATTTCCTTTCGGAATGGAGGTAAAAACAAATGCGCCATTGTTGTCGGTCAATTCGGTTTTAATTAAAGTAGCAGTAGCATTTTCAAATAGATAAACTTCGGCGAAGGCAAGCTTTTCATTTTGCTCTGAAAGCAAATTTCCTGAAATAGTAACTTTATCGTTTTCAGCATTTTGTCCGAACAAAAAAGTAGGCAAAATGACAGCGATGAAAAATGAAATCCAAAAAATAATTCGTATCATGATGATTGATTTTGATTGATGATTTTGTGATGATTATTTACAATTGCTTGTGATTTTTTGTAACGTTTCGCTCAAGACTTGTATGTCCTTTTCAGCGACACCATTTAACGCGGTTTTACGATTTTGTAACACTATGGTATGGGTCTCTGTCAGTATTTTATTTCCAATGGATGTGATATTGAGATTGAATTTACGGCGATCATTGGGATTAATTTCGCGCTCAACATAACCCGATTTTACCAATAAATCGATGATTCTGGTAATTGATGCATTATCTTTAAACACTTTTTCAGCTAATTCTGCCTGATTTAAATTGGGATTTTCTTTCAAACTTTTCAAAACCAACCATTGATCGATGGTAATTTTCAATCCTTTCGATTTGATTTGTTTTTGAGCATACATGCGATACGTTTTAATCGCTTGTTCGATTTGATAAAAAATGACGTTATTTAAATGTTCCATTACAAGAATTTTGAACAAAACTAAAAATGATTTATCAATTGTTGATATATCAATTAAAAGTTTAACAAGAATTTAGATTTTTCTGTGAACAAAAAAGCACTTTATTCCGATGAATAAAGTGCTTAATACTCTCTTATTTAGAGGGTTTTTTAAAAAATATCTTCACAACGAAACACTTCTTTCAAACGCACTCCTTTTTCGGTGTTTTCTACAGTAATGATTTGATTGTGAGCATCATGTTCTAACACTAAATAGTAATTGTTATCGGCCGCAGCGTTCATGAATTTGGTTTTTTCACCCAAAGTCAACAAAGGTCGCGTATCGTAACCCATTACATACGGAATCGGAATATGACCAGCTGTAGCCAATAAATCACCACAAAAAACAATGGTTTTATCTTGGTATTGAATGTGTGGCAACATTTGTTTTTCGGTATGACCATCGGCGTAGAAAATGCCAAAACCTAACTCTTCAGAAAAACCAAAATCGCCTTCTGGTCTTTGAACAAATTTGAGTTGTCCGCTTTCTTGCATCGGAATTAAATTCTCATGCAAAAACGAAGCTTTTTCTCTTGAATTAGGTTTAGTTGCCCATTCCCAATGGTTTTCATTCGTCCAAAATTTGGCATTTTTAAAAGCGACTTCATAACCTGTTTTATCGGCATTCCAATTCACGCTTCCACCGCAATGATCAAAGTGCAAATGCGTCATAAAAACATCGGTCACATCATCGCGATGAAAACCAAATTTGGCCAACGATTTATCCAACGAATGATCACCCCAAAGCGAATAATAACTAAAAAATTTCTCCGATTGTTTGTTGCCCATTCCAGTGTCAATAAGTGTTAACCGATTGCCATTTTCAATCAAAAGACAACGCGCCGCAATATCAATCATATTATTTTCGTCGGCTGGATTGGTTTTGCTCCAAATGGTTTTAGGAACAACGCCAAACATCGCACCGCCATCAAGTTTAAAGTTTCCAGCTTCTATTGGATAAAGTTTCATATAAAATTTCTATTTAATTATGTCCGCAAATTACTAAATCTCTTTCTTTTCTTTGCTTAAAATCAATTTTTTCTATCCCAACATTAGTTATAAAAATGTTAGTGTTTGTTGATAAAATAGATAATTGTACTAACTTTGCCGTTAATTTAGACAAAATCAAAATAAGCTATGATCAAAGTTTCTGATACAGCAAGCAAAAAAATCATCGAAATGATGAAAGATGACGGTTTTGACGCTACCAAAGATTATGTTCGAGTAGGCGTAAAATCTGGCGGTTGTTCAGGTTTATCATACGAACTAAAATTCGACAAAGAACTCGGTGAAAACGATAAAGTTTTTGAAGACAATCATGTGAAAATTGCCGTTGAAAAAAAATCATTCCTCTATTTAGCTGGAACTATTTTAGAATTCTCTGGCGGATTGAATGGTAAAGGATTTGTGTTTAATAACCCAAATGCAAGTAGAACTTGTGGATGCGGAGAAAGTTTTTCATTGTAGTCGAATGTCAAAAGCCAAAAGGCGAAAGAATTAGTTTTTGACCTTGACTTTAGACTTTCAAACTTTATGACTTAAATAAATGGCAAAATATACAGAAGACGACTTAAAAGTTGAGTTGGAAAATAAAGAGTACGAATACGGATTTTACACCGACATAGAATCGGAAACGTTTCCTGTGGGTTTGAATGAAGATATTGTTCGTGCAATTTCACAAAAGAAGGAAGAACCTGAGTGGATGACCGAATGGCGTTTGGAAGCGTTTCGTGCATGGACCGAAATGACCGAACCAGAGTGGGCTAACGTACACTACGACAAACCTGATTTTCAGGCAATTTCGTATTATTCAGCTCCCAAAAAAGCCGATCCTAACAAAACCTTGGATGATGTTGACCCAGAATTATTGGCGATGTACAAAAAACTCGGAATTTCTGTCGATGAACAAAAAATGATGAATAACGTGGCGATGGATATTGTGGTCGACTCAGTTTCGGTAGCTACCACTTTCAAAAAAACATTGTCTGAAAAAGGAATTATCTTTTGCCCAATATCAGAAGCGATAAAAGAACATCCTGAATTGGTTCGAAAATATTTAGGAACTGTGGTGCCTCAAAGAGATAATTTTTACGCGGCATTGAACTCAGCTGTTTTCTCTGACGGAAGTTTTTGTTACATTCCAAAAGGCGTAAAATGTCCAATGGAATTATCCACGTATTTCCGAATCAATCAAGCAGGAACAGGGCAATTTGAGCGTACCTTAGTGATTGCAGACGAAGGTAGTTATGTTTCCTATTTGGAAGGTTGTACAGCGCCAAGTAGAGACGAAAACCAATTGCACGCCGCTGTAGTGGAATTGATTGCTTTGGACGATGCTGAAATCAAATATTCTACCGTTCAAAACTGGTATCCAGGCAACAAAGAAGGAAAAGGCGGAGTCTATAATTTTGTGACCAAAAGAGGTTTGTGCGAAAAAAATGCTAAAATTTCGTGGACACAAGTAGAAACAGGCTCAGCTGTAACTTGGAAATATCCGTCGTGTGTGTTAAAAGGCGACAATTCTGTTGGTGAATTTTACTCGATTGCGGTGACCAACAATTTCCAACAAGCCGACACAGGAACCAAAATGATTCATTTGGGCAAAAACACCAAATCGACTATTATCTCCAAGGGAATTTCGGCTGGAAAATCACAAAACAGTTACCGTGGTTTGGTGCAAATTGGTGCTCGTGCCGAAAATGCACGTAATTTCTCGCAATGCGACAGTTTGCTCATGGGAAATCATTGTGGCGCGCACACGTTTCCGTACATCGAAAGCAAAAACGCTTCCGCAAAAATCGAACACGAAGCCACAACGTCTAAAATCGGAGAAGACCAAGTGTTTTATTGTAACCAACGCGGCATTCCAACCGAAAAAGCTATTGCATTGATTGTGAATGGTTTCAGTAAAGACGTTTTGAATAAATTACCTATGGAATTTGCTGTAGAAGCGCAAAAATTATTAGAAATTTCATTGGAAGGTTCCGTTGGTTAATTTGAAAATGTGTCAATTTGAAGATTTGAAAATAATTTTCACAATGACTTAATAAATAGTAAAAACGAAAAAGCAAAAAATAGAATTGGAAAAGAGATTGTTATCATCATCAAATTTCCAAATTATCAAATTTCCAGATTAATTATGTTAACAATCAAAAACTTACATGCTTCCGTAGAAGACAAAGAAATACTTAAAGGTATTAACCTCGAAATCAAAGCGGGTGAAGTACATGCGATTATGGGTCCGAATGGCGCTGGAAAATCGACACTTTCGTCGATTATTGCTGGAAACGAAAACTACGAAGTAACCGAAGGTGAAATCTTTTTGGATGGCGAAGATATTTCAGAATTGGCTCCAGAAGAACGAGCACACAAGGGCGTTTTCCTGTCGTTTCAATATCCAGTTGAAATTCCGGGTGTTTCAGTGACCAACTTTATGAAAACAGCCATCAACGAAACCCGAAAAGCCAACGGAAAAGACGAAATGCCAGCCAACGAAATGCTGAAATTAATTCGTGAAAAATCAGAATTGTTAGAAATCGACCGTAAGTTTTTATCGCGCTCATTAAACGAAGGTTTTTCGGGCGGTGAAAAAAAGCGCAACGAAATCTTTCAAATGGCGATGTTAGAACCTAAAATTGCCATTCTAGACGAAACCGATTCAGGTTTGGATATCGATGCTTTACGTATCGTGGCGAATGGTGTAAATAAGTTGAAAAACGAAAACAACGCCGTATTAGTTATCACGCATTATCAACGTTTACTCGATTATATCATTCCCGATTTCGTTCACGTTTTAATGGACGGAAAAATCGTAAAGTCAGGCGGAAAAGAACTCGCCTACGAGTTGGAAGAAAAAGGGTACGATTGGATTAAGAGTGAGTTGAATTAGTTTACAGTCTCAGTCACAGTGAACATAAACTGCGACTGAATACTGCGACTGAATACTGAAAAAAATGGATTTAAAAGAAAAATTAGTATCGTCGTTCATGGCTTTTGAAGAACAAATTGATGTTCATTCGCAGCTGCATGATGTGCGAACTTCAGCGATAAAAAACTTTGAAAATAAAGGTTTCCCCACCAAAAAAGAGGAAGCTTGGAAATATACTTCGCTCAATGCGGTTTTAAAAAATGATTTCACCGTTTTCCCAAAACATGAAAATGCAATTGAATTTGCTGATGTTAAGAAATATTTCCTTCACGAAATCGATACGTACAAAGTCATTTTTATCGACGGAAAATACAGTTCGTTTCTTTCGGCAACTACACACGAAGGTTTGGACGTTTGTTTGATGTCATCGGCATTGAACAAACCCAAATACAAAATGGTAATCGACGAATATTTCAACAAAATTGCAAGCAAAGACGAGAGTTTAACGACGTTGAATACCGCTTTCGCGAATGAAGGAGCGTACATTAACATTCCGAAAAGCAAAGTGGTCGAAAAACCCATCGAAATCATCTATTTCTCAACAGGAAAAGAAGACGCGTTGATGGTGCAACCGCGTAATTTGGTCATTGTAGGCGAAAATGCGCACGTTCAAATCATCGAAAGACACCAAAGTTTGAACGAAAACCCAGTTTTGACGAATTCGGTTACCGAAATTTTTGCTCAAAAACGCGCGATTGTCGATTACTACAAAATCCAAAACGATTTACAATCGGCCAACTTGATTGACAACACCTATATTTCTCAAAAACAAGAAAGTAGAGTTTCAGTTCATACGTTTTCATTTGGTGGAAACATCACGCGAAACAACTTGAATTTCTATCATTTTGGTGAACGAATCGATTCAACTTTAAAAGGAATTACGATTATTGGCGACAAGCAACACGTTGATCATTACACTTTGGTCAATCACGCAACGCCGAATTGCGAAAGCCATCAGAACTACAAAACCATTTTGGCTGATAGTTCAACCGGCGTTTTCAATGGTAAAATTTTTGTAGAAAAAGAAGCCCAAAAAACCGACGCCTTCCAACAAAACAACAATATTTTATTGGGCGATAAAGCCACTATCAACGCCAAACCACAATTGGAAATTTTTGCTGACGATGTCAAATGTTCGCACGGTTGTACGATTGGTCAATTAGACGAAAGCGCGATGTTCTACATGCAACAAAGAGGCATTCCGAAAAAAGAAGCCAAAGCGTTGTTGATGTATGCGTTTTCCAACGAAGTCATCGAAAGCATCAAAATACCTGAATTAAAACAACGCATCACCAAAATCATTGCTACAAAATTGGGTGTGAATTTGGGGTTTGATTTGTAGTTTAACCACTAAGACACTAAGAAGCACAAAGAGCGCAAAGACTATAAACCTTTGCGCTTTTTGCGTTTAATTTTATCGTTTTAAAGCCGAAACAACTCCACTCAACAATCCATTAAAATCAAATTCAGGATCTTCTTTTAAACCCATGCGCACAATTACTAAATCATGACTTGGGAAAATCGCCACCATTTGTCCTTGGTAACCACTGGCGTAGTACATGTCTTTGGGCGCGTTGGGAAATCGTCCGCCAGCATTGAGCCAAAACTGTGCGCCGTATTGTCCGTTGGAGGTATTGGTTGGAGTTGATACGTATTTCGACCAGCTTTCGTCAAACAATTGCTCGCCGTTCCAATTGCCTTTGTGTAAATACAATAAACCGAATTTGGCCCAATCGCGTGTCGTTGCCCAACCGTACGACGAACCTACAAAATTTCCTTTCATATCCACTTCCACCAAAGTCGAATGCATTCCGATTTTGTCAAACAAACTGCTGTACCAAAAATCCAAGTATTCTTGATGGGTTTTGAATTGTTTTCTAAGAATTCCACTCAACAAATTGGTCGTTCCCGATGAGTAATTCCAAGTGTTATTGGGCTTTCCAACCAAAGGTTTATTGATTTGCGATTGCGTCATGTCTTCTGCAATAAAAAGCATTTTGGTTACATCCGAAATTTTGCCGTAATCTTCTTCCCATTCCAAACCTGAATTCATATGAAGCAAATCGTTGATGGTAATTTTGGCTCGTTCATCGTTTTTCCATTCCGCAATTGGTGCGGGTTTCATAATGTCGATTTTGCCTTGTTTTTCTAGAATTCCGAAAAAAGTTCCAGTTAAACTTTTGGTCATCGACCAACCTAAAATGCGAGATTTTTTGGTGAAACCATCCGCGTATTTTTCGGCGATGATTTTGTCTTTATAAATCACTAGTATTGAACGCGTTCGCTTGTCTTTTTTACCTTTTGCATCAAAAGCATTAGCTACAACTGCGTTTAGTTTTTCGTAATCTACATTCGAAAAAACAGTATCAATCGGTTCGTTATTCCCGTAAGGAAAAGGCAAGTTGTTCTTGATTTGAGTACGTTTCGGAACCAAATACGGCTTTGTTACATCAAAATCATCGTTGATTAAAGTAGCGCCCAAACCTTCGCGGTAAATGGCTTTTCGTTCTTTCAATCCGTGAACGCTAGCGGTTGCAAATCGGCCGTTATCATCAATTTCGTTAGTCGCCCAATCGACTTTATCAATGTCGTTGTCGCCTTGCTGAATGGTTTCCAAACTTCGATTATCTAAAAAATGCCCCGAAGCCACACTTTTAGAAGCAAAACCCGAAATCAAATCGAGTTGTGGGTAAATTTCTATTCGAGCATAAACAACAACTACCAAAAGAAGTAATACTAGGATTTTGAGGAAATTTTTCATAAAAAGACAAATTTTAGGCAAGGTACTATTTTACCACAAAAGGCACAAAGAAAAGATAAGAATCGAAATGGACAAGTAATTTCAAAATCTTTTGTGCCTTTTAGGGTGAAAATCATAGGAAAATTTCTTAAATATTAGTGAATTGGTAACAATGACCTATTTTAATTTTACTACTTTTGTGTTTAGAAAAATTCTAAATAACCAATGTTAGACATTCAAAAAATACGCGCTGATTTTCCGATACTTTCCGAACGAATTTACGAAAAACCACTGATTTATTTTGACAACGGCGCCACTTCGCAAAAACCCAAAGTAGTGATTGATGCGATTGCCAATTATTACCAAACCATCAATGCCAATATTCATCGTGGAGTGCATTATTTGAGTCAAATGGCAACGGATGCGTATGAAGTTTCACGAGGGAAAATCCAACGACACATCAACGCACAATTTCCACATGAAGTGATTTTTACATCAGGAACTACGCATGCTATTAATGCAGTTGCCAATGGTTTCACTTCGGTTTTGAAAGTGGGCGATGAGGTTTTGGTTTCGGCTTTGGAACATCATAGTAATATTGTGCCTTGGCAAATGTTGTGTGAGCGAACTGGCGCGACATTGAAGGTTATTCCGATAAACGAAGAAGGTGAATTACTACTTGATCAATACGAAAAGTTACTTTCTATAAAAACCAAAATTGTAGCCGTAAATCATATTTCGAATGCATTAGGAACCATCAATCCGATTAAAATAATGATTGAAAAAGCGCATCAAGTTGGTGCAGCGATTTTGATTGATGGCGCACAAGCAACGCCGCATTTAAAACCTGATGTACAAGCGTTGGATTGTGATTTTTACGTTTTTTCTGGACATAAAATTTGTGGACCAACTGGAATTGGAATTTTGTATGGAAAAGAAGATTGGTTGCAAAAATTACCGCCGTATCAAGGTGGTGGCGAAATGATTGCTACGGTTTCATTTGAAAAAACAACCTATGCTGATTTACCTCACAAATTTGAAGCAGGAACACCCAATATTGAAGGCGGAATTGTTCTTGGAACAGCCATTGATTATTTAAATGAAATTGGTTTTGATAACATTGCTGCATACGAACACGAACTTTTGGTTTATGCTACCGAAAAATTACTCGAAATAGAAGGCTTAAAAATCTACGGAACAGCCAAAGAAAAAGCATCGGTTATTTCGTTTAATATTGATGGAATTCACCCGTACGACATTGGCACGATTATCGATAAATTAGGTATAGCAGTACGAACCGGACACCATTGTGCGCAACCGATTATGGATTTTTACCAAATTCCAGGAACGATAAGAGCGAGTTTCGCTTTTTACAATACTAAAGAAGAAATTGATATATTTGTTGGAGCGGTAAAAAAAGCGCAAATGATGTTGTCATAAAAAAATTAAAAAATGAAAGCAATTACGATGATTTTATTGACCGTTTTCTTAGGAAAAGGTTGTTCACAAGAAGCCAAAAACGATTTAGCCAGCGCAACTATTGAATACGTTGCCAACACGCGTGGTTTCTATCAAAAAATAACGATTCAAAATCAAAAAGTGTACCTCAATTCGGATCGAAATTCAAACAAATTAGGCGATTCAAAAGACATTTCAGATGCCGATTGGAAAGCATTGGTAGGTTCATTTGAAACCATAGAATTAGAAAGCTTGCCAACGCTCAAAGATCCTACTCAAAAACGATTTTACGATGGAGCAGCGATTGCTTATTTAAAAATCAATTATAAAGATAAAGAATACAGAACGACCGAATTTGACCACGGATTTCCACCAGTAGAAATTGAAACTTTGGTAAAAAAAGTAGTTTCTTTTGGCGAACAAGAATAAACGTTATGACGATTCAAGAAATACAAGACGAAATTGTTGATGAGTTTTCGATGTTTGACGATTGGATGCAACGTTACGAATACATTATTGATTTAGGAAAAGGACTTCCGTTGATTGACGAACAATACAAAACCGACGAGAATATCATCAAAGGTTGCCAATCGAAAGTGTGGGTTCATGCCGAAGAAAATGATGGAAAAATTGTGTTCACGGCCGACAGTGATGCCATTTTAACCAAAGGAATCATTGCCATTTTGATTCGCGCATTTTCCAACCAAAAAGCAGGGGCTATTTTAGAAGCTAACACCGATTTTATTGACAAAATTGGACTGAAAGAACATTTGTCGCCAACTAGAGCCAACGGTTTGGTTTCGATGATCAAGCAAATAAAAATGTATGCGTTGGCGTTCAATAATAAAAAGTAAACCATATAAGAAATATAAGTTCATTTAAGTCTAACATTTTTCATTGTATTTGATAAAAAATAGAAGACAAATTTCAAATTTAAACGCCAATAAGAATTATTAAACGCCAAAAAAAATGAAGCACAAATTATCTAAAACGTATCTAAAAGATTTGGTTTATAACGTTAATGGAGCCGCAATTGAAGTTCATAAAAGTTTAGGACCAGGATTGTTAGAAAGCATTTATCATAGATGTATGGAAAAAGAGCTTTCTACCAAAGATTTTAATTATAAAACGGAATTAATTATTCCGATTAATTATAAAGGAATGTCCCTTGATGCAAATTTAAAATGCGACTTATTTGTTGAGAATTGTTTAGTAGTTGAATTAAAATCTGTAGAGAAGGTTTTACCTATTCACGAAGCTCAATTGTTAACTTACATGAAACTTTTAAAAGCTCCAATTGGTTTGATTATTAATTTTAAAGTAACAAATATATATAAAGAAGGTCAACAAACATTTGTTAATGAATTTTACAGATATTTGGAAGAATAAAGAAAAACTTAAATGAACTTATATGCCTTATATTGTTCAAAAAAACGAAAACATGGAAGAATATAAAGACGATATCAACTTAGGCGAAAACGTAGTAAAAGTGCTCAAAGGCATTTACGATCCCGAAATTCCAGTCGACATCTACGAGCTCGGATTGATTTATGACGTGATGATCAACGAAGCCAACGAAGTGAAAGTGCTGATGACTTTAACATCGCCCAATTGCCCAGTAGCCGAAACGTTGCCTCGCGAAGTAGAAGAAAAAATCACCAAAATCGATGCGGTAAAATCATGCGAGGTCGAAATCACATTCGACCCACCTTGGAGCAAAGATTTAATGAGCGAAGAAGCCAAATTAGAATTAGGAATGCTTTAATCAGTATTCAGTGATCAGTCGCAGTTTTCAGTTACTGTGACTGCGACTGTGACTGCAAACTAGAAAATGGACGAAATCATCAACAGAGTTGCCAACTCAGCCCTCGAAGTATTCGATTTGGAAGATTATTATCCCAACGGAACCCGATCTCAAATCGATATTTCGCAATGGCTTTTTGAAGGAATACTTCTACGTGAGAAAGATTTTCGCGAAGCACTCAAAAACCACGATTGGTCGCAATACCAAGATCATTTCGTTGCCATAAATTGCTCAACCGACGCTATTATTCCGGCTTGGGCAAGCATTTTAGTTACTACTTATGTGAGTTCTTTTGCCAAAAAAACCATTCTCGGAACCCTTCCAGAACTTGAATCGTCATTGTATCAAGACATTCTTTCCCAATTGGATTACACTTCTTATCACAACAAACCGGTCATTATCAAGGGCTGTTCAAAAAAACCAGTGCCCGAAAGTGCTTACGTTTTAGCCGTTCAACACCTTCAACCTTTTGCCAAAAGCATAATGTATGGAGAAGCGTGTTCTGCAGTTCCATTATACAAAAAAGTAAAGTAGTATAATTTCTACATTGTCAAGAGCTTAGTTGCGGTTTTAAATTTGTCGAAGTGAAATGGATTATTACCTTTGCACTCGAAAATTTTAAAATTCGTACAAAAACATGAAAAAACTTTTACTTTCAACAGTACTTATGGTTTCATTAAGCAGCGTTTTTGCTCAAGATAATGAGAAAGAAGGGCTGAAAAAATCAATGGAAGCTGCTGGAAAAGCGATTGACACTACTAAATTAGGTTGGAACAGAGGCGGAAACTTCACTTTCTTATTCAATCAATCGGCGTTTAACAACGAATGGTTAGCTGGAGGAACTTCAAACGTTGCTGGAAATATCGGAATCAACTACGATTACAATTATTCATCAAAAACAGCGGTTTGGGACAATAAATTAATGATTGCTTACGGTTTGACTAAACTTAAAGATCAAGACGTAACTAAATCAGACGACCGTTTAGAATTCAACTCACTTTATGGTAAAAAAGCAGGTCAAAGCAATTGGTATTACTCGGCATTTTTGAACTTCAAAACTCAAATGGATTCAGGTTTTGATACTAAAACTGGAGTTAAAACGTCACATTTCTTTTCACCAGCTTACTTGCAAGTTGGTCCAGGTATGTTATGGAAAAAAAGCGATAATCTTAAAGTAAACATCGCTCCAGCTACTTCAAGAGTAATTTTCGTTCACGATGAATTCACCAAAGATTTACCAGAAGGCACCAACTATTTTGGTGTAAAACCAAACGAAACTACGCGTTTTGAATTTGGAGCCGCGGTCAATGCGTATTACAAACTGACTTTAATCGAAAACGTAACAATGGAAAATATCTTGAATTTATATTCAAATTATTTAGATAATCCACAAAATATTGACATTGACTACCAAATGAACTTGGTGATGAAAATCAACAAATACATGTCGGCCAACGTTTCATTACAAGCCATTTACGATGACAACGCCATCAAAGCCGGAAATGTAGCACCACACGTACAATTCAGAGAAGTATTTGGTTTAGGCGTGAACTTTGGTTTCTAATTCCATACCAACACAAATAAAAAAACCTTCAGATTAATTTCTGGAGGTTTTTTTATGGCGAATGGCCGCGCTTTCCATTACAAGTCCTCGTTTTTAGGCTGTATTTTGTACGTCATTTCTGGGCTTCCGTTGGTCGCCCAACATTCCTTCAAAATAGCAACCTAAACCCTGCGGGCTTTTCATTTCAATCGCTATCGCAAATCAGTTTATTCAACCACAATATCTTTAAAATCAGGATATAAAAACTTATTGTACGGAAAACGCGTCACATGAATTTCACGTACTTTATCGTAAACGACTTCTCTAAAAGCTTCAAAGTTTTCTTTATTTACAGCCGAAATAAAAAGTGCATTTTCCTTTCCAATCCGACTCATCCAAGTTTGCTTCCACTCTTCTAATGTATAATGTTTGGTTGTTTTTTCGGTCATCAAATCATCCTCATCAATGGTCAAATGTTGGTACGCATCAATTTTATTAAAAACCATAATCGTTGGTTTGTCATTGCTTTTAATGTCCAACAAAATTTGATTCACCGACTCAATATGATCTTCAAAATCCGGATGCGAAATATCTACAACGTGCAACAGCAAATCAGCTTCGCGCACTTCGTCCAACGTACTTTTGAACGATTCAACCAATTGAGTTGGCAATTTTCGAATAAAACCAACCGTATCTGAAAGCAAAAAAGGTAAGTTTCCAATGACCACTTTTCGCACCGTAGTGTCCAAAGTAGCAAAGAGTTTATTTTCAACAAAAACTTCACTTTTACTAATTACATTCATCAATGTCGATTTTCCCACATTGGTATAACCCACCAAAGCCACACGCACCATAGCGCCACGATTACTACGTTGAATTGACATTTGACGGTCGATGGTTTTGATTTTTTCTTTCAAAAGCGCAATTCGATCGCGCACAATACGACGGTCGGTTTCAATTTCGGTTTCACCCGGACCACGCAAGCCAATTCCACCCTTTTGTCGCTCAAGGTGCGTCCACATTCCCGATAAACGAGGAAGTAAATATTGACATTGTGCTAATTCTACTTGGGTTCTAGCATACGAAGTTTCAGCTCTTTGAGCAAAAATATCTAAGATGAGGTTGGTTCGGTCTAATACTTTACAATCCAGTATTTTAGAAATATTTTTTTGTTGCGATGGCGATAATTCGTCGTCAAAAATAACGGTAGAAATGTCATTTTCTTTTACATACAAATGAATTTCATCCATCTTTCCTGTTCCCAAAAAAGTCTTCGGATTCGGACGGTCCATTTTTTGCCAGAAACGTTTAATAACTTCGCCACCAGCGGTAAAAGTTAAAAACTCTAATTCGTCTAAATATTCCTTTAATTTTTCCTCACTTTGACCCTGAGTAACGATGCCTACAACGACTGTTTTCTCAAAATTTGTCTTCTCTTTCTCTAACATAGAATAAAATATTGACACAAAAATAGTGATTGTTGGCGATAAAATTTGTATTTCGTCGATAAAATGTTACTGATTAACAGAAAATAGGACTAATGGCTTCTTTTTTAATTCTTTTTTCACAAATTTTTTTAAATTTGGGAGTTAATAAATCAAACTACAATCAATAAACTTAAAAAAATTAAAATGAGGAAGATTACATTATTACTCTTTACTTTCTTTTTCACTTCTTTAGGCTTTTCTCAGTTGCCTTTGGAGGGATTTGAAGGTACTTTTCCACCAGCGAACTGGGCCGTTTTTGACATTGGTGTCGGCGGAACAACAGATTGGTCAACTAACTCTAATTCATGTCAAGGCGCTTTGGCTGCTTATATGAATAGACAAAATATTGGAGCTGGAATTTCTTCAGCCGAATACTTAGCTACACCTTCTGTACCAGTTCAAACCAACGGTGAACTTCGTTTTTTCTCAAGAACATTTACAGCAGGAAATGCAGGTACAATTTACGAAGTAAGATTGGCACCTGCTACATCTCCACAAAATGATCCTGCATCTTACACAACGCTTTTAGCATCTTATACTGAAGATCAGTTATCTGCTATTTTTAATGTTTGTGATGAACATGTAATTAACTTATCAGCCTATGCAGGGCAAAACGTGTACATTGCGTTTGTTATGAAATATACGCAACCTACTGCTGCCTTATCTGGAGACAGATGGTTGTTAGATAATGTTCAAGTAATTCAAAAATGTCTTGAGCCAACCGCGCAAGGTGCAACTCCATTGGCAACTACAGCAACGTTGAACTGGACAGGAACAGCCGTTACATTTGAAATCGAAAACATTTTAGGAACAGGAACGCCAACTGGTGTAGCTACTGGAACTTCGACTACCACCTCATTTGTACAAACAGGTTTAGCGCCAAATACAAATTATTGTTATTATGTAAGAGCCGTTTGTGCCAATTCTTCAAGTGATTGGGTTGGTCCATTTTGTTACACAACGTCAACACTTCCGCCAGCGTGTGGAGGAAATTATGTTGATCCAGGAGGACCAACAGGAAACTACGCTAACAATATTACTGCTACCAATGGTGGAACAACAACTATTTGCCCAGATAATCCAGGCGATTTAGTTACTGTAACATTTACTTCATTTGCAACAGAAAATTGTTGTGATCATTTGAGTGTTTACGCAGGTAGTAGTTCAGCTGCTCCGCTAATAGGAACTTTCCAAGGAACTGTTTCGCCAGGAGAGATTACTTCTGCTGCACCTGGACAATGTTTAACATTTGTATTTACTTCAGATGGCAGTGTTACTGCGGCAGGATGGGTTGCCAATGTTACTTGTGCACCAGCACCAACATGTCCAAAACCAACAGCATTAGCAACTTCTGCTGTTACTTCAACCAACGCTACATTAGCATGGACTAATAATAGTACAGCAACAACCTTTCATGTTTTAGCTTTACCATGTGGTTCACCTGCACCAAATGCAAGTTCAACAGGATGGGTTTCTACAACAAATAATCCTTATACGTTTACAACACTAAGCCCAGATACCTGCTATACATTTTATGTAAGAGCAGAATGTTCAGGCACTGATATAAGTGATTGGTCTTTAGGCTTAAACGCAACTACACAGGTTACACCACCTGCTTGTGGAGGGATTTTCACAGATCCACAAGGATCATCTGCTAACTATGTTAACAATATCACGGCTGCAAATGGCGGAACTACAACTATTTGTCCTACTAATGGTACTGATTTAGTTACGGTAACCTTTACTTCATTTGCTACTGAAAACTGTTGTGATCACCTAAGTATATATGATGGAAGTGATTCAAGTGCACCATTATTAGGTATGTTCCAAGGAACAGTTTCTCCTGGTGAAGTTACTTCTTCAGTTCCTGGCGGATGTTTAACATTTGTATTTACTTCTGATGGTAGTGTTACAGCAGCTGGATGGACTGCAAACGTAACATGTGCGCCTGCGCCAACGTGTCCAAAACCAACAGCATTGTCAACCTCAGTGGTAACTTCTACAAATGCAACTTTAGCATGGACCAATAATAGTACAGCAACTATTTTCCATGTTTTAGCGGTACCATGTGGTTCTCCTGCACCAGATGCTTCTACAACAGGATGGATTTCAACAACAAATAATCCATATACATTTACAACATTAAACCCAGATACTTGTTATACTTTTTATGTAAGAGCAGAGTGTTCTCCAACAGATATTAGTAACTGGTCATTAGGCGTAAATGCAACAACACAAATTACACCACCTGCTTGTGGAGGAATATTTACTGACCCACAAGGAGCTACTGCTAACTATATTAATGGTATTACAGCTGCAAATGGAGGAACAACTACCATTTGTCCGGATAACGCAACCGATTTCCTTACAATAATTTTCACGTCTTTTGCTACAGAAAATTGTTGTGACCATTTAAGTGTATACGACGGGCCAAGTTCGGCATCACCATTAATTGGAACTTATCAGGGTACTACATTACCACCGAACATTGAGTCTACAACACCTGGAGGATGTTTGACATTTGTATTTACATCTGACGGTAGTGTTACAGCCGCAGGATGGACAGCAAACGTAATTTGTGCACCACCACCAACTTGTTCAAGACCAATGACATTAAATGTAACAAGTATAACTACAACCTCGGCATTATTAAGTTGGAATCAACCTCCTAACCCTGATGCTTCACAAGCTACTACTTGGGAAGTGCTTATCCTTCCTGCAGGGTCGCCAATTCCGGTAGGAAATCAACCAGGAGCAATAGTTACGACACAAAATCCGTTTTTGGCTTCAGGATTATTAGCAGGTACTAATTATACATTCTATGTAAGAGCAGTATGTAGCTCAACTGATCAAAGTTTGTGGTCAACAGGATTTAATTTTAGCACACTTATTATAAATGATAATTGTGATGGAGCAATTTTTGCCCCTGTTAATTCAAATGCGTATTGTAATTTAACTATAGATGGAACAATTTCGGGCGCAACAGCTTCAAACGTTCCTTTAGCACCTTGTGTTGGAACTGCTGATGACGATTCTTGGTTCCAATTCATTGCTACTAATACCTATTTAAATATTTCATTGCAAAACATTACGGGATCTACAGCCAACCTAAATCATGCTCTGTACTCAGGAGATTGTAATAATTTAACACTTTTATATTGTAGTGATCCAAACTCTAGTACAGCAAATGGATTAGTGGTTGGACAAACGTATTTTATTAGAGTGTATTCTAATGAGGCAACTCCTCAAACAGTTGATTTTACTTTGTGTATTTCAACACCTTCAACTTGTGAAACTTCATCAACCGTATGTAATACCAATTATGCCAATACTACAGGCGTAACCAGTTTAGGTACTATAGGTTGTTTGTTTACATCGCCTAATCCAACATTCTTTACAATTCAAATTGTTGGAAGTGGGCCAATCAACTATTTATTGACTCAAAGTACTACCCAAGGAGGTGCGCCAAACTTAGACGTTGATTACGCGGCTTGGGGGCCATATAACAGTCAAGCTGAAGTTTGTGCTGCAATGGGTAATCCACCGACAAATCCTTTAACTGGATTAACAACTGGATGTAGTTATTCTGCGGCAGCGACTGAAAATTTTAATATTCCGAATGCTCAAGCGGGTCAGTTTTATGTAATTTTGATTACAAACTTCTCTAATCAACAGGGATATATTAGTTTAACACAAACCAATGCTGGTCAACCAGGAGCAGGTGTTACTTATTGTTGTTCGGATGCTAATTTTACTTATCCTTCTTATTCATTCTGTAAGGATAGTAATATCAATCCTGTTGTAACACTAGGTTCAAACTCTGAGGCTGGGGTATTTACTTCGAATCCATCTACTGGATTAGTGTTTGTTTCGACAGCAACAGGTGAAATTGATTTGGCAGCAAGTGCAACGGGTAATTATATTATTACCAACACTTTAGCTGCTACAACAACATGTGAAGAAAGAACATTCTCTTATACTATTCAAATTACGGATCCGCAAACAGCTACTTTAAGTTATGCTGAGACCGTATTCTGTAATACCGATACATCAGTTGAACCGGCTATTCTAACAGGTTCCACAAACGGAAACTATTCTTCTTCTCCTTCTGGATTGTTTATCAATGCCGTTACAGGAGATATTAACCCAAGTTTAAGTAATCCAGGTGTTTATGATGTTATTTATACAATTGCAGCGGCAGGTGGTTGTCCTACGTTTACCACTCAGCCAGTTCAAATTGAAATTATAGCAACACCTAATATTCCTCAAATTCAAAATGTTGAAGCTTGCGATACTTATACATTACCTCAATTAACTGTTGGTAACTATTACACCGAAGCAGGCGGATCGGGAACTCAATTGAATCCTGGAGATGTAATAAATGCATCACAAACGATATTTGTTTATGCTCATAATGGAAATTGTTCTGATGAAGTATCGTTTACAGTTACTATAAATCCAACACCACAAGTGGACGTATTACCTAATGTATCTATTTGTTCAAGTTTCACATTACCAGCATTAACAGTTGGAAATTATTTCACAGGAACAGGAGGAACAGGAACTCAATTGAACGCTGGAGATTCAATCTCAACAACTCAAACGATTTACATTTATGCTCAATCTGGAACTACACCAAATTGTTTCTCTGAAAGTAGTTTTACAGTAACCATTGGAAATTTAGTTGTAACAGCTCCTGCGAGTGGTACTTATTGTGATACATATACATTACCTGCATTAGCTCTTGGAAATTATTTTACAGGAATTGGAGGAACAGGCACTCAGTTAAATGCTGGAGATGCTGTAACATCAACTCAAACAATTTATGTTTATGCAGTAGATGGAACTTGTACTGCTGAAGATCAGTTTAGCGTAACAATTGTTCCTACACCACAAGCCGACACATTGCCAAATGTTTCTCAATGCGGAAATTATATTTTGCCAGCATTAACAGTTGGAAATTATTTCACAGGAACAGGTGGAACAGGAACTCAGTTGAACGCTGGAGATTCAATCACAACTACTCAAACAATTTATATTTATGCTCAATCTGGAACTACACCAAATTGTTCTACAGAAACTAGTTTTACAGTAACCATTGGAACATTGGTAGTAACAGCTCCTGTAAGTGGTACTTATTGTGACACTTATACATTACCAGCATTAGCGCTTGGAAATTATTTCACAGGAATTGGAGGAACAGGCACTCAGTTAAATGCTGGAGATGCTGTAACATCAACTCAAACAATTTATGTTTATGCAGTAGATGGAACTTGTACTGCCGAAGATCAGTTTAGCGTAACAATTGTTCCTACACCACAAGCCGACACATTGCCAAATGTTTCTCAATGTGGAAATTATATTTTACCAGCATTAACAGTTGGAAATTATTTCACAGGAACAGGTGGAACAGGAACTCAGTTGAACGCTGGAGATTCAATCACTTCAACCCAAACGATTTATATTTATGCTCAATCTGGAACTACACCAAATTGTTCTACGGAAACTAGTTTTACTGTAACCATTGGAACATTGGTAGTAACAGCTCCTGCCAGCGGATCTTATTGTGGTAGTTACACATTACCTACCTTGACAATAGGAAATTATTTCACAGGAACTGGAGGAACAGGTACTCAATTAAATGTTGGAGATACTATTACATCAACTCAAACAATTTATGTTTATGCAGTTGACGGAACGTGTACTGATGAAGATACATTTACCGTAACTATCAATAGTATTGTTGCTGACAACCTTGCTGATGTTTTTGCATGTGATAGTTATACCTTACCAGCTTTATCTGCTGGAAACAATTATTACACAGGAATGGGTGGAACAGGTTCACAAATTTCGGCAGGAACTGTTTTAACAGCAACTCAAACATTATATGTTTATGCTCAAACGGGAACAACTCCAAATTGTACTGATGAGCAAGACGTTGTAGTTACTATTTACAACACACCAACTCCAGATGCACCTGTAAATGTTGTTGCATGCGATAGTTACATTTTACCAGCTCTTTCAGTTGGGAATTATTATACTCAACCGAATGGTGGAGGTACTATGTTGTTAGCAGGTAGCACAATTTCATTCTCACAAACAATATATGTATACGCTCAAAGTGCTACAACTCCAAATTGTTCAGCTGAAAACTCTTTCACAGTTACAATAAATACTATTGTAGCCCAAACATTACAAAATGTTGCGAGTTGTGATAGTTATGTTTTACAAGCGTTAAATGCAAATAATAGTTATTATACAGGAGCGGGTGGAACAGGAACTCAATTGAATGCAGGAGATGTTATAACATCAACACAAACAATTTATGTTTATGCTCAATCAGGGACAACTCCTAATTGTACAGATGAAACTTCGTTTACTGTTACTATAACTCAAAGCCCAATTGTTCAACCAATTCCATCTGTAAATGCTTGTGATAGTTATACATTGCCAGCATTGAGTGTTGGAAACTATTATACTGGACCTAATGGAACAGGTTCGCAATTGGCTGTTGGAAGTTCAATTACTTCGAGCCAAACTATTTATGTATATGCTCAAACTGGTACTACACCAAATTGTAGCGACCAAGAGAGTTTTGTAGTTACAATTACACCAAGCCCAGTATTTGAAATTCAAGGAGATTGTATCGGACCAGTATTTACACTTTTCATTGCGGAAGGAGCTTCTTTACCTGAAAATGCTGATTACCAATGGTATTTCGGAACAACACCGCTTGGAACTAATGCTACTCAAGAAATTACTGAAGGAGGAAACTATTCATGTACTATTACTTCTCCAAATGGTTGTCCAACAACTAAAACATATAATGCAGATGAGGTTGCTTGTATAGTTCCTAAAGGAATTTCTCCAAATGCAGATGGTGACAATGATAGTTTCGATTTGCGTGGATTTAATGTTTCTCAATTAAACATTTATAACCGTTATGGTACTATTGTTTACTCAAAAGCAGAATATGTTGATGAATGGTATGGACAGTCAGATAAAGGTGAGGAATTGCCTGATGGTACTTATTATTATGTAATTGAAAGAGCTAATGCAGAAGCCAAAACAGGATGGGTTTACATCAATAGAAACGCTAACTAATAATCAAATAAATCTAACAATGATAAACTACGAAAAAATGAAAAAATTATATTTCTTAACCTTATTTGCTTTTGCAATCTTTGATGTAAGCGCTCAACAAGATCCGCATTATACTCAATATATGTATAATTTAAGTGTAGTAAACCCAGCCTATGCAGGCTCTAAAGAGAATCTGTCAGGAGGTTTATTGTACAGAAAACAATGGGTCGAAATTGAAGACTCACCTTCTACAGGTACTTTTTTTGTTCACAGCCCAGTTGGCAAAAATGTAGGTTTAGGTTTGTCTGCAATAAACGATCAAATCGGACCTGTTGAAGAAACAAATATATTTGGTGACTTTTCTTATACTTTGAATATGGGTGGTGAGCATCGTTTGGCTTTAGGATTAAAAGCAGGTGCTACTTTTCACAAAGTTGGTTTACTAGATGAAGTATTTTATAATGTTCCCGATGCAGGTGATGATGCATTTGCGAGTAACACTAGCAACACTTTTTTTAATTTAGGAACAGGATTGTTTTATTATACTAACAAATATTATGTTTCATTCTCAGTGCCTAATATGTTGAAATCAACTCACCTTGATTTCAATGGCAGAAAGTTTGGTACTGAATCGTTGCACTACTTCTTAACAGGAGGTTATGTTTTTGATTTGAGTAGCAATTTAAAATTCAAACCATTTGCTATGGTTAAATCGGCATTTAATGCTCCAACTTCTTTTGATATTTCTACTAACTTCTTGTTGTATGAAAAGTTCGAAATTGGAGCAACATATAGATTTGAAGACTCTTTTGGAGCTATGGTTAACTACGCAATTACGCCTAACTTGAGATTAGGTTACGCTTACGATCATATCATCTCAGATTTAAATGTAACGACTCCTGCATCTCATGAGTTTATGCTTTTATTTGATTTGAATTTCCCGAAAAAAGTATCACAATCTCCAAGATATTTCTAACATAAAAAAGACAGTAAAAAATGAAAAATCTATATATAGCCTTAAGTTTTGGTTTGATAAGTTCGGCTCTTATTGCTCAAAATAAAGACACAAAAACGGCCGATAAATTGTTCAGTAGATACGAATACGTTGATGCTGCTAAAGAGTATCAGAAATTAGTTGATAATGGAAAAGGTGATAGCTACGTTTACAAACAGTTAGCAGATACTTACTATAACATGTTTAATACAACAGAAGCGGCTACTTGGTACGCTAAAGCAACTGAAACAAATCAAGATGCTGAAACGTATTTTAGATATGCACAAATGTTAAAGGCTAACGGTAAATATGAAGAAGCTAACAAACAAATGAGTAAGTTCGCAGCTTTAGCTCCTAACGATTTACGCGCTAAAGCATTCAAAGAAAACCCTAATTATGTACCAAAATTAGCAAGCAAAGAATCCGGCTATACAGCAGCTTCTTTGCCAGTAAGTAGTGATAAATCTGATTTTGGAGCAGTATTGTATAACAATGATTTGTATTTTACATCCGCTAGAAACACAGCAAAGAAAAATTACGGATGGAATGAAGAGCCTTTTTTGGATGTTTATAAAGCAACTTTAGGAGATGGCGGAAACTTTTCTGAAGCAGTTCCAGTGACAGAATTGAATTCTAAATACCATGACGGACCTGTTACAATTTCTAAAGATGGAAACACCATGTATTTTTCAAGTGATAGTTTCAGAGAAAGTGTATTCGAAAAAGACAAGAAAAATAACCTTAAGTTAGGGAAAAACAACTTATATGTAGCTACAAAATCGGGTGAAACTTGGGGCAATATTAAACCACTTCCTTTTAACAGTAAAGAGTATTCTACAAGTAATCCTAGTTTAAGTAGAGACGGAAAAACATTGTATTTTTCTTCTAATATGCCAGGAAGCCTTGGTGGTGTAGATATTTGGAAAGTGGCTGTTAATGGTGATGGAAGTTATGGAACACCTGAAAATTTAGGATCAAAAGTGAATACAGAAGGAAATGAAAGTTTCCCTTTTATTGCAGACGATAATAAAACATTGTACTTCTCTTCCGCTGGAAAACAAGGTTTAGGAGGATTAGACGTATACAAAATTGATTTATCAAATGCTTCTGACGCTGTTAATATGGGTAAACCAATTAATAGTGAAAAAGACGATTTTGCTTTCACTTTCAATAAAGAAAAAAACAGAGGATTCTTTTCAAGTAACCGTAATGGTAATGATGATATCTTTGGTGCAACTCCAATTTGTGCTGTTGATGTTTTAACTATAGTAACAAATGCTAAAACAGGCGCAATTTTAGCTGATGCTAAAGTTTCGATATTAGATAGTAAAAGCAATGTAATTGCTACAGAAATGTCTAATTCAAAAGGTGAAGTTGCTTTCAAAGCAGAGTGTGATAAAGATTACACAATACAAGCATCAAAAGATGGTTTTGAAGGAAATTCATTCCCAGTGGCTAAATCTAAAGGATCTGAAGCTAAAATCGATGCTAAATTACAACCAATCGATGTAATAGTTACTCCTACTGAAATTATCTTAAACCCAATTTTCTTTGAATACGATAAGAGCAACATTACTCAGCAAGGTGCTTTCGAATTGGACAAGTTAGTTCAAGTGATGAAAAACAATCCAAACATGGTTATTTTTGCTAAATCTCACACAGATAACAGAGGTAGCGATGCTTACAACATGAGTTTATCGGACAGAAGAGCTAAATCAACAGTTCAATACGTTATTTCTAAAGGAATAGAAGCAGCAAGAATTGAAGGAAAAGGATTTGGTGAATCAGAACTTAAAGTTCAATGTACTGAATGCACTGAAGAACAACATGCTCAAAACAGACGTTCTGAGTTTATGATTGTGAAAAAATAATTTAATTAATTATCCAAATACAAAACCACCTTTAAAAGGTGGTTTTTTTATGGTTTTAAGCAAAATAATCTGTTTTTTGTACAAAACCATAGCTTTCAGTAAATAACGGCTTAATTTCTGTTATTTTACATTGTTTAATATTTAAAAAAAGCAGCCCAAAAGAGGCAATTTTTTAGACAGTTTTAAATGGTATCATTCCTTAAAAGGAAACAAAGCGAAAAGAAACGCACTAACGAAGTTTAATGATGGTTCGAAGTATTAAGTTAATTATGATTTTATTAAATGCATTAACAAATTTACGGAGACATAAAATGTAGAATCAAACGAACTTACGGCATCAAACAGGATTGAATACAAAAGATGAATTTTCCCTTCCACAAGGATTTTAGAGATAAATAAAAAGCCCGATTAAGATCGGGCTTTTCTTTATAGTAAAAATGTAGATTAAAAAGGATTCACTTTTACATTATCAACTCTCCATTGCGGAGCGGTGGTCGATGTTGATGTATATTTAAAAGCAATTCGAACGTTTGAATTACCTACATAGGCAGCTAAAGAAATATTTCCTGAATCTCTCCAAGTTGTTGAAGTTGCCATTAGAGCTGAAGACAACAACGTCCATGTGGCAGCAGATGGTGCTCCAGAACCAGAATAATTAGTTGAAACATACGCTTGAAGATTATTTCCAGAGAAAGGTCTTGATGTTTGGAATGATAAACCAGCTGTACTTACAGAGGACAAATCAATTGCTGGAGAAATCAACCAATCCTCGTTTACAACAGCACCTCCCGAAAAACCATTCATATCAGCACATTGTCCTGGATTACCATTGGAAGAATTGAGCGTCCATACCTGAGCACCAGTTACACTGTATTTAACCCAACTAGGGAAGTTAGTTGTAAAAGTTTCTTCAAAAATAGGTAATACTCTTGGATTTGTTAATTTTATATCATTGGTAGTTCTTACCATAAATTGATAATCACTTCCAAATTTTGTCATAACACCTCTAATTTTACCATTTAATGAAGGAACAGCATTACCAGCAAAAGTTGCAAAACTACTTACACGCACAATAACTTTATTTCCACTTGCATCAATAATTTCATGGTTGGTAGCGCCACCTAAATCGTTTAAAGTTACATCATAATATTTTTTACCTAATGATGGATCTGTAAATTGAACATTACTAAATTCGATTAATTTGTTCAAATGAGCATCATTTTTGGCTTGAGAGATAGATAAGGTAGTGTTTACCAAATCATCATCACTAATTTTACTGCAACTTCCGGTAATAACATCTTCATATTCCAAGGCCGATATTCTGCCCACTTCATCATCAGTAGTAACTGCAGTTCCGTTATCATAAAGCGAACCTATTTCAGGAGAATCTGTATCTGCATTTTTTTGATAATATCTTCCTTTTAATTTTATAAACACCTTTCTCCCAGGCTCGTATTTGGTGTAAAGATTATAGGCATTAATAGGCATGCTAAATCCTTTTGTACCATCAACCGAAACTAGAGAAATTGATTTAAAAAAGTTACCTCCTTCATCAGAAGAAGTAACATATGCTTCAATAATATCGTTATCATATGTACTATTAAACTGATTCAAGTTGGTATTTATTAACGCTAATACATCGGCAACGGTTTTAGTTGGTGTTAAATCATTGCAGTTATTATCCTCAGGAATTGAATACGTGTCGCTGTTGGAACATCCAAACATACTTGCCACTAACACAACAATTATAACTAATTTTAAACTATTCTTCATCTTTGTTATTTTTTGTAAATTTTAATATCATCAACTTGAAATAAACCATCCAAAGTGGTTCCGTTTCCAGTAACTTTAAAAGCAATGTTGATCTCTCCACTGTAATCAGATAAATCAATCTCACCAGAAGGAATATAAACGTATCCGTTTGTAGTTTCATTAGCAACAACAGCATTCAATTGGGTCCAATTAGCTGTCAAAACACCTGCTTCAGTTCCATTGTAATTGGTAGAAATAAAAACCTCAAGTTTATTGTTGGGATTATCAACAAAATTAGTGGCTGATGTGAAAGAAAAAACAACACCTTGACCATCACCAATACTGAATTTTGGAGTAATTGCCCAACCAATATTAGAAGCTTGACCACTTCCAAAAGGACTGAATTGGATATAACCACTGTTGTTAAAATCTCTTTCTATCCATTTTTTACTGCCAGTTTCAGCGTAATTAACCCAACCAGGAAAGTCAAAATCGGCATTATAATCGATGTCGCCTTCAGGGAAATTTTCACCAAAAAATAGAGGTTTAAAAGTAGGAATCTCAAAATCATCCTCTTTAGAACAACTTGTCATAACACCTAACGAAAGGGATAACAAGAATACTGAAATTATTATTTTTTTCATTTTCATAGTATTAGAAGTTTACATAAAGATTCACAAAATAAGTTCTTCCGTAACCATAAAAGTACTTAGAACCAAATGAAGGAGTTCCATTAGCATTGTCAGCAACATAATCAGGATAAGTAGCCTTTCGTGATTGTTCAAAACCACCTGTTTTGTATTTAGTGTCTAAAACGTTGTTAACAGAAGCAAAGAAACCAAAGGTTGTATTTTTAACTTTCCATGATTTTCCACCAGTAAGATTAACCAATGCAAAAGGATCGAATTTTTCTTGTTTTAAGATGGCTCTCACATTTTCATCAGTCGCTCCAGAATAACCTAATCCATCTGCTTCAACAACAAAATTACTAGTTCTCATGATGTTAGAAACGTCTAAGTAAATGTCTGACAAATAGTTGGCATTAGCTCCAATCCACCAAAAATGTGGGTCGCGGTATTCTAAACCTAAAGAATAAGCTTGTTGTGGCATTCCTGGTAAACGATAGTCTTTCATGTAAGCAGGACCAAAATCGGTAATAGGATTGGTATTAGTAGCTGTTGCTTGCGCGTCGTCATTTATTTTTACATTCGGATTATTGTCGAAAGTGTACTGACCGTAAGAGGCTGCTCCAGTTACTTTTAGAGTTGATGTTAATTGGTATTCAAAACCAAATTCACCACCAATTTGTTTTTTATCAATTCCGGTAACAATTTCACTAATAAACGAATCTTCATTTCCTGCGCCAACTGCATCTTCATCAAACAAACCTTCTCCATAGAAGAAGGATAGTTCAGTAGCATTTTGAATTTTTGAGAAGAAACCAGTTAATCTCATTTTCAATTTAGGCATACGAATAACGTAAGATGCATCAACACTAGAAATACGCTCGCTATTGATTTCAGGTGTTATATTGTTGTTGATACGAGCATTAGAAAATACATTTCTCATCCCAGGAGCTTTAGATAAATAAGCACCATTAAAATCCAATAAATGTTGACCTGTAAGTTTGAACGTTAAACCACCTTTAAAACCAAAGTTTTCAAATGTTTTTCTTTCACTTTTTCCATAAGAATTAGAAGCATAAATTCCATTACGGTACAATCCTTCTCTTTGGTAATCGCTTCTAGAATAGGTTTGCGATAAGTAAAAATCTGCTTTTTTGTATCTAAATTTAAATTGAGTAAAGCCATCAATTACATCAGCTAACAAATTGTAATTGTAGCCATATTCATCACCAACCAAGATTTGTCGATCAGGATTATTCAAATCCGACTGTGTAAGATCGCCTTGATAGAACGGATCAACATCTGAAAAGTATTGACCACCTAATAAATCTATCATTTTTTGGTAATTGTGTGATTTTAATTTTCTATAACTCGCACCAGCATTAAGTGTAATGTTATTTGCTATGTTACTGAATAAAATAGTATTGGCCGTAAATTGACGGTCATCGTTACGGTCTTCATACAAAGCATAAACACTTTTCCCATTGTTTGCACTTCTTCTGTTTGCATAGTACATTGCATTCCAGTCAATTTGACCATCAGCAAGAAAATCACTTTTTGCTTTATCTGAAGCCAAAACACCATCAATTAACACGTTAAAATCTGGGTTGTTGTAGAAATAACTAGGTAAATTTTGGTAGTAGGTTGGATCAGGATTATTAGCAGATTGGTAGTCCAAACGTGAATTTCCAATATGACCTAATTGATAAGCCACATTAGTGTTTAAGGTAGTTTTATCATTGATTTTCCAATAGTGACTTAAAATATTAATCGGCTCCATAATATCTTTGTCTCTTGAATTGCGTTTTCTACCATCTTGCCAACCCCAATAAGAGTTATACTCAATTCCTTTTAAATCGTTTACTTCATTAGTGTTAGGAGAACTTTTACCACGACTGTTTTGAGCAAATATTGATGTAAAGTTTAAACTGTGTTTGTCATTGATTTTTTTCTCAATAGAAGCAAAAAGCGAATTTGCATCGTAGTCAGTTCCTTCAAAATAGCCTTCTTTTGCCCATCTTCTAGAAGCTGACACAACAAAAGCCCAACCTTTAGTATTCATACCAGACACATGCGTTCCCATTACACGACCTGTATAATTAGTATTGGTTCCTGAAAACGAAATTCTTGATCCTCTACGATAAATAGAAGCTCTTGTATTGATTTCTTGCGTTCCTAAAATTCCACCAAAAGTATAATCTGAAGGAGCTGAACCTGTTGTGAATTCTTGATTTCTAGTAGCATCATTTAATCCACCCCAGTTACCCCACTGTGGTCTTCCGTCATACAATTTGTTCATCACTACACCATTGATCATGGTAGTTCCATACTCGTTGTCTAAACCTCGAATTCTAAAACGAGCTTGCCCCCAATTGAAAGCGGCAGCTTGTTGGTACGAATCTCTAGATGCTTGTAATAAACCAGAAGTGTTTTCAGATCCGCTGTTGTCATCACCTAAATCATTATCGGTAAGTGTAACTAAACTCAATTGTTGTTCGTCAGTAATGTCTTCTTCAGCAACAACAACTCCTAAATCTAGGACCTTTCCCGACTCAACTTCAATGCTCAACAATTGGTCTTTGTAACCTTGATTTTTGATAAGTAACAACAAACTTCCAGAGGGAACATTCTTGAATAAAAATTTTCCTTCCGCATTGGTTACTTCCGTTAAATTAATGTTTTGAATGGTTGCAATTACACCTTGTAAAGGTTTTTGTGTTTTCGAATCAACTACCTGTCCTGAAACTCCTGTTCCAGACTGGGCGTGCGAAAAACAAAAACTCATTACTAATAAAATACTTAGAATAAGTCTTTTCATAAAATTAAATAAAATTAAACTTTTGTTTTTAAGAAAACGATTTCTTAAGGGTACAAATGTACATTATTTTAATAATATTAATTACTTTTGGCGTGAAGTTTGTAACAACTTAATCATAATATAACGCTACACATTCATGAGAGTAAATAAAACAGTAGTATTACTAACCGCTTTATTGTCAATAACATTTGGATTCTCCCAAAAAAAAGACGCCAAAAAATACCAAATCCACACGGTGGCTTTTTACAATTTCGAAAACTTATTTGACACAATCAACGGACCCAATAATGACGAAGAGTGGTTGCCAACGGGAACACAAAACTGGACGGGTAAAAAATACAAAAAGAAATTAGACAATCTTTCAAAAGTGTTGACTGAAATAGGAACTGGTGAAAACCCTAATTCACCTACTCTAATAGGAGGATGCGAAATCGAAAACCGATCCGTTTTGGAAGATTTAGTCAAACATCCTAAAATGATTAATAAAGGCTATGGAATTATCCATTTTGATTCACCAGATAAGCGCGGTATCGACGTTGCTCTTTTGTACCAAAAGAAACATTTTGTACCAACAAGTTACGTGAATGTGCCTCTTTTAATTTATAAAAACCAAGAAGGTAAGGCCGATAAAAAAGACAAAGAAGAAGTAACCGACGACGTGATCTCAACAGCTACTACAGATGACCGAGTGTATACACGCGATCAGCTTTTAGTAACAGGTTTCCTTGATGGTGAAGAAATCAACATAATTGTAAATCACTGGCCATCACGTTCAGGTGGTGAGAAAAAAAGTAGCCCGTTTCGTGAAGCAGCTGGAGCCTTAAACCGCAAAATCATCGATTCACTTTTCAAAATAAATCCCAACGCTAAAGTTATAACTATGGGCGATTTGAATGACGGATCTTACAACAAAAGCGTAAAAGTTGAACTAGGCGCCAAACGTAAAAAAGAGGAAGTGGGTCAAGGTGGCATTTTCAACCCTTTTGAACAAATGGCTAAAGACGGAAATGGAACACTAGCTTACCGCGATTCATGGGATATTTTCGATCAAATTATGGTGTCTGAACCTCTAATTCGCAAAGACTTTTCATCATTCCGTTATTGGAAAGCTGGAATTTTCAACAAAGATTACCTCATCCAAACCACAGGACAATACAAAGGTTATCCATTGCGAAATTCTCTTAGCGAACCTGGTTTTAGTGACCACTTTCCAGTATATGTTTACCTGCTTAAAGAAATCAAATAATAATTTAAGTCTCAATGAAAATTGGGACTTTTTTATTTTATAACTTTACACTAAAATTACCATTATGTCCATCGCAAAACCCTTCAACCTTAATCAGTGGATCAACGATAACCAACACTTACTTAAACCACCAGTTGCCAATAAAAATCTATATGTAGACTCTGGCGATTATATCGTGATGATTGTAGGTGGACCCAACGCTCGTAAAGATTACCATTACAACGAAACCGAAGAATTGTTCTACCAACTCCAAGGCGAAATCACCGTTTATATTCAAGATAACGGCAAAAAGAAAGCCATGAAACTCTCCGAAGGCGATATGTTTTTGCTACCAGCCAAAATCCCTCATTCGCCCTCGCGAACCGAAAACTCAATAGGCTTAGTCATCGAACGAAAACGCGCCGGAAAAGGATTTACCGATGGTTTACTTTGGTTCTGCGATCACTGCAACCACAAACTCCACGAAGCGTATTTTGAACTGCACAACATCGAAAAAGATTTTCTCCCACATTTTGAACAGTACTATAATTCAGAAGACTTGAGAACTTGTAAAAACTGCGGTTCTGTAATGGAAACCAACCCAAAGTTTACAGTCAAAAAGTAATTTTTTCAGTAGCTAATCCAGCTGTCCATTCCAAGTCCTCACCCAAAAAGCGGTAGTACTAATGCTTTAAAACAGCTTCCGGTGGTCGCTTTTTTAAAACAAGTACTACTCGCTTTTTGGGCTCCGGGCTTTCCTTTCCCATCTGGGCTAGTCACACCAATTTCCCAATATTGAAAACAATATTTAATTCGTGTAAATTCGCAGAATTCGCGTAAAATCACTTATTTTTGCATCACAAATTGATAATTTCAAACAAATAAACATACAATGGCAACAATTGCGCAACAATTCGGCATGACCGAAGCACTAGAAATCCTTGGCGTAAAAGCCATCAACGAAGGAACTTCTACAGGAAATAACCATTTTTCAAACGGCGATATCATCGAAAGTTATTCACCTGTTGATGGGCAACTCATCGGAAAAGTAAAAACTACAACGGCAGCCGACTACGAAAAAGTGATGCAAACCGCTGCTGAAGCATTCAAAACCTTCCGATTAATGCCAGCACCAAAACGAGGAGAAATCGTACGTCAATTCGGAGAAAAACTAAGAAAATACAAAGAACCTCTTGGAAAACTTGTTTCCTATGAAATGGGTAAATCACTTCAAGAAGGTTACGGCGAAGTACAAGAAATGATTGACATTTGTGATTTTGCAGTCGGTCTTTCGCGTCAATTGCACGGTTTAACAATGCATTCGGAACGTCCTGGACATAGAATGTACGAACAATACCATCCGCTAGGGATTGTTGGCATCATTTCGGCATTCAACTTTCCAGTGGCAGTTTGGTCTTGGAACACGGCTCTAGCATGGATCTGCGGCGACGTTTGTGTATGGAAACCATCTGAAAAAACACCTTTGTGTGGTATTGCTTGTCAAAACATCATCGCTGAAGTATTAAAAGAAAACAACCTTCCAGAAGGAATTTCATGCTTAATTAACGGCGATTACAAAGTTGGTGAAATGATGACGCACGATAAAAGAGTTCCTTTAGTTTCTGCAACAGGTTCTACTCGTATGGGTAAAATTGTGGCGCAAGCTTGTGCTGCTCGTTTAGGAAATTCATTATTAGAATTGGGCGGAAACAACGCTATCATCGTAACGCCAGATGCCGACATCAAAATGACGGTAATCGGAGCGGTTTTTGGAGCCGTTGGAACCGCTGGACAACGTTGTACTTCAACACGACGTTTAATCATTCACGAAAGTATTTATGACAAAGTAAAAGAGGCTTTGGTTAGTGCTTACGGACAATTGCGCATCGGAAATCCTTTAGATCAAAACAACCACGTTGGACCACTGATTGACACGCATGCAGTCGAATTGTACAACAAGGCTTTAGAAAAAGTAGTAGCCGAAGGCGGAAACATCATCGTTCAAGGCGGCGTACTTTCAGGTGAAGGTTACGAAAGTGGTTGTTATGTAAAACCAGCCATCGCAGAAGCTCAAAATCATTTTGAAATTGTACAACACGAAACTTTTGCTCCTGTTTTATATTTATTAAAATACTCTGGTGATGTACACAATGCTATTGAAATTCAAAACGGTGTAGCACAAGGATTGTCGTCGGCTATCATGACCAATAATTTACGTGAAGCCGAAGCCTTTTTATCAGTTGCGGGTTCTGATTGCGGAATTGCGAATGTGAACATCGGAACATCCGGAGCCGAAATTGGTGGCGCTTTTGGTGGTGAAAAAGAAACTGGTGGCGGACGCGAATCGGGGTCTGATGCTTGGAAAGTGTATATGCGAAGACAAACCAACACCATCAACTATACGACTAGCTTGCCATTGGCTCAGGGAATTAAATTTGATTTGTAATCTTTTCTAAAGAGAATAGAAAAAGCGTCTTGAAATTTCGGGACGCTTTTTATTTTAATTCTAAATTAGAGGCAAATTTTTGAAAATCAATAAAATCAATTATTTTTGCCGCCGAATAAAAAAATAAGAAATATGTATAGTATTCAATCGACATACGTGACGCTTTGCGAAAGAGGAAATCTCTTATCGTCAGTATCGGGTTTACTATTATGTGATTAAATGTTTACAAACACAATACAATAATTATAGTAACCCGAAATTAACCTTTCGGGTTTTTTTATGCTTATGAAGGACAAAGAAAATAGTAGATACAAGTACAAAAAGCATTCAGTAATCAAGGTGCTGCTCACGTAGAGCAGTATACAAACACATTTATTTGTGCCCGATTCTGAATTTGTTAGAATCGGGCATTTTAATTTAATGCAAAAAAAAAAATGACTTAAAAAAAAATAACTTCCAAATGGAAACAAATAATGCAACATTGATCAAAAATACAAAGAGTTACACTTCTGCTTTCAGTCAAATGGTGGAGCAATTGTATGAAACAAAAAGTAGTGCAATCGGTAATCAGGGCAATTTGTCTTCGGTAATCGGCACTTGCTTTGCATCCATGAGTCAAACGCAAAACACGTGGAAAAGAGCCACTTTTAGAGATTTGTTGTTGCATTTAGCGGCGCAAAAATGTTATCCTTTATTGAGAAACGAATTGTATATCAATGCATTGGCTAATATGGCTTCTTTTGGTAATAAAATGGTAAGAGATCTTTTTGAATGGAAAAAAGAATCTATTGAAACCGAAAGTATCATGAGTGATTTGATACAGTTTTGTTATGCCAAATATGAAGTTCCTGAATTTTTGGAAGGCGCTTTTTTTGGAGAAAATAAAATACACATGTTATGGTATGTGCAGCTTGGCCGAGGCGATAGTGTGTTGAAATTGAGTAGTTTTCCTATCCAAATGACACGAAAAATGGCTTTTGAATTCAAAAACGTACCAGCCAATTACACTATAGAGCAAGCGATAAGATTTGCTCAGGCCAAAGGATACGGTGCAAACGAATTGATGGCCGAAACATTGGCGTGGAGTAGTTTGTCTGAAAGTTTTGAAAACGAGGAATTTTGGAAAAAGGTAATGGGTTTCTTTGCGAACCAAGAAACTTTGCCATTTGACAAATTACAAGAAGTGTTGGCTTACATCAAAGAGCAATTCAACCAAGATAAAAATTTCAGCATGAAAGGCAGAACTTGGGAAGCTTTGATAAGACATACAGATCAATGGAATTTGGAGTGTCAAAAAAGAAAAGAAGCTTTGAATAGAGCCGAATGGGAAACCAGTCAAATAATGGGTTTTGAAAAACAAGTGACCGATGATTTTTATTATATAGTGGAGTTAGTTAACTCCGAAGAACTTTACAATGAAGGTTACGAAATGAGTCACTGTGTGGCAGAATACGAGTACGACTGTATAGAAGGTCGATCAGCGATATTCTCTTTGAGGAAACAACAAGTTGATGCTACTTATATCACTTTGGCTACAATAGAAGTTTGTATGGCAGAAAAAGCCATTATTCAAGCCAAAGCGAAGTACAATGAATACGTTTCAAGTGAAAGTTTGGACATGATCAATCAGTGGGCCAAAAAAGAAAACTTAGATCTTTTTTTTGATTATGAAGATGAAAATCAAGAAGCGTATCAACCTGCAGTTCAGCACGCTTTGCCTGATTTTCAAATGAATCAACCGCAACCTGCTTTTCAGCGATTTGATGAGTTTGAAAATTACCAAAGACGAACCGATTACGGTAGTGAGGTTGATTGGAAATGGTTTTTCTACATCCTCTTTATATTGGTCAAAGGTTGTGCGGTTTTGGCCAGATAAAAAAAGCGCTCTATAATATTAGAGCGCTTTTTATTTATGAAAATTTGCAAAATCTATGTTTTACTTTGTTTTCTTCACGTATTGCGTCAGAATATAAATATTTTGATTTTCCACTCTTCCTTCAATAAGGTTGGCATCGTCCCAAACCAATTTGATGTTGTGAACAGCGGCTCCACGTTTGGCGGTGAATGTTGCTCCTTTTACATCCAAATCTTTAATCAAAACAACCGAATCACCATCTTGCAAAACATTTCCGTTTGAATCTTTGTGCACAATTTTACTTTCGTCATCGTCGGCTTCGCCTGTAGCTTTTGCCCATTCTAAAGCATCTTCATCCAAGTACATCATATCCAACATATCATTGTTTTTCAAACGCGCATGCATACGCCACGAAACAATTTGAACGGGAAGATTTTCATTCCACATACTATCACTCAAACCGCGCCAATCGTTCGGATTAGTGGTTGCTGGGTTTTCAATTTGGTCACGTAGGTTTTTTGTTATTAAAACGCAATTCTCTGGAGTAGCTTCTGTTTTAGGCGTAACCAAATACACCACTAAATTTTCATCACTTCCACTAATTTCACACACTGAACCACTTCGATCTCTTAATCTTTTTTCTGTAACAACACTCATTTTTTTGGGTATTATAAGTTAAATGAAGCGCCGAAAGTCAAAGTGAATTGGTTGTTGTAGTACTCGAATGAATCAACATTTTTATCGTATTTAGCAATAGGGAACCCCGCTTCGCTAAACAAACCAAAACCATTAGTAAAGAAATAACGGAAGCCAACATGAGCGCCAAAATTTCTTAACCCTAAGTTTAGTCCTGGATAAACGTCCATTTTATCATCTAAACCTATAACACTACCAATATTAGCATTAAAACGCGCTTTTAAATCAACTCGATCTTGAAATTTTGGTTTAGCCAAATCAACATTTGTACCATCAACTACATATATTTCGTCATTAGCCGATAATAAGTAAGAACTAACAAATCCGTAAGACATGTTTTCTCCTAAACCAAAATCAGCCGACACAGAAATTCCTGTTGCACCTGATTGTACAATTGCGCCAACTTGACCTTTAATGTCTCCTTTTCCTTTGTAAGCCTGCGCATTCATCACACTTACAGCAACCAAAAATAAAAATACTGTTATTTTTTTCATTTGAATAAAAATTAAAATTTTTGCAAAGGTAGTAAAAATCTGAGATTATTCTTTTCTTCCTTTTTCTGTTGGATACAAATGAGGTAAAGGTTCGCTTTGCCAAAATAGTTTGCTATCAACATCCATGATGGTTAACGGACCATTAAATGCAGCTCCCGTATCTACATTCCAAACGCATTCTTTTTTTATGGGAACAGTTTGACCAATGCGTGTTACAGGTGTATGACCAATATAAATTTCGTGATAAAGCATGAGTCTTTTAGGATAAAAAAGATTGCTTCTTGACATTCGTTTATCGGTAGCGAGAGCAGTTTCCCACAGGGTTCTGTCCCAATAAAAAAGCTTTGAAAAATACTCGTATTCCACTCCTTTCATATTGGTAAAGCCGGCGTGAATAAACAAACGGTTCTTTTCATCCAAATAATAATTTTGAAGAGATTTTAAAAATTCAATATGCTTTATCTTGGTTGATTCTGAAACTTTCAAATACGCCAAAACAGTTGCTTCGCCACCATGTTGAAACCACATTTTCTGATCAAAATTGGCTGTATTTTCAGTAAGCCAATCCAATAGGAGATCGTCATGATTGCCACGAATGAAAATGCATTTTTGTTTTTTATCTAAATCGATTAAAAAATCAATCACTTCGGGCGACTGACTCCAACCATCCACATAATCGCCCAAAAAAATCAAGGTGTCGTTTTGGTTTACGTTGGCGCGCTCCATGATTTGATGTAAGGCTCTCAATCCGCCGTGAATGTCACCTATAACTAGTGTTCTGTTCATACAGTATTAAGGTTAATTGATTTCTAAATATTGATTTAACATTTTTTCCGCTTTTTCCGTAATGCTAAGGATTGTTTCAATAATAATTTTACATCGTATTAATACAACAACAGAAAATTATTAAAAAAATTAACAAAATCACTGCGCATTTATCAAAATGTGTTGGTTAAAAACCATTGTCTTATTTAATACAAAATATCATGAAAAAACTAATCTTACTTATCGCATTTACAGTTTTAGCAACATTATCATCTTGTACAGCAGACGAACTTCCAACCAAAGAGGAGAAAAATTCAACAGCTCAAACTTCAAACGAATTAAATAAAGATAGCGAACCTCCAATTATTATTGTAATAAAACCTTAATTAAGCTCTAGTCCGTTAAAAATAATTGTAGTAGCAATTCCAGAACTATTGAGGATTTTGTTACTACAATTATTTATTTATTAAATTTGAATTTCTAAAATAATTACCATTGAAAATTTTTTTACTCTCCTGTCTCATAATCATCACTTCATGTAATCGAAAAAACGATCATTTTTTGGATGAGAAAACCGCATCCAAATCAGACCCGACGGTTGATGTCAAAGATAGCAATGACAAATTAATTTTTGAGTTAAAGGATAAAAAATATGATACACTAATCCGAAATCAATATTCACAACTAACAGATGTTTATCTTGCCAAACAAGAGTTTACTAAATTAAAAATTGTTTCGGATATTTTAATTGAAAAATCGACAACAATCAACGACACTTTTGGCATTGTTAAAGGTAAAACATGTTTAGGAGGATATTATCTCAATTATGCTATTAATGATAGTGCATTTTATTATTTTAATGAAGCAGAAAAGTTATCAAAAAAAACAAAAAGAAAACCTTTTTTAATTTCAATCTTAAACAATAAGGCAACCTTATATTGGTATGTAAAAGATTACAAAGAATCGGAAAAAATAGGAATTGAAGCACTTAAATTAGCAACTGAAAAAAAAGACAACATACATATTTATGGGTGTTATTTAACTATTGCAAACGCTTTAAACGGAATGAATAATAATGAGAAAGCATTAAAATACTATGAAAAAGCACTTGCTATTGTAGAAAGTTTAAAATCAGATCCTCAATATTTAGTTTTTAAAGCACAAATTGACAATTATATTGCAAGTACGTTTAGAAAACAAAACCAATATCAAAAGGTAATAAACTATATTACAGAGTATGTCGATTTGAATCAAATAAAAAGAGAAAACAGTTCGCTTTATTGCTATTTGCTCGATAATATTGCGTATTCTAAGTTCAAACTCGGAGATACTTCTTCATACAAACAATTTTATGAAACACTCAAAATTGGTAAAGAAATCAAAAACATTTCGATTGAATTGACTTCTAAAATCTATTTAGCAGAATTTTATTTATCTCAAAAAGACACTGTAAAAGCAAATTTTTACTTAAAAGAAGGCTACACACAGGCTCATAAAAATAAGATTTTTGAAGATGAATTAAAACTACTTCAATTATTAATCCAAGCCAATGCGAACAACTCTTCATACTATTCACAAAAGTACATTTCATTAAATGATAGCCTTCAAATCGTAGAACGATCTGTACGCGATAAATTTGCAAGAATAGAGTTTGAAACCGATGAAATCATTAAGCAAAAAAAGATAATAGAAGAAGAAAAAAACACGCTATTAATACGACTAATTTTAATTTCTGGATTTGGATTATTAACCATTATGCTTATTGTTTTATGGTACAAAAATCAATCTCAAAAAGCCAAAACAAAACAATTATTGTTAGAACAAGAACACCAAAAAGATAGAGAAGAAATTTATCAATTGATGCTTGCACAACAACAAAAAATTGAGGAAGGAAAGCAAATCGAAAAAAGAAGAATTTCTCAAGAATTGCACGATGGTGTTATGGGAAAATTATCGAGTATTCGGATGAACCTATACGTTTTGAATAAAAGGACAGATCCTGACACTATTGCAAGGTGTATAGAATATATTAAAGAAATTCAAAATATTGAAAAAGAAATACGAACCATATCCCACGATCTAAACAAAAACCTGTTTTCGGAAAACGTAAATTTTATCACTATAGTTGAAAATTTATTCCATTCTATAAGAAGCCACTCCGATATCAACTTTAAAATGAAAGTTGACGAAAGAATAGAATGGAATGTTATTAACAACGATATTAAAATAAACATCTATCGAATTATTCAAGAAGCACTTCAAAACATCGACAAATATTCAAAAGCCAGTAATGTTTCGATAGAAATGACCAAAAAAGAGGAAACAATCGAAATAAAAATAGAAGACGACGGAATTGGATTTAATGCAGAAAATCAAAGAAGCGGAATCGGATTAAAGAACATGAAATCAAGAATGGAAGAAATTAACGGCCATTTTCAGCTGATAACAAAGCCGAACAAAGGGACAAAAATAAATTTGTTAATTCCAAATTAGTTTTATACTTTCACATGAAAGTAAATTTGCTCAAATGGTATATAAAATCTTGATGGTCGATGACCACAAAACAATGTTAACAGGATATAAAACCATTCTGGAATTCAACGACAAAAACCTAGAAATAGAAGCTACTTTTTGTCACAATTGTGAAGAGGCTTATTTTATCATCACAAACGAATCAAATAGAAATGCATTTGACATGGTTTTCCTGGACAGAAGTTTACCGCCTTTTTTTGAAAAAAAAATAAAATCAGGCGAAGATCTTGCACTTCTGGCTAGGGAACACTTAGCCAACTGCAAAATAATAATGCTTACCTCTCACGCAGAATCATTTGTTATTTACGACATTATACACAAAGTGCGTCCTAGCGGACTTTTGATAAAAAGCGATTTTGATGGCGATGTTTTGCTTGAAGCGTTTGACTCGGTATTGAATGATGAAACCTATTACACAGAAACTGTAAAAAGCAGTATCAAAGAATTGTTGTCACGTGAAGATTACTTAGACAGTATCAACCGACAAATTATAACATTACTCTCTCAAGGTTTTAAAAACAAAACTATTGCAAATCAGCTTGGTCTTTCGGACAGCGCTATTGAAAAACGCAAATCTAGAATAAAGGATTTCTTTTTTATAGACAAAGGCACAGACGAAGATCTTATTGTTGAAGCTCGTAAATTAGGGTTCATCTAAAGAATTCAAAAAAATTAACAATTAGTACGGATTTCCCGTACTTATCTACTTTTTCAGAAAACTACCTTTATCCTCAAAATTATTCACAAGTAAATTACAAACGAAGTGAAAATAATTTAACCTAAATTTTATTTATATGAGAAAAGTAGTATTCGGCTTAATAGCCACAGTTATTGTATCCATTTCGGTTAATGCACAACAAGCTAAAGTAAGTAGTGAAGTAGGAAAAACACACAGAACACCTAAAGGAGTTGGTGCAGTTTCGGGAAGTAATAACTTTTGTTTTGGGTGGAGTTTTTGTACTAGTATAACATGGACAGACCCTTCTCAAACAGGAAATACATTCCAAACCATGAACTCAGACAGTTCTATGACATTTAAAATTCCATTTGCATCAATGAATGCGGAAAACTTAAATTTTTACCACAACAAAACCACTTTCGAGTTAAAAGATAACTCACCGTTTCAACTAGGTGAACGTAGGTTGTTTGGTTTAAAGCCAACGGCTACTTATCTGGCGGGTGTTTATCAACTTGTTAATGATGGTAATAATATAGTGTTTACCGTAAGATATGTAGAATAGCAATCAAAAGCTGCATCAAAATTCTAGAAAACAATCTTACTTTTAAGTTAAAGTGGTACTTGATCAAAAAGCACCACTTTTTTTATATTTATAATAAGTATAAAATAGAAGTCAACGATATGATATTATCGTTTCAAAAGGATCATAAAAAAATAGTGTAGCGATGATGTATTTCAATCCGAGAGTTTCAGATAGATTGTAAAGTCGAAAAAAACCGGAAAAAGTTTGACAATACCAAATTAGTTTATTATTTTCACTAAAATATTATATACTTCATGTTAGTCAAAATTTTAATGGTTGACGATCATCAAATGATGATTGAGGGTTATAAATCTGTATTGTCATTAAATGATAAATATACTGTTGAAAGCACAGCTGCAAATAATTGTGAAACAGCCTATAAAATTATAACTAATCCTTCAAACCTAAACGTTTTCGATTTGGTTTTTTTGGACTACAGCTTACCTCCTTATCCTCAGCAAAATATATATTCAGGTGAAGATTTGGCATTATTGGTGCGGAAGTATATGCCTAACACAAAAATCATAATGCTTACTACGCATTCTGATGCAATCAAATTATTTACTATAGTAAAAAAAGTGCAACCCAATGCGTTGGTAGTTAAAAGTGATTTTCAGCCAGAACAACTAATTGAAATTCTTAATAAAGTTTTAGAGGGCTTCACTTATTATTCTGAGTTAGTCCACGAACGGATTAAAGAAAGACTACTCTCACAAGGACTTTTAGATAGAATTGACAGACAAATTATTGTACTCATTTCAGAAGGATTTCTTATTAAATCTATCGCTACACAACTCAACGTTTCAGAAGATACTGTTAAGAAACGAAAAAGCAAAATCAAAGATTTATTAGGTATTGAAAAAGGAAGCGATGAAGATATTCTTAAAGAATGTCGTTTACTCGGTCTTTTATAAACTTTGATTTAAAATTTAACTTTTTTTACACTTTTAGTGTAAAGCCCTCTCATTTCATGCTGCTAATTTTACAACATCAAATTGTGAACATTTGAAATTGTTAGAAAAAAATCAACTTTAAATTTAGTGTCATGAAAAAATTTGTACTAGTCGGATTTTCAATTCTAACCTATTCAAATAATAAGGACGCTTTATAATTACTGAAGAATTTGAAAAATTGTTTATCAATTATTTCATAAAACCAGAAATAACCAATGGAAACTTTTCATGCACATAAAAACATAAGATAGTTTTATAAAGCGACTAAAGTAGTTTCAGAGCGCCAAATTATTATTTATTTAGCCTCGATAGGAAATTAAACGAAAAATGAACTCTATCACAGCGGGTTATTCGAAAAGTTTCAAATGTTAACCTAATGAGCGGGGCAAAGGCAAAAATAACTAAAAAGAGAAGGTTTTTTGTTAGACAAAATTTGATTAAAAATTAACAGTTTTTACGTATTTCCCATACAAACAAAATAACACCTAGAATTACCTTTATACCACATTAACATTAAAAAAAACTAATAATGAAAATAATAGTACTAATTATAGCGGCATTTACCTTGTATTGTGCACCAGTAATTGCACAAACAAAATCAATAGGTCTTGACATCCGTGGGCGAGATTGTGGTGGAGGCTCTGGTTTATGTTCAATCGGTTCAACAGGATCAAAACAATCTAATATGAAAAATTTTAATATCACAAAACTTTCGTCAAAATCAATGGTCATTGAAATTGAAGCATCAAAATTAACTCTTGAAGAACAAAACATTTTTTTTGGTAAATCGTATGCTCAAGTTTTAACCGATGAACAATTACTTTTTTTTCAGGAACAAGATTTTGTTTTTGATATCAATACACTATTGTATTTAGAACTTGATCCAGCTTATCGAGTTTTAAAAAGAGGAACTTATCCAATTGAAATTGTTAACGATACTATATTGGTATCGCTTACACTTACAACGCAATAAAAAACACCTTACAAAAAATAAAAAACATCATGAAAAAGCTAAAATACATAATGGTTGTGCTCATTTTGTTTGCAAAGGCAAATGCTTTTTCAACAATAAAAGAGAAAGACCCCGATAAGTTGTTAGAAGAACTAATAGTTGAAATCAATTCGATCAATCACCGTTTTGAGTTGTTAGTTGATATTAAATACGAAGAGCTAGAACGAGTTGATAAAGCACTAGCCATCGCTTACAGCCCGGAGCAAAAAATCGATTTACTAGTAGAAAAAGATCTAATAAAATCGGAAATTAAGCAACTAATGACAGAAACCTCAGGAGAAATATCGAAAGTTCGCTATCTTAAAGGATTACAAATTATTAAAATCTTATATGAAAAAGTTCTTAGTCTAGATCATCATTTTGCATCAGTTCGTACACTAAATGAAATCAATAAGATTTCAAATCCCAATCAATATCCTGAATACGAAAAGCTCAAAGAAGTAATTGCAGCCAAAAAAGACAAAAAAACAGGATTGGATTTGACTTCTATTTTAGGGACAAATACAATAGTGTCTTTGGTTCAAACCTTTACGAATATGGTTGGTTCTGCGTTAACCAAAGAAGAAAAAGAAAAAGAGTTGGCCAATGTTGAGTGTATACTTGATTTTACTCTTCGAATGCAAAACGATTTAAATACCATATATTTTGAAACTGCTTTTTTGCAAACAAGCAACGACAAAGTAAAACAAGAAATCGAGCTCTTGTTTAAAGATTACACCAAACCAATTGGATATACCGCAGCACTAGAAAACTGTCGAAAAAATGATGATTGGGAAACGGTCAATCAAAAAATGGAAGAATACCTAACCAAAATGAAAACTTCAACAGGAACTTCTCAATACAAAATGCAAGTTAATCTTGAATTTCCAATAGATAGATTGCTTCAATTCATCACTCAATACAATAATTTTATTGATCAAGGTGGAAAATTCTACGAAAAATTTAAAATTATTTTAAACAGTTATGAAAACGAAAAACAGTGCGAAACCAAATTGCCATTAGAATATAAAAAGCTTAAATCAGATATTGATGTAGCTATTGATAAATTCAATGTTGCCTATAAACCAGTCGAAATTAATGGTACCAAAATGAAAGAAATACTCTACGGATTAAACGAATTTGATTAGTCATCGTTCATCTAAAAAATAGTCATTCAGTAAAAAAAGCGGGTTAATTTTTTTTAAAACGACGGTTGTAAAAAACGGTCGTTTTTTTTTTTTTACTCAACCTCCATTTTCAACAATTCAACTAATGTAGTGTCTAATTACTTACTCTGGATTAGTTTTTCAAATCACAACACCATTTTATAAATGATTAAAAATCAAATATTAGCCTGTCAGTTGATTCGTGAAATCCAAATTTTTTAAAAGTTCAAATTCTTAAAATTTGTAACAAGTAAAAATTTAGAAAAATAAAGCCATCAAGAAGATGTAAATTGAAGAACCTAAAAAAGAAACAAATTACATTGAAAGAAGTAAAAATAAAATCTGACAATTTTGTTTTTGCCTTGAAAACGAAAAAACGAAGTAGAATTTGTGTTTTGCAAATAACTTTAAGATGAAAGACACATAACAAGATGAGCTTTTTTCGGTAGTCTTAAACACAATTGCAACTTTTTTAATGCTAACTTATTGATTTTTAACTTTTTTTACACTTTTAGTGTAATGTTAGCTGGTAATCTTGAAGTAGTTTTGACTTAACAAATTACTCGAGAATATTTGTAAAACAAATTAAAAAAAATCTGAAAGGGTTTCAGATTTAATCAACCTTTAAATTTTAATATTATGATAATTGATTTAAAAACCTCAGCATCAAGAAAAGAAATCGTAAATGTAAGAAGCCAAATCACAAATTCAACTCAGTTGAAAAGCTTTGACGATTTCGTAGCAAGAAACAGTACTTTTGATTTCAACAATGACGAGCACGTATCGGCTTTACGATCAAACAAAAATGATTGTCACTGTACAGTAAATCCAACAGTTGATATAAAAGCTGTTTAATTCTATATGCCCTGCCCAAATAGGCAGGGCATATATATTACCCGTTAAAACAATTTATAAACCTAAAAGAATCAATCATGTCAAATACAAAGTTTTCTGAGAATGTAGAACTTATTAAGGAAAAGATTTACAATACCGAAATTAATGATTTAGAGATCAACGGATTGCTTTGGTCGTATTTGTTGGTTTCTTCCAGTTTATCTACTTTCATGCCCAAATTAAAAACCAGTGACCACTATAAACTGGTTCAAAACATGCAATTTCACCGATCATTATCGGATATTGATATGTTTTATCCTTCCCTTTTGGAAAATACCAAATTTTATGATAAATCAAATGTAGTTGAACAAAGCCTTAGCAAAGCACATATTTATGTGAGCTATCATGCGGGCTCATATTACATGATATTGAGGAATTTGGCCCACAAAGCCGTTCCATTTTGTGTCGTAGCAGGAAATAACTATATCAACGATTACGAACACTTAGTTCAGCAAGTGTATAAAAATGTACCTAATGGAGATGGTAAAGCCCTAGAAATACTATCAGCAGAAGATCCTAAATTGTTACTCAAATTAACTAAAAAATTGGCAGATGGGATTTCAGTGTTTTTCTTTATTGATGGCAACACAGGAACAAAAGAAAATAATTACAGCAACGATAAAAACTTGTTAAAAATTAATTTTTTAAATCATCATATCTATGCAAGACAAGGAGTCGCCTTCTTGGCTTATTTAAGTAAAGCCCCTGTAGCAACTGTAATTGCTAAACGTGATAAAAATCTGAATAATAAGGTAGAAATAAATCTTTTGAACACAGATGATATCCTTGCCAAAAACGATCGAAACGGGTTTATCCATGAAGTCACCCGAAAATTATATGGTGTGTTAGAAAATTATCTGATAAAAGATTACGAACAATGGTCGGGTTGGTTCTACCTACATAAATTATTTGATACTGAAGAGCTTTCTGAAGAAACAAGCATCAATTTAGCTACTATAAATTATAAGAACACTAAATTTATTGTGAGCGACTATGTTCAATTAGTCAAACATGATGAAAACCATATTTTTCTAGTATTGAAGAAAAAATACGAAATCATGAGAATAGGTGAACTTTTATATGACGTATTGAATTATTTCCAAACTCCACGGACAATTTCTAAGAATGAACCTTTAATTATTGAAAATGAAGTTGTTGGTTTTGAGTTTTTAGAAGAACTCATCGAAATGAATTTTATAAAACCTATTCTATGCCTATAAATAAACCTATCTCCTTATTGTTCTTTTTGTTGACAATATCCTCTTTTGCACAAAAAAATGTGAACCATTTTAAAAGCGAAATAGATTTTGGCAACGGCACTATATTTTCCACTTTTTTGGATATAACCATAGCTCAAGACAAATTTGCTATAACTTCTCCTCAAAATGCCGATGTACGCATCATGGGAGGCAAAGCAAAATTAGGAAGACTCATAGGTAAATCTCCTAAAAAAGGAATAATCATGGTCATCAAAGGAACACAAAAAAAGGATAGTCTGTTTGGAGAAACAAATATCCCTATGATAGGGAAGTTAAAATTCAAGGGTGCCATAAAAAACAATATCCTAAGTGGAGAATTCCTAGATGATCAAGCAAGTCCAATGGGTACGCTAAGTGGAATCAATTCTGCACAAAACAAGATCGATTATAAACATCTCTATCCTTTGATAATAAAAACAGTAAATGACAATATCTTTTCCAAAAATGCATTGCAAAATAAGGAGTGGAAAAAATTTCAAAAAGGAATTGAAAAACTATGTGATAACGCACATGACGATATTGAGCTTTTCTTAGGCTTTAACATACTAGCCCAAAAACTTCCATTTACACATCTAACCTTATTAATTTCTGAAGATGTCTCAGAGGGCGAAAGCACAAGCTCAAACAAATCCGTTGTTTTTGAAGAAAAAAACGATAATACAGCCTATCTCTTAATCAAGAATTTCAGTAATTCACAAAAGGAATTGGCAGAAACTTTGCCGAAAATAATAGAAAATAAATCTTTCAAAAACCTCGTTATTGATCTGAGGGAAAATGGTGGCGGAGGTATTGATGCTGCTTTTGCTTTAGCAAAATACATCCTAACAGATGATATGGAAGTGGGTTTTTTTGTAACCAATAAGATGCAGTATTCAGGGTTTCAATCTGAATTGTTCAACACATTGCCTCAGCTTCAACCCAAAAGCACGAAAGAATTTACAGATGAATTAAAAACATCAAAAGGGGTCAAACTTATTTTTAAAAAACCAACTAATCCTGTGTTCAAAGGAAATTTATACGTTTTAACCAATGGTAGAACAGCGAGTACTTGCGAACCGATTGTGTATGCGTTGAAAAAAACTAAAAAAGCAACCATCATTGGTGAAAGAACTTATGGTGGAATGTTGGCCGCAAATCCATTTGAAGTGTATGGAAAATACAGGATCATGGTACCAATTGCTGATTTTTTCACCTTTGACGGAATCCGCTTAGACAATGTTGGGGTAGATCCCGATATTGAAGTCAAATCAGAAGAGGCACTACAAAAGGCCCTAGAACTAATAGATAACGATAAAAAAACTTGAATATGGACTTATTAAAAGGAGGTGCTTTAATAGCACTAGTTGCTGGTTTTTGGACCAATATAAAAACGTCCCTGTGGTTTGTCTTATCTATCTTTATCCAAAGGTATGAGATTAAAACAGAGGATTTGCACAATGAAATAATAGGTTATTTGATTCAAAATAATAAAAAGTTTAATACTTATGATAAAGTTTTTGGATCACAATACGAATCGTTTCGAACGGGAAAATACGGTTTGGTCGCTTTTGAAAGATATGGAGAAAGTATGATTGTGTTTTTGTCTCAGAAAAAATTCTTCTTTAAACTTTTCAGGATTCCCTTCGTTTTCAGTAAAAAAGGAATGGATGCTACTAGTCTTGAAAATAATGCTGGAGGAACAAGAGAAGATAAAAAAGTCTATTCTTATATTGTCTCAATAAGAGGAACAGTTAATGTAGCCGAAATCATCGAAAAAGCGATTGGAACAAGAAACAAGCTCAGCTGGGAACTAGAAGATAATGCCGAAACGGCCAACAGATTTAATATCTATTATTTTCCCGAAAGAAAACAACAAGAAAACGACAAAAAACAAAAATACGGTTTCGGTTATTCTTGGTACATGCTCAATAACTTGGATTTAATAGGCGTAAATCAAAATGATTTGGGATTAGAAATGAAAAATAAAGGTAGTGCCTTAGATAATCTTTATTTCCCTGACGAGGTTGTTAACTTAATAGATATTGTAAGCCTTTGGATTAAAAGCAAAGATTGGTATAAAGAAAAGAAAATACCTTGGAAAAAAGGTTGGTTACTCTACGGCGTACCTGGAACCGGTAAAACTGCTCTTGCAAGAGCTTTTGCTGAAGATCTTGATTTACCAATTTACGTTTTCTCATTGGGACAAATGTCAAACAATGAATTTTTGAAAGCTTGGCAAAGTATGCAACTTAATGTTCCTTGTATCGCTTTGATGGAAGATATTGATAATGTTTTTCATAAACGTAAAAACATATCCCAATTATCAGGGATGCTAAATGGTAGTATGTTTTATCAAAACAATAATCAATCAGGCGATGGTAACAATGAGGTAAAAAGCCCTTTGACTTTTGATACGTTGCTAAACTGTTTGGATGGTGTAGATAAAACAGACGGAATTTTTACCATTATTTCAACCAATGACATCACAAAAATTGATGAAGCATTAGGAATACCAGAATTTATGAACCTTGATAAACACAATTTTATTTCTTCAAGACCCGGAAGAATAGACAGTGTCATTAAATTGGATTATATTAATAATGCGAATAAGTTAAAAATGGCAAAAAGAATTCTTTCCGAGTTTCCCAATAGACTGGAAGAAGTCAAACTATATATTTCAAAGAATATTCAAGAAACACCAGCTCAATTTCAGGAATATTGTTCGCAAATAGCGCTCGAAGAATATTGGAGAAAGCAAAACCTTTATAACAATGAAATAGAAAATGAAAGTTGTCAAATAAAAATCGCTAACTAATCACTACTATAAACTACTTATAATCGAAAAACGACAGCTGTAAAAAGTTGTCGTTTTTTTAATGTCAAAAAAAAATGTTAATGACTAATAGCTGATAAATTATCAGTTTTAATTCAAAAAAAGTTATATTTGAGGAATTGCATAAAAACCTGAAAACAACAATTTTTATGAAAAAAATCATTGCTCAAATTTTAATCCTTGTAACTGCTTTTACATTTGCTCAAACCCGAACAATATCAGGTGTAATCAAAGACAAAGAAACCAAACTTCCCATAGAAAGCGTCTCAATAAGTGTTGAAAATTCTAGCATAGGAACTATATCCAATGAAGAAGGAAAATTTCGTATTACTCTACCAACTCCTAACGCGAAGATTTTTTTTAGTCACGTTTATTACAATTCAATTTCAATAGTTGCAAGTAATGATAGCGACGAAGTAGAGGTTTTTCTTGATGTGCAAATTTTTGAGCTTGAAGAAGTAGTGGTAAACAAATTCCCTGGAAAAGTATTACTAAAAATGGCTGTTGACGCCTCTAAAACAAAACTTGAAAAAGCTCTTTTACTCAATACGTATTACCGCGAATTCATCAATGTAGACGGTAAATTCACATCATTTGCGGATGGTTTAGTTGATTATTATGTAAAACGAAAAAGTGGCGCTTCAGATCTTCAAGTAAAACAAAGTCGCGTTTTTGATTTGAAAGATGCTACTGCCAATGAACGCCAACAAGCAATTATGTCTGTCAATTTGAATAACATTCAAGATGCTATCGAATATGGCTATAATTTCAAAGGAATCAATTCTATTTTGAAAAGCGAAGACTATGATTTTTATGCTCAAACCAAGAAAATGGCTGATGGAAGTAGCATAGATATTGTTTCCATAGAACCAAAAGAAGGAATAGAAGAAGAAATGATTTTCGCAGGAACTGTTGTTTTTGACTCGAAAACCAAACTAATTTTAGATGTTGATTTGGCATTTTCTCCCGAACATAAAAAGTTCAACGAACTGCATAATCTTTTGATAGCAAAAGTTAAATTCAACAATTATGCTCGCAAAGCAAAGTACAAAATCGATGGCGATAAATACGTATTAGTATACTACCAATCAAGTGCCAATGTATACATCAAATTTGGAAATAAAATTGATAACACTTTTGAAAGTACTTGCGATTTAACAGTTTTGAATTACAAAGAAGGCGAATTCAAACTCGATAAAGAAAGCAAATTCAAAGGAACAAGCTTGTTCATGAATGGCAACAAATACACGGAAGAATTCTGGAAAAAATACGATGTAATTTTATTGAGTGATAAAGAAGAAAAATTGCTTAAAAGCTTGCAACAATAACAGTTATTCGGTTTTTCCGTACTTCATCTTTCGCAACACACGCATCACTTCTTTAAAGTTGACATATACTTCAGCATTTTTAAATTGCTTGAGTAACAATTTGGCGTCAATCAGTTTTTGTTTGGCGTCTTCAAATCCGTTGAGGTAACAAATCATCAAGGTGGAAGGAAGGTTTTCCAAATCTTTTTCCTCACGCTCGGTCAATTCCAATCCTTTTTGCATTTTGCCTAACAATGAAAGATTAGAATTATAAATGTGAAACATCATTTTTCTGTTGTATTGCGGCGGTTCAAATAACATTTCTGTCTCAATTTTGTAATAACCATTGTCAAAAAAAGTCAGTTTTTGTTGCTCCAAAGGATAATAACTCGTTTTGTCGTTCAAACCCAACGGAACGTATTCGGTAATCGTAAACGAATCTTCATCAAAAGTGATCGTTACATCATCTTGTGCCGAATAAAATAACTTAATTTGCTCGTTGACCAATTCAATATCAACTCGTGAAAGAAACGTTTTGTCGCGCATTTTTTTCGGAATTCCTGCCCAACAAATCACAAATAATTCCTTAAAAACGCGGTATTCCGAAGTCATGTCTTTATGGCGAAAATTCATAAAATCAATCACACTATCGAGCGTATGCGCAATGCTGTTGCGTGAATTGTTCTCAATACTAATAACGGTTTCAATATTTTGTTTGGAATACGGAATTTTTTCTTCCGTAGGAATCGAATTGCTACCGCGACGCACAAAGGTAGTATTGATGGGAATGGTGTGAATTCCTTTTTTAAAATACGAAGTTTTCGATTTGGGTTTGATGGTTACTAATCCAACAACTTTGTCTTTTGGCAAATTCGGGAAAGGCACATTTTCGTACTGAATTTTAGGCGGATTTTCCAAAAAAGCATTGACCAAATTCTGAATGCGACTGTCGTCAAAAAAATCGTCGCCAGTTATTGAATTGTCCTGATCTTCAACACCAACCACAATGTAAGAATTGTTAGAAGGATTAGAATTCGATAAAGCACAAATGTGTTTCAAAAACTTGGCTTTTCCTTCTTTGGTATGCAAATTCAATTGACGTTTCTTGTCATAAAAACTACTCTCATCATTGTGAGCGAGTAAGTTTTTGATAAGAAGACGTTTGTTGATCATGTTTTTTAGTTTGCAGTCTCAGTCTCAGTTTACAGAGCGAAACTGCGACTGTAAACTGCGACAGTAAACTAAATTTAAGGCACTTTATTTCCCATACTTTCGGTCCAAATAGCAAACCAATCCAATTGGTCCAACTCCAACTCAACGGCTTTCATCAACGATTGAATTCGAGCAATGTTTACCGTTCCAGCCACAGGAATGATTTTGGCAGGATGTTTTAAAATCCACGCCAACAAAATCGTATCCGAGCCAACGCTATATTTTTCTACTAATTGCATCAATAATTTTTTTAAACGTCGCGTTTGTTCAATGTCTTCTCTAAAAACAGTTCCCAGTGGATTCCAACTCATTGGGCGAATGTCGTGTACTTGCATATAATCCAAACTGCCGTCCAACATGGATTGGTGATGATTGGCCGAAAATTGAATCTGATTGTAACTCACATTGGTTTTTTGAGCAATTAATTCGGTTTGTGAAGTCGTAAAATTTGATAAACCAAAGTCAATAATTTTGCGCTCCGATTTCAATTTCAAAACCGCTTCCGCAATTTCATCGGCTTGCATCAACGGACTCGGGCGATGCAACAGCAAAACATCCAAATAATCGGTTTGTAAATTTCTGAGTGAATTTTCCACCGACCAAATAATGTATTCTTTCGAGTAATCGTAATGTTTTATTGTATTGGGTCTTCCTTGTGTATGTTGAATGCCACACTTAGAAATCAACTGCATTTTATCTCTCGAAATTTTACTTTCGACAAATGCTTTTCCAAATTGCGCTTCGGTAGTATAACCGCCATAAATATCAGCGTGATCAAAAGTGGTGATTTTATTTTCGATACAAATGTTCATTAAATGTACCATTTCAGAAGTCGTTAACTTCTTGTCCCAATCTCCCCAATTCATTGTACCTGCAATTATAGGCGAAAGTGTTGTTTTTCTCATGGTGCTGTTAAAAAGTCTAAAATTACTAAAACAAAATCATAAATCATCCTTAAAAACCACAATCTAATCTAAGTTTTAACGCATTATTAACATTCCTTTCCTAATAAAATTTTCACTTTTGAAATGTTAAAATTTGAACCCTCATTTATACTGATAAAATTGATTTTATGGAAGAAAATGGTAGCGCTTTAGACATTAGAGCCATCAATGAAAAAATAGAAAGAGAAAGTGCTTTTATCGACTTACTCACCATGGAAATGAACAAAGTAATCGTCGGTCAAAAACACATGGTAGAACGTTTGTTGATTGGATTGTTAGGACAAGGTCATATTCTTTTGGAAGGTGTTCCAGGTTTGGCAAAAACATTAGCCATCAACACACTATCACAAGCGGTTCAAGGCAGTTTTAGTCGTATTCAGTTTACGCCCGATTTATTACCAGCTGACGTAGTTGGAACCATGATTTACAACATCAAAGCCAACGATTTTTCCATTAAAAAAGGACCAATTTTTGCCAATTTTATCCTGGCAGACGAAATCAACCGTGCGCCGGCTAAGGTACAATCAGCTTTGCTCGAAGCGATGCAGGAAAAACAAGTAACCATTGGCGATACTACATTTAAACTTGAAAAACCATTTTTGGTTCTCGCGACGCAAAACCCAATCGAGCAAGAAGGAACGTATCCGTTGCCTGAAGCGCAAGTTGATCGTTTTATGCTAAAAACCGTAATCGATTATCCTAAAATGGATGAAGAACGTTTGGTCATTCGTCAAAATTTAAAAGGCGCTTATGAAAAAGTGAATGCTGTGGTTTCGGTCGATCAAATTTTGCGTGCTCAAGAAGCCGTTCGCGAGGTGTACATGGATGAAAAAATCGAAAAATACATTCTCGACATTATTTTCGCCACACGAAATCCAGAAAAATATAAATTAGAAAGTCTAAAACCACTCATCAGTTTTGGTGCGTCACCACGTGGAAGTATCAACTTAGCGATTGCTGCCAAATGTTACGCTTTCATCAAACGACGCGGTTATGTAATTCCAGAAGACGTTCGCGCCGTAGTTCACGATGTGTTGCGTCACCGTATCGGAATTACTTACGAAGCCGAAGCCGAAAACACTACTTCGGTTGACATCATCAACAAAATCGTAAACGAAATAGAAGTTCCTTAATTAGCTTCTAGCTATCGGCTATCAGCTATCAGCTAAATACTGATGGCTAAAAGCTGAAAGCTAACAGCTAACAGCTAAAAAAATGGAAACCAAAGACTTACTCAAAAAAGTTCGTAAAATAGAAATCAAAACCCGAAGATTGAGCGATCACATCTTTTCGGGCGAATACCACACGTCGTTCAAAGGACGCGGTATGACATTTTCGGAAGTGCGACAATACCAATTTGGCGACGACGTTCGTGCCATCGATTGGAACGTAACCGCGCGCTACAACGAACCTTATGTAAAAGTTTTTGAAGAAGAACGCGAACTTACCATGATGCTAATGGTAGACATTTCAGGTTCGGAAAGTTTCGGAACTAAAAATCAATTGAAAAGCGAAATTGTAACCGAAATTGCTGCAACCATGGCGTTTTCGGCGACACAAAATAATGATAAAATTGGGTTGATTTTGTTCTCAGACGATATCGAGTTGTACATTCCACCTAAAAAAGGAAAGTCGCACGTACTTAGAATCATCCGTGAATTGATCGAATTCCAACCCAAAAGCAGAAAAACTGATTTGTCACAAGCATTAAAATTTTTGTCGGCTACCCAAAAAAAGAAAGCAATTGTTTTTGTGATTTCCGATTTTATGGTAGATGACGACTACGAAAAAACATTAAAAATTGCAGGTAAAAAGCACGATATAACAGGTGTAAGAGTCTACGACATTCGCGAAGAAAAAATGCCCAACATCGGAATTGTGGAAATGGAAGATGCAGAATCGGGCGAATTAATGACGGTTGATACCTCGTCAAAAACCATCCGAATGAATTACGAGAAAAACTATCAAAACAAAGTCAATTATTTCAAAGATATTTTTTCAAAATGTGGCTCTGGTACCGTAAATACGCGTGTTGACGAAAGTTATGTTACTAAATTATTAGGCTATTTTAAATCGAGATAAATTATCCTAACAGGTTTCCAAAACCTGTTAGGTATTCACAAATAATGAAAATTAAACTCTACATACTATTTTTATTTACATCTTCACTTTTTGCTCAAAAAGTCATAACAGCTATTGATTCTACTAAAAAGAAAATCGGCGCCGAATTCAAATTAACACTCAAAACAGAAGTTGACACCAACACCAAAGTGGTTTTTCCAAATCCAAAATTCATAGGCAATCTCGAAGTCATTCAATCGTACAAAATCGATACAATAAAAAAAGGAAGTCGACATGAACTAATTAAACAATACGGAATTACACAATTTGATTCGGGTGAATACGCCATCGCTCGTTTGCCAATTATGATTAACGGAAAACCCGTTTTTTCTGATAGTTTGAATGTTGAGGTAAAAAATGTTGTGGTGGATACGTTGAAACAAAAAATGTACGACATCAAAGACATTGCACCCGAAAAAGCCCAAAGCGATTGGTGGAAATACGTAGTTGGTTTATTACTTCTTGCAGCAGTTGGTTTCGTATTGTATCGTTATTTGAAAAACCGTCCGAAGAAAGAAAAACCAGTTGTAGTAGAATACAAAACACCAATTGAAAAAGCGACTTCACTCTTACAACAATTGGAACAAAAAGAATTGTGGCAAAAAGGCGAAGTCAAACCGTATTATTCCGAATTAACCGATATTGCGCGTACTTATATTGAAGAAGAAATCAATATTCCAGCTATGGAAAGCACGACTTCTGAACTCATAGAAGCTTTACGAAGAGCATCCAAACAAAAGAAATTGAAACTGTCCAACGAAACAGTTATCAACCTCGAAAAAGTCCTCAAACAAGCCGACTTGGTAAAATTTGCCAAATCAAAACCGCTTGATTTTGAAATTGAAGAAGACAAAAAACGCATCGCTAATTCTATCGTAACCATCCATAAATCAATCCCAGTTGTGGTAGAAAAAAACAATGAACTCGATTTGTGGAACGAACAGCAAAAGGAAAAAGCGCGTTTGGAACAACTGCGAAAAGAGAAAAACAGCAAAAGAGCCAAAATCGCTGGAGCCATCGCGGCCGTTTTGATTTTAACTTTTGGATTTTTTGTGATAACAAAAGGATTTGCTTGGACCAAAGATAAAATTTTGGGCAACGAAACTCGTGAATTAGCCGAAGGTGAATGGATTTTCAGCGAATACGGAAACCCAGGAATTAAATTAGAAACACCAAAGGTTTTGCAGCGTGTGGATGTCAAAAAAACGCGTTTGTTCAAAGAAATGCAATTGTTCAGTTACGGAAAATTAACCGACGATTTTTATATTGGTTTAGGTACGTTCAAGTTCAAACAAACCACCGATATCAAACAAAAACCGGTTGAAAACAAAGTTGATTTAGACAAGGCAGTTGACGAAGCTATAACGCAATTAGAAAAAGAAGGTGCAGCCAATATTTTTGTGAAATCGGAAGATTTTGATACGCAAAAAGGCATCAAAGGCAAACGTGCTTACGGAACGTTGATGGCCAAAGACGGCAATAGTTCTGAAAAAAGATATTACGAAATTTTATTCTTTAGCCAAGATGACGGTTTGCAAAAAATCATGATTGCTTTTAAAGAAAACGACGAATTTGGTAAACAAATAACCGAACGAGTTTTTAATTCAGTTGAACTCAAAACTACGGCGCAATAATGAAAGACATCACTTTTTTAAATCCAGAGTTTTTCTTTCTGTTGCTATTGTTACCATTAGTTGCGGCATGGTTTTTCTTTAAACGAAAACAACTTACGCCTTCGTTAAAAATAAGTTCTGTTAAAGGTTTCAAAGGTGCGAATTCGTTGTTAGCCAGATTAAAACCGTATTTATTTGTATTGCGATTGTTGGCTTTAAGCGCGTTGATTGTTGCTTTGGCGCGACCAAGAACGGTTGACATCAGCAACGAAACCAAATCGACCAAAGGAATTGATATCGTAATGGCTGTGGATGTTTCGAGTAGTATGTTGGCCAAAGATTTATCGCCCAATCGATTGGAAGCACTCAAAAAAGTAGCGAAATCTTTTGTTGAAAATCGCCCTAATGATCGCATCGGAATTGTAGTTTATGCGGCCGAAGCATATACTAAAACTCCAGTTACCAGCGACAAAGCCATCGTGTTGAATACGGTTGACGAAATCAAATACGATAATGTTTTGAACGACGGAACTGGAATCGGAATGGGTTTGACAACAGCGGTCAATCGTTTGAAAGAAAGCAAAGCCAAAAGTAAAGTGATTATTTTGTTGACCGATGGAGTGAACAACGCAGGTTTTATCGAACCTGAAACGGCTTCTGAAATTGCGCATGAATACGGAATCAAAGTATATACTATCGGAATTGGAACCAACGGAAATGCTCTTTTTCCTTATGCAATTGCTCCATCAGGTGAACTTTTATTCAAAAAATTACCAGTTGAAATAGACGAAAAATTACTTAAAAAGATTGCAAAAAACACAGGTGGAAAGTATTTTCGCGCGACCAACAACAATAAGTTAGAAGAAATTTATGATGCTATTGATAAACTCGAAAAATCGGAAATTAAGGAATTAAAGTTTTACGATTACGATGAAAAATACCGACCATTTGTGTGGATTGCAGGCATTTTATTGCTTTTAGAAATCATTTTAAGAAAAACCATTTTTAGAAGTTTTATATAAAATTATGTTCGAACTAGAAGAAAAAGGCTATTTGTATTTACTATTGCTCATACCAATTTTGTTGGGATTGTTTTTCTATGTTCAATGGTGGAAAAAGAAAAAGCAATCCGAATTTGGCGATTTAGAATTGATCAAAAAACTCAGTCCTGAGCAATCATTATTCAAACCAATATTGAAGTTTGGTGTCGTTTTATTGGCCATTTTTTTTCTAATTTTAGGTTTGGTGAATCCCAAAATGGGAACCAAAGTAGAAAAAGTCAAACGCGAAGGCATTGACATCGTTTTTGCCATCGATGTTTCCAAAAGTATGCTCGCCGAAGATGTTTCGCCCAATCGTTTGGAAAAAAGTAAGCAATTGGTGTCGCAAATCATCAACAAATTAGGCGATGATCGCATCGGAATTATTGCGTATTCAGGAAGCGCTTTCCCTGTTTTACCAATTACAACTGATTATAGCGTGGCTAAAATGTTCTTGCAAAGTATGAACACTAGTACGATTTCATCGCAAGGAACTTCCATCGACCAAGCAATTGATTTGTCGACGCAGTATTTTGATAAAAAAGATAAAACGCGAAAATTATTGGTCATCATTTCAGATGGTGAAGATCATTCTAACGAAGCCGAAGATGCTGCTGAAGATGCTAAAGATTTAGGAATCAAAATCATTACCATTGGTGTCGGAACCGAAAATGGCGGACGAATTCCTCTAAAAGTAAACGGAATCGTAGAAGAGTACCAAAAAGACAAAGACGGACAAATTGTAGTAACCAAACGCAATCCCGAAGTGCTAACCAATATTGCGAAAGCAACGGGTGGAAACTACATTGATGGAAATAACACCAAATCAGTGGTTGATTTTATCACCGAACGATTGAAAAATATTGATAAAAATGAGTTTGAAAGTATCCAAATAGCCAATTTTCAATCGCAGTTTCAATGGTTTTTAGGCGTGGCATTTTTCTTGCTTTTGTTGGATGTATTTTTGTCGGAACGTAAAACCAAATGGGTGAAAAAGTTGAACCTATTCAATGAAAAAGAATGAGAAAAGTAATTCTATATAGTATTTTGTTGCTCTCTTTTTTGGTTCAAGCCCAGAAAAAAGAAAAGGACGCTCATTTGCCTGAAGGAAACGATGCTTTTGCCGAAAAAAAATTCAATGTAGCAGAAGCCGAATACCGAATTTCGGAAGCTAAATTCAATAAAAAAGCCAAATCATCGTACAATTTAGGCAACGCAATTTACAAGCAAAAACAACCATCTGAAGCCAAATACCATTACCAAACCGCGTTGAATAAAGCCAAAACGCGACCTGAAAAACATCAAGCATACCACAATTTGGGTAATTGTTTGATGACGGAAAAAGAATACGCAGGAGCGGTTGAAGCCTACAAAAACGCTTTACGTAACAATCCTTCAGACGAAAAAACACGCTATAATTACGCTTTGGCGAAGAAAATGCTGAAAGATAATCCGCCTAAAAGCGACGGAAATAAAGACAAAAATAAAGACAAGGACAAAAACAAAGACGATCAAAAGAAAAATCCTGAAAAAGACCAAGACAAAAAGGACAATAATGAGAACGGCGATAAAAATAAAAACCCAAACAAACCCGATCCAAAACAAGGCGATAATCCGCAAAAACAACCTACTGGAGCCAACAAGCAAAATATTGAAAGCATGCTGGATGCAGTAAATAACGAAGAGAAAAAAGTACAAGATAAAGTCAATTTGCAAAAGGTTAAGGCCAAACCAAAACCAACTGAAAAAGACTGGTAATTGAAGTGAAAATGAAGAGAATACTGATTGTAATAGTAGCATTAATATCAAGTTCAATTTGGGCTCAAGTGCAATTTGAAGCCAAGTTGAGCAAGAGTTCTTTGGGCATCAACGAGCGCCTTAGAGTTGATTTTACTATGAATATCGACGGCGATAATTTTACACCACCTAATTTTGAAATTTCAGGCTTTCGAATTGTTGGCGGTCCAAGCCAAATGGTAAGCCAGTCGTGGATAAACGGACGCAGTTCGTTCAACAAATCGTATTCGTATGTGTTAATGCCTTTGAGAAAAGGAAATCTAGTTATCAAACAAGCCACTATCGAATACAACGATCAAGTTTACAAAACCAATCCAATCAAAGTCAGCGTTGGTGATGCTGTCGAAGAAGAATACGATCCTTACGCGAACCCACGTCGACCAAACCAAAGAGCTGTGGTTACCGCAGTTGGAAAAGAAGGTGTGCATTTAGTAGCTGAAATTTCCAATTCCAATCCGTATGTCAATGAACCAATTACAATTTTATACAAAATTTACGTTAACAGTCGTACTTCGGTAGCTGGTTGGAGAGAATCAGCTAAACCCAAATACGAGAATTTCTGGAGCCAATCCGAAAGCATTGATGCCGATAAATTGCAAGTTCAAAACACCATTTTCAAAGGCGAAAGTTACCGAATGGCTGTGTTGCGAAAAACCGTTTTATATCCGCAAAAAGCGGGAAGCTTAACTATTGAACCGCTCGCATTAGACGTGGAGGTTGAAGTTCCAACTGGAAGAGTGGATTTGTTTGGTGATATAGAAAAAGTAATTCAAAACAAACGTGTGGCTGCCGGAAGCAAAGTTATCAATGTAAAACCATTGCCAGAAGCAGGAAAACCAGCCGATTTTACTGGTGCTGTTGGTAAGTTTGATTTTATTGTGATGCCTTCTTCTACAACGTCTCAAAATGGCGAATCGATTGATTTAACAGTCAGTGTTTCTGGAAAAGGAAATTTAAAACTATTTGATTTACCCAAACCTGAAATGCCATCGGCTTTAGAATTATATGACCCAGCGCACAGCGAAAACGTAACTACCACAGTAGGCGGAATGACAGGAAGCATTGCAGACAAATACACTATTGTTCCTCAATCAAAAGGCAATTACCGCATCAAACCGATTCAATTTTCGTATTTTGACTTAGATTCTAAAACATACAAAACACTTTCTTCGGAAAATATCGACATCAAAGTTCTGGATGATCCTAGCGGAACAGTAGCAAGTAAATCAGCCAAAAACAACGGAAAAGTAGTCGTTGAAAAAGCCAAAACATTTGCTTTTATCAAACAAAAAACCAATTTACAATCGGGCGATTCGGAAGCCTTTTTAGGTTCTGGATTATTTTATAGTTTGTTGTTTTTGCCTTTGTTGGCCATTCCATTATTGGTGATGGTTCGAAGAAAAAAAGCCGCTCAAGACGCTGATATTGTTGGTAATCGAATCAAAAAAACCAATGCTTTAGCCAAAAAATATTTATCGGAAGCCCAATCGCATTTGAACAACAAAGAACCATTTTATATTGCCTTAGAAAAAGCGATGCACAATTTCTTAAAAGCCAAATTGCATATCGAAACGTCGGAAATGAGCAAAGAACGTATTGCCGAAATTCTGCTTTCGCGAAATGCCAATCCAGAAACCATAACAGAGTTTATTGCACTCACCGAAAATTGTGAATTTGCTCGTTACGCGCCATCTACAAGTGTCTCTATTCAACAAGATTACAATCAGGCAGTTGAGATTATTTCAAGTTTAGAAAAACAAATTAGTTAAAACAGATAGCGCTACAGAAACTATGAATTCTTATGCTGCGTAAAACGCCTCAATGAAGCAAATAAATCTATGATTCTATGTGTTTAAAAAAAATAAAAATGAACAAGTTTATTTACATAACTCTTTTACTTTTTCAAGTTTCATTTGCCCAAAACGCATTCGAACAAGGAAACCAATTCTACCAAAAAGAGCAATTCCAAGAAGCCATCAATAGCTACGAAAATGTTTTAGCTTCTGGAAAGCAATCGGCCGAATTGTATTTTAACTTGGGCAATAGTTATTATAAACTGCACAAAGTAGCACCTGCGATTTATAATTTCGAAAAGGCATTACAACTCAATCCAAGCGATTCAGACATTCAAACCAATCTCGAATTTGCTCGTAAAATGGCGATTGACGAAATCAAAGAAACACCTAAGGTTGGTTTTGGAAAACTCATTCAAGATTTCACATCAAGTTATCACTTTGATACTTGGGCGTGGATTTCGGTGCTATTTGCGTTTCTGTTTTTAGGGTTTTTTGCGGGTTATTATTACTCACCAACAGCATTTAAAAAACGAATTTTTTTCACCCTAATGTGTTTTGTTTTGGTTGGAATTATCATCAGTTTTTCATCAGGAATGTTTGAAAAAAACCGAATCAACAGCGAGAAACCCGCAATTGTTTTTGCTGAAAAAGTAGAGGTAAAAAGCGAGCCTAAAGCCACAAGTCAGAATGCTTTTGTGTTGCACGAAGGTACCAAAGTGTTCATTTTGGAAAGCATCGCCAACTGGAAAAAAATTCAACTTTCAGACGAAACTACAGGTTGGATTGATAGCGAGAGTATTAAGGAGTTGAATTAGTTTTCAGTCGCAGTCACAGCCTGAAGAGAAAGCAGAATTTAGAAAAAATCAGCGGTAATCTGTCAAATCAGTTTCATCCGCGTTCCCAAAAATGAGCAAAGCGAATATTTAATTTGGCTTTGAATCCTCTTCAGCAACACTACTTTTCAAATCTTTAAACCAATCGGTTAAAACAGGCAACAAAACTTCTGAAGTTTTCAAAATCGGATTAAAAAACAACGATTTATCTTGGGTTTCTTTACTCACAAAAGCATTGTCAATATTCACTTTCTGAAACAAACTCAATACGATTCCGAGTAGTAAAATGGTTTTTAAGATTGCAAAAACAACACCTCCTAATTTGTTCAACCAACCCAAAAATACAAAATCTGCAATTTTCGAGAACACTTTAGCCAACAAATGAATAGCAACAACAACAATGATTAAGGTAATGATAAAAGCAGTAATTTTCGCTGTTTTACTATCACCAATGAAACCACCAACTAAATAGGAAAATTTTACGGCTATATAAATTCCAATAAAGAACGAAATCAACGAAGCAAGTTCTACAAAAAGCCCATTTCTCAATCCGCGAAAAGCGCTAAATCCCAACAAAACAGCAAAAACGATGTCGATAATATCCATAAAGTAAGCATAAAGTTCAAAGATAGATTTAAAACAAGCAAGAAGCAAGAGAAAAGACTTACTTATGATTTAAACTGTATATTTGCACCATTAACCAAAGTAGTGAGAAGTCTTTCTTCTTTCTTCTTTCTTCTTTTCTCTAAAAATGTCACGAGATATACAACTCAAAAACCGCTGGGATAAAGTCGTAGAACTCCTTTCCAATCAATTTGCCGATGGTGAGCAACTCGATTTGGATGCAATTATTTACTTAATAGGTGTACAAGAACTCGGCAAGTTCAAACGCGTTTTTTCCAAAGACGAAAAAGTCAACCTAATGCATATCGCTATTTGTCGTTTACTCGAGCCTTACGGTTATTACGAATTCGATTATTTCGATAAAGAAGGTTGGCCACACTACAAAATCAAAGAAGAATTACCGCTATTAAAAGCTGGTGAACAAACCATTTTGATGAAAGACGCAATCGTCAATTATTTTGTGGAGAAAGAAGTTATTGATTAGTTTTCAGTCACAGTCACAGTTTTCAGTACGTTAAACTTTGAAAACTGCGACTGCAACTGTTTACTTTCAGCAAAAATACTTAGATTTGCACCTTTACAAAACGACCATGATAGACAAGATTAAAGCACACATCGAAGAAGCTAAAGCATTCAACACCAAAAACAAAGAAGCTTTAGAGCAATTTCGTATCAAATATTTAGGAAGTAAAGGCTTGTTGAAGGAGCTATTCACCGAGTTCAAAAACATTCCCAACGAACAGAAAAAAGACTTCGGACAAGTAATCAATACACTCAAAGCCGTTGCCGAAGAAAAGGTAAAAGCTATTCAAGACGAACTCGAAAGCAAAGAGCAAGTTTCGAGTATTTACGGCGATTTGTCGCGTCCAGGTGAACCTTTAGAAATCGGTTCGCGTCACCCAATATCATTGGTAAAAAACCAAATCATCGATATTTTCTCAACCATCGGATTCAACGTTTCCGAAGGCCCAGAAATCGAAGACGATTGGCATAATTTTACCGCATTGAATTTGCCCGAATACCATCCGGCACGCGACATGCAAGACACGTTTTTCATCCAAACCAATCCCGATATTTTGTTGCGTACCCACACGTCTTCCGTTCAAGTACGCTACATGGAAAACAACAAACCGCCCATTCGAACCATTTCGCCTGGAAGAGTCTTCCGTAATGAAGCGGTTTCGTCGCGTTCGCACTGTATTTTCCACCAAGTTGAAGGTTTGTACATTGACAAAGAAGTTTCGTTTGCCGATTTACAACAAACGCTGTTGTATTTCACCAAAGAAATGTTCGGAAAGTCAAAAATCCGTTTGCGACCAAGTTATTTCCCTTTTACCGAACCAAGCGCTGAGGTGGATATTTATTGGGGTTTAAAAACCGAAACCGATTATAGAATTACTAAAGGAACAGGCTGGTTGGAAATTATGGGTTGCGGAATGGTTGATCCTAACGTACTCAAAAATTGCGGCATTAATCCTGATGAATACACTGGTTTTGCTTTCGGAATGGGAATTGAGCGCATTGCCATGTTGTTGTACCAAATTGGCGATATCCGTATGTTCTACGAAAACGACGTTCGCTTCTTAGAGCAATTCAAGTCGAGTATATAGTCATTGCGAGGAACGAAGCAATCTGTAGTTTTTTGAAGCACCAATTCACCGTTCTATCGACGTCTTGTCCCGCTTTCCGTTGCAATCTTGCCAAAAAAGGCAAGGATTTCCACTGCAATCGGGGCTAGAATAGAAATCTAATGATCCAAATTCAACATTCGTTAATCAACATTCAAAATTCAACTTTTTGGTTTCGAATTACGAACAACGAACTAGGAATAACGAATTTTGAAGTAATAAAAGCATGAAAAAAGACATAACCATCCCAAAAGTAGAAAACGTTTTCCTCGCCGCCGTGCAAGAATGGAGTGATGATTTTATGGAAAAAGTATGGTACATCTATCTAGTCAACGACTCCGATTTCGATCTCGATAGTGTAATGGTCGTTTCCAAAGCCTTCGGAACCATCAATGGTGAAATGAAGAAAACCTCACTTTTGCGTCATGCTTTTGTTCAAATTCCATCGGTTTCAGTTGTCAAAGTGGAAATGGTAGAAAAAAGTGTTTTGGCACTCAACAATGAGTTCATGGTTACTTATTTCATTGGCAACACCTTGTACGACAAGAAATTTATTTTCCGCAAGAACACCATCAACGAGCGCGCGACAGAAGAAGTACCAATTTTGTTTGTCAACGGTGTGATTGTTCGTTAATAACCTTAGAAGGGTTCAAAACCCTTTCTAGGGTTAATCGTTACGATTTGTTTTTTTGCATCTGTTTCCAGTTGAAATAACCCAAAACAAAAACACCAACTGCAATGTAAACTACAGCGCGTAAGTAAAAATTATACGAGGTAATTTGTTCCATCAACGGCTTTTCTTTGAGGTCAAATAACGTCATAAAAACAGTCATAAAAACGCCCCAAAAGCCACCCATTTTCAATTGGTATTTCCATCTTTCGCTCATAATAAATCTTTTTCTAATTAAAATTCTGCCTTTTCTGCAAACTGTGACTGCAACTGACAACTGATTAACTAATCCAATTTCTCAGTCAGTTTCTTAAATACCGCTTTCGCTTCTTTTCCTTCGTACAAAATCTCGTAAACGGCATCAATGATTGGCGTTTTGGCTTTGTATTCTTGGTTGAGTTTGTAGGCACTTTTTACGGCATAATAACCTTCGGCCACCATACTCATTTCCATCATAGCGCTTTTTACCGTGTAGCCTTTTCCAATCATGTTGCCAAACATTCTGTTTCTTGAAAAAACTGAATAACCAGTTACCAACAAATCGCCCAAATACGCCGAATTGTTGATGTTGCGTTTCATTTTGTGGACTTTCTTGATGAATTTTTTCATCTCACGAATCGCATTACTCATAATTACCGACTGAAAGTTGTCGCCGTAACCCAAACCATGCGCAATTCCGGCTGCGATGGCGTAAATATTTTTTAACATGGCTGCGTATTCGGTTCCAATGATATCGTCGGAGATTTTGGTTTTGATGTAATTTCCAGCCAAAACATGGGCCACAACACGTGCTTTTTTGGAGTCGCCACAGGCAATGGTTAAGTACGAAAGACGTTCTAACGCTACTTCTTCGGCATGGCACGGACCTGTAATTACACCAATGTTGTGGTACGGAATATCGTATTGTTTGTGAAAATGTTCGCCTACAATCAAAAACGTTTCAGGAACAATTCCTTTAATAGCTGAGAAGATGACTTTGTCTTGTAAACTAACCGTTAATTTTTCCAATTCGGCGCTTAAAAACGCAGAAGGAATCGCAAAAATGATGTAATCAGCATAAGCAACGGCTTCGTTGATATCAGAAGTTAAGCGTAGTTTTTTGGTATCGAATTCAACCGAACTCAAGTAATTCGGATTGTGTTTTTGCGAATGAATGTGATCGATGGCCGATTGGTTGCGCATGTACCAAGCAATTTCGTCGAGGTTGACGCAGAGCATTTTGGCAATAGCTGTGGCCCAACTTCCTCCGCCGATTACGGCAAACTTTGGATTTTCAGTCATTTTTTGAATCGTTTGAAAAATCAAAAATACTCAATTTTAACGGGAATGGCAAACAAACTACGATTGCCCTAGCCCAGATGGCAATGGAAAGCTTGGTGCACCAAAAAATGATTTTTTTCTTGCTGTAAAAAAGCGACCAACGGAAGCTGTTTTATGGCTTAGAAAAAACAGTTTTTGGAAGCCAACTTGGAATGTACAGCTGGATTAGCTAAAAAAAATTAACGTAAAATTATGATATCCAATACACTATAACGAAATATTATACGTTATCCTACTGAGTTAGTAATAAAAAAATTTTAGTTAAATTTTTGTTTCGGGTTGAAAAGAAAGGCGTTCAGGAAGAGATTCTTGAACGCCTTTTGAATTTTTACCACGAAGACACAGAGGTCAACAAGGATTTATTTTTAACAAAACTAATAACTCATTTCTACGATTTCGCGCACTTTTTCAAGTGTTATGTTTTGTTTTTCACCCATCGCCAGCCATTTGCGTTCTTCGAAACGTTTAACGATAAAATCGGCGGTGTTTTGGTAGTTTTCAGTGTTTTCAGACAATTTGGTTTTCATTCCCATAATGTGGAAGAAATCGACTGTTTTTTCGATGGCTTGGTGGGCTTTTTCTTCGATAGAATTTCCGGTTACTTTCCACACACGTTCGCCGTATTGCGCGAGTTTTTCTTTTTTGGTTTCAAATAAAACACGATACAAATTTGGACCAATAATTGCCAACGTTCGTGCGTGGTCAATTTCGTACAAAGCCGTGAGTTCGTGACCAATCATGTGTGTAGCCCAATCGGAAGGAACGCCTTTTTGAATTAAACCATTCAAAGCCATGGTGGCGCACCACATAAAGTTGGACGCCAATTTGTAATCGGTTGGGTTTTGAGCTACAGCTGGACCAATCTCGATGAGTGTTTGTAGGATGCTTTCGGCAAAACGATCTTGTAGTAATGCATCGTGCGGATAGGTTAAATACTGTTCCATGACGTGTGTAAAGGCATCGACTACGCCGTTTTGAATTTGACGTTGCGGCAACGAAGCAATCACCGTTGGGTCACAAATGGAGAATTTTGGAAACAACGCGCTTCCGCCTAAAACGAGTTTTTCTTGAGTGGCTTCAATTGTCACTACTGCGCCCGAATTCATTTCGCTTCCGGTTGCAGGTAAAGTCAAAACAGCGCCGAATGGAATCACTTTAGTTGGGTCTTTAAAAAGCACATAATTTTTGAGAATATCGATAGGATTTCCTTCGAAATGTACGGCTCCCGAGATGAATTTTACGCCATCAATTACGCTTCCGCCGCCAACAGCCAAAATAAAAGTGAGGTGTTGCTCGCGAATGATTTCGACGGCTTTCATCAAGGTTTCGAAACGCGGATTGGGTTCGATGCCACCAAATTCGACGATTTCAAAGCCAGTTAAAGCCGATTTTACTTGGTCGTACACACCATTTGTAAAAATACTTCCTCCGCCATAAGCCAATAGGATTTTTGCTCCTTGTGGAATGAGTGTTGCGAGTTTTTCAGTTTGACCTTTGCCAAAAATATAGTTCGTTGGATTGTAGAGTTCGAAGTTGTTCATTTTTTAAGTTGTAAGTTGTAAGTTGAATGTTCGTTGTTCGTTGTTCGTTGTTCGTTGTTCGTTGTTCGTTGTTCGTTGTTCGTTGTTCGTTGTTCGTTGTTCGTTGTTCGTTGTTCGTTGTTCGTTGTTCGTTGTTCGTTGTTCGTTGTTCGTTGTTCGTTGT
>JAEUTY010000008.1 GCA_016787805.1 Flavobacterium sp. | reverse complement strand
CAAACTTGTATCATTAATACACGGCGCTACTCCGATTACTGTATAAGTGAAGGTGCTTGTCGTAGCTCCAACTCCTGGAGTATACGTTGCTGCTGCTGCATTGAAAACCCCACCTGTTCCTGAAGTTTGTGTCCAAACGCCGCCCGGTTGTTCACCTGTAATTAAACTAAATAAATTAATGACAGTAGTACTGGTCTCACAAACTGTTGTTGAGCCATCAACTCCAGCTGTAGGTTGTGGGTTAATGTTTACTGTAGCCAAACTGGTATCTGTAGTACACGGTGCTACTCCGGTTACTGTATAAGTGAAGGTGCTTGTTGTAGCTCCAACTGCTGGAGTATACGTTGCTGCTACTGCATTAAAAACTCCACCTGTTCCTGAGGTTTGCGTCCAAACGCCCCCTGGTTGTTCGCCTGTAATTAAGCTATATAAATCAATTGTTGCTGTACTAGTCTCGCAAACCGTTGTTGAGCCATCAACTCCAGCTGTAGGTTGTGGGTTAATGTTTACTGTAGCCAAACTTGTATCTGTAGTACACGGCGCTACTCCAGTTACTGTATAAGTGAAGGTGCTTGTTGTAGCTCCAACTGCTGGAGTATACGTTGCTGCTACTGCATTAAAAACTCCTCCTGTTCCAGAAGTTTGTGTCCAAACGCCGCCCGGTTGTTCGCCTGTAATTAAACTAAACAAATCAATTACAGTGGTGCTGGTCTCACAAACTGTTGTTGAGCCATCAACTCCAGCTACGGGATGAACGTTCACAATGAGTTGGAAAGATGTTGTACCGTAGGTAAGAGGATTCGCAACTTCTTCCATTCTCACATAAATAGTTTGTGGATTTGAAGTATTAGGAAATGCATTAATATTGCCAATAGGGGCAACATCATTGTCAGCGTCAGCTTGGCTTAAATGGTAAGTGATGGTATAATTTGCAGGTGAATTAGCTCCCAATACAATTGGGGTTTGTACTGACATATCAAAAATTTCAGATCCATCGTTAGAAGCATCATCACACAGAATTAAGTTTGGTGGAGTGACTGGAGTTGCAGAACAAACAACGGTTTCTATAGTGAATGAACTAGTATACACACATGAACCACCATTTGCAGTATTATCAATTATTGACATATACAAGGTTCTAGGATTGGTTCCTCCAATAGGAAAGTTATTCAGACCTCCTAAAGCATTTTGAACTCCTTGTGCATCAGCAAGTGTATTGTGAATATATACTTCAAAATCATTAGGATTCAAGCCAGTTCCGTTAAAAAGCGAAGCTATTACAGGTAATAAATTAAAATTAGGTTGATTATTGCACTGCTGCAAATTTATAGGTGTTGCCAAATTAGGTGGCGTAGGATTCATAACAGTAACACTCGCTGTGGCATTAGCCACGCAGCCAGGTTTATTTACAACGACAGTATATGTACCTGCAGTAAAAACTGTAATACTTTGTGTATTTCCTGGAATTGGTCCAGTTACAGATGATGACCATTGATAAGAAGTTGCACCTGCAATAGACGCTGTTAAAATAACTGGATCTCCAGGGCAAACAGTTGGATTAGGTCCAAGTGTTAAAGGACAAACGATGTTACAATCGGTTGCTCCAGCTCCAGCTTGACCCGAGTTGGTTTGAGTAACTGTAATATTACCTGCTTGTCCGCTGTAATTGGTTAAGAGTACCACAAATATCTGGCCAACTTGAGCATTTACTAATGAAAAATTTTCGGTTGCTGATGCTGAAAAACTACAATCCACTTCTGTGGTTTGGTTCAAAAAAGTAGGTCCGCAATAAGGAAAAGGAAGAGAAGTATCAATTGGCCCCGGAAAAGGTCCCCACACGATAAAGTCAACATCAATTGGAGTCCCTCCATTAGTAGCTTGGTTGATTTGGAAGTTGATATTACCCGCCAAACCTATTTGCATAAAAAACCATGCTGGATTGGGTTGACTACCCAAACAATCATAATCTATACCTGTTTCGGATGTAGTTCCCGTAGAATTTTGAAATGTCAATGAAGGTCCTCCTGCACAAAACGGTTCCGTATCAGCACAGCTAGCTCCTTGCGAAAAACTATTCATTGAAAACAAAGTGATAAGGAAAGTAAAAATTACAATTTTAATGTTGTAGCTCTTTTTCATAAACGGTTAATGTTGTTTTTTAACTGAATTAGTCACTATTCAATTAAAAATTATTAGTTTATTTGGTTGTAGTATATTAATTAAGACAATTCAAAAGGAATTCTCCCTAATAAATATTTTTTTAGCGAGCGAAATTTACATAAAATTAACCTTAAAAAAAGGTAAAATTTTATTTTTTTTTAACATCAACCATCATAAAAATAATAATTATCTTTGCTGTTCTTAAAACAATACTGTTTGTGATGGTAAATAACGACGAATTGAACGACGAAATAGGGAATAATCATATAAGCACGAGTATCAACAATCCTTTACGTGATGATGCTTTTGCACTTTCTGACGACAAAAAAATTGAGTTAATAAAAAAAGATGTTGAGCATATATTAGAAACACTTGGTATTGACTTAACGGATGATAGTTTGAAAGGCACACCTAATCGTGTTGCCAAAATGTTTGTGAAAGAAATTTTTGGCGGATTGAATCCGAATAAAAAGCCTTCATCGTCGACTTTTGAAAACAACTACAAGTATGGTGAAATGTTGGTGGAAAAAAACATCACCTTGTACTCAACTTGCGAGCATCATTTGTTACCTATTGTTGGAAGAGCGCATGTTGCTTATATTTCGAACGGCACTGTTGTTGGATTATCCAAAATGAATCGTATTGTGGATTATTATGCTAAGAGGCCTCAAGTACAAGAGCGATTAACGATGCAAATTGTACAAGAATTGCAACGTGTTTTGAATACAGAAGACGTTGCTTGCATCATTGACGCCAAACACTTGTGCGTTAACTCGAGAGGAATTAGAGATATTGAAAGCAGTACAGTGACTTCTGAATTTGGAGGAAAGTTCAAAGAAGACAAAGTAAAACGCGAATTTTTAGATTACATTCAATTAGATACTAAATTTTAATTAGCCCAGATAGTAGTGGAAACCCCGCAATGGAATTGGCTTGATTTTGTTGTGTTTGAGAAGCGACCAACGGAAGCTTATTAAACGCTTACAAAAACTGCCAATGCAATGAGGAGTTGTAACGAATAGCTGGAAATAGCTTAAAAAAAGAATTAAAACCATGGAATTGTACCAAAAAAACCAATTGACGATTTACAATTCTCTTTCAGGAGAAAAAGAAGTTTTTAAGCCTTTGCACGAGGGAACGATTGGAATGTATGTTTGTGGACCGACCGTATACAGCAATGTGCATTTGGGCAATGTGCGAACCTTCATGTCGTTTGATGTGATTTTTCGTTATTTCAGTCATTTGGGTTATAAGGTGCGTTATGTTAGAAATATCACGGATGCTGGCCATTTGACCGACGATGGTAATGTAGAAAACGATCGATTTGTAAAACAAACGCGTTTGGAAAAATTGGAGCCGATGGAAGTGGTTCAGAAATACACGGTATATTTCCACAAAGTATTGGATTTATTCAACTTTTTACCACCAAGTATTGAACCAACCGCAACAGGTCATATTGTAGAGCAAATTGAATTGACACAAAAGTTGATTGAAGAAGGATTTGCCTATGAAAGCAATGGTTCGGTGTATTTTGACGTTTTGGAGTACAACAAACGCGGCTTGAATTATGGCGAATTGAACAACCGAAATGTTGAGGAATTATTGGCCAACACACGCGATTTGGATGGACAGAATGAGAAGAAAAACCCACAAGATTTTGCGTTGTGGAAAAGTGCTTCACCAGCGCACATTATGCGTTGGAACTCGCCTTGGGGAGAAGGTTTTCCAGGTTGGCATTTAGAATGTACCGCAATGAGCACCAAATATTTAGGCGAACGATTTGACATTCACGGCGGTGGAATGGATTTGAAATTTCCGCACCACGAATGTGAAATTGCACAAGGAAAAGCCCACAATGGCGTTTCGCCAGTAAATTATTGGATGCATGCAAATATGCTAACAATGAATGGTTTACGCATGAGTAAATCGACAGGAAATTATATTTTACCAATGGAATTGTTTACTGGTGAAAATGATTTTTTTGAAAAGCCATTTCAACCTAATATTGTTCGCTTTTGCTTTTTGCAGGCGCATTACCGCAGTGTTTTGGACATTTCGAATGACGCGATGATGGCCAGTGAAAAAGGTTTTGTTCGTTTGATGGAAGGCAATAAATTGTTGGCTGATTTAAAGACAAGTGCGACTTCTTCTATTGATGTTGAAGCATGGAAACAAAGTTGTTATGATGCGATGAACGATGATTTCAATACGCCGATTTTGATTGCTCAATTGTTTGAAGGAGTGAAATACATCAACTTGCTTAACGACGGAAAAGAAACAATCACAGCAGCCGATTTGGAAGTATTGGCTTCTACCCTAAAAGTCTTTGTATTTGATATTTTAGGCATTCAAAATGAAAGTACTGCCAGCAACCATACTGAAAAATTGGACGGCACCATTGAATTATTGATTGAAATGCGTAAGGAAGCCAGAGCCAATAAGAATTTTGCGTTATCGGATCAAATTCGCGATCAATTGCTAGCGATTGGGATTCAATTGAAAGATGGAAAAGACGGCACCTCGTTTACGTATTAAAATGATTTCTTTAAAGAAAATAATTATTGCTCCATTTGTATTTCTGATACGATTTTATCAATTGGCCATTTCGCCTTTTACACCAAAAACCTGTCGGTTTGAGCCGACTTGTTCGAGTTATTATTTGGAAGCGCTGAAAAAACACGGAATCATTTACGGTAATTACCTAGGAATCAAACGCATTTTGAGTTGTCATCCTTGGGGAAAAAGCGGTTACGATCCTGTACCGTAAAAAAAACACTATAACAAATAATTAAGTAAAGTAAACTTCTTTTTTACTATTTTTGGAAAAGTAATCTAATAATTCACCTATGATTTGGAATCCTTCTGAAGGTATTTACCTTGGTCCAATTACCATTCGCTTTTATAGTTTGATGTTTGTAATTGCTTTTGGTTTAGGCTGGTTCATCATGAAAAAGATTTTTGAAAAAGAGAAAGAATCGATTGAAAAACTAGACAGTTTATTTATTTGGACTGTTATAGCAACTTTACTTGGAGCTCGTTTGGGACATGTTTTTTTCTACGATTGGGAATATTTTAGAAATCATTTGGCTGAAATTTTGTTGCCTTTTAAATTTGAACCCGAATTTCACTTTACAGGTTTTGCTGGATTAGCAAGTCATGGTGCTGCAATTGCGATCATTATTGCAATGTATTTCTATAGTACAAAAATCATCAAACGACCACTTTTGTGGGTTTTGGACCGAGTGGTTATTCCTGTTTCATGTGGTGCCGTTTTTGTTAGAATTGGTAATTTTTTCAACTCTGAAATTGTAGGTAAAGAAACCACATCCAGTTTTGGTGTTAAGTTTGTTCGTGATCGTTTTTCGTCGGAAGATGTAATGTCAATCACCAAATTAACTAATGTAAACGACGCTTATTACGCTTTGGTACACGATCCAAAATATGCTAGTTATTTGGCACAAGTTCCTTTAAAACACCCAGCTCAATTGTACGAAGCTTTCTTTTATATTTTTGTGTTTTTGATTTTGGTGTTTTTGTACGTCAAAACCGATTACAAAGAAAAACACGGATTGATATTTGGATTCTTCCTTGTATTGCTTTGGACGGTTCGTTTCTTTGTTGAAAAAGTGAAAGAGAGTCAAGGCGGAATTGAAGATTCTTTGGGATTATTTAGTACTGGACAATGGTTAAGCATTCCGTTTATAGTTGTAGGGATTATTTTTATCTTTTTGGCGCAAAAACCGTTGCCAGATGACCTTTATAAAAACGATTCTAATCCGAATAAGTTATTTTAAAAAGAAAAATAAAATCTAAAAGAAGCATTGGTCAATTCCAATGTTTTTTTTAGTTAACAAAAAGAAAGTATTGTGTGTTTTTGTAATATGCTTTTTTTGAGCAATAAATAAATATAAGAATTAGTCATTTATAAGTCGATTAAAAGTTAAGATTCTATCAGAAATAACTTTTCAACAATAACATTCAACCTTATAGTTTACCTATTTTCAAGTCAAATTATTTCAAATAATAAACAAACAAAAAAGCCATTCGTAATTGAATGGCTTTTATATATAATAATGAAGAATAGCAATTATTCTTTGTTAGCATCTGCGTGACGTTTTTCAATTTCGTCAATATCCGATTGTTTCATTGTATCAACTAATACTGGCGTAGCGATGAACAATGATGAATACGTTCCTACAATAATACCAACAAGCATTGCAAAGATAAATCCTCTGATTGATTCACCACCAAAAATAAACATGATTAACAATACTAAAATCATTGTTAATGACGTATTTAATGTTCTTGATAATGTGGTATTGATAGAGGCGTTTACGATTTCTTTGAAGTTACCTTTTCTATTACCTGCAAGGAATTCTCTAATTCTATCAAATACAATTACCGTATCGTTCATTGAGTATCCAATTACAGTTAAGATAGCAGCAATAAAATGTTGATCCATTTCCATGTGGAAAGGCATGAATTTGTAGCAAAGTGAATACACTCCCAATACGAAAATAACGTCGTGTACAACCGCTGCAATCGCACCCAATGAGAACTGCCATTTACGGAACGATATTACTAAGTACAACCCAACTACTAACATAGCTCCAATAACAGCCCAAAAAGAGTTCGTTTTGATATCGGCAGAAATTGCAGCACCCACTTTAGAAGCTTGTAAAACTCCCATTGTTTTACCATCAGCAGCATTGATAAACTGCTCATAGCTCATATTTGGGAAATATTTTTTCAATCCGTCGTATAATTTTTGGTTAACCTCAGTATCTACTTCAGTACCTTCTTCTTTGATTTTGTATTTGGTAGTAATTTTCAATTGATCATCATCACCAAAAACTTTAGCTTCAACAGGAGTTCCGAAAGCAGCAGAAAGTTCATCTGAAACGACACTTGACTCTACTGGTTTTTCAAATTTTACTTGGAAAGTTCTTCCTCCAACAAAATCAACACCTTCATCTAATCCATTAATAAAGAAAGAAACAAAACTTACAATAATTACTGTACTTGAAATGATGTAAGTCCATTTTTTCATTCCAATAACATCAATATTGAAATTTGTGAACCAATTTTTAGACCAAGGAGCAGTAAAGGCTAATGATCTATTGTGCTCGATATCTTTATCAATAAACATTCTAGCGATAAAGATAGATGTAAACAACGAAGTAAAAATACCAATTAATAATGTAGTAGCGAAACCTTGAATTGGACCAGTACCAAATATAAATAAGATGGCTCCAGTTAATACGTGAGTAACGTTAGCATCGATAATTGAACGCATGGCTCCTTTCCAACCATAAGCCGATTTAACGGCGTCGGCTAATGTTTTACCTTCACGTAATTCTTCTTTAGCTCGTTCGTATATAATGATGTTAGCATCTACCGCAGTACCTAATGTAAGTACGATACCGGCAATACCAGGTAAAGTCAAAACAGCCCCTAAACTTGCCAAAATTCCGAATAAGAAAAGTAAGTTTACTAACAAAGCTACGTTGGCATACCAACCTGCTCTACCGTAATAGAACACCATCCATAAACACACTAACAAGAAACCAACAATAGAAGAAGTCATACCAGCATCGATAGCTTTTTGACCCAAAGATGGACCTACAACTTCCGATTGTACGATTTCAGCTGCAGCTGGCAATTTACCTGCTCTTAATACGTTGGCTAAATCTTTTGTTTCTTCAATATCAAAGTTACCTGAAATTTCAGATCTACCTCCAGCAATTGGACCACTTGAAACACCAGGCGCAGAATACACTACGTCATCTAAAGCAATAGCAATATAACTTTTGTTTGTGAATGCTCTTCCTGTTAATTCTTCCCAAGTTTTAGCACCTTGACCGTTCATTTGCATAGAAACCGATGGTTTACCCATTTGATCAAAAGAATCACGAGCATCGGTAATCACACCACCACTTAATGGAGCAACATCATCACGATTTCCTTTCAAAGCATACAGCTCAAAAGTTTCTGTAACTTTTTTAGTTTTTTCGTCAGTTGTAACAGTTGGTTTTCCCCAAACAAATTTTGCAAATTTTTGGTCACCTGGCAACAAAGCTTTGATGTCTGTTCTTTTCAAATACGAATTTACTTTAGCCGTATCATTTACACTAACAACTCCTAAAATTGGTCCACCTCCTTGAGAAACAAATTTGTCAAACAAAGGATTATTCCCTTTTTTAGAAGTATCTGTAGAATCTTTTTTACTATCTGCCAACAATTTTGATAAAGAGTCGTTTCCAGTTTCTTTAATTTCTTTAGTTGCAGTTGTTTTTTCAGTTGCTTTTAACGCTTCATTTGCCGACATTAAAAACTGACCAACTTCTTCAATTTTATAAGTTTCCCAAAACTCCAATTGAGCGGTACTTGACAATAATTTTTTAATACGGTCAACATCTTTAGCTCCAGGTAATTCAACCAAAATTCTACCTGTTTGTCCTAATTTAGCAATATTAGGTTGCGTTACTCCGAATTTATCGATACGTTTTCTTAAAACCCCAAAAGCACTTTCTACAGACTCATCCACTTTTCTTCTGATAACTTTTTTTACTTGATCATCAGTCATGTTGAAATTGATTTCATCTGCTAAGTTTCTATTAGCAAAAATATCAGGAGAAGCTAATTTAACAGAACCATTTGAAGCCGCATCAAAAGCATCAAAGAAAGCATCTAAGTACGATTGATTTCCTAATTGGTTTTTCTTAGCATCTTCTAAAGCTTTATTGAAAGTTGCGTTTTTTGAGTCATTTGCTAAGCCTTTCAACACATCTTTTACAGAAATTTGAAGGATTACGTTGATACCGCCTTCAAGGTCAAGACCTTTGTTGATTTGTTTGCCACTAACTTCTTCGTAAGTGTAGTCAGCAAGACCTAAAAAACTAAATACTTTTTTGTTCTTTATGTCATTCAAATACTGTACTTCTTTATCTTGATTGCCTTTTGCAAAAGCTTTAGCATCATTTTGTACACCGTTTGAAACAAATGTGAAAGTAAGTTGGTAAATACTTACAAGTGCAAATAAAATTGCGAAAAATTTAATAAGTCCTTTATTCTGCATTATTACTAAAAATTAATTAATTTTTGTTAGGTTGATTATTTAAAAAATAGCGATAAAATATTGATTATCAGCAACAAGCAAGCAATCAACACTTTTTCACTTTTTTTGAAACGTGCAAATATATGATTCTGCTGTAGATTAACAAATTATTTAGCTATTAATCTCAAAAAAAAGACTGCAAAAAAATTGCAGTCCTCTTTGTTATTTTTGGTTTACTATTTACAAAACCGATTTCAAATCGCCATTCATTCCGCGTACCGCGTCGGCACTTTTAGCGAATAATGCTTTTTCAGCATCATTCAAGTTGATGTCAACAATTTTTTCCACACCATTTCTTCCAATGATACAAGGCACACCAATACAAATATCGTTTTGTCCGTATTCACCTTCAAGATATACTGAACATGGAATCATTTTCTTTTGGTCGTTCAAAATAGCATCCACTAAATACGCTACCGAAGCTCCTGGTGCGTACCAAGCCGAAGTACCTAATAATGCCGTTAATGTAGCGCCACCTACCATAGTATCAGCGGCTACTTTTGCCAATTCTTCTTCTGATAAAAATTGAGAAACGGGAACTCCATTATAAGATGCTAAACGCGTTAATGGAATCATAGTGGTATCACCATGACCACCAATTACCATTCCTGAAATATCGTTGGCTGGTTTGTCTAATGCCAATGATAAATAGGTTTTGAAACGTGAACTATCCAACGTTCCACCCATTCCGATGATTCTATTTTTAGGTAATCCAGTTGCTTTCAAAGTTAAGTAAGTCATAGTATCCATCGGATTGGAAACCACTACAACAATAGCATTTGGTGAATGTTGCAACAAACTTTCAGCCACTGTTTTTACAATTCCTGCGTTGATACCAATCAACTCTTCACGCGTCATTCCTGGTTTTCTTGGAATTCCCGATGTAATAACTACCACATCACTTCCTGCTGTTTTAGAATAGTCATTAGTACTTCCGGTAACTTTAGTATTAAAACCCAAGGTAGTTTGGGTTTGCGTAATGTCTAACGCTTTTCCTTCGGCAAAGCCTTCTCTGATATCCAACAATACAATTTCACTGGCAATTCTTCTGTAAGCAATTGCGTCGGCACATGTGGCTCCAACGTTTCCTGCTCCTACTACTGTAACTTTCATTTTTTTAGTTGTTAATGTTTTCTTTATTTTTATTTGAAGCTAATCCCGCTTTCCGTTCCAATCTGTCATTGCAAGAAGCAAAGCAATACTATTAAATCAGTACTTTGCAATGCCAGGATTTCCTCTTCAATCGGGGCTAGGGTTTTTGTAATTCTAATTACGCATCGATGTTGGCATACACCGCATTCTTTTCTATAAACTCTCTACGTGGCGGCACCTCATCACCCATCAACATGGAGAAAATACGATCGGCTTCGGTTAAGCTATCAATATTTACTTGACGTAAGGTCCTGAATTCAGGATCCATAGTTGTTTCCCACAATTGCTCGGCGTTCATTTCTCCCAAACCTTTATAGCGCTGAATTGAAGCACTTCCTCCCATTCTTTCGTTGGCCAAATCACGTTGGTCATCGTTCCAAGCGTATTCTTTTTTGTTTCCTTTTTTCACTAAATATAAAGGTGGCGCCGCAATATAAACGTGTCCGCCTTCAATCAACTCACGCATGAATCGGAAAAAGAACGTCAAAATTAAAGTCGCAATGTGACTACCATCGACGTCGGCATCACACATGATGATTACTTTGTGGTAACGTAGTTTTTCTAAGTTTAAGGCTTTCGAATCTTCTTCAGTTCCAATAGTTACACCTAAAGCTGTAAAAATATTTCGGATTTCTTCGTTTTCGAATACTTTGTGGTGCATTGCTTTTTCTACATTCAAAATCTTACCTCTTAAAGGGAGAATGGCTTGAAAATTACGATCGCGACCTTGTTTGGCAGTTCCACCCGCCGAGTCACCCTCAACTAAATACACTTCACATTTTGCCGGATCTTGCTCAGAACAATCGGATAGTTTTCCAGGTAAACCTCCACCTCCTAAAACGGTTTTGCGTTGCACCATTTCACGTGCTTTCTTCGCTGCATGACGTGCTTGAGCTGCTAAAATTACCTTTTGAACAATGATTTTAGCATCGTTTGGATTTTCTTCCAAATAGTTTTCCAACATTTCAGCTACCGCTTGCGAAACAGGCGAAACCACTTCTCTGTTTCCTAATTTGGTTTTGGTTTGACCTTCAAATTGCGGTTCGGCAACTTTTACCGAAATGATGGCGGTTAATCCTTCACGGAAATCATCGCCTGAAATTTCGAATTTTAATTTTTCTAATAACCCCGAAGCATCAGCGTATTTCTTTAACGTACGCGTTAATCCCATACGGAAACCTTGCAAATGCGTTCCTCCTTCGTGTGTGTTGATGTTATTTACGTAAGAAAAAATGTTTTCAGAGTAACTTTCGTTGTAAATCAAAGCAACTTCAACCGGAATTTCACCTTTGTCATTTTCCATTGAAATTACATGACCAATAATTGGCACACGATTTCCATCTAAGAATTTAACGAACTCTTTTAATCCTTCTTGCGAATGGAATACTTCAGAAACGAATTCGCCTTTATCGTTGGTTTCTCTTTTATCTGTAAGTGTAATAGTGATTCCTTTGTTCAAGAACGATAACTCACGCATACGAGCCGCTAACGTGTCGTACGAATATTCGATGGTTTGTGTGAATATCGATTTGTCAGGTTGGAAAGTAACGGTAGTTCCACGTTTAGTAGTTTCACCTACTTGTTTTACTGGATACATCGCTTTTCCACGTTCGTATTCTTGCTCGTATATTTTTCCGTCTCTAAAAACAGTAGCTTTTAAATGATCAGAGAGTGCATTTACACACGAAACCCCAACACCGTGGAGTCCTCCAGAAACTTTATAGGAATCTTTGTCGAATTTTCCACCAGCACCAATTTTGGTCATTACTACTTCAAGAGCAGAAACGCCTTCTTTTTTGTGCATGTCAACAGGAATTCCACGCCCATTATCTTCTACTGTTATTGAATTATCTTCGTTGATGATAACGCTGATGGTATCACAGTGACCCGCTAATGCCTCATCTATTGAGTTATCGACTACTTCATAAACTAAATGGTGTAAACCTCGAACGCCAGTATCTCCAATGTACATGGAAGGACGCATTCTTACGTGCTCCATTCCTTCTAACGCCTGTATACTGTCGGCCGAATAACTGCTTTTCTTATTTTCTTCGCTCATAGTAAATTGTATCGTAAGTATAAATTTTGACTAACACGCAAATATATAAATTCACAAATGATTTTAAAGCGATTTTAAGCATTTTATAGCGCAAGTTATTAACATTTGTGTTTAATAATTTTTTATTCTTTTATTTTAAAAATTAAGCCGTAAAAACGAGGTTTTTTTGACACTTACTAGAACTCCATTAAAAACCACTACTTTAAAATACCTCTAGTTGACCCTCTAGCCCCGACTGAGGCGTTAGCTCGGAGCGGAGCGGAGACTATAGCCGGTGGCGGGAAAATGGATCACAAAAAAGCCCAAGCCATTCGCTTCTAAAAATAAAAAAAACACCCGCTTTGTAACGAGTGTTTTCTAACAAACAAACTAAACTTCAATATTAAGTCGAGTAGACTTTACTTTTTTAACACATTGTATTATACTTTTACATAAGCGTCGTCGTGCACATTGGCTACCGCTCTACCTGAGGGATCGTTCATGTTTTTGAATGCTTCGTCCCATTCGAGGGCGATTTTAGTACTACAGGCTACGCTAGGTTCTTGTGGTACACACAGAGCAGCAGCGTCACTAGGGAAATGTTCCGAAAAAATAGAACGATAATAATATTCTTCTTTGGTCGTTGGTGTTTGTAGTGGAAACTTGTATTTGGCATTGGCCAATTGTTCGTCCGAAATTTCATTGGCTACCATTGCTTTCAACGTGTCAATCCAACTGTAACCTACACCATCGCTAAATTGTTCTTTTTGGCGCCATGCTACACTTTCGGGCAACATCTCTTCAAACGCTTTGCGCAACACCCATTTTTCCATACGCTCGCCATTAATCATTTTGTCTTGCGGATTGATTCGCATAGCAACGTCCATAAATTCTTTGTCTAAGAATGGCACACGACCTTCGATTCCCCAAGCTGCCAAACTTTTATTGGCACGCAAGCAATCGTACATATGCAACTTGCCTAATTTACGTACAGTTTCTTCGTGAAATTCTTTGGCATTCGGCGCTTTGTGAAAATACAAATAGCCACCAAATAATTCGTCTGAACCTTCGCCCGACAAGACCATTTTGATTCCCATTGACTTGATTACTCTTGCCATTAAGTACATTGGTGTTGAAGCACGAATGGTAGTAATGTCATACGTTTCGAGATTGTAAATAACATCTCGAATGGCATCCAAACCTTCTTGAATAGTGAATTTGATTTCGTGGTGAATGGTTCCGATGTAATCGGCAACTACTTGAGCTGCGGCTAAATCAGGCGAACCTTCCAAACCAACTGCAAACGAGTGTAACTGTGGATACCAAGCATCGGCAACATCACCAGATTCAATACGTTTTTGGGCATATTTTTTGGCTATTGCCGAAGTGATGGAAGAATCCAATCCACCTGAAAGCAATACACCATAAGGAACATCGCTCATCAATTGGCGGTGAACGGCTGCTTCTAATGCAGTTTTAATAGCTTGAATACTCGTTTCGTTTTCTTTTACCGCATCGTATTCTGTCCAATCGCGTTGGTACCATTGCACAAACTCACCGTCTTTGCTTGACATATAGTGACCTGGAGGGAATAATTGAATTTTGGTACAATAGCCCTCTAATGCTTTTAATTCGGAAGCTACATAAAATGTTCCATATTGATCCCAACCAATGTAAAGCGGAATGATACCCATATGATCACGAGCGATGAAATATTCATCTTTTTCGACATCGTAAATAGCAAATCCGAAGATACCATTCATTTCGTCAATAAAATGCACTCCTTTTTCTTTGTACAAAGCAAGAATAACTTCGCAATCGCTTTCGGTTTGGAATTGGTATTTTCCTTCGAATTGTTTTCTTAAAATGCGGTGATTATAGATTTCACCGTTGGCAGCTAACACCAAACTTTTGTCTTCACTAAACAATGGTTGTTTCCCAGAAGCTGGATCAACAATTGCTAGTCGTTCGTGAGCCAAAATAGCTTTATCATTACTATAAATTCCACTCCAATCTGGACCACGATGGCGAATGATTTTGGCCATTTCAAGCACTTGTGGACGAAGTGTTTCTGATTTTTGTTTAAGGTCAAAGGCGCATACAATTCCGCACATAATCTTCTCTTTTAATTTGATGAAGCAAAAATGATGTATTGCAACATACATTAAAACAAAAAAGAATATATTGGTTTAAATTTATAACTAAAAATCTATTTTTACAACAAATTACAAACTAAACCAAATCAAAAACATGAATTTGTCTTGAAATTTATAAATGAATGAGATTATAAAATAGAATGAATACTGTATTTCGTCACACCAATTTCAAACTCAAACCCTAATTCTTTACCTATTAACTTGCTTCCCAATGGTGATTGTGGAGAAACGGCAATGATAGTAATATTGTCCATTGTAATTTTGGGTAAAGCTGCACTGACAAACAACCACATATCGTTGGCTTGCACCAAACTTCCTACAGCTATTTTGGAGTGTTTTATAGAAGCATCAATTTTATCAAGAATGACCTTTTGTTGGAGGATTTCTTGCAACTTGTAGTTGAGCTTTTCTTGTTCCAAATGCATCATCGAAAGAGCAGTTTCGTGTTTGTCGCCAGCCGAACCTTTAGCATCGTTTTGAGCATCTTCTGTTAAACCCGAAATCATATCGCGGAACACATCGATTTTGTCTTGAAGCAGCAGTTGATGGTGTTGGAGTATTTTGTTTTTTAAGTTCATTGTGTTGATTCAACCGCAAGGTTCGCTATGTTATTTTACGCAAAAGTACGCAAAGTTACACTAATATAACCTTGCGTACTTTGTATGTTCTTTGTGTCTTTGCGGTTAAAAATTAAAAATCAAATTTATAATTCGCACCCAATAAACCTTGAATTCCTTGTACAGGATAATTGCTCCATTTTTGGTAATCTTGGCCTGCTAAATTATTGCCTTTCAAAAAGAATGTTAAACGTTCATTATGTTTGTAACCAATATGTGCATTCAAATCGAAATAACTATCAAGTGTCACATCGATTGGAACAAAATCGCCTAAAAATGATTGTTGAATAAATTGGTCTTTGCGTTCTCCAACAAAAAATACTTTTGCGCCAGCATACCATTTTGGAGTAACATTAAAATCTAAATTAGCTGCTAATTTCAAACTTGGTAAATTCCATGCTTCAGCTTGGTCATTCGTATCGTAGGCACTATACGTTCCGTTGATTCCGAAGGACACATTTTTAGAAAAATCGGCTTTCAATTCACCATAAATACTCAAGGTTTTTACGGTATCGTAAACTACGTCAAATGAATTTCCGTAGGTATAACCTTCTTCATTAGTTGAATCGTAATCTAAAATATTGGTTTTAAACATGGGTTTGTAATCTTCATTGATAACCGAAACGCGCATATTGTAACCAATAGTATTAGCTAATTTTCCACGTAAACCAGCGTAAATATCAAATTTTTGATCGGTTGGTGTTATGGCTAAAGTAGGAGAAACGAAGAAATTTTCCTGCACAAAATCATGATACGTATTTTGTTTTAAGGTTCCTTCTGCTCCACCGTAAGCAATCATTAAGTCGCCAACTACTTTATAAGATGCAGTAATTTGTGGATAAATAAAGAACTTGTTACCACGCTCATTTTCAGCGTTGGCTACACTATAAAAGAAAGCAGCGCCTATATTGACAGATAAATCGTCTTTATTGATTTGAAAACTCGGATGCAAACCAATATTAGTTGTTCCATATTTGAATGATTCGCCACCTGAATAAGTTTTATCAAAACTTCCGTTAACGTAATCAAAGATAAAATTGGCTTTGATTTTTTCATCCATTACATCAAATTCTAGACTTGGTTTAGCATAAAATCGGTTTTCACCCGAACCAAAAGCATCCCAAAAACGAGTAAATTTGACTTGTGCGTCTTTGAAAGCACTTTCTTTTAATCCCAATCGCCCGCCAACATTTAAAGTTTGGTACGATTGTTTGGAATTGATATCTCCAATTAGCAAATCAATATCTTCAGGTGTTAATCCTTCATATAAAATCGGATTCAATCCATACCAATTGTACACTTGATTGTGGTACCCTAAATCGGCATTCCATGACATCTCGCGTGATTTGCTTCCGTAGGTGATGTCTAAGGCTGTATCATAGAATTTATCATCTAAAATTACATTTTTAATTCCACCTTGCGAAGAACTATGTCGCAACATAGCTCCAATGTAATTGCTATTATCCAACTCTTGTGTGATAAATAATTCAGCGTTGATGTTGCCGTAATTTCCAGCACCCAATGTCAAGTAATTATTGAATAATTTTTCTTTGGTCGATTTGTCTACACCTGCTGCTTTTCCTTTGGCTGGCGTGAAAGTTGATGCTACTGGAAATGAGAAAATATTGTACTCGATGTTTTCTTTTTTGTTGGTTTCTTCGTCTTCAAACGAAGGTGTTTCTTTTACTTTGAAAGCATCCGAAATAGTTGGTGTGTATGGTTTTACAACATTCACCACTTCGGTTCCAATGTTTTCGTCTTTCTTTTGTGAAAAAGCCAGTTGGCTCATCATAAAAACCACAAGTAAAGCGCTATATTTTGACTTAAATTTCATATGTTTTGATTTTGAGATGAAAGAAAAGTGACAATAGAACTTCTATTTTCTCTTCTCTATTTTCTATTTTCTGATTTACTTTATGATGGATGAATTGGTTTTCGATTCTTCTGCTTTGATAGCGTCGAGTTCAGTTTTAGCTTCTTGAATAACATCGTCGTATTCTTTGAAATTTTCCAATACACTTTCCAAAATGTAAGTAGCATTGAAACTGTCTTTTAATCCGTAGAAGTTTTTGGCCATTACCACCAAACCTTTGGCACCAAAGTATTTGTAACCCGAATAATCTTTGGATAATTTTTGAATGGTTTTATTGGAATCTTCAAATTTTCCGTCCTTATTTTTGAAATACGCATCGTAAAATAAAGCTTCCGCAGCCAATTCACCTTTTGCTATCTTCAACAAATTGGTATACGCTGTTCTCGCTTTGGCTTCGTCATTTACTTTAATTGCAGAACGCGCCACGATAATTTGTGCATCACTTTTAATTTTGTTGTCTGTTTTCGGATTTGCTAAAACTTTATCCGCATATACTACAGCATTGGCGTAATCTTTTTGTTCATAGTACGCGCGCATCAAATTGGCTTGCGCAAATGTGATATTTTGAGGGAAATCGGCTTCCGTTTCTAATCTTTTTAACACGGGAACTGCTTTAGTGAAATCGTCTTTTTTCAAATGAATTTCACACAAACGCGCTAGTGATTGCTCTGTAAATTCGTTACGTGATTTGCCAATTACATATTCGTAATTCGGAATTGCATTGGACGGAAGGTTATCAGCAAAATATAATTGTCCGAGGTAAAAATTGGCTTTCAAAGCGTGAATTCCATTCGGGAAACTAGTCAAATAACCATTCAAAGAGGAAATAGCTTGCTTGATGTTATTTTGCAAATATTGTTTTTCGGCTGCTTCGTACGTATCATTATCCAGTTCGGCATCGGAAACCTCAACAAAATCGAGTGTTTTTACCCAAGCCGCGTATTCATCTACTTTTCCATTATCCATATAAATCAAGCGTGCGGTTGCAACAGCTTCTAATGCTTCAGGTGATTTTGGAAAATCGGCTGCTACTTTTTTGAATTTGGCAATAGCTTGCTCATCTTTGCTTCCATTGTAATACACCAAACCTTGACGAAGAATCGCTTTTGAAGCATACGAACCCGTTCCAAATTCTTTCAATAATTGATCGTAAGTTGACAACGCTAAATCGGTTTTATTTTCAGTAACATACGTATTTCCTAGTTCAAAAAGTGCATCATCGCGGTATTGTGACGATTTGAAATTTTGCAAAAACTTAGTAAAATCTTCTATTTTCTTATCGTTTTTCTGAACAAAACCATAACTGATGGCTTTTTGGAATGCAGCATAATCGGCGTCGACACTTTTCAATTCAATCGCTTTGTTATACGCATCCATTGCTGGCCAATATTTAGAAGTCACAAAACGACTGTCGCCTAAACGCAAATAAGCGTCATTCAAGCGAATTTTATCGTCTTTAGTCACTTCTATAAAACTTTGAAAATAATTTCCAGCTTGTTCGTACTCTTTTTGTTTGAAATAGGCGTAAGCAATGTTGTAGTTGATGTTTTTATGCTCTGGAGTTGTTTTGGCTTCAGCATTACCTTCAAATTGTTTGAAACTCAACAATGCTTCACTAAAATTCTCTAAAACATATTCCGTTTCACCTTTCCAGAAAGTTGCTCTAGCCACAAATTTTTGGTCTTTTTGTTCGCCAATTGACTTTTTGAACATTTTTAAAGCTTCTTGATAATCGCCATCGGTGTACAATTCCAATCCGCGATAAAACGTAACTTTTTGATACGCTGCTTTGTATTGCGGACTTCTATTTTTTTCCAACAACACCAACGCTTGTTTGTAATTTTTGGATGTGATGTACGAATTGATCAACAGTCCTTCAATTTCGTCTTTGCTTGGCGAATTGGGATATTTGGCTAAGAAAGCCGACAAAACATCAGGAACACTTTGATAGGAATTCCCTAATTCATAACTCAATTTGGCATAATTTAACGATGCATCTTCTTGAATTTTAGGATCAAACTCCATTTCAGACGCATTTTTGAAGGCATTCAACGCTTGTTGTTTTCGGTCGGTTTTTAAATAACTTTCTCCCAAATGATAATAACCATTTTGTGCCACAAAATCTTTTCCATCAATGATTTTATTGAATTGCGAAATGGCATTTTCATAATCTTTTTCTTTGTAATACGTGTAACCCAATTGGTAAAAATCAGTATTGCTCCATTTGCCTTTTTTGCCTTTGTATTCTTTCAAATAAGGCAATGCTTTGTCGTATTGTTTGAGGTTAAAATAACTTTCACCTATAATTTTGTTCAACTCCGATTTTTCAGCAGCCGATGATTTGGCCATGGCTGCGGTTCCTAAGTCAATAGCTTTTTGAAAATTACCCAACTTGAAATTCATATCTGCTTGAAAATACGATAGCTTTTCTTTGTATTTGTCTTCACCAGAAACTTGATCAAAATACTTGGAAGCATCTTTGTAATTATCATCTTCATAGCTAATAAATCCTAAGTAATATTTGGCTTGCGAACCAAATTCTTTAGAGTTTACCACTTTATTCAAATAATTGGTTGCTTCTTTTTTTCTGCCTGCACTGAAATAGGCATAACCTTTTTGAAAATTGTATTTTTCCAATTCATCAAAAGTCAAAGCACTTTCATCCACTTTATCAAAATATTCTAACGCTTGTGGATAACGCCCTTCTTCAAAATAAAAATGCGCTACACCAATAAAAGCTTGATTTTGCTTTGTACTTGTAGGATAATTTTCAACAAAATCTTCCATCAATTGATCGGCGTTGGCTTGTTCCAAACGAATTGCGCAATTGGCGATATAGAACGAACAATCTGATACAACTTCAGTATTAGTTGTGTTTTGTTTTACCTTTTCGAAAATAATCTGAGCCGCTAAATATTGCTTGTCGTTGTAGAGCGCAATGGCCTTATCGTACTCCGAAAGTTGGTGCGTATTTACCGCCGATTGTTGCGCTTGAACAACCTGAATTTCGGTCAAAGAAAGCAATAAAGAAAATAAGAGGATTTTTCGCATTTCAATAGATTTAATGAATATCAAAAATAGGTTAGCATCTACTTATTAACGTAGTGTGACAAGTATTTATTATAAACATTTTTCTTAACAATTTAGTGTCTGGCCTGTTATTCTGAGAAATAACAATAATTGTAAATACATATTGAAGTATTAAAAGGAAATTAAACCTTCTGTCTAAGTCATTACTTATACAATGTATCAGCTTTTTGTTCAATGCTTTACCTTTTTCTGAAATCTAAATATTTTTCTTATAACTCATCAGTCCAAACATCATAACAATTGCAGATAAAATAATAACTTGTGTGATTAAGGATTTATCAATTTGAGTTATTTGTTGAGTCATCGGAATGGATAAAAACAGTAAAATAGTAATCAAACCTCGTGGAGCAATATATATTAGTGGTTTTGCTGGAAGTTTAACAATTTTAAGAAGAAGTAAACGGACAATCAAGATACCTATGGTAATACTAATTGCGAATAATATTGTTTTTGAATTTAATACATCTGAAATATCAATTAAAAATCCAAACAAAATAAAAAACAATGCTCTAACCAAAAAGGCTATTTCAGTAGTAATTTCTCTAAATTTAGTTACCTCTTTACTGAAATTAATAGGATGAAACTTCTGAATTAATTTATAATGTCTTAATTCATCTATATTTCCTACAAACAATCCGAAAATTAAAATAAATATTAGTCCAGGTAAGTGAAAAACTTTGGATACAGAATAGATCAACAATACCATAATAATCATTGGAACAAATTTTATGTGGTGATTTATTTTGTTTAAAAAGCCGGCCAAAAGAAGTGTCGCTATAAAAGAAATCAATAACATCATTATTAAATCTATAGCAAAACTGCCAAAAGTTTGAGAACCAATGTTATCGTTTAATGAAATAAAATTAAAAAATATTACTCCGAAAATATCGGACAAGCTACTTTCATATGTAATAAACTCTTTATCATTATGCATTAAATTTCTTGCGCTTGGTATAGCAATAGCACTACTTATTATTCCGATGGGAATAGCATTTATTAGCGCCTTTTTTAATGGTATGTTTTCGTAGTAATTTAAATAATAGGCTATACCAAAACTAATTATTAGCAGTGGCAATAAAGCTACAATTGACGATTTAAAAATCAAAGGCAGTTTGGTTCTATTGATTTCTAACTCAAGTGATCCTTCCAAAACTATTAATATCAAACCTATCGTTCCCAAAATAGGTAGAATAGGGTTTAAATCTGGAATGGTTATTTTTAAATTAGCAGAAAAAAAATTTAACCCAAAACCCAATAGCAACAACAATATGACAGAGGGAATTTTAGTTTTCGAAGCTGTAAGATCAAAAACATATGCTAACAAGAGTAACACAGCAAGTATTATTATTATTAATACCGTCATAATTTATGAAGCAAAATAAGGCGTTAAAACATTTTCAAAATTAAACATCCCTTTTTTTTGGGATACCAAACTATGGGCAACAAATAAGGCACCATTGCCAAAAGCTTCTCTCGAAATACTTTCATGAATAAGGCGAACCGTTTGAAATGGGAAACCAAAAACCACTTCATGTTTCCCGACAATTCCACCAGCTCGAATAGAATTTATTTCATTTTTATTAATATCCAAAGCATCTGCAATTTTTATTGCTGTTCCTGAAAGGCCTTCCTTACCTTTAAAATGTTCTTCAATAATTTCTACATCAACCCAAGGAGCAATTTTTTTTAAATATCGTGAAGCAAAAAGCAAATAATTTACTCCTAGCGTAATATTAGGTGACCAAAACACAACACTTGTTTTTGAAAGTGCTTTTAAATAATTTATATCTTCATCAGAATAATGGGAAATTGCAGATATGATTTTAGTTTTCCTCTTATTTGCTGCTTTTCCATAATTATAAATCCCCTCTGCTGTTGAAAAATCGATTATAAAATCGACTGGATGCTGGTCTAGTAAATCATCGATTTTTGTTGTAGTTAGCGAAAATATTTTGCCTGGTTCATTAGAGTCAATACCTAAAAATTCGGGCACAGTTCTATCGTTAAGTAAGGTGCTTTGTTTCAATACCCATTCTAAAGAAAACTCTTGATTTTTCAAAATGACACTAGCAACAGCTTTCCCTGTTTTTCCAAAACCTATAAGTCCAATTTTTTGCTTCATCCTCAAAGTTAATCAATTCTATTTTAGGAATTGTCTTAAAGTAGGGCATTAAACAAAACTTTAATTAACATTTAACAAATACTCTAAAATATTAATTAAAATCCACTTCATAACCAATACTATCTCATTTTACAGATTATTTTCCAATTGATGATAATCAAAAAGACATAATTTAGGATCCATTCAATTTTAATGACTATGTTATCTCAATATGTGTAGCTCATATCAAAATACATTTTAAAATAATTGACAATATTGAAGTCTTATTGTTACCAATTAAAACAAAATTTATTTTGAAAAGCACCGTTATCTTATTACTTTTACCCAATAAACAAATTCCCTTATGTCTGAAGCAGTTTTATCGTTAAAAAACGTTAGTATTTACCAATCTAATAAAGTGATTTTATCCAATATCAATTTGGAAGTTCAACACGGCGAATTCATTTACATCATTGGTAAAACCGGAACTGGAAAAAGTAGTTTTATTAAAACTTTGTATGCCGATATTCCACTCACAACTGGAGAAGGAAACATTGTTGGTTACAATTTGGTGAATTTACAAGAAAAAGATATTCCGTATTTGCGTCGTAAAATTGGAATTGTTTTTCAAGATTTTCAATTGCTTCCCGATCGAAATGTAGCGGCCAATATGCTTTTTGTATTGAGAGCTACAGGTTGGACAGATGCTTCTGAAATGCAAAATAAAATTGACGAAGTATTGGACAAAGTAGGAATGAAAGGATTTGCTAATAAAATGCCGCACCAACTTTCGGGCGGAGAACAACAACGTGTAGCGATTGCAAGAGCGTTATTGAATGACCCAGAATTTATTTTGGCCGATGAACCTACAGGAAATTTGGATCCACAAACTAGTGTAGAAGTGTTGGATGTGTTGAAAAAAATTAACGCCAACGGAAAAACCATCATTATGGCTACACACGATTATGCTTTGTTGATGAAATTTCCATCCAAAACATTGAAATGCGAAGACGGTTCTATCTTTGAAGTCGTTCAAAAAACAGTTTAATTAATCCATTGTTTTTCTTTGAATAATTTGACCGATAGTATGATTACAATCGGGAAAAAGACTAAATGAAATCGATCACCTTGTGTGGAAGATATTCCTGAAACTGCAACGATGTAAAGCACATACGTTGAAATCATCGCAAAAAATACTTCTGTTTTATAATTTTTATAGAAATAATACAACGCCAAAACAACACCAAGTAAAGTCAACAAACGATTTTGCCAAGTTGAAATAAAAAAGAAAACCGTTTTACTAGCTTCAAAAAAAGTGGTGTTTTTTTTGTTTTCGAGTGTTGCAACAGTCGCTGAACCAGAAACAGTGTTGTCGTAAACATCGTATAAATAAGCCTTTAGCAAATTGACTTTGTTGTTTTTTAATTGCTCTATCAAATCGGCTTTGGCGACTTTTACAATTTCGTCTCTGGTTTTGAGATGCAACAAAACGTTCGCTCTTGGATTATCAATTTGCTGGTAATCTTTCCCTTCTTTTAAACACATTGCTTTGCTTCCAATGTAATTGTAATACGTAACGCTATCAATGTAACTAATTGTAAAATTTCCAAATTGATAATACAAACCCGCACATTGTACAGCAACCAACAACCAACTTCCGTAAATGAATAACATTGCCTTGTGAGCATAGTTTTGATATAAGATTTTAGCAAAATAAAGCGAAAAAACTATTGCCAACCATTTGGAGCCTGGTCGAATTAGCATACTACAAATAAGCACCGATAGCGCGAAAGACAAGTACAAAAACCGTTTGCTTTGATAATATTTCAAAGTAAAAAACAAGGCCAAAACAATAAACAAAGTATACATATTCTCGGAAAGCAAATGATACAAAAGTGTAAATGTTCCGACACTAGTATAAAAAATTAGTGTAAAAAGAAACGCCGTTTTAGGCTTTACTATCGTTTTACAAATTTGAAAAATTAAAATCGTAGTAGCCAACCACGCTACCAAATTGATGTAAAAACTAAACGTATAAACTTGAGCATCTGTAGCACCAAACAAGTACGGAAATCCATAGATGAAAGACATTACAATTGGGCGATAATCGTGTCCGCGGTGATAAACCATCAAGTTTTTTGCTGCTACCAAATAATTATCCGAATCAGGAAAAATCATCGTTTGGCTGCTCATTTGAAGAAAAAAATCGGCCACAACTAAAGTCGATAATCCAACAATGATTAGTAGTACTTCAAATCGGAATTGTTTTAAAAACGCTCTCATAAAAACAAAACTAATCAAATTATTGTAGTTTCATATAAGAAATGTAGATTTGTCTTTTTAAAACAAAAGATGAAAAAACTATCTATTATCATTCCGGTTTATAATGAAGAAAAAACGATACATTTGATATTAGATAAGGTACGAAAAGTAACGCTTCCTCAAAATATTGAAAAAGAAATTATAATCGTTAATGATTGTTCTACTGATGCTACCACAAAGGCAATTCAGGACTACAAAGAATCACATAGCGACTTCCCTATTTATTTTTTTGAACATGAAAAAAACAAAGGAAAAGGCGCCGCATTACATACTGGAATTGCCAAAGCTACTGGAGATTACACCATAATTCAAGATGCTGATTTAGAATACGATCCAAATGAATACGCGATTTTATTACAACCTGTTTTAGACGGATTTGCTGATGTGGTTTATGGTTCGCGTTTTATGGGTGGAAACGCACATCGTGTATTGTTTTTTTGGCATACCATTGGAAATCGTTTTTTAACGTTTTTATCCAATATGTTTACCAATTTGAATTTAACCGACATGGAAACGTGTTACAAATTGTTTAACACCCAACTATTGCAAACACTAAAATTGAAAGAAAAACGTTTTGGTTTTGAACCCGAAGTAACGGCCAAAATAGCTCGAATTCCGAAAATCAGGATTTATGAAGTTGGAATTTCCTATTATGGTAGAACTTACGATGAGGGCAAAAAAATCAATTGGAAAGATGGTTTTAAAGCTATTTTTTGCATAATTAAATACGGACTTTTGCGATTATAAATGATATCAATTTTAATTCCGACATACGATTACGACATTACAAAGCTGGTTCACGAACTGGTCAAACAATGTCAATCTGCTCAAATTGTTTTTGAAATAATTTGTCAGGATGATGATTCAAAATCGGATTTGAACTTAAAAAACAACTCTATTAATTCCATCGAATTTTGTCATTTTTATAGCAATTCTGAAAATTTTGGGCGATCAAAAAACCGCAATACTTTGGCACAGAAATCAAACTACGATTGGTTGCTTTTTTTGGATTGTGATATGATTCCTGTTTCGGAAAATTTTATACAGAATTACGTTAAAACCATTGACAATTGCAATTCAGAAATCGTTTTTGGTGGCGTTGAATACCAAGCCAATCGACCGCCAAAAGCACAATTACTTCGTTGGGTTTACGGAAAAAAAAGAGAAACCAAGTCGGTCGAACAAAGAACAAAATCCGAAAATATTAGCACGCTAACTTCTAATTTTTTGATTAAAAAAGATTTATTGATTGCGCATCCTTTTGACGAACAATTAACAGAATATGGTTTTGAAGATTACGCTTTTTTTTCAGCGTTAGAAAAAGAGAAAAAAGAGGTAAAACACATTGATAATCCTTGTTTTCATAATGGTTTGGAAACGTCATCCGAATTTTTATCGAAAACCAAAATGGCCATTCAAAATTTAGTGTACTTATCCAATCACAAAAACACACTTGTAAAGCAGACTGAACTTGTCAGAACCTATCAAAAAATAAGTCGATTACAGTTGCAAAAAATGGTTATTCTTTTCTTCAACGTTTTTAAAAAATCAATAGAAAAAAACTTAAGCTCCAATTTTCCTTCGCTATTTTTGTTTGATTTGTATAAATTAGGTTGGTATTGTGTACTAATGCGTAATCAAGCTCTCAAATAGTTTTTGCCATTTTTCCATTATCGTTTGGTGATTGTAGTGAAGCATTTTAATTTGTGCATTTTCACCCATTTTTATACGCAAATCAATATCATTCATCAATAAATTGAGTTGCTTTACAAACTCCGTTTTATTGTTGTTTTGAATCAAAAAACCTGTTTCATTATTTTGAATTATTGATTTTGGTCCGATTGGACAATCGTAAGCAATAACTGGCAAACCAAGTGAATTAGCTTCTAAAATAGCCATCGGAAAACCTTCTGTTCGCGAGGTCATTAGCATAATCGAAGCCGACAAATATTTTTCTTCTAAATTACGAATAGGTTCAAAAAAACGAACTGTTGTTTGCAATTCCAATCGTTCGGCTAATTGCAGAATAGAGTCGTTTTGCGAAAAATCTCCATAAATCTCCAAAGTCCAATTAGGCTGTGATTTTTGAATTTCTTCCCAAATGAGCAACAATCGATCCAAGCCTTTTTCATAGGAATGACGAGCTATAACGATGCAATTGGTTGCCTGCAATTGTGCTTTTTTAGATGGATTAACCGCAATTGAATTGGGAATAATTTCACAGTTGGATGTATTCCATTCTTTTCTACTCTCTTCAGATAAGACAATGAATCGAGTGAAATATTTAGCGAAAAAACGTTTGTATTTTGCTTTTAAAAGGGTAACCCAATGACTGTTTTTTTTCTCTTCTACAAAAATAGAACCGTGGCATTCAAAAACTATAGGAAGTTTTTTTTTCAACAGGATTGGAACCAAATAGCCTTTCAATCCATTGTCAGAGACTACTACAACATCCGGATTTATCTCATTAATTTTGTGGTTAATGGCATTTTTGTAACTAAAAAAACGACTAATTATAGTGCCTTTTAAAGTTATATCTTCCATTTTTATTTGTGGATGAAAGCGGTGAAATAGCGGTGAATTTCCGTTGTTTTGAGTAAGAATATGAATGGAATAATTGTAGTTTTCAATAAAATAATTGGTTTTTACCGAAAGTGATTTAGCTACACCGCCTTCGTTATTGACACTTGGTGTTAGGTACAAGATTTTCATCTGACAAAATCTAAAAAAGCATCAAAATCACGGATGTAATCGTCTTCCAAAAAAACATCCGAAGCCAAAACCAAACAAACGGAACCCGATGAAAAATTTTCCAATTCACGCCAAATATTCGTTTTGATGAGCAATCCTTTATCAGGCTTATTCAACGTAACTGTTTGCTTCGTTTTTCCGTCATTCAAAACCACATCAAAACTGCCCGAAAGCGGAATTAAAAGTTCTAATTGTTCTTTGTGTGCGTGACCGCCACGGTGCGCTGTGCTTGGAACATCGTACAAATAATACACTCTTTTTATTTCAAAAGGAATGACTTCTTTTTCAACTATGGCAATGTTTCCTCTGTAGTCTTCTACTTTGGGTATGTTGATTATTTCGATGTTCATTGGTCTTTAAATTGTAAAAGTTGCATCCATTGGTTACCTATATTTTCAAGAGAAAATTGGGTTACGCTAGACGTTGCGTTTTTCTTGCAATGTAAATATAATTCTTTATTTTCAAACATTTCGTTGATGGCTTCCGTCATTTTAACTTCATTCTGGTTGTCCACTAAAAGTCCGTTTTGTTTATCAATGATTATTTCACTTGGCCCTGATTGACAATCAAATGCTACAACTGGAGTTCCGCAAGCCAAAGATTCCAATAAAACCGTCGGAAAACCTTCATTTTTACTCGTTAAAATAGTAAACAACGCTTTTTCATAATACGGAAACGGATTGGAAACAGCTCCGTAAAACAAAACGCTGTGGGACAAATTTAATTGTTGTGTCAGTTGTTCTAATTCGTTCCTAAACGCACCATCGCCAACTAAAACCAATTTCACATTATGAGAAGGCAGAACCGATTTTGCATAACATTGAATTAATTTATCAAATTGCTTGATGTTGTCTGTCATTCTTCCAACCGCCAAAACGTATTGAAAATCGCTATTTATTGATTCTTTTAGAGCATTTTGAATTGCCTTAAAATCAATAGGATTGTAAATTGTTTCTACATTTTGATAGTGATACAACTGTTTTACTTTTTTCGTAATAGCTTGTGAAACACCAATAATTTTAAATGCATTTTTAAAAATTCGTTGGGCTAAAAATAGGCTTTTAGGAAAGTACAAATACGTCATAAAACTATGAACTACAACAATTAACGGTGCATTGTAAATGAACTTGGCAATAAAAAATTCCTGCCATTGTCGGTTTCTAACACGCGTGTCGATGATATAATCAAAGTGGTTTTGGTTAAAAAACTTGCGCAAAAGTTGAAATCGTTGGATGCGATCCTTCCAGTTGAAATGGTCTTTTTTGTGTTGTCCTAAATTGAGTAGTTCGCCTTTGAATTCGTATTCCACTTTATCAATTACAATCACATGATGCACATGGCAACCTTTTGCTTCAAAAAAAGTCGATAGCAAAGCCGATGCTTTTTCGGCACCACCGCCAGCCAATTGCTCGGAAACAATACAAATGCTTAACTTCTTTTTTTGAGAATCGCTCAATTTTTGACTATTTTAGCAACAAATATACTAATAAGTGCGGATTTTATTACTTGGCGAATTCAGTCGTTTGCACAATTCTTTAAAAGAAGGATTGGTTGCGCTTGGTCATGAAGTAATCATTGTTGGAAACGGCGATGGTTTCAAGAATTTTCCGGTTGATTTGTCGACCAAAGCGACCTTTTGTGAGAGTGTAATTGGAAATTTCATCCGAAAAGGAATGTATCGCATTTTTAAATTTGATCTTGCCCAATTGGAGTTTGGAATTCGATTTTACTTTTTACTTTCCAAACTAGAAGGTTTTGATGTAGTTCAGCTGATTAATGAAGCTCCGATTCAAACAACTCCAGCTTTTGAACGCTTCTTACTAAAAAAAGTTTTCAAACAAAACAGCAAAGTTTTTCTTCTATGTTGTGGAGTTGATTATATTGTTGCTAATTATATGATGCAACAAAAAGGACGTTATTCGATTATGAATCCGTATTTTGAAGGTGTAAAAAATGCCAACGAGTACCAATTTATATTCGAATTTTTAACCCAAAACCACCAAAAAACCCACGAATTGGTTTACCAAAATATCCAAGGCGTGATGGCTTCCGATATGGATTATGTTTTTCCATTAGAAGGTCATTCGAAATTTTTAGGCTTGATTCCGAATCCAATTAACACTGAGAAAATTCAATTTATTGAAAACCCAATTCGCGATAAAATCAATATTTTTTTAGGAATCAACAAAGGTTCATATCATTCAAAAGGAATTGTTTTTTTTGAAAAAGCATTGGAAATAATCCAAGAAAAATACCGCACCAAAATCGACATTCTAATTGCCGAGAATTTGCCTTACAACGAGTACATTTTGTTGTACAACAAAGCACATATTGTATTGGATCAAGTGTACGCGTTTGACCAAGGTTACAATGCTTTGGAAGCTATGGCAAAAGGAAAAGTAGTTTTTACAGGCGCCGAAAAAGAGTTTGAAGAATACTATAATCTAACCGAAAAAGTAGCGATTAATGCCTTGCCAGAAGTAAATGCTATTGTAACTGAATTGTCATTTTTAATCGAAAATCCGAGTGAAATTGATGCAATTGGCAAAAGAGCTAGAGCATTTGTAGAGCAAGAACACGATTATTTGAAAATAGCTGAAAAGTATCTTGAAAAATGGCAAACCAAATAATTACTATTCATCAGTAAAAACATGATTTCTAAACTTAAATACGAACATTTATTACTGCTGATTGCTGTACTTTTTGCTTTATTTTTTTCCTACACCATTCAGTTAAATGTTAAGTTTTCGACCACAGGCGATGATAGTAGTTATTTGTATTCCGCAAAATTACTTTATTCAGAATTTAAAGTCGACAACACTAGACCGCTTTTGATTTCAGCTATTCACGGTTTGCCTTATTTATTTGATGCTTCGGATAAGACTGTGATTAATTGGGGATTTTTTCTGAATTTTAGTTGTTGGTTTTTTACTGATCTACTGTTATTCCGAATGCTCACTTTTCGATTAGGTCGAAAAAAAGCTTTTTATCTGGCAATGTTATTCCTTTTTTTTGTTGGAAATCTGGCCATTAACTATAATTTTTTGTCCGAATCGATATACATATTTATGATTGTATTGTCGGTTTATTTTATCCATAAATACTATCAAACCAAAACACATTACTACATTACAATTGCTATTTCAATTTTACTGTTAAATGCCTTAATAAAACCAGTTTCTATAGGATTAGCATTGATTTTTATTGCTTTTTTCATCTTTAAATTAAAAAAAATAGTATTCAATCGATATGCTATTTTGTTGCTAATCAGTTGTTTTTTAATTGTAATGCAAATGTTTTCGGTAAAGAAAAATTACGGCGATTTTACTATTAGTTATATTGGTTCAATTACTTATTACAACTATTTAGGCGCAAAATCAGATTGTTACAAAAAAGGAATTGAATACGTTCCTGGAGACAATGAAAGAACCAAACAATTTACTGGACTTTCAAGCCATGAAATGAAAGAAAAAGCTAGGCAAGACTTTGTTGACCAACTGAATAACAATACTTTAAATTTAGGCAAAGCGTATCTTTTTTGTCTATACAAAAACTCATCAAAAGGTTCGTATATCGTTAGCGAATGCAAAAACAATGACCAAACGCCTTACTTTGATTTTTTCTATTTTGTTTTCAAAGCCATCGCTAAGCTTCAAAACATTCTCTTTACGATTGGTAGTATTTTAGTGTCTTTTTATTTGTTGCTGAATTTTAAAAAAACTGAAAAAATTTACCTATTAATCTCATTATCAATCTTATACTTGTTCTTTATCTCTGGAATTTCAAGTTTTCAATGCGATCGATTTCATCTCGCTTTTTTTCCATTGACTCTACTTCTGTTTGAAAAATGCTTGTATTCTTATTTTCAAAAAAGGCCTAATTAATATTCATTTTCAAAAATGATTCATCAAACTATACTGAATCTCTTTATTTAAATTAGTAGGTTTGCAGAAGAAAATGAGAAATTTTCCAATCCCAAAAGCACAATTGCCCGCATGAATAAACCGCAGATAAATGACGTTTTTAAACACGATTTTAGTTTTACCGATGAAGAAATTCTGATGTATGCAAAAATCTCAGGTGATGTTAATCCGATTCATGTCTCGGAAAGCTACTCGAAAGAAACTTTTTATGGCAGATGTATTGTACATGGTTATTACAGCATTAGTGTTTTTTCAAAAGTCTACGGTACACTTCTTTATCCTGAAAGCCATATTTTAATTAGTCAGAATGCTAACTACATTAAACCTATTTTTACTGGAGTTGAATACACTGCAATTTTTACTGTCAAAGAAATTTATCCTGATAAAAACCGAGTGCTTTATCTAAATGAAATTATTGAAAAGGAAACAGGTGAATTAAAAGTAACTGGAGAAGCACTATTAATGAACAGAAAAAGTTATAACTGGTAAGCAATTAACTTGTTTTTGGCAACTGATTATTAGGCAAAAATAGATTTCTAAACATCCATAAAATAACGCCAAAGTAAATCACGTTGGTATAAAAATAAGCGCTCAAAACGCCTTCAACAGCCTTGGCTTTCATTAAGTAATACGCCAAAAGTAAGTAAACCAAATTAAAAATTATTTCGCCAAAAATATATCTTTTCATCATTGTTTTTACCACTATTTGGTAACCAAAAGCCAGCGTCATGATTCGGAAGAAATCGCCTAATAATTGCCAAATTAAAAGATTGTTTATCGGCGAAAATTCTTTGGTAAAAGCGATGGAAACAATGATTTCTTTGCCCAAATAAATTACAATCAGCATTAATAAAAATAAGGGAACAAATGTTTTGAAATAGGCTTTCAATTCAACAACAAACTCTTTTTCAGTATCGATAGAAGCCAATTTTGGCATATAATACATCGATAAACCTGAGCTGAAAAACATCATATAATAACTTGACAATCTGTTGGCTGCATCCCAAATTCCGGCATCATTAATTCCGTTATTTTGTACCATCAAATTCCGAATAAGCAATAAGGTTAAAGGCGCAATAATTCCGCTTAACAAAGCCATTGCCGAGAACTTTTTAATGACCGAAAAGTACTTTTGGCTGATAATGCGCTGCAGATTAAATTTAAAATTGTCGCTCTCGTTTCGCACAAAGAAAAAAGTAACCAAAACCATCGCTAATTCGCCCAATGCAAGCGATAAAAGTCCACCAGAAATGCTGTGTTTCCAGATCATTAAACCCGTTATTGCAAAAACTACAACATTGGAAATAATTTGTATAATGACTATGCTTTTGTATTTTTCTAATCCATTATAAATAGCCAACCAAAAAGCGTTGATGACCATTAATGGCAAAAACAGTCCAAAAAATTGTATAGAAATATGGTAGGATTCAGTAAAAAATAAGTGTTGCGCAATTGTTTTTGAAAACAAGATTGTTAAACCTCCTAAACCAACAGAAACAATTAGAAATAGCCAGAAAAAAGTAGAATAAATAACCGAGAGTTCTTTCTTGTCATTTTTATTTTCTACCAATAATTTGATTAATGAATTATTGATTCCTAAAGTAGAAATTGTTTTCAGCATCGTTGAAAAGTTTCTAAAACTTCCCATCAACGCCATTCCAGAGGTACCAATAAATAAGGAAATGATTTTGGTTGAAATTAATCCTAATACAAAACTAACTGCTACTGAAATTGAATTCAGAGACAATACTTTCAATAAGGTATTTTTTTTAAAAAATTTCAACTTACAGATTACGAATTACTTTGGCCGGATTTCCAGCAGCAAAAACATTAGGCGGAATGTCTTTAGTAACAACAGAACAACTACCAATAACTGAATTTTCGCCAATTGTTACTCCTTTTAACACAACCGAATTATAGAAAACAACTACATTTTTCTTAATCGTTATTGCTCCTGTTTTTACATCGCCATCCATTCTTTTTTCAGGATCCAAATCATGTCCATCGGTATCAACTAAGAAGCAATTGATTCCGATCATTACATTATCTTCAATGGTCACTTTTGAAACGGCTTGTATTGAGGCTCCGTTAGCCAAAACCACATTATTACCAATTGAAACTTCAGTATCAGCTTCATTGGCAAGAATGTAATTATAAGTCGAATAGGTAAAATGCGCTGAAGTCACTCCATTTTGAACATTTTCTCCAAACGAAATTTTCCCTTTTCCTTTTAGCAAAAGTGGAACAAATAAATTAGGTTTTCCGCTTACATTCTTACAATCAGAAAGCAATTTATACTTCCAAATTCGAAGAGTTACAAAACAGAATTGTTTTATTTTAGTCAATATTCCCATTTAATATTTGTTTAAAGCTGCAATTATTATAGTAACTTCATCATCAGTCATTATTGGACTCATCGGCAAACTAATTACTTCTTGATGTATTTTTTCAGTAATTGGAAAAGACAAATGATTCCAGTGCGAAAGCGCTTTTTGTTGGTGTGGCGCTACCGGATAATGAATGAGTGTTTCGATGCCGTTTTCAGTCAAAAATTGTTGCAATTCGCTTCTGTTTTGCGTTCGAATTACAAACAAATGAAAAACATGATTGTCGGATAAATCCCAATACGGAAGCACAATTTTATCGTTTTTGATTTCATTCAAATAACGTTTAGCAATTGCTTTTCGGCGCTCATTTTCGGTATTTAAATAAGGTAATTTTACATTCAAAAAAGCCGCTTGTATTTCGTCTAATCGCGAATTGATTCCGATAAAATCGTTGTAATATTTTCTCTCAGAACCATAGTTTCGTAGCGAATAAATCATTTTTGCTAACAGTTCATCATTGGTTACTACTGCGCCAGCATCGCCCAAAGCACCTAAATTTTTCCCTGGATAAAAACTAAATGCTCTCGCATGACTACCTTTAAATGGCAAACCATGTCCTTGCGCGGCATCTTCTACAATAAGTAAATTATGTTGGTTACCAATGGTCATAATCGCATCCATGTTGGCCAATTGACCGTACAAATGAACTACTAAAATTCCTTTGGTTTTAGGAGTAATTTTTTCTGCAATTAAGTTCGGATTGATATTGAATGTTGCCTCTTCGGGTTCAACCAAAACTGGCACCAAGTCGGCTTGTAAAACGGCTAAAATACTCGCAATATACGTATTAGCTGGAACGATAATTTCATCGCCTTTTTGCAACACGCCCATTTGAATGTAAGCCTTGAAGATGAGCACCAAAGCATCCAAACCGTTTCCAACGCCAATGCAATGTTTGCTTCCACAATAGTGTGCAAAATCGGTTTCAAACATTTTGACTTCGTCACCTAAAACAAACCAACCGTTATCCAAAACCAACTTCATTTTTTGTTGAAATTGCTCTTGGTATTGTGCGTTTATTTTTTGTAAATCGAGGAATTTTATCATATCAAAACTGTATCTAACAAAAAGTGGTTTTTAGTTTCAACTTCATAAAAACTTTGGGTGACCGTTTTGGTTCCAAAACTTTCTTTCCAAAAGAGGATTCCTTCTTTGATTTTGGTGCCATTTTCTTCGTGTGACGGACCAAAATCAAAATAGGTTTTATCTGCAAAAACTTCATGAATCAAATGATGGTATAAAAAGTCTAAACTTCCCAATTCATTTTTCATTTCGTTTCCTGAAATGTATTGTGGATGAGCAACCTTATCGGTAACAAAAATTGTTGTTCCGGCTACAATTTGGTTTTCAAAATACACATTAAAATGGCGAATATTTTCAGGAAAATGTTGGTGTAACTTTGTAATTTCTTCAACCGTATGAACCGGTTTTGATTGGTGCTTTTTATCTAAATTGGGAATTAAAATTTCGTTCCAAAACAGCTCAAAATTAGGTTCTTCCTTAACCAACAAGTTAGCTTTTATTCCCCTGCGAACGCATTGCTTTCTATCTTTTGAAAATGAAAAATCTTGGGTTAAATTCAGTAATGAAAGTGCTTCTCTTTTGTATAAATTGGCTTTTGTAATGAACAAGCAATAATCGATTTCATCAGCAAATTGAGCGCAATAAAAAGACGGAATTGGTTTTAAATTTAGGTGTAGAATTCCGTTTTCGTACAAAAATAACAAGACAGTTTTGAAGATGGCAATAACCGAACTCAACTTTGATTTTGGTGTTAAAACCAAACCACCATAAGTCAATCCTTGGTGCGAAAAAACAGTTTCTCCTACTCTATTGGCGGGCAAAACAGCAACTAATTTTTCTCCTTCAAAAACCATTAGCGAATAATCGTCAAAACGATCATTATGGTATTCCATAAAATTGCGGTGGAACAAAAAAGTAGCATTTTTGGCTTGACCAATACAATCATTCCAAAGCGCAAAATCTTCTTTTTGATACAGTCTAACGAAGTAGTTTTTCACAATAGCCTATTAAACTTGGGAAAATTACATAAAATTTCTCACCTAAATGCTTTATTCTATAACAAACGATTTTTATTGTTTTAAATTATCATCGTTAATTACATATTTTGCGTGTAGTAATTGTAATCTTTGAGTATGGTTTTGATAAAGTCTTCACTTTTCCCCGATTGGTTTTTAATTCCAGTAACCGATTCAATTTTGTCTTTTAATTTTACAATGACATCCAAATCGTTTTTGGCCAAAGCTGTGTTCAGCGTTTCTTTGATAATTCGAACATCATTATCAGAAAGTTTGATTACCAAAGGATAAATTGGAACGTAAGCTTCACCAATATCTTCTAAAATAGTGCTATTAATTGTAACTTTATTTTTCAAAGTAATCACCGCAGTTCCTGCAGAAATATCGCCTAATCGTTGGGTTTTATCATTGACTACCATTGCAATTAAACCTACAATTCCGCTACTAAAAAAAACATCTATAATCCGTAAAATCCAGCGAATTAAATAGTCGCCAAACGACGCTTGATAGCCGTCAATTTTAACTACTTTTATCCGGAGCAGTCTTTTTCCTAGAGTTTGACCTTCGAATAAACTTTCTAAAACGAGTGAATAAAACATGAAAGGAAGCAGAAATAAAACTACTATTGCAATGGCCGACCATCGATCTAAGTTGGAGATGTAGTCGCCCAAACCCAAATAGTCAAAAATAAAATAACCCACAAAAGCTAAGTAAGAGTATTTTATCAGAAAATCAACGAGATACGCTAAAATTCTTTCACCTACTGACGCTGCCTCAAAATTAATATTGACATTTTGTGTGGTGTTTATGGTTAATTCAGACATATTTTTATATTTTAGCGTTCGATGAGAGAAATTGCTTTTATAAAACAAAATAAAGAAAAATGGCTTGATTTTGAACAAGCAATTTTTGGTAAATCTAAAAAAAATCCTGATGAAATGGCAAGTTTGTACATTCATTTGATAAATGATTTATCCTATGCTCAAACCTATTACCCTAAAAGTAAGACAGTTGTCTATTTGAATTACTTGGCCTCTCAAATTTACCAAAAGATTTATAAAACCAAACGCGTTGAAAAAAATCGGCTTGTTGAGTTTTTTTTGACCGAAGTTCCGTTAATTGTTTACGAATACAAGCGTTATTTGGTTTACGCCTTTACATTGTTTTTTGTTTGTGTGGCAATTGGCGTAGTCTCGGCCATGTGTGATGTTGATTTTGTGCGATTAATTTTGGGCGATGGTTATGTGAACATGACATTAGAGAATATTCAAAACGGTAATCCAGTTGCTGTATACAAATCGGGCAGTAATTGGGGAAGTTTTATCGGAATAACGATGAATAATTTATTTGTTGGTGCAAGGTGTTATACGTATGGATTGTTTTTTGGTATTGGTACTTTTTATGCCTTACTACAAAACAGTATCATGTTGGGAGCTTTTCAATATTTTTTTTACCAACAAGGTGTATTTTGGGAAAGCGTTCGCGGAATTTGGATTCACGGTGCAATGGAAATTTTTGGCATTGTCATTGAATCCACAGCTGGATTTATATTGGGAGCTTCTATTTTATTCCCAAAAACATATTCACGTGTAAATTCACTAAAAATCGGATTCAAAAATAGTTTCAAAATTTTTATCAGCACAGTTCCTTTCACAATTGCTGCAGGCTTTCTGGAAGGTTTCATTACACGTTATTCTATTGACATGCCGCATTGGTTGAGCGTATTGATTATTCTTTCAACCTTGGCACTGATTTCATTTTACTATTTGGTCTTTCCGTTTATTGTACACAAAAAATTAAATAAAAATGTTTCCACTATATAAAAAAAGAAACTTTAGCGACTACATCAGTGATACTTTTATGTTTTTTCGTCATAAAGGAAAGCACTTTTTTAAACTTTATTTTACCATTAACGGCGGTTTACTGTTAGTTGCGTCTACCTTAATTTATTTCATTTTTAAGGTTTACTTTGAATTTATGTTCAGTACATTTTCAAGAGGAGTTGTTCAGCAATCCAATAGCATAGAAAGTTTAATTGAAGGCAATTCGGCAACTATAATTTCACTTGCCATTTTAGGGATTATTCTTTTATTTTTCATTTCACTATTGCAATTTGCTTTTCCTGTCATTTACTTGGATTTGCTCGATAAAACCCAAGGGGAAAATTTTGGTGTTAGCGCTATTTTTCGGAATTTAAAAAAGAACGCGTTTAAACTAATCAAATTCATAATTGGTTCTATTTTTATTCTATTTCCTATACTTGCTATCGTAATGACGCTCAATATTCTTTTGTGCATTATTATTATTGGAATTCCATTACTACTCATTACAATTCCTGCTATGATGGCTTGGGTTCACTTGGTTTTTTTCCATTACATTTCAGGAGAAGAACGCTTTTTTACCGCAGTTTCAAATGCTTTTTATAACCTAAAACAACAGTTTTGGCAAATTGTTTTGAGCACATTAGTGGTAATGATTATAATACAAATCGTACTGACCATTTTCACTATGATTCCTTATATTTTTGGAGTCGCTTCGATTTATACTAATCCGCAAGGCATTACAAATCAACAAGAAGGTTTTAGTATTTTAACCATAATGATGACCTCAATAATGATTATTTCGTTCATTGCAAATTATATACTTAACAACTTGATTTTGATTAATCAAGGGCTAATTTATTACAGTTTAAAAGAGCAAAACGAAAACATATCTTCGAATAATTCTATTGATTTGATTGGAACCGAAAGTGAATAAATATTTCTTAGTATTACTATTCTTAATAAGCTTTACTGGAAAAGCGACCGATTCTTTGGCAACTGGCACAAAGAAAGTGGTTCATTATACTGAAAAAGATATTAAAATTGATCAAGAAAGTATTCCTTCTGTTCATTTTGACAACAATTTTAAATCAAAATACAAATCCAACGAGTTCACCTACGAATTTGAATCAACTAGTAAAAGTTGGTGGGATCGCTTTGTTGAATGGTTAGAACAACTGTTCAAAGACATTTTTGGGTTGTCAAGTGGTGTTTCGTCAACAGCAGTTGATTGGACCATAAACATTCTTGCTACTGTAATAATCTTGCTAGTAATTTATCTTATTGTAAAATCCATTTTGAATGAAGAAGGACAATGGGTTTTTGGAAAATCAACCACAAAAAAAATAATTTCACACGAAGATATTGAACGCAATTTAAGATATATTGATTTTGAGAAACTCATCAAAGACACCTTAAAATCAGGCGATAATCGATTGGCTATTCGTTACTACTATTTATGGATTTTGAAAAAAATGTCTGAAAAATCAATTATCGATTGGAATCAAGAAAAAACAAATTCTGATTATTTGTACGAAATCAAATCGGATGTACTTAGAAAAGATTTTGAATACGTTTCGTATTTGTACAATTACATTTGGTACGGTGAATTTGAAATTGACAACGCAACTTTTGAGCACGCCTTACAAGCACTCGAAAAAACTCTAAAATCAATATAATAATGAACAAAACCATTAAAATATATATTGCTTTTTTAGTATTGCTTATTGTAGCAATTGTGTTAATTGATATCAATCGACCCAAACCAATAGACTGGACTCCTACGTTTGGAATTAACGATAGAATTCCGTTTGGATTGTACGTTTTTGACCAAGAAATGTCTAGTTTATTAAAAAACGATTCCATCGAAAAAACGACTCAAACAGCTTATGAATACTTAGATTCACAATATTACTATGTTGGTGATACTTTAAAAACGGATAAAGCTAGAGGTACAATTATGTCAATCTCACAATATTATGACATTGATGATGAATCTACCAATGAACTATTCTATTTTGTTGAACAAGGCAATAGTGTTTTTTTGAGTTCAACGCTTTTTTCAGATAAGTTAAAAGACAGTCTGCATTTTGAATTGGATAGCGAAATGCCTCAAAAAGACGGATTAAATCTTAGTATAGCCAATCCTAATTTAAACACCAAAAAATACAATTTTAACAATGGCGTTGGTAGTATGTTTTTTAGTAAAATTGATACACTTACAACTACCGTTTTAGGTTATCAATCATTAAATAAAGAGGATAAAAAGGTGAATTTCATAAAAATTCCTTACAAATCAGGTTTTTTCTACTTGCATTGCCAACCAATTGCCTTTACCAATTACCATTTATTAAAAGAAGATCACTATCAATACACCGAAAAAGTAGCATCATATATCCCAAAAGGGAAGCTAATTTGGTTAGTAAAAGGCCAAACAGGTGAGTACATTTCAAGCTCGCCATTACGATACGTTTTAAGTCAACCTGCTTTGAAATATGCTTGGTATTTGTTACTTGGTGGAATTTTTATTTTTATGATTTTTAACGCCAAACGACGCCAACGAATTGTACCAATTATAAAACCGTTGACCAATACAACCGTTGATTTCACTAAGACTATAGGTAATTTATACTATCAAGAAGGCGATCATCAGAACATTATTGACAAAAAGATCATCTACTTTTTAGAAAAAATTAGACACGATTATTTGATAGAAACCACTACTTTAGACGATAATTTTATTAAAAAACTACATTTAAAATCAGGCAAAGACATCAATGATATCCAAAATGTGGTGCGGTTAATTAATTACCAAAGAAGTAGCTACAATCAAAGTATTGAAGACGATTTGATTGAAATAAATAATGCCATCGAAAAAATATTGAATTAAAAGTAACACGAAAAGATACTTATGGAAAATACAGAAAATAATTTTGAACCTACTGTTCCAGAAAATGCTGGAGTAAATTTTCAGTCCCGATTGGATTTAGCACCGCTATTAGATGGTGTTGAAAAAATTAAGAAAGAGATTGAAACGGTAATCGTTGGCCAACACAAAATGATTGACCAATTGTTGGTTGCTATTTTATCCAACGGACATATTTTGATTGAAGGTGTTCCTGGTGTTGCTAAAACCATTACAGCCAAAATTTTAGCCAAAACGATTTCGGTTGATTTCAGTCGAATCCAGTTTACACCCGATTTAATGCCTTCAGATATTTTAGGAACATCGGTTTTCGACTTGAAAAAATCGGAATTTGAGTTCAAAAAAGGTCCCGTTTTTTCGAATCTAGTTTTAATTGACGAAATCAATCGTGCGCCAGCTAAAACTCAAGCTGCTTTGTTTGAAGTAATGGAAGAGCGTCAAATTACCATTGATGGAACTACTTATATTTTAGACAAGCCTTTTATCGTTTTGGCTACACAAAACCCAATCGAACAAGAAGGAACGTACCGTTTACCTGAAGCGCAATTGGATCGTTTTCTGTTCAAAATCAATGTGGATTACCCAATTTTAGAAGAAGAAATCAACATCATTCAACGCGAACACACCCTACAAAACCACGGCAAACTAGACAATATTCAATCGATACTTTCGGGCGAAAAAATCAAAGCTTATCAAGAGTTAGTGAAGCAAATTATCGTTGAACCTCATCTATTGGAATACATTGCCAAATTAGTGGTTAACACTCGTGAAAATGCCTTTTTGTATTTGGGAGCTTCACCAAGAGCTTCTATTGCCATTTTGAATGCTGCCAAAGGTTTTGCCGCAATTCGTGGTCGCGATTTTGTGACTCCAGAAGACATCAAAGAAGCAGCGATTCCTGTTTTACAACACCGTGTAATTGTAACGCCAGAACGCGAAATGGAAGGATTAACCAGTGTAGAAATCATCAAACAAATCATCGAAAGCATCGAAATTCCACGTTAGTGTAGTATGAAAATAATCAAGCAACTGTATATCAATAATTTCTTTTTCTACTTGCTCATTGGCATCGTAGTATTGTTTTGTTGTGCTTTTATTTTTCCGCTACTTTTTAATGCAACGCGCTACCTTTTTATAATTTTATGTGGATTTCTTGCGCTCGACTTCATTATTTTATTTTCATCCAAAAACGGACTTGAAGGACAACGCATTACGCCTGAAAAACTTTCCAACGGCGATGAGAATCCGATCATAGTTTCCATCCGAAATTTTTATACTTTTCCAATATTTACAAAGATTATCGATGAAATTCCGCATCAATTTCAGGTGCGCAACTTCGAAATCCGACGCAAAATAAAAAGCGCTTCTTCCGACGATTTTCAATATTTTTTGCGACCAACCGAGCGTGGTGAATACTATTTTGGCAACTTAAATATTTATGTTTCTTCGCCATTGCGATTACTTTCCAAACGCTATACGTTCAACAAAGACGCTATGGTGCCTACTTATCCTTCGTTTATACAATTACGTAAATACGATTTGATTGCCTTTTCAAATAATTTGTTTCAATATGGTGTAAAAAAAATTCGCCGTATTGGTCACACAATGGAATTTGAACAAATCAAAGAATACGTTCAAGGTGACGACATTCGCACCTTAAACTGGAAAGCTACAGCGAAGAAAAATGCGTTGATGGTCAACCAGTTTCAAGACGAAAAATCGCAAAACATTTACATGGTCATCGACAAAGGAAGAACTATGAAAATGCCTTTCAATGGTTTAAGTTTGCTCGATTACGCCATCAATGCAACCTTAGTTTTATCAAATGTGATTTTGAAAAAACACGACAAAGCTGGAATGTTTTCGTTCTCAAAAAAAGTAGACAATCGTGTAGTTGCCGAAAAAAGAACCTCGCAAATGCAGAAAATTTTAGAAAATCTGTACAATGTAAAAACTGACTTTTTTGAAAGTGATTATTCGCGATTGTATGCCGATGTAAAGAAAAACATCAACCAACGAAGTTTGATTTTGCTCTATACTAATTTTGAAACTTTAGATGGTTTACACCGCCAATTACCTTATTTAAAAGGTATTGCGAAAAACCACTTGCTCGTAGTTGTGTTCTTCCAAAACACGGAGCTGAATCACATTACACAGAAAAAAGCAGAAACCATTCAAGAAGTGTACGATAAAGTGATTGCAGAAAAGTTTATTTTTGAAAAAAAACTCATCGTAAACGAATTAAAAAAATACGGAATTCACTCAGTACTTACACAACCTGAAAACCTAACGTTAGATTCTATCAACAAGTATTTGGAGATAAAAGCGCGCGGAATTCTCTAGTTGATTTTCTAACCTTAAAACAAAATTCTATGAAACATTTTTTTTGCCCTTGTTATTATCTTGCTTTTAACAAATCCTCTTTATTCTCAGGAAGATACTTTAATTACGTATTATGAAAAAATCGAAAAATCGATGAAATACCAAACAGGTAAAATTGAACTTCCATCAGGAAACGCTACGCTCAATGTACCTAAAGGATTTCAATTTTTAGATGCAAAACAAACTCAATATGTATTGCATACGCTTTGGGGAAACCCAGAAGACTCTACCGTTTTAGGATCTTTGCTACCTGAAAATGGAGGAGTAACCTATACCGATAGTTGGATGTTTATCATTAGTTATCAAGAAGACGGACACGTAAATGACGACGATGCTGATGATATTGATTATGACGATTTGTTAAAACAAATGAAAGAAGACACTCAAACTGAAAATGCCGAACGAAAAAAAGCGGGATACAACACTGCAACATTAGTGGGTTGGGCATCAAAGCCATTTTATGATAGTAATTTGAAAGTTTTACATTGGGCTAAAGAAATCAAATTTGAAAATTCAACAACCAATACATTAAACTATGACTTAAGAGTATTGGGAAGAAAAGGAATGTACAATGTGTCTGCTGTTGCTGATATGGCAACGTTACCTCAAGTAAAAACAAGTATTCCAAGTATTATCAAAAGTATTGAATTCAAAGAAGGAAATAGATATGCCGATTTTGATTCGAGTACTGATGAAGTGGCCGCTTGGACCATAGGCGGTTTGGTTGCTGGTAAAGTTTTAGCCAAAGTTGGCTTTTTTGCAGTATTGGCAAAATTTGGTAAATTTATTGTAATTGGACTCATTGCTGCCTTTGCTGCTGTTAAGAAATTCTTTTTTGGGAATAAAGACCAAGAAGTTACTAATCCCAATACAAAAACAGAAATTGTTGAAGCAAATGAAGGTGATGAAAAAGAATAGTATTTATTAACATTTTTAGATGAAACAAATTACTTCCTCTCAAAACCCATTCATCAAATCGTTGGTTTTATTGCAAGAAAAAGCCAAAGCACGCAAGCAATCGGGCACCTTTTTGATTGAAGGCATGCGCGAAATTGAATTGGCTTTGAGAGGAAATTACGAGTTAGAAACTGTCTTATTTTGCCCTGAATTACTAGATTCATCTTTCCATCTTTCCGCCTTTTCATCTTTCCATCAAATAGAAATCTCCAAAGAGGTTTATCAAAAACTAGCCTATCGCGATACCACCGAAGGAATTATAGCTGTTGCAAAAGCAAAGTCATTATCATTATCGGATTTGCAATTGCCTGAAAATCCGCTTATTTTGGTGATGGAAGCCATTGAAAAACCAGGTAATATTGGCGCTATGCTTCGTACTTGCGATGCAGCTCATGTTGACGCAGTAATTATAGCCAATCCGAAAACCGATTTATACAACCCAAATATCGTTAGATCAAGTGTAGGTTGCCTATTTACCAATCAAATTGCAACGGATTCTACGGAAGAAGTAATTAAATTTTTGAATAAGAAAAATATTACTATATTTGCTGCAACGTTACAGAATTCCCAGTTCTATCATCAACAAAATTATACTACTCCAACTGCATTAGTGGTGGGTACAGAAGCAACAGGTTTATCATCAACTTGGCGCGAAAAAAATATCCAAAACATCATTATTCCAATGCAAGGTGAAATCGATTCTATGAATGTTTCGGTCGCTTCAGCTATTTTATTATTTGAAGCCAAGAGACAACGAGGATTTTAATTTCAACTTAATTCAACCATAATGAAACAATATTTTTTTAGCTTTATTTGCCTTACTTGCTCCTACCTTTCTTTTACCCAAATTACCGAAAATCAACTTGACGAATTAGTTGAAAAAACCCGAGCCACATTTAATGTACCTGGAATTGCAGTTGCCATTATTAAAGATGGAAAAATAGTGCTTTCAAAAGGATATGGCGTTACCAACATCCAAACACAACAAAAAGTAGATGGCAATACACTTTTCGGAATTGCTTCTAATAGTAAAGCATTTACTTCGGCCGCATTAGCTATTTTAGTAGATGAAGGGAAAATCAATTGGGATGATAAAGTAAAAAAATATTTGCCTGAATTTAAAATGTACAACAAGTACGTTACCGATGAATTCACCATTCGCGATTTACTCACTCACAAAAGCGGATTGGGTTTGGGCGCAGGTGATTTGATGATTTGGCCCGACGGACACAATTTTACTCCAAAAGATATTGTAAACAACATTCAATATTTAAAACCCGTTTCAGGTTTCCGAACCAAATATGATTATGACAATTTATTGTATGTCATTGCTGGCGAAGTTGTTGCAAAAGTATCTGGCAAAACATGGTGTGAGTTCGTAGAAGAACGCATCATGAAACCCATCGGAATGAACAATAGTGCTTCTTCATGGTCGCGTTTGAAAGATACTACAAATGTTATTGCTCCACATGTTCCAACTGAAGGAAAATTGCAAGTTATTCCGCGTTATAAAAACTCTATTTTTGATGCGGCTGCTGGTTTATATTCGAGTACAAACGACTTAAGTAAATGGTTAATCTTGCAAATGAACAAGGGAAAATACAACATTCTTCAAGTGTTCAGCGAAAAACAACATAAAGAAATGTGGACACCGCAAACCATCTTACCCGAACGCAATTCCTATCCCTACAAAACCAATTTTAGAGCTTATGGATTGGGTTGGCAACTGACTGATTACAATGGCTTTTTACAAGTTTCACACACAGGAGGTTTGGACGGAATTGTAACACAATCGATTATGCTTCCTGAAATCCAACTAGGAATTATTGTATTGACTAATCAACAATCGGGAGCAGCTTTTACTACTATTTCCAACACTATTAAGGATAGTTATATGGGTTTACCAGCTTTTGATCATTTGTCTTTTTTGAGTAAAGACCGAAAAGGCAAAGAAGAAGATGCCGACAAAATTACTACCGAAGTTTGGCAAACCGTTACTGCTAATACAATTAAAGTAAATCCTAAAAAATACATTGGTTCCTACAAAGACAATTGGTTTGGTGAAGTAATCATTTCAGAAAAAAACGGTAAATTGTACTTTAAGTCTTCGCGTTCACCGCGTTTGAAAGGTGAAGTGTTTTTGTATAAAAATCAAAACTTTGTAGTCAAATGGGATGTGCGTAGTTTTAATGCCGATGCACATATTTTCTTCAAAGTAGATGCCAAGGGAAAAGCTACTGGCTTTACGATGAAAGCTATTTCGCCATTGACCGATTTTAGTTATGATTTTCACGATTTGGATTTCACGAAAGTAATTCAAAAAAACAAAGTCTAATTACATCTACTTATCGATTTTCATCATTTTATTTTTGATTTTTTTTCTTAATTGAAATTTGTCTTTTTTATTTGGAATTTCTTCACCTTAGCTATTGGATATTGAAGAATTATTTCTAATTTTAGTGAATTGAAGAATTACCCATGACTGAGATTGATTTAGAAGAAGAAAAAAAAGCCTTAGCCCGAGAGTACAAAGAATTACTTCGAATTAGTTATCAGAAACTTTCCGTAGATGATAAAAAACTAATTCGAAAAGCTTTTGATGTAGCGGTTGACGCGCACAAAGACCAACGCCGAAAATCGGGTGAAGCCTATATTTTTCATCCTATTGGTGTGGCTAAAATTGTAGCTTCGGAAATTGGTTTGGGCGCCACAGGAATTGCAGCCGCTTTGCTTCACGATGTTGTGGAAGATACACCCATAACTGTTGAGGATTTGGAAAAACTTTTCAATCCCAAAATTGCGCATTTAGTGGAAGGTTTGACCAAAATTTCACAGGTTAAAAAAGACATGAATATTTCCATGCAAGCGGAAAATTTCAGAAAAATGCTTTTGACCTTGAATGACGATGTTCGTGTGATTTTAATCAAAATAGCCGACCGTTTGCACAATATGCAAACCATGGATTCGATGCCCGACTACAAACAAGTCAAAATTGCATCGGAAACTTTATACATTTACGCACCACTCGCCCATCGATTGGGATTGTACAACATCAAAACCAAATTGGAAGATTTAGGTTTAAAATATACCGAACCTGATGTTTACAACGACATCGTCAGTAAGATAAAAGAAACCAAAGAAGAGCAAGACGCCTACATCAAATTGGTTTCAGACGTACTAAAAAAATCACTCGACGAAGAAGGGGTCGATTACATCATTAAAGGCCGCCCCAAATCGGTGTACTCTATTCGTCGAAAAATGGCGGCGCAAAACGTCAGTTTCGACGAAGTATTTGACAAATTTGCCTTACGTATCATTTACAAATCCAATCTACACGACGAAAAATTCGTGGCTTGGAAAATTTATTCCATCGTAACCGATCATTACCGTCCGAGTCCAAGTCGTTTGCGCGATTGGATTTCATCACCTAAATCAACAGGTTATGAAGCCTTACACATTACTGTAATGGGACCAAAAGGTCGTTGGGTTGAAATTCAGGTACGCAGTGAGCGAATGGATGAAATTGCCGAAAAAGGGTACGCAGCCCATTACAAATACAAACAAGGAGCAACTGAAGAAAGTGGTTTGGATGTTTGGTTGAATTTGCTCAAAGAAGCACTCGAAAATTCCGAAACCAATGCGGTTGATTTTGTAGAAGATTTTAAAATGAATCTCTACGCTAAGGAAATTTTCGTATTTACACCCAAAGGCGAAATCAAATCGTTACCTAAAGGTGCAACTTCTCTCGATTTTGCCTTCAGTATTCACTCTGAAATCGGAGTAAAAACACGCGGAACTCGTGTGAACGGAAAATTAGTTCCATTAAATTACGAACTTAAAAGCGGTGATCAAATTGAAGTCATTACTTCTCCCAATCAAAAACCAACAATCAACTGGTTGGATTATGTAACCACATCGAGGGCGAAAAATAAAATCCGTAACGTACTCAACGAAAACACCAAAAAAATTGCAGAAGAAGGTCGAGAATTACTTACTAGAAAGCTTAAACATTTAAAAATCACTTTGAATGAAGGCGTTATCAACGAGTTGGTTAGTTTTTTTAAATTAAAAACAAGTTTAGACTTATTTTACCGCGTTGGAATTGGCTCTATTGAAAACCAACAACTCAAAGACTTTGCGGCTCAAAAAAGCAATACGCTGATTAATTTCTTTAAAAATAAAATCAAACGGTCGCCAACAAGTAACCCCGATGAAATCAACAAACAAGAACTCAGTAGCAACTACAATCTGCTCGTTTTTGGCAAAGAACAAGATCGTTTGGATTACAAACTTTCCACTTGTTGCAACCCAATTCCTGGCGACGAAGTATTTGGTTTTGTTACCATCAACGAAGGCATCAAAGTACACAAACGCGATTGCCCGAACGCTATTAGCATGCAATCCAACTACGCGTATCGCATCATGCCAGCCAAATGGATTGACTCGACTCAACAAGAATTCAAGGCTATTCTCAACATAACCGGAATGGACACTTTAGGTTTAACCAACGAATTAACCAAAGTCATTTCCAACCAAATGCACGTGAATATCCAGAGTATTTCGCTTAGTGGTGAAGCCGGAATTTTCAAAGGACAAGTTACCGTAATCGTTCAAAATAATACCATCTTGAAAAAACTCATCGATAACATCAAAAAAATTGACGGCGTAGATAAAATCACTCGCGTTTATAAAAATTAGCCTTTTGACTTTCGACTTTTATTAACAACAAGTTTATAACTTCAACCCGTAAAATTTTCATACGTCTCAACTAAAATTTATCTTTGCCGATATGACACTAATTGCAACAGATAACGCTAAAAATCAAGAAACTGTAAAGAACGTTTTTACAGCGTATCTTGAAAACAAAGGCCATCGTAAAACGCCCGAACGCTACGCGATTCTCCAAGAAATTTACAATAGCGAAGAACATTTTGACATCGAGAACTTGTACCTCAAAATGAAGAATAAAAACTATCGAGTTTCACGCGCTACTTTGTACAATACAATCGAATTGCTCTTGGATTGTGGTTTGGTTCGCAAACACCAATTTGGTCAAAATCAGGCGCATTACGAAAAATCATATTTCGATAAACAACACGATCACATCATCATGACGGATACAGGAGAAGTAATTGAATTTTGTGATCCGCGCATTCAAACCATCAAAAAAACCATCGAAGAAATTTTCAATATCGAAATTCACAATCATTCATTGTATTTCTATGCGAATAAAAAAGCTAATAGCTAACAGCCAAAATAAACAACAACACAACTAACACATACAAAATGACCGTAGATTTATTACTCGGATTACAATGGGGCGATGAAGGAAAAGGGAAAATCGTCGACGTTCTAACTTCAAAATACGACATTATTGCTCGCTTTCAAGGCGGACCCAACGCAGGTCACACATTAGAATTTGACGGAATCAAACATGTATTGCGTACCATTCCATCCGGAATTTTTCACAGCAACAATATTAATATTATCGGAAACGGTGTGGTTATTGACCCTGTTGTTTTCAAAAGCGAAATTGATGGTTTGGCTAAATTCAATCTCGATATCAAATCCAAATTAATTATTTCGCGCAAAGCACATCTTATTTTGCCAACTCACCGTTTACTCGACGCCGCCTCTGAAGCTTCCAAAGGTAAAGCCAAAATTGGTTCTACTTTAAAAGGAATCGGACCAACGTATATGGACAAAACTGGCCGCAACGGTATTCGCGTAGGCGATATCGAATTGAATGATTTCAAAGAACGTTACCGTTCATTGGCCGACAAACATGAAGCCATGATTAAATTCTACGATGTGAGCATTCAATACAATTTACCCGAATTGGAAAAAGAATTCTTTGAAGCCATCGAAGATTTGAAAAAACTCACATTCATTGACAGCGAAGAATACCTAGCTCAAGCACAAAAAGCAGGAAAATCAATTTTGTGCGAAGGTGCTCAAGGTTCACTTTTAGACGTCGACTTCGGAACATATCCTTTTGTAACATCGTCCAACACCACTGCTGCTGGCGCTTGCACAGGTTTAGGAATTGCTCCAAACAAAATCAAAGAAGTTTTTGGCATTTTCAAAGCCTATACAACTCGTGTTGGTTCTGGACCTTTCCCTACAGAAGACTTTGGTGAAGCGGGCGATATTATGGCCAAAGTAGGCAACGAATTTGGTTCAGTTACCGGAAGAAAACGCCGTTGTGGTTGGTTGGATTTAGTAGCTTTAAAATACGCAATCCAAGTTAATGGTGTAACGCAACTAATGATGATGAAAGGCGACGTACTTTCGGGATTTGAAACGTTGAAAGTTTGTACCGCTTACAATTACAAAGGCGAAATTATCCAGCATTTACCCTACAATATTGAAGAAGAAAACGTAATGCCTATTTACACTGAATACAAAGGTTGGAAAGCCGATTTAACTGGTTTAACAACTTACGACAGTTTGCCTAAAGAACTCAAAGATTACATCGAGTTCATCGAAAAAGAAGTCGAAGTTCCCATCAAAATTGTTTCGGTTGGACCTGACAGAAAACAAACCATTATGCGATAATTAAAAACCCTTTCCAAAAGAAAGGGTTTTTGTTTACAGCCAATCTCTTTCAATCGCCATTCGATGCACTTTGGTGTGATTGTAAGTAAAGTAAATCATCTCTTTGCACGTAATTAAACCAACATAAGGCAAAGGAATTTGACAAGCCTCCAAGTGTTCATCACTTAAATTACTGACCAATTGAAAAAAAAGTTGGTATTGTTGTCCCAATTTGTTCGCTACCTCAGCTTTTGTGGCATTGGTATCGAGTTCAAATTTGTCGCGCAATCCTTTTATCGTTTCGCCTGTAAGCTGATAAAAGTCGTTTTTCTTATCTTCGGAAGTAGTAGAATGCTGTTGCAAATAATCATTTGATTCGGTAGCACTTTTCGGAACAAAAGGCGGAAAAGCTTTCCAATCGGCCGTAGCAACAGCCATTTTATAATCTTCCAAAAAAACAACTAATTCACGCGATTTACGGTTGGATTTTCCCCAACGCTCTAGCATCAATTCGGGTTGTTTCAACAAATTATTTACGGGTAATAATGACAATGCTAGATGCGTCAAATGCTCGGCAATCGACCATTTTCCTTCTTTTAATGTACTAAAAAAAAGTGTATCATTTGCCTCAACTGATAAAGTTGTGAGTTGTTCTACTTCGTTTTGTAACGAAAAAATTACGTCATTGATTTTCATGGTGTACGATTTTAATACACCAAAATTAAAGTAGTGTTTTGGAATAAAAATTGATGTAGGTTACAATCCGTTTTTAACTATTTTTTTGCGAATTCGACTCAAACTTTCGCGTTCAATTCCGAGGAAAGAAGCTATATGATACAAAGGAACTTTCTCAAAAACAATAGGTCTTTTCTTGGCCAAATCTAAATACCGTTCTTGGGCATTCATAAAAAGTAAACTTTCATTACGTTGTTCGGAAAGCGTGTAGACTTTTTCGGCGATAATTCGACCAAATTGTTGCCAAGGCAAAGAGTTAGAATACGCATTTTGAAGCGAATCATAAGAAATCGTAATCAGCTCACAATCTTCTAAAGCTTGAATATAATATTTGCTTGGCGTTTGGGTAATGAAACTTTGGTACGATGCCACAAAATCATCTTCAAAAAAGAATTGTACGTTGATTTCCTTTCCATCTTCTGCAATGTAAAACATACGCAAGACACCTTTTTGAACAAAAGCCATTTTAGAGTTGATTTCTCCTTCCTTCAAAAAATAATATTTGGCTGCTAAAACGGTTGGAATTTTCTTTTCCAAAAAATAACGATCACATTCCTCTTGGGAAATCGGCGCGATTTTGATAACTTTTGCTCTGAATTTGGAAAACATCTTACAATTTCAAAACGAAACTTTCGCTAGGCTTTACGGTTAGTTTTACGCTTCCCACACCTTGCGTCACTTTCAAAGTGAATGAATTACCATACAATTGATCTTTTACAGTGTAATTTCCATCTTTGAGTTTCCAGATTTTAACAACATCAGAAGGAATTTGCAAACTAAACGTACTTTCATTATCTGGAGAAATATTGGAAACTACGATGAGTTTTTCAGAGGCAGACCAACGCACAAATGAATACACATTTTCCCCATAATTGGCCGTTTGCTGACGATTGACGGTTTGAATTTCTTGAAATTGGCCCATCAAAGCATCACTTTTAATGGTAAAATTGAGCAATCGTTTGTAAAAATCGCGTAAGTCCTTTTCGCTTGAGGATAATTGACCACCATCAAATTGTTTGTTGTTCATCCAGCGTTGGTGATTGGGAACGCCAACATAATCAAAAATAGAGGTACGCGTTGGTTTTCCAAATCCACCATCAATAGTTCCGGCCTCGCCTACTTCTTGCCCGAAATAAATCATGGTTGGCGAAGAACTCATCAACGCTGAAACAACCATTAATGGTTTTCCACGTTCACCACTTCCAGCAAAATCGGCACAAGCCAATCGTTGTTCGTCGTGATTATCCAAAAAATGCAACATATGGTGTTCAATGTCTTTCATATTATTTTGAATCGCCGATAAACCATCAGGATTTTTCTTCCCGCGAATCACGTCTTTCAAATAATCATAAGTTTCCACTTTGTCATACAAATAATCCATTTTTCCCAAACGAATATAATTGCGGTATTCATTCGGATTATACACTTCAGCTAATAAAAACGCATTTGGGTTTTTCATTTTTATCGCCGAATTCATATAACTCCAAAATTCGTACGGCACCATTTCGGCCATATCATAACGAAAACCATCCACGCCTTTGGCGGTCCAATACAGTGCAATATCTTTAAATTTTTTCCACGAACTTGGCACGTCTTTGTCTTTCCAAAAAGCGTAATGTTCTTTGTACGATTTTTTATCGTAACCCGCGGGCAATTCGGGAAAATCTTTAGAACCATCTGGACGAACACCGTAATTTACTTTAACTGTTTCGTACCAATCGTTGATGTCTGGTTTGGCCAAACGCGAACCATTGCCTGTCCATTTGGCTGGATTTTCAGAAAACTTTCCGTCAATCATTGGGTTCGACTCGCCATTCAAAGGCTTATAATTATCCGATGTTGGCACTTGAAAAGCTTGACCAGGAATATAATAAAAGTTGTTGTTTCGAGCATATTCAACACTCGTATCATCGTCGGCTCCAAAATCGCGAACCCCTTTCGGATTGTTTTTCCCTTCGTATTTTCGGGCAATGTGATTCGGAACAATATCAATAAGTAATTGCAAACCGTTTTTGTGTGTTCGGGCAATTAAGGCTTCAAATTCTTGCAAACGATTGGCCGGATTAACCGCCAAATCAGGGTTTACATTGTAATAATCTTTAACAGCATAAGGCGAACCAGCTCGACCTTTTACTACTTCAGGATCGTCGTTTGAAATTCCGATGTTGGTATAATCACGAACCAAAGCATGATGCGGAACTCCAGTATACCAAATGTGAGTGACACCTAACTTTTTTATTTCTTGTAAAGCTTTATCTGTAAAATCATTGAATTTTCCAACGCCATTTTCTTCCAATGTTCCCCAAGGTTTGTTGGTTGTGTTAGTATTTCCAAATAGTCTTGTAAAAACCTGATATACAACTTTTTTCTTCTCCACTACAGTAACATTTTTATTCGTTTTAGATATTTTTTTCTTCTTCGTTTGCGCATTCGAACTCAAGGCACATGCAATCAAAACTAACAACAATAACTTTCTCATGATATGAAATTTTACATCGGTCAACAAATATAAAAATTTGAATTCAACAACAACCATCTAAAGAAGTAAGTTCCTAAAAAAGTTTTGAAGCGAATGGCTTGGTTCATTTTGTAAACCATTTTCCCGCTTTTCTTACATCCCGATAGCTATCGGGGTTTCCTTCAATCGGGGCTAGAATACAAACTTCAACACTAAATCAGTAGTTCAAAATCAATATTCGATTATCTATTCTTTTTATTCTATTTTCTCTTCTCTATTTTATTTGTTCATGATAAATATTTCTTAATACAAACTGCCCTTTGTAGATTTTACTTAAATTTGACGCAAAATTATTCGCATTGAAAAACCTAATCTATATACTGTTTTTTTCACTTCCTTTATTGATCAAAGCTCAGGAACAAAAAGGCAAACCAATTTTTATTGAGAATTCCGATTTTCAAGATATCAATCAATATGAGTTTCCCGACGCAATGATTCTTACTGGAAATGTAAGAGCCAATCACGACGGTGCAATTTTAAGTTGTAATAAGGCTTATTATTACATGAAAGAAAATTATTTAAAAGCGTTTGGAAATGTGAATATTATTCAAGGTGACACGTTGTATTTGCATGGCGATTATGCCGAATATAACGGAAACATTCGCCATGCTTACACTACAGGAAATGTTTCGTTGCGTTCTCCAGAAATGTCATTGGTTACTGATAAAATTAATTTTGACCGCAATAGTCAAGTGGCTTATTATGATACTTTCGGAACAATTATAAACAACGAAAACACCTTAACCAGCAACACTGGAAAATACTATGTAGCCCAAAAAAAATACCAATTTCTATCAGCAGTAACCATAACCAATCCGAAGTATGTCATCAAGTCAAATCACCTTGATTATTATACCAATTCAGGACATACTTACTTGTACGGACCATCAACAATTACTGGGAAAGAAAATTATATTTATACCGAAAAAGGATTTTACAATACCAAAACCAATAAGGCTCATTTCGTTAAAAAGTCTTACATCAAATACAATGATCGACTTATAAAAGGTGATAGTTTGTATTACGACCGAAACCGTGAATTTGCCTCAGCTACTCGCAATGTAAAAATCACCGATTCGATCAACAAAGCCATTATTAAAGGTCATTATGGAGAAGTGTATCGTAATAAAGATTCATTATACATTACCAAAAGAGCTTCTGTTCGGTATTTAGTCGAAAATGATTCGATGTTTGTTCACGCCAAGCGTTTAGTTGTGACAGGAAAACAAAACGAACGAGTTGTTCGTGGTTATAATAACGTTCGTTTTTTTAAAACCGATATGAGTGGTAAATGTGATTCGATTCATTCTAGTCAGAAAAAAGCATTAACCCAACTGATTGGAAAACCAATTCTTTGGAATTACGACAACCAATTGACTGGCGATTTGATGCATTTAATTGGCAATAACAAAACAGAGAAACTTGATTCTTTAAAAGTATTAAACAATGCTTTTATTGCTTCAAAAGACACTATTGGAACTGGTTACAATCAGGTAAAAGGAATGAACTTATATGGTAAGTTTTTGAATAATAAACTAAATGAAGTGGACATGATTAAAAACACCGAAGTGGTTTATTACATGCGTGATGACAAAAATGAACTTATTGGTATCAATAAAAATGTAAGCAGTAAAATCAACATTCAATTTGAAGACTCAAAAATCAGCACTATTACCTTTTATAAAGATGTAGATGGCGATATTTATCCAGAAGCAGATTTACCTGAAAATGCTCGAAAACTACGTGGTTTTAACTGGCGTGGCGATGAACGAATAAAGACCAAAGAAGATATTTTTCCACCTGAAGAAAACGAATTTGACTACGAAGCGCAACGCGAAAAAGCTATTGAAGACGCGCTTCCAGATGCTCCAATGGAGGTTCGTAAAGAAACTATCGATTACGACAAAAACAATCCACCAGCCAAAAAAATAGAATAAAACTGTTGGTAGTAGAACTTTGATAAATGAATCCAGATTTCCTTAAATACCAAGCGCAAACTTCTCCTTATCCACTCGGAATGGAAGTTTCACACGCCATTGGTTCTTATATTTACGACACCAATAATAAAAAATACCTCGACTTTGTTGCAGGCGTTTCGGCTTGCTCTTTGGGTCATCAACATCCAAGAGTAAACCAAGCCATCAAAGACCAATTGGACAAATATTCGCATGTTATGGTGTACGGCGAATATTCGCAAAGTCCCGCTGTCCAATACTGTAAGTTATTAGTTGAACATTTACCCGAATCATTAAATAAAGTTTATTTAGTCAATTCTGGAACCGAAGCTTGCGAAGGCGCATTAAAATTGGTTCGAAGAGTCACTGGCAGAAGCCAACTCATTTCGTGTCATCATGCGTATCACGGAAACACTATGGGTTCGATGAGTGTAATGGGATTTGAAGAACGCAAACAAGTTTTTCGTCCTTTGATTCCCGATGTTGATTTTATCACCTTCAACAACGAAGATGATATTCAAAAAATCACGACCAAAACAGCCGGAATCATTGTAGAAAGTATTCAAGGTGGCGCAGGTTTTATTGAACCGCAAAACGACTTCTTAGCCAAACTAAAAAAGCGTTGTGAAGATGTTGGTGCTTTAATGATTGTGGATGAAATTCAACCCGGATTTGGGCGAACTGGAAAATTATTTGGTTTTGAAAACTACAACGTAGTTCCCGATGTGGTGATTATTGGTAAAGGAATGGCAGGTGGAATGCCTGTGGGCGGATTTATTGCCAACGAAAAACACATGGATTTGTTGAGTCATGATCCTAAACTTGGACACATTACAACTTTTGGCGGACATCCTGTCATTGCGGCAGCTTGTTTGGCTACACTACAAGAAATACTCGAAAAAGACTACGCTAATCAATCTTTGGAAAAAGAAAAACTATTCCGATCGCTTTTGGTACATCCTTTGATACAAGAAGTAAGAGGAAAAGGATTGATGTTGGCCGCAATGACTTCAGATGAAGAAATAACAAATCAAGTTATTTTGCGTTGTCAAGAAAAAGGACTGATTTTGTTTTGGCTATTGTTTGAAGGAAAAGCCATTCGAATCACACCACCATTAACTATTTCTGAAGAAGAAATAAAAGAAGGTTGCAAAATTATTTTAGAAGTGATGGATGAAGTTCAATTGATAATTGATAATTGATAATTGATAATTGATAATGGATAATGGATAATGGATAATGGATAATGGAAAACTCCTTAGTTAATCGTTTAATTGTATTAATTGTCAATTATCAATTGTTTTCTTGTTAATTAAATTGTTCAAAACAATCGCGAATTTTTCGCACATTTCTCATTTACTTTCCTACTTTTATTTAGGATAATTTTAACAAAAAAAGCTATGCATTTGGAACACGAAGAAGACGACTACAATTTATCCTTATCGAAATTTGAATCGATGTTGAAAACCAACAAAGTGTTCTTTTTCGATTCAGAGGAATTTGAGGAAATTATTCTTCATTACCTCGATATGGGTAAATCCAATTTAGCAAAAAAAGCCTTAAAATTAGGATTAGAACAACATCCCAAATCGACTGGTTTGAAACTAGTTCAGGTGGAAATGTTGATTTATGAAGACAAACTGGAAGTAGCTGAAAAGTTGCTCAACGAGTTGTACGCTATTGAACCTACCAACGAAGAAATTTTTATTCAAAAGGCTAATATTTACTCCAAAAGAGACGACCACGAAAAAGCGGTTGAATTGCTGCAAGAAGCACTAAAATTCACAGATGATTTTGCTGATGTGTACAACTTGATTGGAATGGAATATTTGTTTATGGACAACCTTGAAATGGCCAAGGAAAATTTCATCAAATGTTTGGAAGAAGACATTAACGATCAATCGGCTTTATATAATGTAGTGTATTGTTTTGAGTTTTTGGACCAAAATGCTGATGCTATTGAATACTTAAAAACTTACATCGACCGAAATCCATATAGTGAAATCGCTTGGCACCAATCGGGTCGTTTGTATTATGGCTTAAAAGATTACGAAAATGCCGTTCGAGCTTTCGAATTTGCAACTTATATCGACGAATATTTCTTGGGTGCTTTTATGGAAAAAGGAAAGGCATTAGAGCGACTCAAACGTTACGAAGAAGCCATCGAAAGCTATAATAGAACTATCGAGTTGGACGACCCAACGTCGTATGCTTTATTACGCATCGGAAAAAGTTACGAAAAGCTAGGCAATAAAGTCGAAGCCTTAAAATATTTCAACAAAACAGTTCATGAAGATCCACTTTTAGATAAAGGTTGGATTGCGATTACTGATTTTTATGTGCGTCAAAAAAATTACCAAAAAGCATTGTTCTACGTTAACAAAGCCATAGCCATTGACGATCAAAATCGTGCTTACTGGAAACGTTATGCCAACATCAACAAAGCGATGAATTTCTTTGAAGAAGCCGAACACGGTTATCGTAAAGCAGTTGAATTTGGCGATGCTCAACTCGACACTTGGTTATTTTGGGTAGATGTTTTACAGTTCTTGGGTGAATTTGAAAGTGCCATTCAAACCTTATTGCAAGCAAGTGAATTTTTCCCAGATGATTACCAAATCGAATACCGATTGGCAGGATTATATTTCACGCAAAATGAAGACAAAAAAGGTACTTTCCATTTAAGCAATGCCTTGCGATTGAATTTCAAGAACAGAACCATTTTGGAAGAATTATTTCCAGCGGTTTGGGATCGAAAAAAAGTGCAGAATTACATCAAAAAATACGATATTTAAAATGGAAAAGGAAAATGTAAAACGCTTTGGCTTAATTGGCAAAAACATTTCCTACTCCTTTTCTAAAAAGTATTTTAAAGAAAAATTTGCCGCCGAACTTTTCAACGATTGTACCTACGAAAATTTCGATATTGATACAATTGAACAATTCCCAGAAATCATTCAAAAAAATCCAGATTTGAAAGGTTTGAATGTGACCATTCCTTACAAAGAAGCCATCATTCCTTACCTGGATTCACTTTCTAAAAAAGCTACATTAATAGGCGCTGTTAACGTAATTCGTTTTACAAAAAAAGGAAAGTTAAAAGGCTACAATTCTGATTACTACGGTTTTAAAAAATCAATTCAACCTTTGCTCCAATCGCATCACAAAAAAGCCCTGATATTAGGAACTGGTGGCGCCGCAAAAGCCATAGCCTTCGCCTTAGATGAATTGAATATTTTTTACACTTTCGTTTCCCGAGAAGTTGGTGAAAACACTATTAATTATAATCGTGTCAACGCAACATCTTTTGATAATTATCAAATCATCATCAATTGTACTCCACTCGGAACCAAGCCAAACACTGATGAATTCCCGCCCATTCCTTATGATTATTTCACCAAAAAACATTTGGCTTACGATTTAATTTATAATCCAGAACAAACACAGTTTTTAAAAAAGGCAAAGAAAAAAGGTGCTGTGACCAAAAATGGTTATGAAATGCTGGTTCTTCAAGCCGAAAAAGCCTGGAAAATCTGGAATAAGTAATTCATTTAACATAAAAATCAGTTTTTTTTAACTTTAAAAATCATAAAATTGAGAGAAAGCACTGATTTTCTTTGAATTTTCACATCGCTTTACTATCTTTCGCCCTCAAAAATTGTATAACCTTACACATTTTATAATGTTAGAAGAAAAGAATGATAACCTGCCAATCAACGAGAATGAGGCAGAAGGAAATGTAAACAACGAAGCGCAAGAAAGTATTGTGCCTGAAAATCAAGAAGTTGAAGCATCATCAGAAATTACAGAGCCTGTAGAAGAATTGGTTCCAGACACTGAAGTAGAAGCACCATTGGATGCAACTAGCGAAGATCAAGTCAATGGCGAAACTGAGGATTTAGTTGGTGAAGAAATTGAATCTGCTCCAGAAGTAGCAACTCAAGCTTTGGATGAAGTTGTTGAAGTTGAAACTGAAAACGCAGAAGTTGAAACTGTGGAAGAAGTTACTGAAGTTATTGCCGAAACAACGGAAACTGAAGTAGAAGCTACAGAAGAACCAGTTGCTGAAAACACCATTGAACTAACCGATGAAGAAGTAGCCAATGACGATACGGTTTACGAAAGCGAATCAGACATTGTGATGAATGCAATTTCGAATGTCAACGCAGAAGAAAGTGAAGATGAAACGTTGAAAGAACGTCACGATATTCCGATGGAAGATTACGAGGCAATGTCGATGGAAAAATTGGTGGAAGAACTTGAAAAATTGGTTGTTGTTGAAAAAGTAATGTCGGTAAAAGACCACGTGGAAGAAGTTAAAAAATCGTTCTTATCGAAATATTATCATTTGATAGATGAGAAAAAAGACGAGTTTTTAGCCGAAAATCCAGACACTACTGAAGATTTCCACTATCATTTTCCTTTAAAATCAAAATTTGACGAATTATATAATGATTATAGAAATAAGAAAAATAATCACTTTAAATCGCTTCAAACCAATTTAGAAGCCAACTTAAAAAACCGTTTGGCTTTGGTGGAAGAATTGAAAAACTTGGTTAACAATCCAACTGGAAACATCGCTAGCTCATTAAAACAATTGAATGACATTAGAGATCGTTGGAAAAATGCAGGCCCGATTCCGAAGGACAAATACAACCACGTTTGGAACAATTACCATTTCCATATCGAGAACTTCTACGACTTCTTACATTTAGATCGTGAGGCTCGTGATTTGGATTTCAAACACAATTTAGAACAAAAACAACGCATTATTGCTCGCGTTCAAGAATTGGTTAACGAAGCTGACATCAACAAAGCGTTCCGTGAACTGCAAGATTTACATCGCATTTGGAAAGAAGAAATTGGTCCAGTTTCACGCGATCAACGTGAAGTGATTTGGAATCAATTTAGCGATTTAACCAAACAAATGCATGATAAACGCGAGGCTTATTATGAAAGTTTCCGTGAAAAAGAAAACGAAAATTTAGCAAAGAAAAAAGATATTATTGCACAAATCGAAGTATTAGCCACTGAAAAAGTTGATTCGCATTCGGCTTGGCAAGCTCAAATGGAAAAAGTAGAAGCCTTACGCAATACGTTTTTCGCCACCGGAAAAGTACCAAGTGAAGTCAACGAACAAACTTGGGCTGATTTCAAAAAAGCTGTAAAAGATTTCAACGTACTTAAAAATTCATTTTACAAAGAAATCAAGAAAGACCAAAACGATAATTTGAGCAAAAAACAAGCGTTGGTTACCAAAGCCAATGAGTTGAAAGATAGCGAAGATTTTGCTACCACTACTCCAATCATGAAGCAAATTCAAGAAGAATGGAGAACGGTTGGTCATGTTCCAAGAAAATTCTCTGATAAACTTTGGGGCGAATTCAAAGCAGCTTGCAATCATTATTTTGAGCGTTTGAAAGACAGCAAAAAAGAAGAAAATGCCGAAGAAGTCGCTGCTTTCGAAAAGAAAAAAGAATATCTAGAAACCTTAAAATCATTCGAATTAATTGGCGATCACAAAACCGATTTGGATGCTATCAAAGCGCACATCGAAGCCTGGAAATCGATTGGTCGTGTTCCTTTTAACAGAAGACACATTGAAGGAAAATTCAATAAAATATTAGACGCTTTATTTGAAAAATTGAGTGCCAGCAAGAAAGAAGGTGAAATGATGCGTTTTGCCAATCGTTTAGATCAATTATCAAGTTCTGAAGATTCAAGAAAATTGGATAATGAGAAAGTATTTATGATGCGTAAAATTGATGAAATTCAGGGTGAGATTTTCCAATTGGAGAACAACATTCAGTTTTTCGCCAATGCCAAAGCGGATAACCCAATGGTAAAAGAAGTACGCAAAAACATCGAGCGTCAAAAAGAAGAATTGCTAGTATGGAAGGACAAATTGAAACAATTACGTAATCTTAATAAAGAATAACAACTAACCAACCTTAAAGAAGCTCTTCCCTAGAAGGGCTTTTTTTATGCTTTTTTATTCAGTACATTTGCAAAAAAAAAATCTACCATGTCAAACTTGTATTTGGGTTACCATTTTAAGGTAGAGCCAAAAGAACTCGGAACCGAAATTTTAATTGCCGAATTGGGCGAAAAACCTTTTGAAAGTTTTATTGAAACCGAAGACGGATTTTCGGCTTACATTCAGAAAGACGTTTGGACCGACAATGTGTTGGAAGGTATTTATTTATTGAATTCGCCCGAATTTACAATTTCATATACCATTGAAGAAATCGAGCAAGTCAATTGGAATGAAGAATGGGAAAAAAATTTCGAACCCATTGATGTGGACGGGAAATGCCATGTTCGCGCCCCTTTTCATCCCAAAACTTCGGCCGAATTTGACATTGTGATTGAACCTAAAATGAGTTTTGGAACAGGTCATCACGAAACTACACACATGATGATTCAACATTTGTTGGACATGGAAGTAGTTGGAATGAAAACTTTGGACATGGGTTGCGGAACAGCTATTTTAGCCATTTTAGCTGAAATGAAAGGAGCCGAACCTATTGATGCGATTGACATTGACAATTGGTGTTATTTGAATTCGATTGAAAATGCCGAACGTAATAATTGTCACAAAATAAGCGTTTACGAAGGTGATGCCGAATTATTGAAAGGAAAAAAATACGATTTGATTATTGCCAACATCAACCGAAATATTTTGTTGAACGACATGCAACAGTATGTTGATTGTATGAACAAAAATGGCGTTTTATTGTTGAGCGGATTTTATAGTGAAGACATTCCTTTTATCGATGCATCATGTACCGAAAAAGGGTTGACATTTGTTAAAAAATTAGAACGAAACAATTGGGTTTCGCTGAAATATGTAAATTAGCCTATTATTTTTACTATAAATATGAGTACGATAGAAAAAGTAAAAGAAGAAGTTTTAGTTGATGAATTGGTTGGTGTAAACAACGAAATTGTTTTGTACAATGACGACGTTAATACTTTTGACCATGTAATCGACACCTTGATTCGCGTTTGCCAACACACTTCAGAGCAAGCAGAACAATGTGCTATTTTGGTTCACTACAAAGGAAAATGTACCGTAAAGACAGGTCATTTTGACGAGTTAAAACCACAATGTACTCAACTTTTGGAAGCAGGTTTGAGTGCTGAAATTATTTAGCCCATCTTTCCCATCGCACAACTCACAAACGATTTGGCTTTGGTTCCGAATGAATTGACTTCACCTACTTCGGGATAACCTAAAATTTTGAGTGTTTCTTTGGCATCCAACAAAGCTAATTCGTCTGCATAATCGAACATAACGATACTATTTTCAACATCGATATCTACATTAGCTATATTGAACAAGTGATTTAACTTGTTTTCGATTGTAGAAGCGCAACCACTACATTTTAAATTTTGTACTACTATTGAAATTGTTCTCATAACTTAGTCATTTAACAATACAAAGTTACAATCCAATTAAAAGAAAAAATGTGATAAATGTCACACAAGATGTATTAGTGTGGTAAATAATCTTTGATTACACCATAGATAAAGGTACCCAACATCGCTCCAGCAAAAACCAACAACACACTCCAAAAACCAGCTCCAATCAAGATAAAAATTGGGCCTGGACAAGCGCCAACTAAAGCCCAACCCAAACCAAAGATCAATCCGCCAATCCAGTAGCGGAAAGTTCCTTTTTCTTTGTCTTCGATATGAATGATTTCACCTTTGATGTCTTTGATTCCTTTTTTCTTGATGATTTGAATTCCGATTAAACCTGTTGCAATTGCCGTCATGATGATTCCGTACATATGAAACGACTGAAACTGGAACATTTCGTAAATTCGGTACCAAGAAACCGCTTCGCATTTGGTTAAAACAACTCCAAATAAAATTCCAACTACTAAATATTTAATCCACTTCATCTGTTAAAAAATTAAAGGTAAAATAAAATGAGCCATCACCAATCCTCCAATAAAAAATCCGATTACTGCTTTTAAAGAAGACAGTTGCAATGTACTCAAGCCGGAAATAGCATGCCCCGAAGTACAGCCACCAGCATAACGTGAACCAAATCCAATAAGGAATCCACCAAAAATTAAAATAAAAATCAATTTTACCGATGAAAATGCAGCATTTCCAAATAAAGCATTTGGCAATAATTTTCCGTTGGGAGCTTCAATTCCCATTTCGCTTAATTGTTGTACTGTTTCATAACTAATGGCAACATTAGATGAATCTGCTAAAAATTGTGTTGCAATAAATCCGCCAATCATTGCGCCTAAAACTACTACTAAATTCCACAATTTAGACTTCCAATTCCAATCAAAAAAGGCGACTCTTTTTCCAATTCCGGTCATCGAGCACAAACTTCTTAAGTTGGACGACATTCCGAAATTTTTACCAAAATAAGTCAATAGTAGCAACACCAATCCGATAAAAAAACCTGATATTGACCAATGCCAAGTATGTTTTAGAAACTCCATATTTTAAAATTTAGTTGCAAACTTAATCATCAATAATTAAAAACTTCTATAAATACTGTTATAATTACATTTGAAAAAGCAGAAAATGGCAGTATTTTTGCAATTGATTATTTAAAACATTAAAATGAAAAAATTGTTCCTAATTACTATTATTTTTACCACTTTAACTTCGTGTGTAAGTACACAATTGACTATAAAAAACATTGATGACAATGCTATTAAGCCTGCCGTTAAGAATGATCGATTTGTAATTACAGATTACAGTCCGGATAGAAAATTTGGTTATGACAAAGACTATCCCATTAATATAGGTTTTGGTAGAGAAAAAGATGCACCTATAAATATTAGTTATTTTTTTAATGCTTTATTAGGAGAGAAGAACGAAAAGTTTACTTATACCAAAATCGAAAGTTGTTGTCCCTTTCCGACCAAAAAAACCAATGTAGGAGCAGGAATGTTAGACATTTACGAAGTTGTTTTTGAACCATCAGGAAAAAAAGTACAATTGTATTTTAATAGCTACGAGAAAGGTAAAATCATGTGCCCTAAAGGTTTTACAATCAAACCTTCCAATTAAAAATAATTAACTATTTCCTAAGTTTTTGACCGTCAAATTAGTCAGAATTCTTTGTATATTTGCATTGCAAAAAAAAGCAGTATGAACATACAGTCAATTCCTCAAATTAAAAATACTTCAAGTAATAATTTCTTTCTTTTAGCTGGGCCATGTGCTATTGAAGGTGAAGAGATGGCAATGAAGATTGCTGAACGATTAGTTGAAATCACTACAAAATTAGAAATTCCTTTTGTTTTTAAAGGTTCATTCAAAAAAGCCAACCGATCACGAATTGATAGTTTTTCGGGTATTGGCGATGAAAAAGCGTTGCAAATACTTCGAAAAGTTTCTGAAACCTTTCATATTCCAACCGTAACGGATATTCACACTAATGAAGATGCCGACAAAGCTGCTCAGTATGTTGATGTGCTTCAAATTCCCGCATTTTTAGTTCGACAAACTGATTTGGTCGTTGCAGCTGCTAAAACAGGCAAAACCGTTAACTTAAAAAAAGGGCAATTCATGAGTCCAGAAAGCATGAAACACGCCGTTCAAAAAGTACTCGATTGTGATAACAAAAATGTAATGGTTACCGATCGCGGAACCATGTTTGGCTACCAAGATATGATTGTTGATTTCCGCGGAATTCCGACGATGCAAAATTATGCTACAACTGTTTTAGACGTTACACATTCATTACAACAACCCAATCAAACAGCTGGTGTAACTGGCGGAAGACCTGACATGATTGAAACGATTGCCAAAGCCGGAATTGCTGTAGGTGTAGATGGTTTATTTATAGAAACTCATTTTGATCCCGCCAATGCCAAAAGCGATGGGGCCAATATGCTTCATTTGGATTATTTTGAAGGATTAATGACCAAATTAGTAGCTATTCGTAAAACCATCAATCAATTTTAAATTAGTTAAGTTATTTAATGAAAACCATTTATTTATTACCCGTTTTATTTTTTATAAACATTTCATTTTCTCAAAACAAAGAGCAAAGCAATTCCAAATATACCACTCACAATAAAGGCAAATTTTATATATACTGGGGAGGAAATAGAGAAACTTATTCCGATTCTGACATCACTTTTAAAGGCGACAATTATAACTTTACAGTTGAAAATGCGCAAGCAGAAGACAAACCAAAAGGATGGCACGTTGACTATATCAATCCAACTCGTATGACTATTCCGCAAACTAATTTTAGATTGGGTTATTTTATCAGCGATAAATACAATATTTCGGTTGGATTAGATCATATGAAGTATGTAGTCACTCAAAGTCAAATAGCTTCTGTTAGTGGATATGTAAACTTACCGTCATCTGAAGCTGGCTCAATTTATAACGGAACTTACAACAATACTCCTGTTGATTTATCCATAAATTATGATGGAGAGGATCAAAACCCATTACCACCATTTTTAACTTTTGAACATACTGATGGCCTGAACTACGTTAACTCAGAATTTTCTAGAGTAGATGATTTTTCAAAATATTTAGGCATTACTAATACTGATAAAATTCAAATTAATTTGACTGAAGGTGTTGGAGCTGGTCTGTTATTCCCAAAAACCAATGCGCGAATATTAGGTTATCAAAGACACGATGAATTTCATGTATCAGGTTTTGGAGTATCTGCAAAGGCTGGATTAAATTTTACTTTCTTCAAACATTACTTTTTACAAACAGAATTAAAAGGCGGTTATATCAACATGAATAACATTCGAACTACTAATTCTACTAGTGATTCAGCCGAACAAGATTTTTTCTTTTTACAGACAATAATTGCATTTGGTGGAATTTTCAAAATATAATATATAACTTCTAACTTTTTTTTTATATTTTTGGTAACCAATAGTTAATCGAATCAAACAAAACTATATTACCATTTTTATGAAAAAAAAATTTCTACTCTCAATTTTTTCATTGCTTTCATTTTTAGGTTATTCTCAAGGTTTACCGCTTGAAGGTTTTGAAAACACATTTCCACCAACCAACTGGGCTGTCTTTGACATAAATGTTGGGGGAACTACGAATTGGTCTACTAATTCAAATTCATGCCAAGGAAGTCTTGCTGCCTACATGAATCGGCAAAATATTGCTGCCGGAGTTTCGACTGCTGAGTATTTATCTACTCCATCGATATTAGTTCCACCAAATGGTGAACTTCGCTTTTTTTCAAGATCTTTCACCGCAGGTAATCAAGGAACAACTTATGAAGTACGATTAGCAAATGGCTCATCTGCCCAAAATGACCCAGCATCCTACACTACATTATTAGCAAGTTATACTGAAGATCAGCTTTCAGCTATCTTTAACATTTGTGACGAACATGTGATTGATTTAAATGGATATGCTGGAACCAATGTGTACATTGCATTTGTAATGAAATACACACAACCAACCGCTGCTTTATCTGGTGACAGATGGCTTTTGGATAATGTTAGTGTTATTCAAAAATGTTTAGAACCAACTGCATTAGCAGCTGCTCCTCAAGCTACTACAGCCACTTTGAGTTGGTCTGGAGCAGGAAATAGTTTTGAAATTGAGAACATTTTAGGTACCGGAACTCCTACAGGTGTTCCAACTGGTACATCAGCATCAAATTCTTTCATTCAAACGGGGCTAGCAGCCAATACAAATTATTGTTATTATGTAAGAGCAGTATGTACTGATTCATCAAGTGAATGGGCTGGTCCATTTTGTTATACAACTACAACATTACCACCTGTTTGTGGAGGAAATTATGTAGATGCTGGAGGCACAACTGCTAATTATAACAACAACACAAATGAAACTGTTACTATTTGCCCAGACATTCCTGGTCAAGTTGTAACCGTAACATTTACCGCTTTCAACACTGAAACTGGTTGGGATGGAATGTATATACATAATGGTAATTCTGTTGCCGCTCCGTTATTTGCAAGTGGAAATGGCGCTGGTAACAATGCTGCATTAGCAACACCAGGTGCTTATTGGGGAACTACAAACCCTGGCACATTTACTTCATCTTCACCAGATGGTTGTTTGACTTTCCACTTTATTAGTGACACTATAATTAACAATCCAGGATGGATTGCAAATGTTACTTGTGCTTTACCTCCAACTTGTCCTAATCCAAATGGATTAAGTGTTTCTGGGACTTTATCTACATCTACCAATGCAACTTGGACATCAAATAGTACTGCTACAACATTTAATATGATAGCATTACCTTGTGGTTCACCAGCTCCTAACGCAGGTACAACTGGATATTTGACTTCAACTACTAATGTAAACGCATTAATTTCAGGTTTAAATCCTGACACATGTTATGATATTTATGTTAGAGATGAATGTGGTCCAGCTGATTTTAGCATTTGGATTGGAATAACTAACATACTAACACAACCTACTCCACCTGCTTGTGGTGGAACATTTACTGACCCAGGAGGTTCAGCAGGAAATTACGCGAATAGCACAGACTATACGGTAACTATTTGCCCTGATGTTCCTGGTGATGTTGTTACTGTAACATTTACCTCATTTAGCACTGAAGCCAATTGGGACGGGTTATATGTTTTCAACGGGAATGTTTCTGGCGTAAATCAAATTGCAAGTACTAATGGAGCTGGAAATGTTCCTGGCGGGGTTCCAGGTTCATATTGGGGTAATACTATTCCTGGACCATTTACTTCATCAACTCCTGATGGTTGTTTAACATTCCGTTTTAGAAGCGATACTTCTGTAAATGCTGCAGGATGGATTGCTAATGTAACTTGTGGATTACCCCCAACATGTCCTACTCCAACTAGTTTAACTTCAGCTGCTCCGACATCAGATTCGGTTCAAGTATCTTGGACATCCAACAGTACGGCTACAACTTATAATATGATTGCATTGCCATGTGGTTCTCCTGCTCCTGATGCAAGCACAACAGGGTATTTAACATCAACTACTAATACAAATGCTTTAGTTTCTGGCTTAGATCCTGATACTTGTTACGATATATATGTAAGAGATGAGTGCGGTCCAGCCGACTTTAGTTTATGGATTGGACCTCGTACTATTACAACTCAAATTGCGCCACCAGTTTGTGGTGGAACATTTACTGATCCAGGTGGATCTACAAATAATTATGCCAACAATACAAATTATACTGTTACTATTTGTCCAACCACACCAGGTGAATTGGTAACTGTTACTTTTACTCTTTTTGATACTGAAGCCAACTGGGATGGATTGTATGTTTACGATGGCAATACAGCAGGTGTTAATCAAATTTCAAGTACAAACGGTCCTGGAAATGGTCCTTTAACACAACCTGGTTCATATTGGGGAACTGCTATCCCTGGCCCATTCACATCATCAACAGCCGATGGTTGTTTAACGTTCACATTCTTAAGTGATGGATCTGTGAATGATACAGGTTGGATAGCCGATGTTACTTGTGGTCCACCTCCAACTTGTAGAAAACCAAACGCTTTAACAAGTGCTAATATTAATTTGACTACTGCTGATTTAACATGGAATCAATTACAAAACCCTGATGGATCAACAGCTTCAAATTGGGAAGTATTAATTCTTCCAGCAGGTTCTCCTCCTCCAACTGCTACTTCAACTGGATGGATTGCAACTTCTAACAACGCACCTTTCAATGCGACAGGATTGACTCAAGCTACATGTTATGATTATTATGTAAGAGCAGTATGTAGTGCAACAGATTCTAGTTTATGGGCCGGACCATCATCATTCTGTACTCTGATACCTAATGACGAATGTTCTGGAGCAATTATTGCCTCAACTAACCCCGATCAAAGTTGTACTTCAGTTACTAATGGATCTTTAATTGGCGCAACTCCGTCATCACAGTTTAGTAGTTGTGCTAATGGAGATGATGTTTGGTTCCAATTTACTGCCACATCAACAAGCCATTCAATTGACCTTAATAATGTACAAGGTGGTTTTGCCTTCAACTTAAATTATGCTGTTTATTCAGGTACATGCAATAATTTAAGCGAAATATCTTGTGTGAACAATACAACTGGAACTCTTAGTAGCTTAACGGTTGGTCAAACTTACTTTGTACAAGTAATTTTGGATGGAGCTGCAACAGGAAATTATACTTTTGAATTGTGCATAGGCACTATTCCTCCTCCAATTACAACTAATGACACCCAATATACCAATGTACAATTAGTTGAAGATGTATTGTTCAATTCAACTTGTGCTTCTGTAACCAATGTAACTACATCAACAGGTACAAATTTTGGTTCTGTTAACGGTATTGGCTATTTTAACAAAAATGGCTCTACGTTTCCTTTTGAAGATGGTGTTGTATTAGCAACAAGAAGTGTTGATAATGTTCCTGGACCTAACAACTTACCTGCAGGTGTTGCAAATGGTTGGCCTGGTGATGCTCAGTTATTCAACTATATTCAAGGATTAGGAATTGACCCTAACCTACAAGATTATAATGATGCCAGTGTATTAGAGTTTGATTTTATACCTCTTATTGACAACATTAGTTTTGACTTCATTTTTGCTTCTGAAGAATATGGAACTTTCCAATGTGATTTCTCCGATGCTTTTGCGTTCTTCTTGACCAACAACACAACAGGCGTTACAACCAATTTGGCAATTGTACCAAGTACAACTACTCCAATTTCAGTAATCACTATTAGAGATAATCAATTCAATCCTAACTGTGCATCGGTTAACCCTGAATATTTTGCTGATTATTATTTACAAGATCAACCTGGTGGTTTAAGCCCTTTAGCAGATCCAATTAATTTTAATGGTTTAACTGTTCCTTTAACTGCTTCTTCGGCTGTAACTCCTGGTCAACAATACCACATTAAATTAGTTGTTGCTGATAGAAATGATAACGCTTTTGACTCTGCTGTATTCTTAGAAGGAGGAAGTTTTAATTTTGGATTAGAATTAGGAATTGACTTCTTAATTGAAACTGGAAATGCTTTATGTGCAGGAAATACAAATCAATTAACCAGTGACTTAGATCCAAATCTATATTCATTTGTTTGGTCAAATCAAAATGGTGTAATTCCTGGTGAAACTGGTCCTAATTTATTGATTAATCAATCAGGCACTTATACTTTAGTTGCAACATTAAATAATACTTCATGTAGTGCAACTGACACCATCACAGTTGAATATTATGATCCTATCACACTAGCAACTCCTAATAACTTAACCAATTGTAATAGTTCAGGATTTGCACAATTCACTTTAAGTAATAATAATGCATCTGTATTAGGAGTTTATCCTGCAGCGCAACATACTGTTACTTATCACTTAACTTTAGCAGATGCTGTGGCTGGGGTTAATCCTCTGCCAAACTTGTACACAAATGTTGTTCAATTTACGCAAACTATTTATGCTAGAGTGACTAACGTTGCGGGGTGTTTTGGAACATCTCAATTTGATTTAATAGTTCAAGATTTAACTCCTGTATTTACAATAACTCCAGAATTTTCAATTTGTTCAGGCTCAAGTGGAACTATTTCAGTGACACCAACAAACTTCAATCCTAACGATGTTTCTTACACTTGGACATTCAACAATAATCCTTATGGTGGAAACACAAGTTCTATAACTGTTTCGCAAGCTGGTAACTATTCAGTAACAGTAAATAATTCAGGATGTACTGCTTCAGCAACAACTTCATTAACAGTTAACGTTTGTGACATTAGTATCTATGCTTCTGCTGTTTGGATGGAAGATTGTATCACTCCAAATGATGGTGAGTTCTTCAACACATCTGGAAATGGTGCTGATTTGATCAATCAAAATGGTAACACCTTTATGGCTAATTATGGTGTTCACTTACAAAACTCATCGACTCTTGTTTTAAGAGGTGCTGAAATCAAAACTCAGAAATCAGGTTCAAGTAATGTTTGTGATGCAAGAATGAACTATAGAGTTTTCCCTACTGGAAACACACCTGGTGCATTTACTTCATGGAATTTACCTTTCTATAGTGATTGTAATACTGGTACTGGTACGTTTATTAATGGTGGTGGTCCTTGTAGTACTGGACAACAAAAATGGCAATGTGTTTCACAACCAGGTTGTACAGCTCCTTTGGATTTAACCAATTTAGCCCCTGGAAATTATACTATTCAAGTATATTATGATATTAATGGTAGCTTTACTTCTGCTTCTGGTTGTTCTGATAACCTTACTTTAGATAATGGCGGAAGTTATTATGTAGCAACATTTACAATTCAAGCTCCTGCAACTGTAACAAGTGCTGATCCAATTACTTGTAACGGGAATAATGGTTCAATCACTATTAGTGGTTTAGTAGCTGGATCAACTTATGCTGTATCTTACACAGATGACACCACACCAGTTGGTCCAACAGATTTAATTGCAAACACTAACGGTGAAATCACTTTTAATGGATTAAATGCTGGTACCTATGCTAACTTCACTCTAGTAATCAATGGATGTTCAACAGTATTGGCGCAATCAGTTACCTTAGTTGATCCTGGATTACCTGTTGTAACAGTTAATAGTCCTGTGATTTGTAACGGTGCTTCTGCAACTGTAACTGCAACTCCTGCAATTGCTGGTAACTACAATTACGTATGGACTGTTCCTGTAGGTGCTACTGACCCTGGAAATGTTGCAAGTTTCACTACAAATGTTCCTGGTGATTATACTGTCGTAATTACACCAACGAATAATTTATGTAATCTAGATTTTGAAACTCCAACTGCTACTGGTCAATTCCCAAATATGGTAAACGAAAATTCAGTACCATGTTGGGAGACATCTGCTCCAGATGGAATAATGGAATTTTGGCCATCTCCTAACTATGAAAATGTTCCAGCTTACCAAGGAAATCAATTCATTGAAATGAATGGTAATAGTCCTGATACAATTTTCCAAGACTTTACTATTACTCCTGGTGCAACTCTTACTGTTTCATTCGCCCACAGAGGTCGTCAAGGTGATGACACAGTTGGAGTAGAGATTGGACCAACAGGTGGACCTTATATTAATATTGGTTCATTTACAGATGGCAATACAGCTTGGGGATTCCATACAATAAACTACTTAGTTCCTACAACGAATGGTAGCAATTACACTATTCGATTTGTAGCTGTATCAAGTGCTAATGGAAGTGCAACTATTGGTAATTACTTGGATGCAATTTCATTATCTACAGTTGAATGTAGTTCTTTACCAACCACAGGAACAGTGAGTTTGTTACCAACGGTAACATTGTCACTAACCTCTGGATCTGGTGAGCAATCGGTTTGTGTTAACACACCAATAAACAATATAGTATATACTACAACTAATGCTACAGATGTAACGGTTACTGGTCTTCCTGATGGTGTAACTGGATCATTTAGCAATAATGAATTTACTATTACTGGAACTCCAACTTTAGCGGGAACATACAGTTATACTGTTTCAACTGTTGGTGGATGTAATATAGAAACAGCTTCAGGTTCTATTATTGTAAATCCTGATTCTACACTAACGTTGACTTCAAGTAATGACACACAAACAGTTTGTATTAATACACCAATTGCAAACATTACTTATGCTTCAACTGATGCTTCTGATGTTACTGTAACTGGACTTCCTAATGGAGTAACTGCTTCTTATGCGAGTGGTACACTCACTATTTCTGGAACTCCAACACAAGCTGGCACATTTACTTACACAGCGACAACTGTTGGCACTTGTGCTGCTGCAACATTATCGGGAACTATAACCGTTAATCCTGATGTAACTTTGGTATTAACTTCTGGAAATGATAATCAATCTGTTTGTATCAATACAGTTATTGGAAATATTGACTATACTGCAACTGATGCAATTGACGTAACAGTTACTGGTCTTCCAAATGGAGTTAGTGGAACTTTCAATGCTGGTGTATTCACAATTAGTGGAACTCCAACGCAAACTGGTACATTTAACTATAC
>JAEUTY010000024.1 GCA_016787805.1 Flavobacterium sp. | reverse complement strand
GGTTAATGATTTTTTTAATTCACTTGATTCCATATTGGATTTTCGGTGCAACTAAAGAATTATTGCAAGAAAGAAAAGCAAAAAGAGAAGCTGAACAAGCTTAATTTTTAAGGTTGTTTAATAAAAAAAGTTCCACTAATTTAGTGGAACTTTTTTTGTGATATAATTTAGAAATCACCTCCGCCGCCATCGTTTTCTTGCATTGGACGTTTTGGCTTTTCTTTTTCGTTCTTAGGTTTGTTGAAACGATAGGTAAATGAAAGTGTAAATTGTCTTTCTCTCCACTGCATTTCAGCATGCGAAAAACTATCAGTATTTGGAAAATAAGTATCTAGAATACGTTTTCTAGAGTTAAAAACATCACTAACATTAAAAGCAATTGTTCCTTTATCTTTTAAAATATCTTTGCTGAAAGCTAAATTCATTGCAAAAACTCCAATTCGTTTTCCTTGTGCTGTTTTTTGGTCACCATCATAATTCATGTTGGTTTGCCAATCAATTTTGCCTGGCAAAGTTACTTTTGATGTCAATCGAGTTGTCCAAGTATTGGCAACGTTTCCTAAAGGAATAACAACGGTTTGATTGGATGTGTTTGTATACACAAATTCACCAGCGCTGTCTACTCTGAAGAAGTTAAAATTGCTGTTCAATTTCCACCATTTAAAAGGAGTATAATTCAGTGTTAATTCAAAACCGAATCGATCTTCATTACTAATGTTAATTGGAGAACTAAGAATTACAGGACTTCCATTTACAAAATCACCATTTTCCCTTCTTACAAATTGAAAAACATCTTTGGTATGGTTATAATATGCAGAAGTACTTAACGTTAATTTTTCCCACGATTTTAAAAATCCAATATCATAGGCATCAGTCATAGCTGGATTTAAATCGGGATTCCCTTGAAAAATATTCAGATTACTTGAATAATTGCTAAATGGATTCAACTGTCTTCCACGAGGACGGTTGATTCTTTTTGAATAACTAAAAGAAACATTAGTTTTTTGTGCAATTTCATACGTAACAAATGCGCTTGGGAAGAAGTTGTTGTAACGTTTATTGTTAAAATCTAGTGTTTTAAGTTGATTAACATCAATATTAGAGTCTTCCCAACGTAAACCAAACAAGAATGAAAATTTCTTCAATTTGAAACCATACTGAGTGTACAAAGCATTCACTTTTTCTTTGTATTCTAATACATTAGTGAAAAAATCGTTAAACCCACCATTACTAAAAACAACTACATCAGTAAGTTGCTTTGAAAAATCACCACGATAACCAGCTTCAAATTGACTTTCTTTTCCAACAGGCAATACATAATCTACTTGAAATAAGGATCTGTTTTGATCTTGATTATTGAAAGTAGTATCATTTCCATTGGTATTTGAGCTATCAAAAATATCAGCAATATTATCGTCTTTATTCAACGAAAATTGAAAATCAACGGTTAATTTATGACCGTCTTTTTTAAACCTTTTTGCAAAATTTGAATTGTACTCAATATTTTCACTTTTACTGTCTTCATAGTTAATTCGGTATCTATAATCAGCCGGTAAATTATCATACAGATTTGTAAAAACAACATTATCCTGATTTTCACCAGAAGATCTTCGGTAATTTACAATATTTGACCAAGTTGTATTTTTGTCAAAATTCCAATCCAAACCATAACTACCATTATAGCCTTTATTGATACGATCGTTATCTCTTCTTTCAGAGGTAAAATAAGGTTTTGGATCATTATTAGAATAAAATTCAGTGTCCACAAAAGAATTTCCTGGATTACTTCTGTAATTGTAACCTTGTGTGGTGAAAAAGTTAAAATTATCACCTTTGAAATTGATAGTAGCATTTATTCCATGGTTGTCAGGATAGCCAGTAGTTGCCAAAAAAGTACCATTCAATCCATTGGTTCTTCCTTTTTTAAGAACAATATTTAATAAACCTCCGCCACCTTCAGCATCATAACGAGCAGAAGGATTGGTAATCACTTCCACTTTTTCAATAGCGTCAGCTGGAATTAATTTCAATGCTTCAGCAATATTTATTGCATTCGATGGTTTTCCGTCTATTAACACTCTTACATTTTCGTTTCCTCTCAAACTCACGTTTCCTTCTACATCAACCGAAACCGATGGAATATTGTCTAATACATCGCTTACAGTTCCGCCTTTTACCATCAAATCTTTTCCAACATTGTATACTTTTTTGTCGAGTTTGATTTCAACCGTTGTTTTCTCAGCTCTGACAACAACTTCATTCAATTGCTGTGCATTGTCTTCCAATGTAATTAAACCTAAATTAAGATTTTCAGTAATTGTTTTGGATTTTATTTCATAAGGTTTAAACGAAATAAACTCAATTTTAATGTCGTAAGTTCCAGTGTTGGCTTCGATTTTGAATTCGCCTTTTGCATCCGAAATTCCGCCACCCGTTATTTTGTTCGCTTTGGTATTAAATAGGGTGATTGTTGTATATTCAAGAGGTTGATTGGTGTTTTTTTCAACAATTCGCCCCGAAATAAGCACTTTTTTAGCTTCTGGTTTACCACCCGGATTTTGTGAAAAAACAATATTCGAAGCTGATACCAAAAAGAAAAGGAGTGATGAAAGGAAATATTTCATAAAATTTAATTTGTTGCAAATTTAATTTTTCAAATTCCGTTCATTTCCCAAAGGTTTGTTAAATAAATGCGATTAGAGAATTTCTTTGATTTTTTCCATCGGACGAGCAATGACCGCTTTGTTGCCTTTTACGGCTATTGGCCGCTCAATAAGGATTGGGAAATCAACCATTGCTTGCACAATTTGTGTATCAGATAGTGATTGATTTTTAAATTTTTCGACCCAAATAGGTTCTTTAATGCGCACTAATTCAATTGGTTTTATTTTTAGATGACCAATAATTTCGATTAGTTTTGAATATGATAAAGGCGTTTCTAAATACTTTATTACTTCAAACTCTTCATTTGAATTTTCAACAAATGCCAAGCACTCTCTTGATTTTCCGCATCTTGGATTGTGGTAAATGGTAATCATGGTATATTTTTTTACGAAGTAATGAAATTTTCAATAAAATGAGTTAAATTAGACAAGTATTTTAAATTTTATATAATGTTTATAGAGCAAGCATTTAAAGGTAGAAACGATTGGTGGAGAGTGCTTTTGACGACGCTTCTTTCGAGCGGAATATTTATTCTGAATTTTATATTCTATTTGTTTGTATCAAAAGAAGAAATTGACAAAAGTTATGAATTAATGAAAAGTTTTCCCAATTGGCTTTCGTTGACGATGAACTTATTGCCTTTTGCATTTTTACTCGGATTACTGTTTTTATTGGTCAGAGGACTTCATGAAAGAAGTATTTTAACCTTGACTACTGCTAGAAAAAAAATTGATTTTAAGCGATTTTTCTTTTCGCTTGGATTCATCGTGTTTTTGACGCTTCTTACATTTGGACTGTCGTATTATTATGACAACTCAACGATTTTATGGAACTTTAATCCAACCAAATTTGCAGTTTTGCTCGTCATAAGTCTATTGTTATTTCCTTTTCAAATTGGTTTGGAAGAATATTTATTTCGAGGTTATTTTATGCAACAAATTGGAATAGTAGCCAAAAACAAATGGTTTCCTTTGGTTGTTACATCTTTTTTGTTTGGCTTAATGCACAGTGCCAATCCCGAGGTTGCTGAAATGGGATTTGGAGTTATGGTTTTTTACATCGGAACTGGGTTGTTGTTAGGAATAATGACTTTGATGGACGATGGAATGGAATTGGCATTAGGATTTCATTTGGGCAACAACCTAATGGCTGCACTATTGATTACATCTGATTTTTCGGCGTTACAAACCGACGCTGTTTTTAAATATTCGAGCGAAGTTAATTCGTCTAACGCGCTAACTGAAATGATTATTTCCATTGCAATTATGTATCCATTGATTTTGTTTGTTTTTGCCAAAAAATACAAATGGACCAATTGGAAAGAAAAACTAACAGGAAAAGTAATAGATGTAAAACCCACAGAAAACATAGTAAACACTCTAAATCATGAGTAATTTTATTCCAACCTACGAAAATGTACACAATCAATTTAAGTTGAATGGATTTCACCTGAATCGTGAAGATTTATGTCGTGTAGCCTACAGTTTTATCAAAGAAGGCGAAGATTTTGAAAAACCAGTGGGCGATTTTATTCTCGATTGGTTTGATAGCAAATCGTATTTAGAAGTCAAAACTTCGGGTACAACTGGTGCTCCCAAAGCAATTCAAATTTCCAAGCAAGCCATGGTCAATTCGGCTTTGGCGACAGGCGATTTTTTTGATTTACATCCTGGTGATAAAATTTTACATTGTTTACCAGTAAAATATATCGCTGGAAAAATGATGCTCATTCGGGCGATGATTTTAGGTTTGGATGTTGATTTTGTTGCTCCAAGTTCACATCCTTTGGAAAATAATGATGCAGAAAAATACGACTTTGTTGCGATGGTTCCACTACAAGCCAAACATTCGTTAAAGCAATTAAAAAAAGTAAAAAAACTTATTGTTGGTGGCGCCAAAATGGAAAAAACATTGGAAACATCATTGTTAAAACTACCTACAATTGTTTACGAAACCTACGGAATGACCGAAACGATTACACATATTGCTGCACGAAAAATAGGAGAGAAAGCGTTTACCGTTTTGCCGAACGTTACGATTTCGTATGATGATCGTAGTTGTTTGGTAATTCATGCTACAAGTATTTCAGATGATATAATTGTAACCAATGATTTGGTTGAATTAATCAATGAAAATCAGTTTGTTTTTTTAGGTCGGATAGACAATGTGATTAATAGCGGTGGAATTAAATTTATCCCTGAAAGTATCGAAGAAAAATTGTCAGGAAAAATTGAACCACGTTATTTTATTTCGAGTAAACCAGATAAAGAGTTGGGTGAAAAAGTAGTTTTAATCGTTGAAGGCGAGTCAATTGCAATTGACAATAGCGTTTTCGATGTTTTAGATAAATACGAAAAACCAAAAGAAATCATATTCATCTCTAATTTTAAAGAAACTGAAAACGGAAAAGTGTTGCGTAAAGAAACCCTTAAATCACATTAAAAATTTTACACTCTTTCGACTTCAATGAAAAATACTTGGTTTTTAATTTGAAAATCATCCCAATTTTTAATTTTTTCAGGAAGTTTTTGCCATTGATAGGTTGGAAAAATGCGTAGTTCTTTTCCTTTGATCTTTGTGTCAATTGGCATAGCAAAGTTAGTTTCTTCAGCTTGCCATCGGTAGAATATTTTGCTTCCTTTTTTCTTGATTTCCAACTTAGGAATCGAAGTGTGGTGCAAATACTGATTGAAAACGGATGTCAAGTTCATTCCACTTTCAGTATTAAAAAATGTGATAACTGTGTTGGTGTCAATTATTTTATGTCGGTACGTTTCGGCGTATTTTAAAATTATTTTCCACCATTTTTCATCATCATTAATTACATGACGGAGTGTATTGACTAGCAAAGCTCCTTTTGGATACATATCGCCACTTCCTTCATTATTCACGCAACATTGCCCGATAATTGGACGATCGTTTCGTACATTTTTGCGTAAACCATAAGCGTATTCCATGGCTTTTTCGTAGCCTAACAAACATTCTACATACACAATTTCGCTGTACTGTGTAAATCCTTCGTGAATCCACATGTCCGCAATGTCTGATGATGTAATGCTGTTGCCAAACCATTCGTGTCCACTTTCGTGAATGGTTATATAGTCAAAACTCAATCCAATTCCTGTTCCAGACAAATCACTTCCTAAATAACCTTTCATAAACTTATTGCCATAAGCAACAGCACTTTGGTGTTCCATACCTAAATAAGAAGTTTCAACTAATTTGTAGCCATCTTCACTAAAAGGATAAGTGCCAAACTTGCTTTGAAAACAGTCCATCATTGGTTTTACTTCTTCAAAATGACTTTGTGCTTTTGTTTCGTTTTCTTTTAATACATAATAATCAAGTTCTAATCCTTTGTAAGTATCGTGAATATGTGCATAATCAGCAATGTTGATGGTAATGTTGTAGGTGTTAATTGGGTTTTTGACTTCCCAATCCCAACGTGTATAACCGTTTTTCAAATCTTCTGAACCCATCAATCTTCCGTTAGAAACATTCATCAAACCAGTAGGAACAGCCACTTTGATTGTAACACCGTTATCCGGTTCGTCGGTTTGTGTGTCTTTTACAGGATACCACAAACTTGCTCCAGTCCCTTGAACAGCAACGCCTACATGATGATTGCCATTTCGGTCTTTTTTAAATACAAATCCACCATCCCAAGGCGCTCTTTTAGCTACTTTGGGTTTCCCTGAATAGTAAAAACGCATTTTTTCGGTTGCATTTTTTGTTAAACTTGCTGGAAAGTCAATAAAAACAGCATTGAATTCTCGCGTGTAATTCAGTTTTTTGGTATTGTGAATTATGCTGTCAATCAACATATTATCGAACAAATCTAGTTGAATTTTTGAGGTTGATTCTACAACTTTAAAAGAAATATCATTAAACCCAACAATCGATTTTTCATCAGGATTGATTTTGATATTCAAATCGTAACGAAGCACATCAAAACAAGTACGTTCAAATCGCAATCCGCCTTGAAGTGAGTCTTTTCGGGTGAATTCTTGAGAGAAACCTTTTCCTAAAGCCAAGAAAAGGATACTATATAAAAGCCATTTTTTTTGCATATTGGTTTTTATTTTGATGAATTAAAAATCAGCTGGAACCGAAATAGTCAGCATTTCTTTTGTTATTGGATGTTGAAAGGTAATGCTTTCGGCGTGTAAATGCAAACGATTGGCTTTATTTCCGTACAAATCGTCGCCTACAATTGGCGCATTTAAACCTAACGAATGAGCAGCGTGTACTCGAAGTTGGTGCGTTCTTCCTGTAATTGGATAAAAATACACTAAGGTTTGGTTGTTGTTTCTTGACACAACTTCCCAATGGGTTTCGGCTTTTTTTCCGTGTTCGTAACAAACGATTTGATTCGGACGATTATCTAAATCAACACGTAAAGGTAAATTAATAATTCCGTTGTCTTCATTTAAAATGCCATCCAATAAGGCAATGTAACGTTTTTTGATTTGCCTTTTGATGAATTGCGATTGTAGTTTTTTGTGCATTTCACTCGACTTTGCAATCAGTAGCAAACCGGATGTAGACATATCCAAGCGATGCACAACAAGCGGACCAGTAGCGTCGGGAAATTGTTGCTTCATTCGAGTATAAACCGAATCTACGACTTGCTTTCCGGGAACGGATAAAAATTCAGCAGGTTTATTGACAACTACTAAATAGTCGTCTTCAAAAACAATTTCCAATTCTTTGCCTTCGGCTGAATTAACAATGAAAGGATTGTCTTCCAATTCAATTCCGGCAAGCATGTGTGCTAAAATGGGTTCGCATTTACCAGTGCAAGCTGGATAAAATTGTTGGTGTTTTCGTACTTCTGATTTGGGCGATTGTCCCCACCAAAACTCGGCCATTGCTATGGGTTTTAGTTGGTTTTGAAAAGCATAATGCAGTAATTTTGGTGCGGCACATTCTCCGGCACCTGCAGGCGGATTTCCGTTGAAAATTTTGCCTAAGCTTTTCAATTCACCAAATTGATTTAGAAAAGCGTAATTTTCAAATAGTTGCTGTTGTAATTCGGCCGATTTGACACGACGATTTTCTTTTATAGCATTGATTTTATGACTAAAGAATTCCACTTCTTTTTTGGCATCAATGATTTTATAATTCCAATATTGCTTTATTTTTTTTAGTAAAATACTTTCTTTTTGACTTAATTCTTCCAAGAGTTTTAGTTCTTCCAAACTACAGTTTAGTCGCCTTAATGCTCGGTATTTTTTCCCAGCTTTAATACTCTCTTTTTGTGTTTGAATTTCTATTTCAGCTTGATTTTGAGTTGCAGTTAATTGGTGCAATGCATCTAAATAAGCAGCAGAATTTTCAAGTTGTTCAATTTCTTTGTTGTACTTGTTTAAAATTTGTTCTTCTTTTTTAAAAAAACCATCTTCTTCCAACATATCAAAAACGGTTGGCACAAAATACGGTAGCTGATTACTTTCGGCCAATTTCCCTGAAAAAGCAGCTAAATAACCCAATTCGTTATTTTGATTTTGAACCACTAAAACACCAAACATTTTCCCTATAATCATTCCGCTTTGTGAGTCATCTAAACCAAAATTATGCTCCCAATCCGTTTGTGTTTGAAGGTAATTTTGAAGTTCACTTGCCGCAATTTTGCAAAGTTCATGTGGCTCGTAAAAAAAAGGAAAAGTAAATTTTTCCGGAAGCGGAATCGATGAAATGTCTTTATGAAACCGATGAATCAAATCCGAGCTCATTATATCTATTTTACAGTTTATTGGGACCTGAACTTAATGGAGTTCTTTTGGTGAAGAGGAACGACAAGAAAAAAAGCGGGAACAGGGCGGAAAAGGAGTACAATTAAAATTACACCTGTATCACACCCAAATTAAACTTCTTTTCAATCGGAGAATGATTCGCTGCTTCAATTCCCATAGAAATCCAAGTTCGTGTTTCCAAAGGATCAATTATTGCATCCGTCCACAAACGAGAAGCAGCGTAATAGGGAGAAACTTGCGCATCGTAGCGTGCTTTGATTTTATCAAATAATTCTTGCTCTACTTTTTCATCTACGGTTTCGCCTTTGGCTTTTAGGGAAGAAGCTTCAATTTGCGCTAATACTTTGGCAGCTTGCGTTCCGCCCATTACGGCTAATTCAGCGCTTGGCCAAGCAAAAATTAATCTTGGGTCATAGGCTTTTCCACACATGGCATAATTTCCGGCACCATACGAATTTCCTACAACAACTGTAAATTTTGGAACCACCGAATTGGAAACTGCGTTCACCATTTTGGCTCCATCTTTAATAATTCCGCCATGTTCCGATTTGCTTCCCACCATAAATCCGGTGACATCTTGTAAAAAGACTAACGGAATTTTCTTTTGGTTGCAATTCGCAATAAAACGAGTCGCTTTATCAGCCGAATCGGAATAAATCACGCCCCCAAATTGGATTTCCCCTTTTTTGGTTTTAGAAACCGTACGTTGGTTGGCTACAATTCCGACTGCCCAACCATCAATTCTAGCGTAACAAGTAATAATGGATTTGCCGTAATCGGGTTTGTACATGTCCATTTCGGAGTTGTCTACCAATCGTTTGATGATTTCCATCATATCGTATTGATCGGCACGTGATTTGGGTAAAATTCCGTAAATATCGTCTTCATTAAGGGCTGGTTTTTCGGCTTTTTCTCGGTTGAAACCTGCTTTTTCGTAATCGCCAATTTTGCCAACAATACTTTTAATTCTATCTAAAGCGTCTTTATCGTCTTTGGCTTTATAATCGGTTACACCAGAAATTTCGCAATGTGTAGTAGCACCACCAAGTGTTTCATTATCAATGTTTTCGCCGATGGCTGCTTTTACCAAATAACTTCCCGCAAGGAAAATACTGCCAGTTTTATCCACAATCATCGCTTCATCACTCATGATTGGTAAATAAGCACCACCAGCCACGCAACTTCCCATAACGGCAGCGATTTGGGTAATTCCCAAACTGCTCATTACTGCGTTGTTTCTAAAAATCCGACCAAAATGTTCTTTATCAGGGAAAATTTCGTCTTGCATCGGCAAATACACGCCAGCTGAATCAACGAGGTAAATGATTGGCAATCGATTTTCAATAGCAATTTCTTGTGCACGAAGGTTCTTTTTTCCTGTAATAGGAAACCAAGCACCGGCTTTTACAGTAGCATCATTTGCCACAACAATGCACTGTTTTCCTTTGATGTATCCTATCTTTACAACAACACCACCCGACGGACAACCACCGTGTTCTGCATACATTCCATCGCCAGCAAAAGCGCCAATTTCGATGCTTTTGGCTTTGTCATCCAAAAGATAATCAATACGTTCGCGGGCTGTCATTTTGCCTTCAGCATGTAATTTTTCGATGCGTTTTTCTCCGCCACCGAGTTTTACTTTGGCAAAACGTTGTTTTAAATCGGATAATAAAAGCTTGTTGTGGTCTTCGTTTTTATTGAAGTTGATGTCCATAAATGATGCTGTATTTTTGAGTGGGGCTAAATTACGAAAACGTTTTCAAACTGAAACACCTCTTTTTTTAGATTATGAAATTGTAAAATAAATGTTAACTACATCATATTATTGAGCTAACAATTTCTTAACATAAGCAAGATACCTTTGCGCCAAAATAAAATCATAAAAAGATGTCACTAAACAGTATTTTCCAGTTTTTAGTTCCGAAAGATAAAAAATTCTTTCCTTTATTTGAACAAGCATCAATCAATTTGATTTCGCTAGCAGAAACCTTGCATGAAGCGGTTAATGCTCCTAAAACAGAGCGCGAAAATTATTTCAAAAAAATTGAAGAGTTAGAAGCTGTTATTGAGGAAATTACACACAAAACACACTTAGAATTAAGTAGAAATTTTATCACTCCATTTGACAGAGAAGACATTCACTCATTAATCAAAGCAATTGATAATGTGGCTGATTTTATGCACGGTGCTGCTAGTAAAATGCGCTTGTATCAAGTAGAGAAAATCACTAAATCTATTCGTAAATTAACGGAAATCAACTTAGAAGCTTGTCAATTAATTGGTGTTGGAATCAAGGAATTGAAAGACATGAACAACCACAAAGCGATTAAAGATACTTGTAAGAAAATCAATAAGTTAGAGAGTAAAGCGGATTCGGTTTTTGACAAAGCAGTTGCTGATATTTTTGAAAACGAAAATGATGCTAAAAACATCATCAAATACAAAGAAGTACTTTCTGCTTTAGAATCAGCTTCTGACAAATGTAAGAGTGTAGCCAACGTAATGGAGCAAATTTCAGTTAAACATTCCTAATTAATTAACAATTGACAATTAATAATTGATAATTATACATTGTCAATTATCCATTATCAATTAATTCAACCATTATTTATGGATTTTACTTTACTCATAATAATTATAGTACTAGCCCTGATATTTGATTATATCAATGGGTTTCATGATGCAGCTAACTCTATTGCAACGATTGTGGCAACCAAAGTACTAACGCCTTTTCAAGCGGTTTTATGGGCCGCGTTATTCAATTTCCTTGCTTATTGGGTTTTCGGATTTGGTGTTGCTGACACAGTAGCTAAAACGGCTCATACGAGTAGCATTGACTTAGTAGTGATTTTAGCAGGTGTTGTGGCGGCTATTGTATGGAATTTATTCACTTGGTGGAAAGGGATTCCGTCTTCATCATCGCATACATTAATTGGTGGATTTGCTGGAGCAGCCATTGCTCACGGATTTTACGGTGTAACTGATCCAGAGCACGCAGGATTTAAAATTGTAAATTGGTTAAAAGCAGCTAAAGAAGGAGAATTATTGCCTTCAGGTGTTTTTATCGTGATTTTATTTATTGTTTTTGCGCCGTTATTGGGAATGATAATTTCGTATTTCATTTCGCTTTGGTTGATGTATTCTTCCAAAAAAGAAAAATGGCCAAAAGTATTAACCGTGGTGCTAATGATATTGATGGCTTGGTTTTTATCAACAGTATTAAAACCTTATGCTGATATTAAAAAACCTCGTTTTGATAGTCACTTTTGGAGTGTAATTACAGAACCTCATAATATAAAATGGTTCTTAGTTGCAGTGATTTTCTATAGTTTAGCAATTTTTAATTTAGTTTTTAGTGGTTTTTCTACTGCTAAAGCTGAAAAAGTATTGAAAAAGATGCAGTTATTATCATCGGCAGCCTTCAGTTTAGGTCATGGTGGAAATGACTCTCAAAAAGTAATGGGAATCATCGCCGCTGCGGTTGCAGTGTATTTGAGATTAAATCCCAATATTGATATGTCTGCTGGTTGGTTGGATTTGAATGTCGTTTTACCAGATGAAGACAAGGGAATTAAATCGAATATGCCTGGTTGGATTCCGCTAACTTGTTATACTGTTATTGCATTAGGTACATTGAGTGGTGGGTGGAAAATTGTAAAAACCATGGGATCTAAAATCACCAAAGTAACTGCTTTTGAAGGTGTTGTTGCTGAATCTGCAGGAGCCTTGACTTTATTTACCACAGAGCATTTTAAAATTCCAGTATCCACTACACACACTATTACAGGTTCAATTATTGGAGTAGGAGTAACCAAAAGAGTTTCTGCTGTGCGTTGGGGTGTAACGGTAAAACTATTGTGGGCGTGGATTTTAACTATTCCAGTTTCTGCTGTCTTAGCAGCATTAGTATATTATTTCTTGAAGTTATTCATCTAAAAGAATCATTCTCTTATAAAAACTGTCTCTTGTAGGCAGTTTTTTTTAAACCTTTTTTGAAAATGTTAAGTAATTGTTATTGATTTAATGAAAAATAGTTAATCCGTAATTCTAACTTAATTATTTATAAACCATTTAAAAACATAAAATATAACTAAACTTTACAAACAACAACACAATGAAAAAATTAACCTTATTACTAATCTTTTTGTTTGCTTTTTCAAGTCAAGCGCAGGTTACAATTGAACAAACCAAACACGATAACGATATTAAATTATCAACTTTGCCTTATTATAGTTTTGGAAAAGGAATCGGAATTACTTCACCCGATAGTTTGTTTCAGATGAACATTCGCTTTCGTATGCAAAATCGAGTTACTTATTTAGAAAATGATGGAGAAAGCGGTGCTTATGATGGGCAAATTCGTCGTTTGCGTTTGCGCTTGGATGGTTATGTGGGAAATCCTAAATTCTTGTATGCTATTCAATTATCATTTGCACCAGGCGATGTGGGTGAAATCAAAGAAGGTGAAAATATTAATATCATTCGTGATGCGGTGGTATTTTATCGCCCCAATAAGCATTGGAACATTAGTTTTGGTCAAACCAAATTGCCAGGCAATCGTCAACGTGTAAATTCATCAGGTGGTTTGCAATTGACCGATCGCACTATCAATAATGCGAAATTTACCATTGACCGCGATTTCGGTTTTCAAATTCACAACATGAATGAATACAAGGATAAATTTTCATATAATTTAAAAGCTGCGTTTTCAACCGGAGAAGGTAGAAATGTTACAGGTAAAGCCGACGACGGAATAGCCGTTACAGGTAAAGTTGAAGTTTTACCTTTTGGTGCTTTTGCCAAAGATGGAACCTATTTTGAAGGTGGTGTGATTCGCGAGAAAAAACCAAAATTGATGTTGTCAGGAGCTTTTCAGCAAAACAATCACGCTCGACGTACGCAAGGTCAGTTGGGGAATGATTTGTTTGAAACACGTACTATGAAATCAGTTTTACTTGACGGAATGTTCAAATACAAAGGTTGGGCAGCAATGGCCAGTTTTATGTCGCGTTCAACAACTGAAAACGCTATTACATTCAATCCAGAGGATTTAACGGAATCCAATTATGCTTTTGTGGGTAATGGATTTGATTATCAATTGAGTTATAATACTAAGAAAAATTACGAATTCATAGGTCGTTATTCAATTCAAAAAGTAGGTAATGACATCGAAACTAAGGCACCCAATACCAAGCAGTATAGCATTGGTGTGACCAAATACATTTGGGAACATGCTTTCAAATTGCAAGGCGAAATCAACTACGACACACTTGACTATTACAATGGAACGACCAAGAACAATTGGTATGTTCGTTTTCAAGTTGAAATCGGAATATAATTTTTGTTTCTCATATCTAATTATTCAAAGCGTTTCTTTTTGAGACGCTTTTTTTGTGCATCTTAGCAAGCGTTTTTGCAAGAATTTAATACATTTACAAGAAAAACATGAAAGCTAAATTATTCTTACTCTCATTAATTGTTTTACCAATTGTTATGCAAGCACAACTAAAAGACATTCCTTATTCAGATGGTAATCAAAAATTAAACGGATTATCTGGAGTTCCTAAAACATCTTTAAAAGATAAACCTGGAATTCTAATTCTACCAGCGTGGATGGGAATTGATGATCATGCTAAAGGAAGTGCTACTCAGTTAATGGATTTGGGTTATCACACATTTATTGCTGATATTTATGGCGAAGGTAACAAACCCAGCAACCCGAAAGAAGCCGGACAACAAGCTGGTTTTTACAAAAAAAACACCAACGATTACCAACGTCGTATTCAATTGGCTTTGAATGAATTAGTAAAACAAGGTGCCAATCCTGATAAAATTGTGGTGATTGGTTATTGTTTTGGGGGAACTGGCGCTATTGAAGCGGCTCGAGCCAATATAAAAGTGAAAGGTGTAGTGTCGTTCCACGGTGGTTTAGGTAAAGATGTAACTCGACCAAATGGTCCAATAACGCCACGTGTTTTGGTGCTTCATGGTGCCGATGATCCTTTCGTTCCTCAAGAAGAAATCGAGCAGTTTCAAAACGAAATGCGTGTTGCCAATGCCGATTGGGAAATGGTATATTACGCCAATGCAGTGCATTCGTTCACCAATATCAATTCAGGAAACGACAACAGCAAAGGCGCAGCTTATAACGAAAAAGCCGCCAAACGCTCGTGGATTGCAATGTTAGAATTTTTAAAGCAAGTACTTTAGAGGAAAGACCGCTACGCTGAAAGATCGCTATGCTGAAAGATCGCTATGCTGAAAGATTAATTACTGAAGTCTTTCTTCTTGGAGCGCAGCGGCCTTGCTTCTTTCCTCTATAGTATAAAAATACAAAAGCCGACCTGGAGCGATCGGCTATTGTGGTGAGGTGTAACTTCCTTTCGGAATCCTCGATGCAAATGTACGTCTTATTTTTTTGTTAAGAAACGATTATCATGAATTAATTTTTGAAGAAAGACCGCTTCGCTGAAAGATTAGCAGTAAAGTCTTTCTTCTTGCAGCGCAGCGGTCTTGCTTCTTTCCTCTTGCAGCGCAGCGGTCTAATTATTCTTCCTTCTGTCCCATCATCATCAAATAGGCCTTCAAAAACAAATCGATTTCACCGTTCATTACGCCATCTACGTCACTGGTTTCTTTGCCTGTACGAACGTCTTTGACTAATTTATACGGTTGCATGACGTAGTTTCGGATTTGCGAACCCCATTCGATTTTCATTTTACTCGCTTCGATATCGGCGCGTTGTTCCAAGCGTTTCTTCAATTCAATTTCGTACAACTGTGATTTCAACATCTGCATCGCGCGTTGGCGGTTGTCGTGTTGCGAACGCGTTTCCGAACACTGAATTTGGATGCCTGTGGGTTTGTGTACCAATTGCACTTTGGTTTCTACTTTGTTTACATTTTGTCCGCCTGCGCCACTCGAACGCGCTGTTGTGATTTCGATATCGGCTGGATTGATTTCGATTTCAATCGTGTCATCTACCAATGGATAAACGTAAACTGAAACGAACGAAGTATGGCGTTTGGCATTGCTATCAAAAGGTGAAATACGCACCAATCGATGCACACCGTTTTCGCCTTTAAGGTAACCAAAAGCAAAATCGCCTTCAATTTCCAAAGTTACCGTTTTGATTCCCGCTACATCGCCTTCTTGAAAGTTGAGCTCTTTGACTTTGTATCCTTGTCGTTCGGCCCACATCAAATACATGCGCATCAGCATGGAAGCCCAATCGCAACTTTCGGTTCCACCTGCTCCTGCTGTAATTTGTAATACAGCACTCAAATTATCACCCTCATCCGAAAGCATGTTGCGGAACTCCATATTTTCGATATGGTCGTTGGCCAACTCGTATTGGTGATCGAGTTCGTCTTCAGTAGCATCACCGTCGCGGAAGAATTCGTAGGTAATTTGCAATTCTTCAGTTAATGTAGCGGCTTTTTCAAAATCTTCAACCCATTTTTTCTTGGAACGAAGGTTGCGAACGATGGCTTCGGCTTCTTTGGCTTTGTTCCAAAAGTCGGGTGCAAAGGTTTTTTCTTCTTCGTTGGCAATTTCGATTAGTTTGGCATCAATGTCAAAGATACCTCCTCAACGCACCAAGACGTTCTACTATACCTTTAATTTGTTCGGTATTTGTCATAAATTAATGTAGTTTTGTGTTTTAGTTTTGGCCCTAGCCCCGATAGCAGTGGAAATCCTTTTCTTTTTTTCTTCAAAAAAGAAAAGATTGCAACGAATAGCGGGATTAGCTTCCAATAAAATATATGCGAAAGTAAGACATCTGTAGATTATATGGAAATAAATTTGATTAGCGACACGGTTACCAAACCGTCACACGATATGTTGCAGTTCATGTTCAACGCCAAAGTGGGCGATGACGTGTTCAAGCAAGACCCAACAGTCAACGAGTTTGAAGCCATAGTAGCCGATTTATTCGGAATGGAAGCGGCGTTGTTTTTCCCCACTGGCACCATGACCAACCAAACGGCAATTAAGTTGCACACGAATCCTGGCGATCAGATTATTTGTGATAAATGGTCGCACATTCATTTGTACGAAGCGGGCGGAGCGTCGGCCAATAGTGGTGTAAACTTTAATTTATTAGATGGTAATCGCGGGATGATTACGGCAGAACAAGTGAGAACAGGAATTAATGATCCCGAATTTTACCACGCTCCAATGTCGAAATTGGTTTCGGTGGAAAACACCACTAACAAAGGTGGTGGCGCTTGTTATGATTTGGAAGAATTGAAGAAAATAAAGCAGGTTTGTGTTGAAAATAATTTGAAATACCATTTGGATGGCGCTCGTTTGTGGAATGCTTTGGTGGCCAAAAAAGAGCATCCGAAGCAATATGGTGAATTGTTTGACACCATTTCGGTTTGTTTTTCAAAAGGATTGGGTGCGCCGATTGGTTCGGTTTTGGTGGGCAATGCTGAGACGATTAAACGTGCGGTGCGTATTCGTAAAATATTTGGTGGCAATTTACGCCAATCAGGTTATTTGGCTGCAGCTGGAATTTTTGCACTAAAAAACAACATCAGTCGTTTGGCAGAAGATCATCGCAGAGCAAGAGAATTAGGAGCAATTTTACAACAATTGCCTTGGATTGAAAAAGTAGAGCCAGTTGAAACCAATATCTTAATCTTCAACTTAAAACCGCATTTGGACGAAAAAGCCACGATTGAAAAGTTGAAACAAAAAGGCATTCACATCAGCTCGATGGGACAAGGCAAACTGCGCATTGTTACGCATTTAGACTACAAAGAAGTTATGCATGATTATGTGAAAGAGGCGCTTCAAAAATTTCAATAACAATTACAATATCAAAAATCAATTGCAATAGCAAAAAACAAATTTCAATATAGTTGTTAAAAGCTAAACATTGATATTACTATTGATATTGTCATTGTCATTGTCATTGATTTTGCAATTGCTATTTAAAAAGATCCATTCCAGGAATATTCGGCATTCCGTCTTTCGCTACAGCTCCGAGTTCGGCTTCGTTCACGTTGGTGGCTTTTTCGATGGCTTTGTTGAGTACCAAAATCAGGTAATCTTCAAGCTGTTCTTTTTCTTCCAATAAAGTTTCATCAATGTCTATTGACTTGATTTTACGATTGGCAGTTAGTGTTACTTTGAGTAAACCGTCAGAACTTTGCTCATCGACCAAAACGGTGTCCAAACGTCTTTTAGTTTCTTCTATTTTTTGTTGGGTTTCTTTGAGTTTACCCATCATTCCCATTAAGTCTCCAAACATGATTTTATATTTTTTGTGTGGACAAAAGTAAAAAAATAGCTGTTAATTTCTACTTGATAACTTAATTTTTCAACTGGATAATTTGCTTGGCAATATTTTAATTTTGTTTGGTAAAATGCATTTGAAATGATGAAAAACAATACTGCACCGATTGCTGCCAAAAAGCCACATCAACTCGAGAAACATGGCCACATTCGCATGGACGATTATTATTGGTTGAACGATAGAGAAAACCCTGAAGTAATAGATTATTTGAATCAAGAAAATGTGTATTATCAAGCTGCAACGGCACATACTAAAGACTTTCAAAAAGATTTGTTTGAGGAAATGAAAGCCCGAATCAAGGAGGACGACGAGTCGGTTCCGTACTTCTACAATGGTTATTATTATATAACGCGTTTTGAAAAAGGAAAAGATTATCCGATTCATTCGCGTAAAAAAGGATCACTCGATGCGTCTGAAGAAATTATGTTTGATTGCAACGAAATGGCTGAAGGTCATGCTTATTTTCAGTTGGTTGGGTTGAGTATTAGTGAAGACAATAAATGGATTTCGTTTGGTGTAGATACGGTTTCGCGTCGTCAGTATACCATTCAAATTAAAAATTTAGAAACCAACGAAATTTTGCCAACCAAAATTGAAAACACCACTGGTGGCGCGACTTGGGCTGCTGACAACCAAACGCTTTTTTATTCTCGTAAAGATGAAATAACGCTTCGACCAGATAAAATTTACAAGCACAAATTAGGTTCGAATCCGAGCGAAGATGTGTTGGTTTTTCATGAAAAAGACGAAACATTTGATGTGTCGGTGTACAAATCAAAATCTAAGAAATACATTTTAATTAATTCCAATAGTACACTTACCACCGAGTACCAATTGCTTTTGTCGGCTACTCCAAATGGCGACTTTAAAGTGTTTCAAAAACGAACACGTGAATTGGAATATTCGGTTTCGCATTACAACGACCAATTTTATATTGTTACGAATAAAGATGGTGCGACCAATTTCAAATTGATGGTAACGCCAGAGAGTGCAACGTCAAAAGAGAATTGGACCGATTTGATTCCGCATCGAAAAGAAGTTTTATTGGAAGATATTGATATTTTTTCGAAGTATTTGGTGGTTTCTGAGCGTACAAATGGTTTGAATCAAATTAAAATTATGCCTTGGCAAGGCGAAGCCTATTATTTGCCGTTTTCCAGCGAAACCTACACAGCCTACACTACGACCAACATCGATTTTGATACTGAAATTTTGCGTTATAGTTATCAGTCGCTTACCACGCCATCATCAGTGATTGATTTTAATATGCGTACCCAAGAAAAAACGGTTTTGAAAGAGCAAGAAGTACTGGGCGGAAAGTTTGATAAAAATAATTACACAGAAGTCCGCGTTTGGGCTACAGCCAAAGATGGTACTCAAATTCCGATTTCTATGGTATACCGAAAAGGAGTTGCTAAGAATGGAAAAAACCCGCTGTTGTTGTATGCTTATGGTTCGTATGGTGTGACGATGGACGCTTACTTTTCAACCACACGTTTAAGCTTATTGGATCGTGGATTTATTTACGCTATAGCTCATGTTCGTGGAGGAGAAGATTTGGGCAGAGAATGGTATGAAGACGGAAAATTGTTAAAGAAGAAAAATACGTTCACCGATTTTATTGATTGCTCTAAGTTTGTTATTTCAGAGAATTACACTTCTAAAGATTTTTTATTTGCTGAAGGAGGTTCGGCTGGCGGATTATTGATGGGCGCTATAATTAATATGGCGCCAGAATTATACAAAGGTGTGATTGCTCAAGTGCCTTTTGTAGATGTAGTAACCACTATGTTGGATGAAACAATTCCACTTACAACAGGAGAATACGATGAATGGGGTAATCCAAATGAAAAAAAATATTACGATTACATGTTGTCGTATTCGCCTTATGATAATGTTACAGCACAAGATTATCCGAACTTGTATATTTCGACCGGATTGCACGATTCTCAGGTACAATATTGGGAACCAGCTAAATGGGTGGCAAAACTCAGAGATGTAAAGACGGATAACAACCAACTTTTTTTGGATACGAATATGGATACGGGACATGGTGGAGCTTCGGGTAGGTTTGAAGCATTAAAAGAATTAGCTAAAGAATTCACTTTTTTGTTAGATTTAGTTGGAATACGAAAATAGTTTAAAAAATTTTATTAAATTTGCAAGGTTTTGAGGTAGCCTTTTTTTATATTTACCTTGACTAATTTATTTTTTATGAAAGAAGAAATAAAAGCCTTTAATAGTGTGTTGGAATTAATAGGAAATACTCCACTTATTAAGCTCAATGCAATAACTGACGGATTAGAAGGAAATTTTTACGCTAAGGTAGAAGCTTTCAATCCTGGCCACTCAACCAAAGATCGAATTGCACTTTATATTATTGAGGAAGCTGAAAGGAAAGGGATTTTAACTCCGGGTGATACCATTATTGAAACTACTTCGGGAAATACTGGGTTTAGTTTGGCAATGGTTAGCATTATTAAAGGATACAATTGCATCTTAGCCGTTAGTTCAAAATCGTCAAAAGATAAAATTGATATGTTGAGAAGCATGGGAGCAAAGGTATATGTTTGCCCAGCACACGTTTCTGCTGACGACGAGCGATCGTATTATAACGTGGCTAAGCGACTTCATGAAGAAACCAAAGGTTCAGTATACATTAATCAATATTTTAATGAATTAAATGTTGATGCTCATTACAAAACAACTGGTCCAGAAATTTGGGAACAAACACAAGGAAAAATCACGCATCTTGTTGCTTGTAGTGGAACAGGAGGAACCATTTCTGGAACTGCAAAATATTTAAAAGAGCAAAACCCAAATATTAGAATTTTAGGTGTAGATGCTTTTGGTTCGGTTTTAAAAAAATACCACGAGACCAAAGAGTTTGACGCAGCCGAAATTTACCCATACCGAATTGAAGGTTTAGGTAAAAACTTGATTCCAACCGCAACTGATTTTGATATTATTGATCAATTTATCAAAGTTACTGATGAAGAAAGTGCGCATACTACAAGAGAAATTGCTAAAAAAGAAGGTTTGTTTGTAGGTTATACTTCAGGTGCTGTAATGCAAGCCATCAAACAATTTGCTGAAGAAGGAGAATTTGACGCCAATAGCAATGTGGTAGCAATCTTCCCTGATCATGGATCACGTTACATGAGTAAAGTATTCAGTGATGAATGGATGAATGAACAAGGTTTCTTTGACAGTATCAATGCTGAGGAGGCTCAAAAAATTGAGTTTATTAAATAGCCCTTTTCTATTTCTTAGAAAGTTAGACTTCTTACAATTTTAGATATAAAAAACTCCGAGTTATTTACTCGGAGTTTTTGTTTAAATATATTATTTTTTCAAAAGTATATCAAGAATGAAACCAATCCCCAAAACTATAAAGTAAAAAGCCAAATGACCGAGTAAAAAAGTTAGAAATGCTTTTACATAACTACTAATTTTAAATTTGTCAAAAAATTGACCAATTGCAATTGTTGGATAAGCCAAAGTGGTTCCGAATGCAATGACATTAAAAACTTGCTGATTGAGGTATTTATGCAAAGGTAATTCGAGCATTGTAAATAACATTCCTTGTCCTAAGACATAACACAGCAGCGTCATTATTTCATAAAAATTATACTGATATTTTTTGAACAATAATTTGGTCCAAAATGCAATGAAAACACTCATCATGATGTAAGTATAACCATAGTGCGTATCAATCCATTTTCGTATCACTAACACGTAGGAATCTTTGACAAAATCATCTGCGGTTTTCAGAGCCTCAGGTTTAAAATAATGAGCAATGAAAGTGTACAATAAAGCAGAAAAAATCACAAACGGTATGGGTTTCATATGTTTGCTTCTATCGCTCGTAATGTACTCACGGATGCTGTCGCCAGGACGAGTAATTAATTCTTTAACACTGTATAAAAATCCTTTTTCAATGTGGAAAAGATGCATTAATTCATGCCAAATATAATGACTATCAATTCTTTTAAGTTTGGGTTTTTCGATGCACAATACACATTTATCATCAGAAATTAGACTATTACAATTTTTACAATTCATTTTTAATAAAAGGATTAAAAGTTAGCGAGTAAAATCAAATATACTAAAAAACTCCGAGTGTTTGCTCGGAGTTTTTGCTTGTTGTCAATAAAACTTATTTTTTCTTAGACTCAGGATTGTCGTTTTTGGCATCCATCATTTCCATCAATTTCATACCAAGTAAACCACTGATTCCTCCTTCAGAACCATTAGCACCTGAAATTAGTACATCTGGAATTACTTTGATGTTGCCTTTACCAATTTCTTCGGTAATTTTGTATTTGGTAAAATTATCGCCGCCCATAGCCGAAACTTGCAATTGATACGCTTCTGCAGTCGATTTACCAATGGCCATGATTTTTTCCGCTTCAGCCAAACCTGTTTTTGAGATTTTTTCCGCTTCAGCGCTAGCATTCAATCGGGTTGCTTCAGCTTGCGCTCCTGCTCTTGCTTTGGTTGCTTCAGCTTCAGCTTGTGCACGCATTTTAGTAGCTTCTGCTTCAGCGTTTACATTCAATTTTAAACTGGTAGCGTCTCCTTCTGCTTTTTTAACAGTCGCATCCGCTGTACGTTGGGCGATTTCAACACTTTGTGAAGCGCGAACAATTTCTTTTTGCATATCGGCAATGGCTGTTTCTTTTTCCACTCCTTGACGTTGTTCTTGTGCTAACTTTTGCGTTTGATAGGTTTTTTGTTCTTCTTCGGCAATTTTTCTGTCGGTTAATGTTTTCATCAACGATTCGGGAGGCGTAATATCTCCGATTAGTGTATCAACAGCATTAACATTGTATTCGTCTAAAACGGTTTTGATATGGTTTTTAGCTGATTCTTGTCGCTCTTTACGGGTACTCAAAAACGAAATCACATCGCTATCTTGTGCCGAGTTACGGAAATAGTTTCCAATAGTAGGTTCTAATACTTGCGATACCAAATTGGTCATACTTCCAAATCGAGCAATCACTTTGGGCGCTTCATTGGCAGGAACGTGAATAATTTGCGAAACATCCAAGTTGAAAGGGAAACCATCTTTTGAACGCACGGTTATTGTAGATAAGTTTTTATCTAAATCGTGTGATTCGCTACGTGCATTGGCCCAGTTCAATACCAAGTTGGTCGTTGGAACCAGTTCTAATTTTGTTGTATACTTATTCAATGCATATTTTCCAGGTCCGAATGGTTCCATCCAAACACCGCGTTGTCCTTTAGAAACAATATTTCCATGTTTGAAGGTTTCACCTGTTACGTCTTGTCCGTCTTCGCCAATATAAGAAATTACAACTCCCACATGACCAATAGGCACATCCGTCATTGGGTTTTGCTCAATTTGAATCGCCCAAGTATTGATGTAATACGAACCCGCCAACATCACCTGAGGTTGCAATCCACGGTTACCACCATTTTCTAAGAAGCTATCAAAATCTTGGAAATTATTGTGTTTTTCAACGTATTTACCCGCAATTTGACCAATCGGAATTGGTTCACCATCCAAAGCCGTAACGATACCAATCATGTTTTCATATATTTTGACTTGATCGATAATTACGATTTCAAACAAATACGTATTGATACGATACGAACCACTGGTAATAAAAGCCGTTTGACGCCCTTTTTGTCCACCATTATTTAAGAAAGCTGTTGCGTCTTGAAAGTTATCGCTTTCCACTTTGCGTGCTAAGATGCGACCTGTTGGAATTTCTTTTCCGTCTTTACTCAAAACCAACCCAATTTTGCCTTCTGGGATGATGGTAAATGGTGTCATGTCGATGGTGTATTGCCAAATCCATTTGTTCCAATACAACCCAGGAGCTAAGGTTTGAGCTTGGAAACCAGCTTCGCCTTTGGTTGCAATGATGCGTCCATCGGGCAGGGACTTGTCGGCTCCAAAAAGCACAAATTTCTTCGTCACTAATCCAATTTTATCTTCGGGAACGATGACCATTCCGAAGAAAACACGCAAAACAAATTTGTAGAATACCAAACACAATACGATGGGAATTAACCACCAAAGCGTAAAAATTGTTGTCATTGTAATAAAATTTAAATTGTTAGGTTTGATTTTCGGGATAGAATAGGATAGAAAAATGGAACGTATTTTCTTTTTAATTGGTATAATGAATTCAACCGTGAAATGGGTAATTGGAATTCAGCATTGAAGATACAACACATTGGTGTCATTTTTAGCATATGATCTATTTGAAAATCTCTAATTATACGGACGACTATTTTAAATGTTACAAGAAAAAGTTAAAATATTTTTCAATTATAATTTAGGTTTCTGATTATCAACTAAATAAAAAATCCGTTCTGCTTTCACAAAACGGATTTTATTATATTTTAAATCTAAGTTGTCTGAAAATCTAACAATCTAAGAAGTCTATTCTTGCATCGTATGATACACGTTCATTACGTCATCGTCTTCTTCGATTTTTTCAAGTAGTTTTTCTACATCAGCTACTTGCTCAGGCGTCAATTCTTTGGTGATTTGAGGAATACGTTCAAATCCAGAAGATAATATTTCTAAACCACGGTTTTCTAATTCTTTTTGGATCGCACCAAAACTTTCGAAAGGCGCATACATCAAAATGCCGTCTTCGTCTGCAAAAATTTCTTCTACACCAAAATCAATCATTTCCAATTCTAATTCTTCTACATCTTGACCCTCGGCTGGAATTCTGAAATTACATGTATGATCAAACATAAATTCAACTGAACCTTGCGTTCCCATTGTTCCGTTGCATTTGTTGAAGTAACTTCTAATGTTGGCAACTGTTCTATTGTTGTTATCGGTTGCTGTTTCAATTAAAATCGCAATTCCGTGTGGTGCATAACCTTCGAATAGTACTTCTTTGAAGTTGGCTGTATCTTTATCAGATGCTTTTTTAATCGCACGCTCCACATTGTCTTTAGGCATGTTGGCTGCTTTTGCATTTTGGATTACAGCTCTCAAACGTGAATTGGTTTCTGGGTTTGGACCGCCTTCTTTTACAGCCATTACAATGTCTTTTCCAATACGTGTAAACGTTTTTGCCATGGCTGACCAACGTTTCATTTTTCGTGCTTTTCTAAATTCAAATGCTCTTCCCATTTCTTATGTGTATTCTGTTATTTGGTTGCAAAAATATAACTATTAAACTGTTTTTCAAATACTATTTTAATCTTGTGGAACATGTCGTGCTATAAATTCATCTCCAGTAGCATTCCAATCGTTCAATACTTTTGTTTTTTCTTGGTAATTGTCGTTAGATAATTTATTGAAAATACCAATTTCTTTATTGACTTGTTTCACCATAGCATTGTAATTTTCAACTTCAGCTTCCGATCGCTCGCTTTCTGACTTTGATTCTAGTGTTTTCTTTGCATTTTCAAACTTATCATACAACATCAAATACGAAATTACTTTTGGTGTGAACTCTTCGGCTGTTTTTTTGTAAAACAACAACGCTCTTTCCGTTTCGTTAATAAGCGAAGTATCATTTTTATAACTGCTAATTGATTTGATTTTTTCCAAACCTTCGTACGAATATTTAAGCAAAGAAGAAGCATTTTGTTCAATAGCCACTAAGTCCTTTTTTTCGATGGCATTGGATAAATTTACATCGGTAATATTCACTTTAAAAAACACCAAAAACAATACTGTATGATAGTCGAAAACCTCATTGGATAGTTTGATTTTCTTACCCAATTCGCTCTCCTCTGATGATAAATTGACATGGTATTTCTCAGCAAATTCGTGTTGTGCTAATTTGACTTTTTCGTATTCTTCATCTAACTTTTTATTTACTAAATCGCGTGTCATAATGTACGACTCCATGTAATCGTAGGATTGTTGCGCAACATCTTGTAAGTCAATGATTTTTCCGTATTCTTCATTGATGTTTTTTTCAGCAAAATACAAGTAGTTCAATAACTTATCTCTGAATTCGATATCACCTTTATAACCATTTTTCAAGGCTTCAATCTTTTTACTCGAGTTTTTTATGCTGTTGACCAATTGTTTCCGAGTAGTTTCTATGCGACGCGCATTGGTAGAATGAGCCACAGCCGAAGTGTATCTCCAAGTGCTTCTTGCAATAGATTGTTGCTCTTTTCCCAAATAATTCAGGTAATCAACAGGATTTCTAAAATCTTGAGCAAACGCAAATACTGTTGATAGTAATAGAAGGAAAGTAATTTTTTTCATCAGAAACTATTTTTTTAGATCATTAATGATATTTAAGGCTTCAAGGATGCGAAAATTTTGCTTAATTGATTTGATTCGTTCAACTCCAGTGCTTTTTAAATACTCATCAAATTGTAGGTATTCTTGATTTATAGTACTGTTTTTAATTTCGATAGGATATTCAGTTTCAGAAAAATCGGTAATTTCTTTCCACAATAAATTTACTTTATTGACTTCGTCAAATACATTTTTGAATTGAAGCAAAATAGGAGAGAAGTCGTTGTCGTATAAATTATTGATTTTAGTATTTAATTCAGCAATAGCTTTAATTGAGCTATTTTCTTTAATACGATTGATGCTTTTTTCGATGGCAGATGCATATTCATTAGCTTCAATTTGGTATTTTAATTTGGCTTCTATAGTTTCACTGTCCAGAGTATTATAGTTGTCTTCCTCACGAGGCATTTGTTTGTCAAACAAAGTAGGAATTTCGATATTTGGTATTATTCCAACAGCTTGATTGGTTTGACCCGTAATTCTGTAAAACCGCTCAATCGTTATTTTTAAATATTCTGATGGATCTTTTTCGTCACCAATAGGATAAATTCGTTGCATTGAGGCTTTTCCGTGCGATTTATTTCCAATAATGATTCCACGATTGTAATCTTGAATTGCATTGGTGAAAAATTCACTTGCCGAAGCCGAATTTCCGTTAATCATTACTACTAATGGTCCAGAAAAAGCAGTGCCACGATTGTAATCTTTAACAATTTCTTTTTTTCCTAAGCTGTTATGAATAATTGCAATTGGGCCAATATCGATAAACAAACCAGTTAGCCGAACCGCTTCTTCCATTGATCCGCCACCATTGTCTTCTAAATCAATAACTAAACCATCAATTTTGTCTTCTTTTAATTTGTAAAGCTCTTTTACAACATCGTCACTCACATTGGTGGTTCCGTTTTCATAGGTTGAATAAAAACTAGGTATTTTAATATAACCCACTTTAGCATTGTCTTTTTCTAAAAGGTAACTATAAACAACGTTTTGGTAATCTTTCATTATTTTTTTTACCAATTTGACATTTACAATTTCGCCAGTTTTTTTTCGTATGGTAAAATCGGCTTTTTTGCATTTATCAGAAGTAAAAATTTCTTCTATTTTTTTTAAAGATGAGCAGGATACACTATAATTATTACCTTCAAAAGAAACTTGAGTGATAATGTCGCCCGAATTGATTTTGTTGGTACTGTAAGCAGAACTTCCCGGTATTACGCTTTCAATGATAATTTCATTTTTTTCGTTTAGGGATGCATAAAACCCAAAAGTCAAGTTGTCGGCACTTACACTTGATAAAAATGATGAACGATCACTTTGTGAAAAATAGTTGGTGTGCGGATCAAAATAACTACAAAATGAGTTGAAGAAAATCGAGTAAAACTCTTGCTTTGAAAGACGATAAGAGTCGATTTTGCACTTAAATGACTCCAAAGTTTTGTTTTTTGAGATAGGAGCAATTTTATCAAAGTTTTGAATCAAAGAATCTTTATTAGTACTTACTTCAGAAATGTCTCTTAAAACATTAAACAAAATACTTTTTTGGTACAATCGTACTAATTCAGCCTCGTTTTTGGCATAAGGAAAGTTCTTTTTTGAAAATTGTATCGTATCATTTCTTTTGTATTCAAAAGGAGCATTACTAATGTTTTCAATTATTTTTTCGTAACGATTAATCGCATTAGAATAAGAAACATAAATTTCATCTAAAAAAGCACAATTTTTAGAGGTCAAATAATCATCTATTTTGAATTGGTGTTTCTTTAAATCATCAATCTCAGGCTCGATAAATAATCGTGTGTCTTCGTCAAGCTGTTTGATGAATGAATTAAAAGTATAAACCGATAAACTGTCATCTATCGGTTTGGTTTTGTAGTGTTGGTATTTGATGAGTTTTTGTATTTTATCTAATGTTTCACACGGATTTTTGTCGCTTTGCGAAAACGCAGCAACCCAGAAAAACAGCAATACAAACCGAACTAACTTCACTTAAATCATTTTTTATAGAATGGCATTTTAACCACTTTTGCTGCCACTTTGTTGTTTCTGATTTGGATATAAATTTCACTATCAACTGCAGCAAATTCGGTTGTTACATAACCCATTCCAATTCCTTTACCCAATGTTGGAGCCATAGTTCCTGATGTCACAATTCCTATGCCATTTCCATTCGCATCAACAATTTGGTAATCATGACGCGGAATGCCTCTTTCAGTCAATTCAAAACCAACTAATTTGCGAGATACTCCAGCTTCTTTTTGTTTTTTCAAGTTTTCTGAATTCACAAAATCTTTGGTAAATTTAGTAATCCAACCCAAACCAGCTTCTAAAGGTGAAGTTGTGTCGTTGATATCATTTCCATACAAACAAAATCCCATTTCCAAACGCAAAGTATCACGCGCAGCCAAACCAATAGGTTTGATTCCGAAAGCAGCACCTGCTTCAAAAACTCGGTTCCAAACTTGTTCTACTTCACTGTTTTTGCAGTAAATTTCAAATCCACCCGAACCAGTATAACCTGTTGCTGAAATAATTACATGCTCAATTCCGGCAAATTCAGCTACTTCAAAATGGTAATATTTGATGGCTGATAAGTCTACAGAAGTCAATGATTGCATCGCTTCTACCGCTTTCGGACCTTGAATTGCCAACAACGAATAATTATCAGATAGGTTTTTCATTTCAACACCCAAATCGTTGTGCGACGAAATCCAATCCCAATCTTTATCAATATTGGAAGCATTCACTACCAATAAATATTGTTCTTCTTTTATTCTGTAAACGATTAAATCATCTACAATTCCGCCATCATTATTAGGCAAACACGAATATTGTGCTTTTCCAATTTCTAAAACAGAAGCATCATTGGAAGTTACTTTTTGAATCAATGCCAACGCATTTTCACCAGTCAACAAAAATTCACCCATGTGAGAAACATCAAAAACTCCAACTCCGTTTCGAACGGTTTCGTGTTCTGCGTTTACTCCTTCGTATTGTACTGGCATATTGTATCCAGCAAACGGAACCATTTTTGCTCCTAAACTTTCGTGAATGTGCGTTAAAGCTGTATTTTTCATTTGGTTTTATAATAAAATTTAAGGCGCTAATTTATTTAATTTTTCTCAAAAGAAGCACACGATTTCGAATTATATATCTACAAATTATAATCGGCAATTTTCCACTTTCTTCCCAGGAATATTTTGCGCCATTGCTTACTTAAAAAGGAACGTTTTTTATATTCAATTTTGTCATGAGCCAATAGTTTTGGATCGATTTTTTCTATTTCATTTTGTAATTCTTCAAATGATTTATCGTTGAAATGATTGAAAAAATGCTTTAAAACACCGCGAAATTCTTTGAAATACCAATAATGATGAATGTAATCTTCAGCAGAAAAAGGCGTTTTGTATTGTTGCAAATAATAATTAAAACCAATTTGCTCGGCGATGAATATTTTACTTTTTATATAGAACGCATCAACTAATTCTTCCACTTGTTGGAGTTTTAAAAAATTTGAATTGAAACCAATCACGCCCGAATTCCAAACAGTGAATTGTTCATTTATTGTTACCATTTCACTATCAGATGGCAATGAAAACTGATTTTGTTTTTTCAAAAAACGCTTTACTTTTCGAGCTATTCCTCCATTATTGTCAACTAATTTTCCTTCACATAAATCCATTACAACGCCATTTTGAGCAATAATTGCATACAATTCGTTAATGTTCTTTTTAAAATAAGTGTCGGTATCCACAAAAAGAAAATGACCAGTGTAATTGGAGTGAACGTCTTGTAGCACTTTTACTTTTGTTCTGTAGATGTAATTGGTAGTTCCAATCCATTTTGCAAGTTTATCTTTATTAATTGATTTTATAATGATTTCTTTTGGGAAATGTTCTTTTATAAAATTCTCATTATCAGTATAAATAATAACAGAAATAGCTTCATTCGAGTGGAATTTATAAAACGATAACAAGGAATAATACAATTCGTTGTAATAGTCAGAATTTCCGTAAATAAGGTAGATCAAATAATTATTCATTGAAAGCAAAAAATCAAATTTAATCAAAAAAAATGGATTACTTGCTTCAAGTTTTCGTTTGAGATTAAATCCTCATTATATTTGTAGAAAACTAAGTTATGGCTCGAATCCTTGCGATTGATTACGGAATTAAACGAACAGGAATTGCGGTTACCGACGAATTGCAAATCATTGCTTCGGGTTTGACTACAGTGCCTTCTGAAACGATAATTACTTTTTTAAAAGACTACTTTTCAAATGAAAATGTGTCTAAAGTGCTCATTGGCGAACCCAAACAAATGAACGGCCAACCTTCTGAAAGTGCTGCTATTATAGAACAATTTGTAGAAAAATTCACCAAGGAATTTCCGGATATGAAAGTGGAAAGAGTGGACGAACGTTTTACTTCCAAAATGGCATTCCAAACCATGATTGATAGCGGTTTAAAAAAGAAGCAACGTCAGAACAAAGCTTTGATTGACGAAATTGCTGCCACGATACTATTGCAAGATTATTTGAGCCGAAAAATGTTTTAACATGGAAAAACCAAAAGTAAATACCGATATAGTTTTAATTGGAGCCGGAATCATGAGCGCTACTCTGGGCGTTTTATTGAAAGAACTCAATCCGCAACTTACAATTGAAATTTACGAGCGACTCAATCAACCTGCAGAAGAAAGTTCGTCGGCTTGGAATAACGCAGGAACTGGACATTCGGCTTTTTGTGAACTCAATTATACACCCGAAAATCCAGATGGCACGATTAATACTAAAAAAGCCATCAAAATTGCTGAAAGTTTTGAAGTATCAAGACAGTTTTGGAGTTATTTGGTTGCTAATGACAAACTGCCAAATCCTGAAGCGTTTATTCATCGAATTCCGCATTTGAGTGCCGTTTTTGGCGAACAAAATGTTGCTTTTTTGAAGAAACGATTTGAAGCCATGCAGTCGAATTTATTGTTCAGCGATATGCAATTTTCGACCGAAGCCAATCAATTGAACTATTGGATGCCTTTGGTGATGCAAAATAGGAGTGAAGCAATTCCTGTAGCTGCAACCTATGTGGAAGATGGAACGGATGTTGATTTTGGCGAACTAACCAAAAGTTTACTGAATTACCTTTCAAAGCAAGAAGGAGTTTCGATTCATTACAATCACGAAGTTCGAAAGCTAAAGCAAAAAAAAGATCAAATTTGGCGATTAAAAGTAAAAGATTTAGCCTCTAAATTGAAGATTAAAACCAGATCTAAATTTGTATTTATTGGCGCTGGTGGCGCTTCATTATTGTTGTTAGACAAAGCTGAAATCAAAGAAGGTGAAGGTTATGGCGGATTTCCAGTAAGTGGACAATGGTTGAAATGTACTAATGAAGCCATCATCGCTCAACACCAAGCAAAAGTCTACGGAAAAGCTAGCGTTGGTTCGCCACCAATGTCGGTTCCGCATTTGGATACACGCATTATTAATGGAAAAAAAGAGTTGTTATTTGGGCCATTTGCTGGATTTTCAACCAAATTTTTAAAGAAAGGTTCCTATTTGGATTTAATCAAATCGATTGAATTTGATAATATAAAACCGATGTTGTACGCGGGTTGGAACAACATTCCACTTACCAAATATTTAATTGAACAAGTGATGCAATCGCAAGAAGAGCGAATGGAAGCTTTAAAAGAATATTTTCCAAATGCACAATCAGAAGATTGGATTTTGTTGGAAGCAGGTCAACGTGTTCAAGTCATCAAAAAAGACGAAGAAGAAGGCGGAATTCTCGAATTTGGAACTGAAATCATACACTCTGAAGACGGAAGTTTAGCTTGCTTACTTGGTGCATCGCCAGGAGCTTCAACCGCAGTTTCTATTATGCTGGAAATTCTTTCCAGTTGTTTTTCTTCACAAATGTTATCCGAAGATTGGCAAAAAAAATTGAAAACGATGATTCCATCTTATGGACAATCGTTGAACGATAACCCTGAATTGAATTTCAAAGTTAAACAAATGATTCGTCAAACACTACAATTACTAAAACCATAACATACGAAAATCAACTAACAATCGTTTTCAAACTCGAAACTATTTCTTTTTTTGATTACTTTTGCCAATAATTTCAGAATTGCACACAATGATATTACCTATTTACGGTTACGGTGAAGCCGTTTTACGAAAAGTTGCCGAAGACATTACGCCAGACTATCCTAATTTAAAGGAATTGATTGCGAACATGTACGACACCATGTACAATGCTTATGGTTTAGGATTGGCCGCTCCACAAATTGGTTTGCCGATTCGTTTGTTCATCCTTGATACTGAACCTTTGAGTGATAGTGACGATTTGACTCCAGCTGAAGCCGAACAATTGAAGAACTTTAAAGAAGTTTTTATCAATGCCAAAATGTTGAAAGAAGAAGGTGAAGAATGGGCGTTTAACGAAGGTTGTTTGAGCATTCCAGAAGTTAGAGAAGATGTGTACCGCCATGAGCAAATTACTATTGAATATTACGATGCTAATTTCAATAAAAAAACAGCTACTTACAATGGTTTAATTGCACGAGTCATTCAACACGAATACGATCATATAGAAGGTATTTTGTTTACCGATAAAATCGCTCTTTTGAAAAAAACATTAATCAAGAAAAAACTTCAAAATATCATGGAAGGCAAATTTCGTCCTGATTACCGAATGAAATTAGCCAACTTGAAGAAATAACAATAGCAATGACAATAACAAAATTCAATAACAATAGCAAAATAGGTTTTAAATTTGAAGTTTGATATTGCAATTGAAATTTGATTTTTGAATTTGCTTTTTGGAATTTAAATTCTATATATTTGCCACCGCTTAAAATAATTAGTACTAATGAATGTAGAAAAAATATTAGCCATTTCTGGAAAACCAGGTTTATACGAATTAAAATTACAAACACGATCAGGATTTGTTGCTGAATCGTTAATGGATGGAAAAAAGATTACAGTTGGGATGCGAAGTAATGTAAGTTTACTTTCCGAAATTTCAATGTATACGTACAGCGAAGAAAAACCATTGGCCGACATCATGCGCGCTATTGCAGTAAAAGAAAATGAAGGCCAAGCCATTTCTCATAAAGAAGATAACGCAAAATTAATTGCTTATTTTGCTAGCGTTGTTCCCGATTATGATCAAGAAAGAGTCTATGCTTCTGATATCAAAAAAGTAATCAATTGGTACAATATTTTGCAAGCTAAAGGTTTGGTTTCTAAAGAAGAACCAAAAGTGGCTAATGCAGAAGCTATTAAAGAAGAAGTGGTAGAAGAGGTAAAAAAAGAAGCTAAGAAAGAAACCAAAAAAGAACCTAAAGAGAAAAGTACAAAAACTAAAAAATAGTTAATTACTTTTTTATAACTATACATCCTGTTGCTGCATTGAAGTGACAGGATTTTTTATTTTTGCGAGTGTAAATTCCAAAAAGCAATTTCCAAAAAACAAATAAAAACCAAATCCAAACAGTAAAATTCTAAACAAAGTAGTTTTTAGAATTTATATATTGAACATTTGAATTTATTTGTAGTTTGATTTTTGTGATTTGTGATTTAATTTAAAATTTAAAATTCTTCATTCAAAATAATAACCATGAATTCCCGCCAAGACCAACTCAATGCCTTTAATCGCTTACTCGATATTATGGACGATTTACGAGCCAAATGTCCATGGGACAAAAAGCAAACGCTCGAAAGTTTACGCCATCTTACCATTGAAGAAACCTATGAATTGGGCGATGCGATTTTGAATAACGATTTGCAGGAAATCAAGAAAGAGTTGGGCGATTTGCTATTGCATATTGTTTTTTATGCCAAAATAGGAAGTGAAACCAACGATTTTGACATGGCTGATGTGGCCAACGAAATTTGTGACAAACTCATTCATCGTCATCCACATATTTATGGTGATGTAGTGGTTGCTGATGAAGAAGAAGTCAAACAAAATTGGGAAAAACTCAAGTTAAAAGAAGGAAAAAAATCGGTTTTGGAAGGCGTTCCCAAAGGTTTGCCTGCCTTAGTCAAAGCGAGTCGCATTCAAGACAAAGTAAAAGGTGTTGGATTTGATTGGGAAGAACCGCATCAAGTTTGGGACAAAGTTCAAGAAGAATTAAACGAACTCCAAACCGAAGTCAGCGCTGGAAATCAAGACAAAATTGAAGCTGAGTTTGGCGATGTGTTATTTTCCATGATCAATTACGCTCGGTTTTTAAAGGTCAATCCTGAGGATGCTTTGGAACGTACCAATAAAAAGTTCATCAAACGTTTTCAATACTTAGAAAGTAAAGCCAACGAACTCGGAAAACCATTGGCTGATATGACGTTAGCTGAAATGGATGTTTTTTGGGAAGAAGCGAAGCGTCTTCCTAAATAAACAGTAATTCGAAAATCTTTGATTTTCAGATATTAAAATTTTGGGAAGAAGCGAAAAAACTATAATATGAAACTACCTTATTACGCCGTTATTTTTACGTCAACCCGAACTGCTGTAGATGATGGTTATGCCGAAATGGCGACTAAAATGGTCGAATTAGCCCAACAACAAGATGGTTTTTTGGGAGTTGAGTCAGCGAGAAATGAAGTTGGAATTACTGTTTCCTATTGGCGCGATTTAGCTTCTATCAAAAACTGGAAAAACCATCTCGACCATCTCGAAGCGCAACAAAAAGGACAATCCACTTGGTACCAAAATTACACGGTTCGAATTGCTTTGGTTGAGCGTGAATATTCTTTTAAATGAATGTTTAGGAAATAATTCTTGTTGTTAATTGGCAAAATTCAATAACTAACAACAAGAATCAGTTGTTTTAGTCTAATTTACTGGCCCAAATCATAAATCTCCATAATGTCTTTCAACACTTTTGGAAAATCAATTTTTAAGTCGATGAGTTTACCCGAATGAATATCGAAAACCCAGCCATGAACTTGCAAACCACGCTCTTTATACGCTTCTTGAATGGCGGCGGTTTTAATTAAATTTACACATTGTTCTTGTACATTCAACTCTACCAAACGATTGTAACGAAGGTTTTCGTCTGTAATTGAGTTCAATTCTTCTTTATGCAAACGATACACATCGCGTATGTTGCGCAACCACGGATTCAAAATTCCCATATCTTGGGCTTGCATTGCTGCTTTTACTCCACCACAAAAATAATGACCACATACTACCACATGATTCACTTTTAAATGGCGAACAGCGTAGTTCAACACCGACATCACATTCAAATCGATGCTAATCACCATGTTGGCGATGTTGCGGTGTACAAATACTTCACCCGGTTCAACGCCCATCAAATCTTCGGCAGTTACGCGACTATCGGAACAACCAATGTACAGAATATCAGGACTTTGTCCTTTTGATAAATTTTCGAAATAATTTGGGTCAACAGAGAGCTTTTGAGCAATCCATTTTTCGTTGTTTTTGAATACTTTTTCTATGTCCATTTTTATTTACAATTTTGTAAAAAACGATTTTCTATAAAAATAAAAAAAAACTGCTTAAATGAAGCAGTTTTGTATGTAGAAATAAAATGTTAAAATTAATCGGCCAAACGTCGCAATTTGTTGCGATCTAAAATGGTAATTTTCTTTCCAGTCAAATCGACATAACCACTTTTGTTGAATTCAGAAAGCAAACGAATACAACTTTCGGTAGCAGTTCCAATCATACCAGCCAATTCTTCGCGCGATAATTGAATGTGTAACGAACCATCTTGGCTTTTTCCAAACGTGTCTTCCAAATAGAGTAGGGTTTCGGCCAAACGTTCTTTCACGCTTTTTTGCGCCATCGAAACCATGTGATCGTCGGCTTCTTTCAAATCACCACAAATGGTTTTCATTACATTCATCGAAAATTGATTATTTTGGTTAAAAAAAGCCATAACTTCAGTTTTCGGAATAAAACATACTTCCATGTCTTCTAATGCAACGGCACTCAAGTTGGCGGGTTCATCACTAATCATCGAACGCTGACCTAAGAGTTCACCTGATTTGACTAATTTTACAATTTGATCTTTTCCATTGGCGCTCAATTTGGTCATTTTACAAACTCCATCTTTTACACAGTAAATACCATTGGTTACTTCGCCTTCTTCAAAAATGGGTTCACCTTTTTTAATAGTATATGAAGTTTTACATTCGGCCATGCGCACCAATTCTTCTTTGGTTAACGCTTTTAAGGAGCTAAATTGTCTTACAATGCACTGTTCACACTTACTCATACCTAGATTATAGTTTAAGTTTTACAAAGATATTAAAACCATGACAAATATCATATTTTAATTTTAAGCATTGTGTAACCTTTGTTGCAGGTAAAATGAGCAAATTATGGACACAGAAAATTGTTTCCATTGTGGTAATGAAATCATAAAAAAAGATGAGGTTGTATTTGAAGAAAAGAAATTCTGTTGTACTGGTTGTAAAACCGTTTACGAAATTTTTAGTCAAAATGATTTAACGTGTTATTATGATTTTCAAGCGTCACCTGGCGCGACTCCACTGGACATAAAAGGCAAATATGATTTTTTGGACAATGATGAAATTGTTGCAAAACTTCTCGATTTTCAAGAGGATTCAACCAACATTGTATCGCTCTACATTCCGCATATACATTGTAGTTCGTGTATTTGGATTTTAGAGAATCTGCAAAAACTACAATCAGGGATAAATGCTTCTCAGGTAAATTTTCCAGAGAAAAAAGTGCGTGTAACTTACAATCCACAAAAAACAACACTAAAAAATATTGTCGAATTACTCAGTTCTATTGGTTATGAGCCTTACATTAGTTTAGAAAACTTTGATGAAGGTAAAAAGAACGTTGATCGCTCTTTAATTTATAAAATCGGAGTAGCATTTTTCTGTTTTGGAAATATCATGTTGCTTTCGTTCCCCGAATATTTTGAAGTAGAAGAATTTTGGATCAATCAATACCGTGGATTTTTCCGTTGGTTGATTTTTGGTTTATCATTGCCAGCATTCGTTTACTCGGCTTCGGGTTATTATGTTTCGGCTTGGAAAAGCATCAAATCGGGTTTATTGAATATTGATATTCCAATTGCACTAGGAATTGTTGTGATGTTTGTACGAAGTACTGTGGACATCGTTTTTGACTACGGTCAAGGCTTTTTTGACAGTATGTGTGGATTGATTTTCTTTATGCTTTTGGGTAAATTATTTCAAACCAAGACCTACGATTTCTTATCCTTTGAACGCGATTATAAATCGTATTTTCCCATTGCAATAACCAAAGTTTTACCTGACGGAAAAGAAGAAGCAGTTCAAGTGTATGCTATTGAGAAAGGCGACAGATTACTTATTCGCAACCAAGAACTGATTCCTGTAGACGGGATTTTAATTTCTGAAAAGGCATCGATAGATTACAGTTTTGTTACAGGCGAAGCAGTTCCAATTGAAAAAAAATCGGGAGACAAAGTGTTCGCAGGAGGAAAGCAATTGGGCAAAGTCATCGAAATGGAAGTATTGTTTTCGGTTTCACAAAGTTACCTCACGCAATTGTGGAGCAATGATGTTTTTCAGAAAAGAGTCGAACAAAAACACAAAACCATAACCGACAAAATCAGCCGCTATTTTACGCCAGCATTACTAGGATTGGCAGTTGTTTCCTTTGTCTATTGGTTGTTTTTTGATACTACAACAGCATTTAATGTTTTTACGGCGATTTTGATTGTAGCTTGCCCGTGTGCATTGGCATTGACAGCGCCATTTACGTTGGGAAATGTGTTGCGCATTTTAGGAAATAGAAAATTTTATCTAAAAAATGCTTTAGTAATTGAACAACTCGCCAAAGTAGATACGATAGTTTTTGATAAAACTGGAACCATCACTACCAATAAAAAAACTGCGATTACATATGAAGGAACACCGTTGAATGACGCTGATTTGAAACTATTAAAGAACGTACTTCGTGGTTCCAATCATCCATTGAGTCGACGTTTGTACGAGTTCATTCCGCATTTTGATAAAATGGAAGTCACGCATTTTGAAGAAGTAATTGGAAAAGGAATTTTTGCTTCTATCCAAAACGACACGATCAAATTAGGTTCGTCACAGTACTTACAACACATGAGCGAGAACACGCATAAGAAAACCAAAGTGCATGTTGAAATTAATGGTGTTTACAAGGGAAGCTACGTGTTTAATAATCAATATCGAAATGGCTTGGAACAGCTATTTGAAAGATTAGCTAAAAAATACAATATCGTAGTGCTTTCTGGTGATAATGATGGAGAACGAAAAATACTCGAAAAAATGCTACCAAGCAATACGACTTTAGTTTTCAATCAAAAACCAGAAGAAAAGCTTGCCTACATAGAAAGTCTACAATCACAAGGCAAAAACGTAATGATGGTAGGTGATGGTTTGAACGATTCAGGCGCTTTAGCACAAAGTAATGTCGGAATTTCTATTTCAGAAAATGTAAATGTTTTTTCTCCTGCTTGCGACGGAATTTTAGACGCGTCACAGTTTGATCGAATTGCGTTTTTTATGAATTATTCTAAAAACGCCATGAAAACCATTTACATGAGCTTTGGTTTGTCATTGTTGTATAATGTTGTTGGACTAAGTTATGCAGTTACAGGTAATTTGTCGCCTTTAGTTGCCGCAATAATAATGCCTTTAAGCACTATAACCATTGTAAGTTTTGTGACGATTATGAGTAATTATTTTGCTCGGCGTAAATAAATTTTAAGAGAATTTTAAGAGTATGACAAATGTCATATTTTATAAAAATAAGCCCAAGTAACTTTGTTAACACAAATTAGAGGTATGAGTGTCATTTATTTATTAATATCCATCAGTATAGTAGTAGCAATTGCATTTTTATATGCATTTATCCGCGCGGTTAAGTCCGGACAATACGACGACGACTATACTCCGTCAGTCAGAATGTTATTTGACGACGAACTACGAAAAGAAACAAATAAAAATCAAATTAAAATAACCGAAGAAAAACAATTATAATTATGGAAATGCAACAATTTTATTACGACAACAAAATTGTAAAGAAATTCGTCTACGCGAGCATCCTGTTTGGAGTTGTGGGAATGTTAGTGGGTTTAATACTCGCTATCTTTTTCCTTTTCCCAAATCTTACGGATGGAATTTCGTTTTTAAGTTTTGGACGATTACGACCTTTACACACTAATGCGGTGATTTTTGCTTTTGTGGGTAACGCTATGTTTGCTGGAGTTTATTACTCAATGCAACGCTTACTCAAAACCAGAATGTTGAGCGACTTTTTAAGTAATGTTCACTTTTGGGGATGGCAATTAATCATTGTAGCAGCAGCGATTACTTTACCTTTAGGAATTACAACTTCTAAAGAATACGCTGAGTTAGAATGGCCAATTGATATTGCAATCGCCTTGATTTGGGTGGTTTTTGGTATCAATATGATTGGAACCATTATCAAAAGAAGAGAACGTCACATTTATGTAGCCATCTGGTTTTACATTGCTACATTCGTAACAGTTGCTGTACTTCATATTTTCAATAGTTTAGAATTGCCTGTTTCGGGTTTAAAATCATACTCAGTATACGCTGGAGTTCAAGACGCTTTAGTACAATGGTGGTACGGACACAATGCAGTAGCTTTCTTCCTTACAACACCTTTCTTAGGAATGATGTATTACTTTGTTCCAAAAGCGGCTAATCGCCCAGTATATTCATACAGACTTTCTATTATTCACTTCTGGTCGTTAATTTTCATTTACATTTGGGCTGGACCTCACCACTTATTGTATTCTGCTCTTCCAGATTGGGCACAAAATTTAGGTGTTGTTTTCTCTGTAATGTTGATCGCTCCATCTTGGGGTGGTATGATTAATGGTTTATTAACACTTCGTGGTGTTTGGGATAAAGTGCGTACAGATGCTGTATTGAAATTTTTCGTAGTTGCAATTACTGGTTACGGTATGGCAACATTTGAAGGTCCGATGCTTTCATTGAAAAACGTAAATGCTATTGCACACTTTACCGATTGGATTATAGCTCACGTTCACGTTGGAGCTTTAGCATGGAACGGTTTCTTATCATTCGGTATGATTTATTGGTTAATACCTCGAATGACCAAAACCAAATTGTTTTCTGAAAAATTGGCTAATTTCCACTTCTGGATAGGTACTTTAGGTATTATTTTATACGCACTTCCAATGTATGTCGCTGGATTTACTCAAGCTTCTATGTGGAAACAATTCAATCCTGACGGAACTTTAGTTTACGGTAACTTCCTTGAAACTGTAACGCAAATTATTCCAATGTATTGGATGCGTGCTATTGGTGGTACTTTATATTTTGTGGGTGTTATAGTATTGGTTTATAACGTGGTAAAAACAGTTATGGCTGGATCAGCGGTTGAAGATGAATTAGCAGAAGCTCCTGCACTAGCTACAATCAGCGGAAGCAGATTGAAAGGTGAAAAATGGCATGCTTGGTTAGAGCGTAAACCAGTTCAATTTACTTTATTAACAACTGTAGCAATTTTAATTGGTGGTATTATTCAAATTATTCCAACCATTATGGTAAAATCAAATATACCAACTATCGCTGCTGTTAAACCTTATACTCCTCTTGAATTAGAAGGAAGAGATTTGTACATCCGTGAAGGTTGTGTAGGTTGCCACTCTCAAATGATTCGTCCATTCCGTTCAGAAGTAGAGCGTTATGGTGAGTACTCTAAAGCAGGTGAATATGTATACCAACATCCATTCCTTTGGGGTTCAAAACGTACAGGGCCAGATTTACATAGACTAGGTGGAAAATACAATGATAACTGGCATTTCAATCACATGTGGAATCCACAAAGTACTTCTCCTAATTCAATTATGCCAGGTTACAAATGGTTGTTTGCCAATAGTCCGATGGATTATTCAATGACTGAGAAAAAAATGGAAGCCATGGTTACTTTAGGTGTTCCTTATACTAAAGAAGATATTGCTAACGCTAAAACTAGCATTGCAGCACAATCCGAAGCCATTGAGAAAAACTTGTATAACGATCCTGATTTTGTGAAATCATACGAGGATAGTAAGAAAAAAGCGGAAGCAAAAGGTGAAAAATTTGTTCCGATGAAAGACAGAGAAATTGTAGCACTTATCGCATATTTACAACGATTGGGTACTGATATTAAAGTTAAAAAATAGAAGTTATGCTAAAATTCATCAAACATAATATGGAAACGATTGACGGTGTGTCTATCTATCCCATCATTTCACTAACGATATTCTTTACTGTATTTGTAGCCTTCTTTATTTGGGCAATGACGTACAAAAAAGAAACGATAAATGAATTAAGTAATCTTCCTCTGAAAGACTAATCAAAAATTATAAAAGTTATATAATGAAAAAATTATTTCCATCATACGTTAGAGTTCCAGTGATATTTGCAACAGTGTTTGCAGCAATGGAATATTTTATTGATTCTGGTGATCATCCTGCTTTTATTAAGTATCCAATGGTAATGCTGTTTTTAGGCGTATTCTTGTTCTTATTAATCGCAATTGAAATTGTAACCAATGCTGTTGACAAAGTGACTTATCATATGTTGACAGAAGAACAAAAACAAAAATTAGCCGAAGCACAATCAGTATCTTTTTCTGAAAGTCCATTCATGAAAAATTTAATGAAAAAGCTAACGCGTTCTAAAGAAATCGAACATGATGCCGATGTAATGTTGGATCATGATTACGACGGAATTAAAGAGTTAGATAATGTTTTACCTCCTTGGTGGGTGTATCTTTTCTATGCTACAATTATTTTCGCTTTTGTTTATTTATTGCGTTTTCACGTGTTTGGCGATTACAATCAAGCACAAGAATATGCAACTGAGGTAGAGTTAGCTCAAGCTGAAATCGAAAAAAATAAATCAACTGCTCCTGACGAAATGAACGTTGATAAAGTAACGTTATTAACGGATGCAGAAAGTTTAGCAAAAGGAAAAGAAATATTTACTAACGCTTGTGTGGCTTGTCACAAAGCCGATGGTGGAGGACAAATCGGGCCAAACTTAACCGACGAATATTGGATTAATGGTGGTGGAATCAAAAATGTTTTCAAAACCATTTCTGAAGGTGGACGTGAAGGAAAGGGTATGGTGCCTTGGAAATCTAATATCAAACCATCTGATATACAAAAAGTGGCTAGTTATGTACTTTCTTTACAAGGAAGTAAACCAGCTGGTGCAAAACCAGTTGAGGCTGAAGCAAAATTATGGGTTGAAGAAGGTGCTGCTGCGCCTGCTGATGCCAAAGCAACTGCTACTGACAGTACCAAAGTGGCAGAAAAAAAATAAGATTATAATCATCACGCGGATTGTTAAAATTCGCGTGATTCATTTCAAATACCATGTCAAATAGTCAAGAAGATAGTTTTAGAGATACCATTGCTACTATCGATAGTAAGGGTAAAAGAGCATGGATTTTTCCTAAAATTCCATCTGGGAAATTTTATGATAGAAGAAAGTGGTTGAGCTACTTTTTATTACTCTTTTTATTCGGCGCTCCATTTGTAAAAATCAATGGAAATCAGTTTCTAATGTTCAATGTCCTCGAAAGACGTTTCAATATTTTTAGCTTCCCATTTTGGCCACAAGATTTTCATTTGTTTGTAATATCAATGATTATCGGTGTAGTTGGTTTAGCTCTTTTTACAGTGGCTTTTGGTAGAATATTTTGTGGATGGTTTTGTCCTCAAACTATTTTTATGGAAATGCTTTTCAGACGAATTGAATTTTGGATTGAAGGAGATAGAGCAGCTCAAATGCGCTTAGCCAAACAAGATTGGGATGCAGAAAAGATTCGAAAAAAAGTAACAAAAACAATTATTTTCTTCCTGATTTCGTTCATTATTGCGAATGTATTTCTTGCGTATTTGATAAGTAGCGACGAACTGATTCGATTCATCAAAGAAGGGCCAACCAAAAATGCTGGAACGCTCATTGCTTTGTTGATTTTTACGGGTGTTTTCTATTTTATTTATGCTTGGTTTAGAGAACAAGTGTGTATCATTGCTTGTCCTTACGGAAGAATGCAAGGTGTTCTTTTAGATAATAAAACCATCAATGTAGCTTACGACCATGTGCGTGGTGAAGGCGAAACAGGTAGAGCTAAATTCAATAAAAATGAAGATCGAGCTGCTTTAGGAAAAGGCGATTGTATCGACTGTAAAGTCTGCGTTCACGTTTGCCCAACTGGAATTGATATTCGTAACGGAACACAGTTGGAGTGCATCAATTGTACGGCTTGTATCGATGAGTGTGACACAATTATGGAAAAAGTTGGATTGCCTAAAGGATTAATCCGCTATGCAAGTGAAGATGAGATTGTAAAGAAAGAAAAGTTCAAGCTCACTACTCGTATGAAAGGCTATATCGCTGTTTTAGCTATTTTGACAGGTGTTTTCATCGGAATGTTGTTCTTACGAAATGATGTTGAAGCTACTGTTTTACATCTTCCAGGGCAATTGTTCCAACACAAAGGTGACAACCTTAGCAACATTTATACATTCAAAATTGTTAACAAAACCGAAGCTGATTTCAAAGATGTAACTATGAAGTTAATCGGTATCAAAGGCGAAATTAAAGTAGTTGGAAATAACAAAATTAGTATTCCAAGAGAAGGTTTAGCTAAAGGAACCATGTTTATTGAAATCAATCAAGCGCTGTTAGAAACCGATAAAACGGAAATTAAAATTGGCGTTTATGAAGGTAATAAAGAGATTGAAACAACAACAACTAACTTCATTGGACCAAGAAGTTTTGAATAAAAAAAGATAGAAATCATGAGGATTAATTGGGGAACCGGAATTGTAATTGCATTTGGATTATTTATGAGTTTTATATTGTTCTTTGTTTTTAAAGTGCAATCTAACAGTAAATACGACAATGAATTGGTAGTCGAAAAATACTATCAAAAAGAACAAGGTTTTGAAAAAGAACTAGAAAAAGAACAAAATGCCTACGATCGAAATTCAGCCATTAAATTTAGCGTTGAAGCCGACGGAATTGTAGTGCTATTTCCAAAAGATATTGATTATACAAAAGTAACAGGCAAAGTGTCCTTATATCGACCGTCAAACAAAAAACTTGATTTCGAGAGTCCAATTTCGCTGTCAAGTCCTCGTTTGCTCATACCTAAAAAAAACTTGGTTGGCGGTCGTTGGGACATTGCTTTAGACTGGAGTTATGAAGGTAAAGACTATTTAGATAAAGAAAAATTTAACCTATAACACTTTAAAAATGTTATACACTGCTTTGTTTTTTGGATTAATCAGTAGCTTGCATTGTATTGGTATGTGCGGACCAATAGCAATGATGTTGCCTGTTGATCATAAAAATCCAACAAAAAAAGCATTACAAATCCTAACGTATCAATTGGGTAGAATTACCTCTTATGGTATGTTAGGATTGTTTTTTGGCTTGTTAGGAAAAGGATTATTCTTAGCTGGCTTCCAACAAAGATTGTCTATTGTAGTTGGTGTTTTGATGATTGTAATTGCATTAGTACCTGATCGGGTTTTTGCTCAATACAATTTTTCAAAACCTATTTACAAAATAATTGCTAGTATCAAAAGTAATTTAGGCGCACAGTTCAAACGAAAATCTCCAGATGCGTTGTTCACCATTGGATTATTAAATGGTTTGTTGCCTTGCGGAATGGTTTACGCTGCATTATTTGGTGCCATTGCCATGCAAAATACAATGTTGAGTGTTTCATACATGTTATTGTATGGCTTAGGAACAATTCCGTTGATGAGTGGAGTAGTATATGCATCAAGCATTATTACTCAAACGTTTAGAAACAAAATCCAAAAGATTATTCCTTTGGTAACAATTATCATTGGAACACTATTTATTCTGAGAGGATTAGGATTAAACATTGACCACGTTTCTCCTAGCAATCTCGATCTTTTCGTACAAGCAAACGCCAATTGTCATAATTAATTAACCCAAAAATTTTGAGTCATGGAAAGACACGATTTATTACACGAATTTCCTGAATACCAGGAAAAAATTCACCAACTTAAAGTTGATAATCACCATTTCAGAAAATTATTCGATGATTATCACGAGTTGGAGCACCGAATTCACCGCATCAATACCGATGAAGAAATTGTAATTGATGAATATGCACACGAATTAAAATCACAATTACTACATTTAAAAGACGAAATTTATACTTATTTAAAGTAAATCATTAAGTAAGTTATAAACTAAAAAAACACCTCTTAAAGTAGGTGTTTTTTTATATCGTCATCGAAAACAACTCGGTGTGCGGCACTTTTCGTTTCAAACGCAAATCAAAAGCCATGCATATATTGCGTACAAATGGTTTGCCTTTTTCATTCACTGTAACCGAATTAGAAGTAATGCTAACCAAACCGTCTTTTTCCATTTCTTTTAATTGAAATAAAACATCAGCCAACTCAGCAAAACCCATATCAGTACTACTCCATGAAGTGTGAAACTGACACATTAAGTTCAATATATGTTGACGAATAATCAAATCTTCTGCGGTCAATAAATGGCCCCTAAAAACAGGCAATTCGTTGTGTTTGAGTTTATTGTAATATTCTTCAATTGTTTTGACATTTTGTGCAAAACTATACCAACTATCACTAATTGATGAAACACCCAAACCAATCATTAATTGTGTTTTTGATGAGGTGTAACCCATAAAATTGCGGTGTAATTTTCCTTCGTTAAACGATTGAAACATACTGTCGTTTTCTAAAGCAAAATGATCCATTCCAATTTCATGGTAATGATTCGAAGCTAGTCGTTTTTTACCTTCTTCGTACAAAGTGCGTTTTTCGTCATCTTTAGGTAAATCATCATCATTAAACCCACGTTGACCATTGCCTTTTATCCACGGAACGTGAGCATAACTGTAAAATGCCAAACGATCAGGTTGCAACGAATTGGTTTTATCTATCGTATCTAAAACATTTTCTAACGTTTGAAATGGCAATCCATAAATCAAATCATGACTTACAGAAGTATAGCCAATTTCTCTTGCCCAAAAAGTCACTTTGGCTACGTTATGAAACGGTTGATTACGGTGAATGGCTTCTTGAACTTTTAGCGAATAATCTTGAACACCAAAACTTACACGTCTAAATCCTAAATCATATAATTTTTGTAAATGTGAGCGAGTTGTATTGTTCGGATGACCTTCAAAACTAAACTCATGATTATCAGCTTTCTTGGCTCGTTTAAAAAGTCCGTTGATTAAATGTTCTAAATTTTCGGGAGCAAAAAAAGTCGGTGTTCCTCCGCCTAAGTGAATTTCTTTTATAATAGGTTGCTCAGGCAAAATATCACAATACAAATTCCATTCTTTCAAAACGGCTTCAATGTAAGGATGTTCTACATCATGACGTTTGGTAATTCGTTTGTTACATCCGCAAAACGTACACATGCTTTCGCAAAAAGGTAAGTGAATGTACAAGCTAATGCCTTCTCTAGAGTTGCTTTCTGTAAAGGAACGCACAAAGTCGTTTTTCCACTTTTCAGTAGTAAAATCAGCTTCTTCCCAATACGGAACCGTCGGATAACTCGTGTATCTCGGACCTGGAACATTGTATTTTTGGATTAATGAAAACGACATAGCAACACTTTTTGCAATTACAAAGCTAAACAATGAAGATGTTGATTTTTATGACAATTATCATATCAATTGAAATTAGTGTCTAATGCCACAAAAATCAGCAGCTAATTCAACATTTTTATTTACTTTAGCCTCACAATTTAAAGGTTATGATTTCAGAAGAACAATTCCAAAACGAACTCCAACTCATCATTCAAAACGCCATTCGTGAAGACGTAGGCGATGGTGATCACAGTTCTTTAGCGTGTATTCCTGCTAATGCTCAAGGCAAAGCTAAATTATTAGTCAAAGACGAAGGCATCATCGCTGGAGTAGCATTTGCCAAAATGGTTTTCAATTATGTGGATCCGAAAATGCAGGTGGAAACGTTCATCAACGATGGTGAAAAAGTGAAATACGGCGATGTTGTTTTTCACGTAACTGGCGCATCACAATCGATTTTAAAAGCAGAAAGATTGGTGCTCAATTCAATGCAACGCATGAGCGCTATCGCTACTAAAACTCGCAAATATGTTGATTTACTTGATGGAACTAACACTAAGGTGCTCGACACACGCAAAACTACTCCTGGATTCCGAGCTTGCGAAAAATGGGCTGTCAAAATTGGCGGTGGCGAAAACCATCGTTTTGCCTTATACGACATGATTATGCTCAAAGACAACCACAACGATTTTGCAGGCGGAATTACCAATGCCATCAACAAAACGAAAGAATACCTCAAAACTAATAATAAAGAACTTAAAATTATCGTTGAAGCAAGGAACCTCGACGAAATCAAAGAAATTTTGCAAAATGAAGGCGTGTACCGAATTCTAATCGACAATTTCAATTTTGAAGATACCAAAAAAGCTGTCGAATTAATCGGAAATCAATGTTTAACGGAATCGTCGGGCAATATCAACGAAAAAACCATTCGTCAGTATGCAGAATGTGGCGTGAATTACATTTCATCAGGAGCGCTAACACATTCGGTTTATAATATGGATTTGAGTTTAAAAGCAATTTAAATAAATTATTATGAATAAAATAACTTGTTTTTTCGCTATGTTTTTTTGTTTCTCATTTATCTCTGCGCAACGTAATTTAACGCCTGATGAGTTGAATGAATTAAGCACGATTAAATTGGATGCGATTAACGGAAATAAAGAGGTTTCAGGAGTTGCCAAGTTATTTGTTTTGAACATAGGTCAAAATTTTAAAGAAGACTTTTATGCTGTGGCTTTGGTCAAAAAATCCCAAATAAAAGAAGCTAAAATTATTGCGTTGTATTTCGAAAAAACAGAAAACCGCAAACACAATAAGCCAATCACTTTTGATTTTAACAACGATGCTACTCACGTTATTCAACATCCTGATTCTGCCATTGATTTGGTCGCCATTCCAACAGGAAGACTGGTTTCAGAGTATTACGATGGTGATGAAATGAAAGAGTATGTTTACCTTACGGAAGACTTGGTGTCAAAGTATTTTGAAGGTATTAAAGAAGGCGATTTAGAACCTTTTAAAGAGTCACTCAGAAAAATGAAATAGAATCAATGCTATACATCCTGTAGTCTTATAGTCTAACAATCCATAAAGTCTAAAATTCTAAGCAGTCTAAAAAATGACCCTCGAACAACGTATAAAAAATTTGCCTGTGATCAAGCAACTTATAGCGCTTTTAAATAGCATCAAATTGCCTTGGCTACACGGTTTGTCGTTGTATGAGTTACTCGATTTGTATGTTACTGGAATCATTGAAGGTGCTCTATCGTACCGTGCAGCAGCTATTGCTTTCAGTTTCTTTATGGCGTTGTTCCCGTTTGCATTGTTCATTTTAAATCTTATTCCGTACATTCCAATTCCGGGTTTTCAAGAAGATTTTCTCGCATTTGTGCAAGATGGCGTACCTCCAACCACTTACGAAGCCATCTCCAAAATCATCAACGACATTCTTCATAACAGTCACTCAGGATTAATTTCTACGGGTTTTTTTATGGCAATTTTGTTGATGACCAACGGCGTCAATGCCATTATGGGCGGATTTGAAACATCAGCGCACATCACACTCAAACGAAAATTTCTGAGACAATATTTGGTGGCGCTCGGTATGTCTATTCTGCTTTCGTTTGTCTTAATTATCACGGTCGCGGCTATAGTAATCTCGGAAGTATTAATCCAAATGAGCAAAATACAGGACGTACTTTCTGAAGATATTCCAATTATTGAAATGAGTCGCTACATCTTCCTGATTCTCATGATTTTAATCACTACTTCGTTTTTGTTCAAATTCGGAATCAAACGCGATGGCAAACGCGCATTCATATCAATTGGATCGGTTTTTACTACTATTTTAATCATACTATCGTCGTATTTTTTCGGCATTTGGGTAGTCAAGTTTTCCAAATACAACGAACTTTACGGCTCTATTGGAACGCTACTTATCGTAATGTTCTACATTTGGATCAATTGCATGATTCTACTTTTAGGTTTCGAACTCAACGCTTTAATTCAAAAATTGAAACGCGAAAAATTAAAAGAATTAGAAACACAAACCTAGTGCTTTGTAGACTTCTGGTCCTGCTTTACGCAGTATCTTTTTTGTTGAAATTCTATCGCACTATGTGTTTTTTAACGTTATTGTTTTCAAAAAAAATGATAGACAAAAAAGGATACTTGCTTCAATCAGGGTTAGGTTAGTCGCGTAGAAGTTATCAACACGTTTTGAGTTGTGCAAAAAAAAACTATATTTGTACTTCAACAAACATCTGATTTTCAGTAGAATTATGTTAAAAGGCGCTCTGTTTACCATTGTTTTCGTACTGCTGACATTGACTTTGTCGGCACAATCCATACTCGGAAAATGGAAAACCATCGACGACATTACGGGCAAAGAAAAAGGTGTTGTTGAAATCTACGAGCGCGACGGAGTTTACTTTGCTCGAATATGCGAAATCTTCGAACCGGAGCATCGCTACAAAAAATGTTCACGCTGTTGTTGCGAAGAAAAAGACAAGCCTTTAATGGGGTTAGTGATCATCAAAGACATGAAAAAAGACGATGAAGAATACAACGGTGGTGAAGTACTCGATCCAAAAAATGGCAAATATTACGATTGTTTTATTAAATTGGTCAACAACGATAAACTCAAAATCAGAGGCTATATTGGCGTTCCTATCTTAGGCAGAACGCAATATTGGTACCGAGTAAAAAAATAACATTTTCATTTACTTTTCTCACTTTTTACTTCGTAATTTGTAAATCGTAAATCGTATCTCAAAATGTTTTTCATCGAAGCCATTTTACCGTTAGCCTTACCCAAAACTTTTACGTACAAAGTTTCTGAAGCCGAATTCCATTTTATCCAAATCGGAATGCGTGTCATGGTTCCTTTTGGAAAAAATAAAATGTACACGGCTTTGGTGGTCGATTTGCACCAAATTCCACCAACACTTTACGAAGCCAAAGAAATACATCAAATTCTAGACGAAAAACCGATCGTTAATTTACTTCAAATTCAACATTGGCTATGGATTGCACAATATTACATGTGTAACATTGGCGATGTTTTTCGCGGCGCCATGCCAAGCGCTTTGATTTTAGAAAGTGAAACCTTGCTGAGTCAACGTTCCGACCAATTTGTTGACGAAACACAGTTGTCTGACGAAGAGTTTCTCATCTACGAAGCCTTACAACACCAAAGTTCGCTCAAAGTCAACGACGTAATGGCGATTCTCAATAAAAAGAAAGTCGTTCCCGTTATTCAGCAATTGATTAGTAAAAATATTGTTCAACTTCAAGAAGAAATTCAAGAAGAATACAAACCTAAATTGGTCAAATACATTCGTTTGCATGAGAACTTCTCATCTGAAGAAAAACTTATTCAACTGCTCGACCAACTCAAAGCTGCCAAACAAAAAGAACTGTTGATGTATTATTTTCAATTGAATGCACAAGAGAAAAAACCAATTTCCGTTAAACAATTGCTTTCGGTGTCCCAATTTTCTTCAGCTGTTTTGAAAGCATTGGTTGATAAATTTATTTTTGAAGAATATCAGATTCAAGAAGATCGCATCAATTTTGAAGGAAACAAAATCGATCAAAATTTAATTTTAAGTCCAGCACAACATGCAGCTTTTGAACAAATCAATTTGGCTTTTCAAACCAAAGAAGTTTGTTTGTTGCATGGTGTCACTTCTTCGGGTAAAACCGAAATTTACATCAAGCAAATCGAAGAATACCTCAAAACGGAACAGCAAATTTTGTATTTATTGCCCGAAATTGCTTTGACCACACAATTGGTTTCCCGCTTGACGGCCTATTTCGGAAACCAAGTCGCAGTTTTTCACTCCAAATATTCCAACAACGAGCGAGTAGAAGTGTGGCATCAAGTTTTGTCTAATTCAGAGAAAGCCAAAATCGTAATAGGAGCAAGGTCGGCGTTATTTTTACCATTTTCCAATTTAGGTTTGATTATCATTGACGAAGAACACGAAGCGACTTTCAAACAACAAGATCCTTCACCACGTTATCACGCTCGCGATGCTGCGATTGTGTTGGCAAACAGTCACAAAGCCAAAGTTTTATTAGGTTCTGCTACACCAAGCATCGAAACGTATTACAATGCACAATCTCAAAAGTATGGTTTTGTAGAAATCACCGAGCGTTTTGGAAAAGCACCGTTGCCCGAAATTGAATTGGTCGATTTGAAGGACAGTTATTTCCGCAAAAAAATGAAAGGTCATTTTAGCTTGACTTTAATCGATGCGATTGCCGAAGCACTTTCGCTGGGCGAACAAGTCATTTTATTTCAAAACCGCCGAGGATTTTCGCCTGTTTTAGAATGTTTGACGTGTGGAAATGTACCTCAATGCCCGAACTGCGACGTAAGTTTGACGTACCACAAATTCAAAAACCAATTGCGATGCCATTATTGCGGTCACTCGATTGCCAAACCAACTAATTGTCATGCGTGTTCTAGTGTTGATTTGACCACCAAAGGTTTTGGAACCGAGCAGATTGAACTGGAATTGGCCGAATTATTTCCTTCCAAAAATATCAAACGAATGGATCAAGATACTACGCGTGGCAAATACAGTTTTGAACGCATTATCGATTCATTTAAAAATAGAGAAATCGATATTTTAGTTGGAACCCAAATGTTGGCCAAAGGTTTGGATTTTGATAATGTCTCATTAGTCGGAATTATGAACGCCGACACCATGTTGTATTATCCTGATTTCAGAGCTTTTGAGCGCAGTTTTCAGATGATGACACAAGTTGCAGGAAGAGCTGGACGTTCGGATAAAAAAGGAAAAGTGATTATCCAAACTTACAATCCGTTGCATTCGATCATTCAGCAAGTCACGTTGAATCGTTTTGATGAAATGTATAAAGAACAACTCTACGAACGCAAAATTTACCATTATCCGCCGTTTTACAAACTCATACGTTTGACTTTAAAACACCGTGATTTCGACAAGTTAAAAGAAGGTTCGATGTGGTTGTACCAAGTGTTAGCTCAAAATTTGGACATTCCAGTTTTAGGTCCTGAAGAACCTGCAATTAATCGAATTCGCAATGAGTACATTCGTACCATTATGATAAAGATTCCGCAAGAAAAGCCATTAGGTACAACAAAAAAAACTATCCAGAAAATACTGAATAGTTTTGATGTTATTGCACAATACAGAACGATAAAAGTTACTGTAAATGTGGATTTTTATTAAGCTATTGCTAAGGCTTTGACTAAATCTTCTTTTTTGTTTCGGCTTAAAGGAATTTTAGTTACACCAATTTCGGCAAATTTACTGTTAAATCGCTCTACCTTATCAATATTAATGATGTAGGATTTGTGAACGCGGATGAATTTGTCTTTCGAAAGATCTTTTTCAAATGATTTCATCGTAGAAAGCACCAAATTAGTGTCTTCTTCAGTAACTACTTTTACATAGTCACCGTAAGCTTCGATCCATTTAATCTTATTAGTGTACACTTTTAATTTTTTCAAGTTACTCTTAATAAAAATGTGATCGCCTTCCATGTCATGATTGTCTTGACGAAGCATATGTAGGTCTAATGCTCTTTTCACAGAAGCGTTGAAACGCTCCAAAACAATCGGTTTTTGTAAGTAATCGGTAGCGTCATAATCAAACGCTTTTAACGCATAATCCGCTTTAGAAGTAATGAATATAATTTGAGGTTTAACTTGTAAGCCGTCAATAAAATCAAAACCACTAATGATTGGCATCTCTACATCCAAGAAGATTAAATCTACTGTATGCACAGTCATGCAATTTTTAGCTTCAATTGCGTTAGAAAAATCACCAACCAAATGTAAATTGGGATGATTATTTACTAACTTTGTAATGACCATTCGCTGTAGCGTACTGTCATCAACAACTACACAATTTAGTTTCATACTGTTTTTATTTTAAGATTTGGTGCGGTAAAGATACTACAATTTTTCACAAAAACTAACTTTTGTCGATTTTTTTTACTTTTAAGCAGTATTTTTTTGCATTTGGGCGATTTTTAACATTCTGTAGTTGGATTTTGAATTAATATAATTACTTTTGCACCCAATTTTATTTAATTAATACATATTTATTATGAATCATTACGAAACTGTTTTCATCTTAAATCCCGTTTTATCTGATGTTCAGGTAAAGGAAACAGTAAGCAAATTTGAAGATTTTCTTACTTCACGCGGTGCTAAGATGGTATCAAAAGAGGATTGGGGCTTAAAAAAATTAGCCTACGAAATCCAAAACAAAAAAAGTGGTTTTTACCATTTATTTGAGTTCCAAGTAGCTCCAGAAGTATTGTTAGCGTTCGAAACTGAGTTTAGACGTGACGAAAGAGTAATGCGTTTCTTGACAGTAAGTTTAGATAAACACGCAGTAGCTTGGGCAGAGAGAAGAAGAGAAAAATTAAAAATTAAAGCGTAAATAGTATGTCTACAATAGAGCAATCAGCAAAAGGAAAAAAAGACGGAGATATTAGATATTTAACGCCTTTGAACATCGAAACTAACAAAACTAAAAAGTATTGTCGTTTCAAAAAATCAGGAATCAAATACATCGACTATAAAGATGCCGATTTCTTATTAAAGTTTGTAAACGAGCAAGGTAAAATTTTACCACGTCGTTTGACAGGAACTTCATTAAAGTACCAAAGAAAAGTGTCTGTAGCTGTAAAAAGAGCGCGTCACTTAGCATTAATGCCATATGTGGCTGATTTACTAAAATAATAAAGAAGCAAGATTATGGAAATTATATTAAAACAAGACGTTCAAAATTTAGGGTTCAAAGACGATGTAGTATCTGTAAAACCAGGTTACGGTCGTAATTTCTTAATACCACAAGGTTTTGCTACTTTAGCAACACCTTCAGCTAAAAAAGTTTTAGCAGAAAATTTAAAGCAAAAAGCGCACAAAGAAGCTAAAATCGTAGACGATGCGAAAAAATTAGCTGAAGCATTAAAAGCTTTAGATATCAAAATTACTTCAAAAGCAGGTGGTGAAAAATTATTTGGTTCTGTTACCAATATTGACATAGCACAAGCATTGGAAAATGCAGGTCAAGCTATCGATAGAAAATTCATCACTAGCGGAACTGTAAAACGTACAGGTAAATATACTGCATCAATCCGTTTACATAGAGATGTAGTGGTAGAATTACCTTACGAAATCATCGCTGAACAATAATCAGTTCGATTTTTAAATACAAAGTCCCGATGCAAATCGGGATTTTTTTTTAACACTAAATGAAAATTAACTTAGCGCCTTAGTGCCTTTGCGGCTATATCATGAAATACAAAAGACTCACCAAAGAACAATTCGAAGTATTACATCAGGAATTCGCCAATTTCCTCGCTTCGCAATCCGTCGATAAAAAAGAATGGGATGAAATCAAAACAACCCAACCCGAAGTAGCCGAACAAGAACTAGATATTTTTTCGGATTTGATTTGGGAAGGCGTTCTAACGAATGCTAAATTTTTGGAACATTTTTCTAAAAATCATGTTTTTCTTTTTCATTGTCAGGAAAGTTATATTCAATCCATAGTATTGAAATCATTAGACACTTCAGTCGATTTTCTAACGAAAGAAGGTTTGCAATGGTTGAGTGACAATATGTTTACCGAAACGGTGGAAATTCATTTGGGTAAAAAAGAATATGATAACGAACGAAATTCTGCCATTTTTGATCTAATAACACAAGGTGCTATTTTGAGTGATGGTCAATTGTACATTCAAATCAATGGTATAATTCAACAATAGCTTTTTTGATTGGCTTTTTTCGACCATTTATTAAATATTGGTCTAAATAAGCCAATTAATCAAATAAACAAAAATGGTCTAAATACAGCATTTTTTAAAAAATGCCTTTTTTAGACCATTTTTAGTATATTTGTGAAAAATCATATACTTATGATAGCAGTTATTACAGGTGATATTATTAATTCTAGAGCAGTTAATCCCGAAATTTGGCAACCCAAATTAAAAGATTATCTAGCTGAAATAGTAAAAGATCCTCAAAAATGGGAAATCTACAGAGGCGATAGTTTTCAAGTAGAAGTGGAAGTAGCGCATGCTTTGGAAACCGTTTTGTGTATAAAAGCGCTAATCAAATCAAGTAATCTAATTGATGTGAGAATGTCAGTCGGAATTGGAGAGAAAGACAGCGAAGAAAAAAAAATCACTGAATCCTTCGGAACTGCACACGTCAATTCGGGCGAAAGTTTTGAACGATTAAAAAACAACACCTTGCTTTTAAAAAGCCCAAATGTAACCTTTGACGAATATTTTAATCCTATTTTGCGGTTAGTGAGTTTTATTGCGGATAGTTGGAAACCTGTGACTTCAGAAACCTTATTTTATGCGCTCACCAATAAAGGTTTGAAACAGAAAGAAATGGCCAAACGACTAGAAAAAGACAGTACAACCATCAACAAAGCACTCAAAAGAGGTGCTTACGATGAGTTAATGCTAACACTTGATTTATTCAGTAAAAAAGCGAAAGAATGTTTGAATTGCTAATGAAAATAGTGTTGTCACATTTATTGGGCGACTTTGTGTTGCAAACCAATGCAATGGTAAGTGATATTGATCGCAATCGATGGCAATCGAAACAATTGTATTTTCATGGATTGATTCATTTATCATTACTATTGTTAATTACTAAATTTGAAAAACAATACATTTTTGCTGTCGTTCTGCTTGCTGTAGTTCATTTATTAATTGATATTTTTACCAAAATTATCATCAAAAATAAATTATCAAGTATCAATAACTTGCTGCTCGATCAATTGTTGCATGCCTTTTCAATTGCTTTATTCGTAAGGTATTATTATAATTACAAAATCGATTTTGACCAACTGTTGAGCGAAAAAAATTATTTGCTTTTGATTGCACTAATTAGCGTTACTTATGTTGCGTCAATTTTAATGAAAAAAGTATTAGAACTCTTTAATTACACTTTGCCGAATGGTGGCATTAATGAAGCAGGAAAGTACATCGGAATGCTAGAACGATTATTTGTTTTTACTTTTGTAGTGATGTCGTTTTGGGAAGGAATTGGCTTTTTATTGGCCGCTAAATCTATTTTTAGGTTTGGTGATTTGAAAGAAAACAAAGAAATTAGATTAACCGAATACATTTTGATTGGAACATTGCTCAGTTTTGGCTTGGCCATACTCATTGGGCAATTGTATTTAGAATTTAAAAAAAGTACCAACTAATTAATACTATCGATTCGCATTTATGGAAGTCGAAAAAATCATTCACGAATTACGCAACGAACTCAACCAACACAACCACAACTATTATGTGTTGGACAAACCCACAATTAGTGATTTTGAGTTTGATCAAAAACTAAAGCAATTACAAGAGTTAGAAACTAAACATCCGGAGTTTTTTGATGCCAATTCGCCAACACAACGAGTAGGAGGAACCATCACCAAAAACTTTCAAACTGTGGTTCACGAAAACAGAATGTATTCGTTGGATAATTCGTATTCGAAGGAAGATTTGATTGATTGGGAAACCAAAATTCAAAAAATGTTGGGTGATGTCGATTTGCAATATACCTGTGAATTGAAGTACGACGGCGCATCCATTTCAATTACTTATGAAAATGGAAAATTATTACGCGCAGTTACTCGTGGCGACGGCATTCAAGGCGACGATGTAACCAACAATATCAAAACGATTCGTTCGATTCCATTAGAATTAAAAGGTAATTTTCCACCTAAATTTGATATTCGAGGCGAGATTATTCTTCCGCTTGACGGTTTTGAAAAGATGAACCAAGAGTTGATTGAAATTGGCGAAACGCCTTATTCCAATCCAAGAAATACAGCTTCGGGAAGTTTAAAATTACAAGACAGTACCGAAGTTGCCAAAAGACCATTGGATTGTTTGTTGTATTTCATTACGGGACAAAATTTACCGTTCAATTCACAATATGAGGGTTTGGAAACTGCGCGTAATTGGGGTTTTAAAGTGCCTTCACAATCCAAATTAGCCCACAATTTAGAAGAAGTTTTCGAATACATCAATTATTGGGATGTTCACCGTCACGATTTACCTTACGAAACGGATGGTGTGGTAATCAAAGTCAATAGTTTTGATCACCAACAAGAATTAGGTTACACTGCCAAATCACCACGTTGGGCGATTGCTTACAAATTCAAATCAGAGCAAGTTACCACGCGACTCAATTCGATTTCGTACCAAGTTGGTCGAACGGGTGCCATTACACCAGTTGCTAATTTAGAACCAGTGCAATTGGCTGGAACGATTGTCAAACGAGCTTCATTGCACAACGCGGATCAAATTGAAAAATTGGATATTCGAATTGGTGACGACGTTTTTGTCGAAAAAGGTGGTGAAATTATTCCTAAAATTATTGGTGTAGCGCAACGCGGAAGTGAAGTTGAAACTACAAAATACATCACGCATTGCCCAGAATGCCAAACCAAGTTGATTCGTAAAGAAGGCGAAGCACAGCATTATTGCCCAAACTTTTACGGTTGTCCGCCACAAATTATTGGCCGAATTCAGCATTATATTTCGCGCAAAGCCATGGATATTGAAGGTTTGGGGGGAGAAACTGTTGCGTTGTTGTTCAATAATGGTTTAGTGAAAGATTATTCTGATTTATACGAATTGACTGTTGAACAAGTGATTCCATTAGAAAGAATGGCTCAAAAAAGTGCTGAAAATTTGGTCAATGGCATTCAAAAATCGAAAGAAGTTGCGTTTGAACGCGTTTTGTTTGCACTCGGAATTCGTTATGTTGGTGAAACTGTTGCCAAGAAATTAGCCAAGCATTACAAAAATATAGATGCTTTGAGCCAAGCTTCTTTAATGGATTTGGTTTTGGTGGATGAAATTGGCGAACGAATTGCGCAAAGTGTCATTGAGTTTTTTGAAAACGACAATAACAAATTGATTATCGAACGACTTAGAAGTTTTGGTGTTCAATTTGAAATAGTTGAAACATTCAATCCTAATGCTACCGACAAGTTAGCAGGTAAAACCTTTGTCGTTTCTGGAGTTTTTGAACAATTCTCACGGGATGAATTGAAAAAGGCTATCGAAGACAATGGCGGAAAAGTAGGCAGTTCTATTTCGACCAAAACCGATTTTGTTGTCGCAGGCGATAATATGGGACCAGCAAAATTAGAAAAAGCCAATCAATTGAAAATTCCAATTATTTCAGAAACGGATTTTATTGCTATGATTCAATGAAAAAAGAACAATTAATTTTATGGACTGCTATAGTAGTTGGAATTGTTTCAACACTTGCTAACTTACTGCAATTCAAAGAAGTTGTAATTGTAACACGATTGTTATTTTTGCCTTTAATCTATTTGTATTATTGTTTCAAAGCCAATAAGATTTCTGTTTTTCCAACCTTGATTTTAAGTCTTTTTTATGCAACCGATTTTTTTAATTTCTGCGTAAAAGATTCGCTTATGATACTTATTTACCTGGGAATCATTAATTATTTGATTTTTTTGAACTTTGGTGTGAAAGATATAACGCGTTTCAAATTGACAGTTATCAATGTTGGTTCTTTTTTTATCATTGTATCTTTTATCGTTTTCTTGTATGTCAATGTTTTGGATATCGCTTTAATAGAATTGAGTGTGTATAAAATTTGGATTAGTGTTTACGGAATAGTATTAGCATTAAACGCCATTGTTGCGGCATACAATCTAAACTACAGAAACCGTTTGATTGATTTAGTTTACTTTTTTTGTGTAGCCACTTTTGTTTTTACTGATGTTTCGTATTTGATCAGCGAATACTATTATAAGTTTCCAATTTTGATGTTGATTAATTACATACTTCAATTATTGAGTTACTTTTTTATTGTTCGCTATTTTTTACTAAAAGAGCGTTACAACTTCAAGAAAAAAGCACTAAACAACAATTGATTTTCCTTGTGAAGCAATTTTTTTATCAGTAGTAATATAAAAATCAATTTGTCCTAAATTCAAACCATAGCAACCTACTTGATTAATCAGCACTTCTTTTCCTTCGCTATTTTTTTCAATGACAGGTTTGTCTAAAAAAGTATGTGTGTGACCGCCAATAATCAAGTCGATGTCTTTGGTTTTTTGAGCCAAAATAATATCACATACTTTGTTTGGTTCTTCTTTGTATTTGTAACCAATGTGCGATAAGCAAATTACTAAATCACACTTGTGTTCGTGCTTCAATTTGCGCGACATGTCGGTAGCAATTTCAATCGGATCGTTGTATATGGTTTCTTTACAATTCTTTTTATCAACCAAGCCTTCCAATTCAACACCAAGCCCAAAAATTCCGATTTTTACGCCGTCAATAGTCATAATTTTGTAGGGTTTGATGTATCCGTCTAAAATCGTGTTTTTAAAATCATAATTCGACGACACAAAATCAAACTGTGCGTGAGGTAATTGCGCCAACAAACCTTCCAAACCATTGTCGTAATCGTGATTTCCTATAGTTGCCACATCGTATTTCATCATGCTCATCAATTTGAATTCGAGTTCGCCACCATAATAGTTAAAGTACGGAGTTCCTTGGAAAATATCGCCAGCATCTAACAGAAGTACGTTTTTATTTTCTTGACGAATGGTTTCAATTAGTGCTGCTCTTCGGGCAACACCACCCATATTAGGGTTTCTCGGATGATCTTTCGGAAACGGATCGATATAACTGTGAACATCGTTGGTGTGAAGAATGGTGATTTTCTTTACATCAGATGTGGTAAAACTACTCAAAGATAATCCGCCAAGCGTTAAAAATGCTGAGGATGCTGCTGTGTTTTTTAGGAAAGTCCTTCTTTTCATGGATGCTGAATTTTAACTATTCTTTCGTGATTCGAACGGAATTATCGTAACTTATTGTATCTACTTCTTTGAAATAATCAATCATTATATTGCGCAATTTATAATCGATATCATAACGTTGAATTCCTTGTTTGAAAAAAACCATATTGTCTCCGCCATTGGCCAAATAATCGGATGTTACAACATAATAAGTAGCATTGGTGTCAATGGCTTGATTTTGTACTAAAATGTTTTTTGCGGTGTTGTTTGTGTCTATAGTAAATGCCAAACCTTTCAATGGATGTGGTTTTTTCTCAGCGATAATATAATTAGCCATTTCTACGATTTGACTTCCTTTTAATGCCACAACTACTGCAGCATTTTCAAATGGCATTACTTCAAAAGCGTTTCGAGCGGTTACATTGCCTTTCGGAATCATAGTACGAATTCCACCGTGGTTTAAAATGCAAATGTCAATCGATTTGTTTTCTCTGCTTTGAAACACTTTATTGCTTTTGGTCAACGTAATATCTGCCAAAAAATTACCAATATTGGTTTGCCATTCGCCTTTTGATTTCTCTAAATTTTCAGGGTTGTAGGCCAAAACTTGACTCAAATCTTTATCAATATTTTCACGATAAGGTTTGATAAACTTTTCAATGTCAGGGTTTTCAGTTTGGGATTCTGTAATGCCAATTTTCTTTCCTTCAATTTTAGTTACAAAGTTTTTTTGTTGACTACAAGAAATTAGAATAAAAAATGTTAATAATAAACCAAAACATTTTAAAACAAGAGTAGAGTTTTTTAGTTTTACCATCGTTAATGCAACTAAATTTAGTTAAATTTGTAATCAGGTAAAAGTAATATGTTTTCAAACAAAATCAAGGATTTTATCATTAAAAATAATGTTAAAAAAAGGTTGTCAAATGTGAAACATGTTGCTTCAAATGACGTTATAAAAACAATCGGAATTATTTTTGACGAAACTATATCCAATGATAAAGAGAGTTTAATTAAAGAGATTCAAAAGTTTGGTTTTCAGTCGAGTCAAATTGATTTTATAGCTTTCAGAGAAACAATAAAAAAAACAGAAGTATTCAATTATCCAATTTTTTCTATGAAAGATGTTAACTGGAATGCTTCATTTGAAAAGGAAGAAGTAAATCAATTTGTAAATAAAAAGTTTGACTTATTGATTAGTTATTATGATGTTGAGAAACCTGCATTGGTTCTTTTGACGCACAATTCGAAAGCTAATTTTAAAGTAGGTTTTGCAAATACAGACAATCAATTGCATCATTTTATGATTCAAAGTGACACCCAAAAAAAAGTTGTTTTTACAGAAGAGTTATTCAAATATTTAAAGATACTTAAAAAAATATAACATGCAATCACTTATTGGAACTGGAGTAGCGCTGATTACACCATTTAAAAAAGATTTTTCTGTTGATACAGAAGCACTCAAAAAAATTGTAAATTTTGTTATTGATGGTGGAGTAGAATACCTCGTTGTTTTAGGAACAACAGCAGAAACAGCGACCTTAACGTCTGAAGAACAAGAATTAGTGATTACAACAATTGTAGAAGCCAACAATGGAAGATTGCCCTTGGTTTTGGGTGTTGGTGGAAATAATACAAATAAAGTAGTGGAAGAGTTAAAAAACCGTGATTTTTCAAAATTTTCTGCCATTTTATCGGTTTCACCTTACTATAACAAACCAACACAAGAAGGAATTTACCAGCATTTCAAAGCAGTTGCTGAAGCTTCGCCAATTCCAGTAATTTTGTATAATGTTCCAGGAAGAACAGCAAGTAATATGTTGCCTTCAACGGTGCTTCGTTTGGCTAATGATTTTAAAAATATAATTGGTATTAAAGAAGCAGCTGGCGATATTGTTCAGGCTATGAAATTGATACAAAATGCACCAAAAGAGTTTTTAGTGATTTCGGGTGATGATATGGTAACATTGCCTATGGTTTTAGCTGGCGGAAGTGGAGTTATTTCGGTAATTGGTGAAGGTTTTCCAAAGCAATTTTCAGAAATGGTGCGTTTAGGTTTGCAACGAAAAGTGGACGAAGCGTATCGATTGCATTATTTATTGGCTGACAGCATTGATATGATTTTTGAACAAGGTAATCCAGCGGGAATAAAAGAAGTATTTAAAACATTGGGCTTATGCGAAAATACGGTTCGATTACCACTAGTAAATGTAAACCCAGATTTAGCAAATCGATTGGATAAATTTACCCAAAAACTGAGCTGAAAAAAATATTTTTATAATAATTATTAATTAACTAATTTTGCAACTGCTTTTTTGCGGAGTTGAATCCTTTAAAAACAAGCAGTTTTAATATACAAATGAAGAAATATATTCAACTATTAGCGGTTCTTATTTTGTTTGCTTCGTGTAGTAAATATCAAAAAGCATTGAACTCTACTGATGTAGCATTGAAATTTGACCAAGCAACAAAAAAATACGAGGCTAAAAAGTACTACAAAGCCATTCGTCTTTTTGAACAACTTGCTCCGTCTTACAAAGGAAAACCGCAAGCTGAGAAGATGTTTTATATGTTTGCTTTTTCGTATTACAACACAAAACAATACTATTTAGCAGCCTACCAATTTGAGAGTTTTGCCTCAAGCTATCCAAAAAGTGAAAAACGCGAAGAAGCTTCATTTTTGTCCGCAAAATGTTATTCTAAATTATCGCCAGTTTCAAGTTTAGACCAAGTTGATACGTACAAGGCGTTAGATAAAATGCAAGAATTTATTGACCGATATCCAGATTCACAATACATGCAAGAAGCAAACGCTGTTGTATTTGATTTGAAAAACAAATTAGAGAAAAAAGCTTTTGATATTGCAAAACAATACAACACTATTTCCGATTACAAGTCGGCTATAGCTTCGTTTGATAACTTCTTATCCGATTTCCCAGGAACTCCTTTGAAAGAAGAAGCACTGTATTACAAATTGGAATCGTGTTATAATTTAGCGATTAATAGTGTTTTTCAAAAAATGGAAGAGCGATTAAGTAATGCTAAAACAGCTTATAACAATTTGGTAAAGTTCAAAGCAGATACCAAATACAAAGAAAAAGCGGATCAAATGTTAGCTAGAATAGATAAAGATTTACAACAATTTTCTAAATAAAATGTCATGGATTTAAAAAAGACGAATGCTCCAGTGAATACAATTACATACAATAAGAATGTAATTGAAGAACCAACTGGAAATGTGTACGAAGCAATCACAATCATCGCTAAAAGAGCCAATCAAATCAATGCTGAAATCAAAAAAGAATTGATTGATAAATTGGATGAGTTTGCTACTTATAATGATAGCTTGGAAGAAGTCTTTGAAAACAAAGAACAAATTGAAGTATCAAAATTCTATGAAAAATTACCTAAATCTCACGCTCTAGCAGTTCAAGAGTGGTTGGATGGGAAAATTTATCACAGAAATACTGAATTATAATAACTGAACGATGTCAGTTTTAAGCGGAAAAAAAATAGTACTAGGTATTTCTGGTGGAATTGCCGCTTACAAAACAGCATCATTAGTGAGACTTTTCATCAAAGCAGGTGCTCAAGTACAAGTAGTAATGACACCTGCTTCTAAAGATTTTGTAACACCACTTACATTATCAACTCTTTCTAAAAATCCCGTACATTCTACTTTTTTCAACGAAGAAGACGCTGAAGCCCAATGGAACAATCATGTTGAAATTGCTTTATGGGCTGATCTAATGATTATCGCTCCTGCTACTGCTAATACTTTGTCTAAAATGGCCAACGGAAATTGTGATAATTTGCTTATTGCTACGTATTTATCTGCAAAATGTCCGGTTTATTTTGCTCCTGCGATGGACTTGGATATGTACAAACATCCTTCAACTATTTCTAGTTTTAACTTGCTGAAACAATTTGGTAATACTATGATTCCGGCCGAATCAGGAGAATTAGCTAGTGGTTTAGTAGGAGAGGGAAGAATGGCTGAGCCTGAAACTATTGTTTCTTTTATTGAAAAAGATTTAGAAAGCAAACTTCCTCTTAAAAATACCGTTTTTCTGGTTACAGCCGGACCAACTTATGAGGCTATTGATCCTGTTCGATTTATAGGAAATCATTCTTCGGGTAAAATGGGGTTTGATATTGCCAACTGCGCCGCTAATTTAGGAGCAAAAGTGATTTTGGTTTCGGGACCAACATATTTAAAACCAAAGCACTCTGGAGTTGAATTGATTCGTGTAACTTCGGCCGAAGAAATGTATATTGAATGCCATCGTCATTTTAAATCGGTCGATGTAGCAATTTGTGCAGCAGCAGTTGCCGATTATAAACCAAAAAATGTTGCCGATCAGAAAATAAAAAAGACTGAATTGACGTTTTCTATTGAATTGGAAAAAACTAAAGATGTATTAGCTTCATTAGGTGAAATAAAGAAAAATCAGTTTTTGGTTGGGTTTGCTTTGGAAACTGAAAATGAAATTGAAAATGCACAGTTGAAAATTCAGAAAAAAAACTTAGATTTGATAGTTTTAAATTCCTTAAATGATAAAGGCGCTGGTTTTGGAAAACCTACCAATAAAATTACGTTTATTGATAATAGTTTTACAGTTGAGCCAATGGATTTAAAATCAAAAGAAGAAGTAGCATTTGACATCATTACTAAAATAATAAAAAAAATCCATGCGTAAATTTATATTGCTTTCGTTAGTACTTGCTTTTAATTTCGTTACAGGACAAGAACTGAACTGCACTGTGACGGTTAATTATGATAAAGTTGGTGCAACTAATACTCAGATATTTAAAAGTTTAGAGCGATCGTTAAACGAATTTGTTAACAATACCGCGTGGACCGATCAAACCTACAAGCCTAATGAAAAAATCAATTGTTCGATGTTCATTACCGTAAATTCTTTTGATGGAAGTAATGGTTTTGAAGCTTCAATTCAAGTGCAATCATCAAGAACTATTTTTAATTCTACTTATTCATCTCCTTTGGTAAATATCAACGATAAAGATTTCAGTTTTAGTTACGTTGAATTTCAAAATTTATCCTACAATCCAAATTCTTTCGATTCTAATTTACTTTCTGTAATTGCTTTTTATTGTTATTACATCATTGGTACAGATGCAGAAAGTTTTGAGTTAAATGGTGGTGAACCTTATTACCAACAAGCGGTAAATATTGTGAATTTGGCAGCTCCAACATCAATAAAAGGTTGGTTGCAAACAGAAAAAAAGCAAAATCGTTATTATTTAATCAATGATTTGCTTTCTCCAACATTTAAAGCCTACAGAGACGCTATATATACTTACCATTTTGACGGTTTAGATACTATGGAAGCTGATCCAAAAAAAGCAAAAGAAACTATCAAATCGGCAATCGCTACTTTAAATGAAATTAATATTACACGTCCGAATGCCTATTTAACACGTACTTTTTTTGACGCTAAAGCGGATGAAATTGTATCCATTTTCTCAGGCGGGCCAAGCGTTCCAATTAGTGACTTAGTTGATTTGTTAGGTAAATTATCGCCTACAAATTCAAGTAAGTGGACCAAAATTAAATAATTTACTTTTCATAAATTATACTAAAATATATTGATTAATGATTACTTCACTTTCAATTGAAAATTTTGCATTGATAGAAAAACTATCAATTGAATTTTCAAGTGGATTTTCTACAATTACAGGAGAAACAGGTGCAGGAAAATCAATTTTACTTGGTGCTTTAGAACTCGTTTTGGGAAAAAGAGCTGATCTTAGTTCCTTAAAAAATAAAGATGAAAAATGCATTATTGAAGCTACATTTCAATTGAAGAACTATAATTTGCAATCGTTCTTTAACGACAATGATTTAGATTATGAAGATGAAACTATTATAAGAAGGGAAATATTATCATCAGGTAAATCTCGGGCATTTGTCAATGATACACCTGTAAATCTTCAAGAATTACAAGATTTAGGTAATTTTTTGGTTGATATTCATTCGCAACACCAAACACAACAACTTTCTGACGATTCATTTCAATTTCAAATTATTGATTCAGTAGCTGGGAATTTTGAACTTTTGACAAACTATCAATCTGTTTTAAAGAAATTCAAAACGGCTAAAGTTGAACTTCAAAATAAAAATGAACTCTTAATTTCAATCAGTAAGGAACAAGACTATAATGCTTTTTTGCTTGAAGAATTGGTTAATGCAAAACTTGCTGACGTCGACCAAAATGAGCTCGAAGTGGAATACGATAAATTGAATAATGTAGAATTCATTAAAGAAAACCTTCAAAAAATCAACGCAATTGCTAATGATGAGCACTATGGTGTTGTTCAAAATTTGAAAGAAATCAAATCCGTTTTGCAAAAAATTGTTGGCTTTTCTAAAGAATACGATCTTTGGCTCGAGCGACTTCAAAGTGTACTCATTGAGTTTGATGATATTGAAAAGGAAATAACTCAACATGCTGACATTTTATTGTCAGATCCAGAACGGTTAGAATTGCTAAACCAACAATTGCAATTGATTTATACTTTACAAAAAAAGCATCAAGTCAATACAATTGAAGAACTATTGCAATTGCAAAATGAGTTGGAAAAAAAGGTAGTTTCACTTTCTAATTTAGAATCGGATATTATTCTGTTAGAAAATCAAATAGCTGAACTAAATACTGAATTGAGTGGTTTTGGACAAAAAATTAATCAAAACAGAACCAAAGCAATTCCAATATTGTTGGAAAAAGTTAAACTCATTTTATCACAATTAGGAATGCCTAATGCTCAATTGAAAGTGGAATTAACTGCAACTGAAAATTTCTTTATAAATGGTTCAGATGAAATCCTATTTTTATTTTCGGCGAACAGTGGCTCAGATTTTGGGTTACTTAAAAAAGTTGCTTCAGGTGGAGAATTGTCTCGAATTATGCTGGCAATTAAATCCATTTTAGCTCAATATTCAAAATTGCCAACTTTAATTTTTGATGAAATAGATACAGGAGTTTCTGGAGAAATCGCCGACAAGATGGGTGAAATAATGAAGCAAATGAGCCAAAACATGCAAGTCATCAGCATTACACATCTTCCACAAATTGCTGCCAAAGGAGTAGAACATTACAAAGTGTACAAACATGATGATGGTCAACAAACTTCAACTCAAATAGTTAAATTAAATTATCAAGAAAGAGTCAATGAAATAGCTCAAATGTTGTCAGGTTCAGTAGTTACAGAATCTGCTTTTAATAATGCAAAAGAGTTATTGAAGTAAAAAAACAATTATATTTGTTAAAAAAAAACATAACACCTAACTACTTATTTTATTATGATTATTGAACCAAGAATGAGAGGTTTTATCTGTTTGACAGCACATCCAAAAGGTTGCGAACAGAATGTAAAAAATCAAATAGCATACGTCAAATCAAAAGGAACTATTGATGGAGCCAAAAGAGTTTTGGTTATTGGCGCCTCAACAGGTTTTGGATTGGCTTCAAGAATTACAAGTGCTTTTGGTTGCCATGCATCAACTATTGGTGTTTTCTTTGAAAAACCAGCTTCTGAGGGTAAAACAGCTTCTCCAGGATGGTACAATTCAGCTGCTTTTGAACAAGAAGCGTCTAAAGAAGGTTTGTATGCAAAAAGCATTAATGGAGATGCTTTTTCAAGTGAAATAAAACAGCAAACTATTGATTTAATCAAAGCCGATTTGGGTCAAGTTGACTTAGTAATTTACAGCTTAGCTTCACCAGTTCGACTTCATCCAGTTACTGGAGTATTGCATCGTTCGGTTTTAAAACCAATTGGTGCAACTTTTTCAAACAAAACAGTTGATTTTCATACTGGAAATGTTTCGCAAGTAACAATTGAACCAGCCAATCAAGACGATATCGATAATACGGTGGTTGTAATGGGAGGTGAAGATTGGTCAATGTGGATTGATGAGATGAAAAAAGCTAATGTTTTAGCCGAAGGAGCAATGACAGTAGCTTATTCGTATATCGGACCTGAAGTAACTGAAGCGGTTTACCGAAAAGGCACAATCGGAAGAGCAAAAGACCATTTAGAGGCTACTGCATTTGAAATTACAGATAATTTAAAAGATATCAAAGGAAGAGCGTATGTTTCGGTTAATAAAGCTCTTGTAACTCAAGCTAGTTCAGCTATTCCAGTAATTCCATTATACATTTCATTGTTGTATAAAATAATGAAGGAAAAAGGGATTCATGAAGGATGTATCGAACAAATGCAACGTTTGTATTCAGAACGATTGTATTCAGCAGCAATCCCATTAGATGAAAAAGGGAGAATACGAATAGATGATTGGGAAATGCGAGATGATGTTCAATCTAAAGTCTCCGAATTATGGTCGCAGTCCAACACCGAAACGTTGATTCAGATTGGAGACTTGGCAGGTTATAAGCAAGATTTTCTTAACCTCTTTGGTTTTGGTTTTGAAGGTGTTGATTATTTAGCTGACACCAATGAATTAGTCAATGTAATGAGCATTAACGAATAATAAATACATATTGAAAGTTAAAAGCCCGCATTAATTTGTGGGCTTTTCTTTTTTTTATTAACTTTAACCCTTAAACACAAAACAAATCAAATTATGAAAAAAATTTACTTTTTGTTAACTGCCATACTTATGGTCTGGCAAGGAAACGCACAAGTACTGAACCAAAATGCAGGCTGGCCCAACGCAGCTTGGACGGTTACAGGAACTTACAACACCGATCCTTTAGCTTTTGAAGGTAATCCAACTACATCTGCTAATTTTGCTTTTGATGATGATGATGCAGGTCAAACAAGTTTAGATGATATTGCTGCGGAATCTCCAGTTATCGACTTGACTGCTGCTGATGCTGCAGGTGAGACTAAGGTAAGAGTAAGCGCGATGTATACTTATCGAATCTTAGCGGGTTATTTACGTTTAGAATATTGGGATGCTGATGCAGCTGCATGGACGCCTTGGGGAGCTGATATTGCAGGTAACAATACTACCGTAAATAACAACTTTTGTACTCCAGCTAAAACAATGTATACTAGTTCTGATTTAGACATCTCTGCTTTTACGGCCACACAATTGTCAGGTTTCAGATACCGTATTGCTTTTGATGATTTAAATTGGGAATGGGGCTTTTGCTTTGATTCACCTACAATCATTTCAGTTCCACAACCTTGTTTAGCCAATGCAACATTATGGCCAACAGCAACAGTAAATCCAGGTACATGTGATGGGGTTACTTCTACTCAAATCGCTACAAATTCATGGGCCGGTGATTATATTAATGTTAATGTTACTACTGGCCAAACTTATAAATTTAGTAGTTCGGTGGGTACTGACTATTTTACAATTAGTACTGATGGCAATGTAACAGCTGCTGCCGCAGGTGTAACTCCACTTACATGGGTATCAACAGTAACTGGTGTAATAAGAGTTAATTTAAATACTAGTATAACATGTGGTACTCAAAACACAAATAGAACAACTTCTGTGATTTGTGGTGTGCCTTGTCTTAATGGAACGGGTCCTTATCCGACAGCAACTTATACACCAACAACGTGTGATGGTACAACAGTAAATGTTGTAGCTACTGATTCTTGGGCTGGTGAGTACTCAAATATTCAAATGTTTTCTGCGAATAGTTACACGATTTCAAGTTCAATAGCAACAGATTATATTACAATTGCCAATGCAGCTGGTAATACAGCTTTGGCAGTTGGTACAGGAAGTTTAAACTTTACTCCAACGGCAGATGGTGTTTACCGCTTATATTTCCACGTGGATAGTGCTTGTGGTTCGGCTAATGTTGATAGAGAGAAAAGAATTGTTTGTACTTCAACTGGTGTAGCTCCTGGATGTGCTGTTAACGTTTCTCCAGTTGACGGAAGCACAACAGTTGATCCATTCTCGCCAGTTATCTTGACATGGAGTGCTCCAACAACTGGAGACCCAGTGGTTTCTTACCAAGTTTGGGGAGGTACTAATCCACTTGCATTAAATTTATTCGGAACTGTTTCTGGCTCAACATTTACTTATGATGCTGGAACAATTGGTGCATACGATTTTGTGGGTTATTGGCAAATTGTTGCAATCAATGCTGCTGGCCAATCTACAGGATGTCCAGTTTGGATGTTTACAACTGCCTCTCAACCAACAGATACTCCTGACTGGGCTAACTTACAATGGCCTCCAACAATTACAATTACTGAAGGTGGAAGTGATACTGTTTATGGAAGAGTATACGAACCAAGTGTAACAGATGCAGCCGGTGCTGGTGCTGGAATACTTGCTTGGGTAGGGATAAGCGATTTAGGTGATAATTCAGATCCAAGTGGTTGGACCAATTGGATTCCGGCTACTTATAATACTGATTCTGGTAACAATGATGAATACATGGCAAGTATTGGATCAACTTTAGCTCCAGGTACTTATTACTATGCAACTCGTTACACTTTAAATGGTGGACCATACGTGTACGGAGGTTTAAATGATGGTTTTTGGGATGCAGTATCTCATCCAAGTGGTGTATTAACAGTTAACCCTGCGCCAGCTCCTGCAAATGATGAATGTGCTGGTGCTATTGCTTTGACTCCTGGAAACAATTTTTCAGTTAATCCATTAACTACTACAAACGTAGGAGCAACAGATACTACTGCGGCAACTCCTTCTTGTCAAACAAGTAATGCTGCCGATGTATGGTATTCGGTTGTGGTGCCAGCTTCTGGTAATATTACAATTGAAACACAAGCTAATGGTGGTATGACTGATTCAGTTGTTGCAGCATTCTCAGGAACGTGTGGAGGTACATTAACACAAGTAGGTTGTGATGATGATGGTGGTCCTGCTGGCCCAAATGGATTAATGTCTATTTTATCATTAACTGGTCAAACTCCAGGTAGTACATTATACATTGGCGTATGGAGATATAGTTTAGGAACAGGTGTAAACGGAAGTTTTGTAATTTCTGCTTATGATGCTTCTTTAGCAACTTCTACTTTTGATAATGCTTCATTCGTAGCTTATCCAAATCCAGTGAAAGATGTGTTGAATTTGTCATACACTCAAAACATTGATAAAGTACAAGTAGTTAACTTATTAGGCCAAGAAATGATGACTAAATCAATCAATGCTGCTCAAAGTCAAATTGATATGTCAAACCTTCCAATTGGTACTTACCTTGTGAGAGTTACGGCTAATGATGAAGTAAAAACCATCAAAGTGATTAAAGAATAATCTTTTCAAATAATTCTTATTAAAATGCCACTCAATTTCGAGTGGCGTTTTTTTTTAAAGTGTATCTTTGTTAAAATTTTTGAGGATGAATTTTTCAATCATTATTCCTGTTTATAATCGACCTGAAGAAATAAAGGAATTGTTAGATAGTTTGGTGTCTTCAAGCTATTCTAAACCTTTTGAAGTAGTAATAGTTGAAGATGGATCAACAATAAGCTCTAAAGAGATTGTAGCACAATTTGCAAGTAAATTGACAATTTCGTATTACTTCAAAGAAAATTCCGGACCAGGAGATTCGCGTAATTTTGGGATGAAAAAAGCAAAAGGTGATTACTTCATTATTTTTGATTCTGATTGTATTATTCCTTCCGAATATTTAACCGAAGTGGTGAAGGAGTTGACTAATGAATTCGTGGATTGTTTTGGCGGTCCAGATAAAGCATTGCCTTCTTTTTCTAATGTACAAAAAGCCATCAATTTTGCCATGACTTCATTCTTAACGACAGGCGGAATTCGCGGTGGATCAGAAAAACTAAATAAATTCCAACCTCGGAGTTTCAACATGGGAATTTCCAAAAAAGCGTTTGAAGCCTCACAAGGATTTGGCGTAATTCATCCAGGCGAAGATCCCGATTTGTCTATTCGACTATGGAAATTAGGGTTTAAAACACGATTGTTTTCCAATGCTTATGTATACCATAAACGCAGAATTAATTGGGAAAAATTTAGTATTCAGGTTTCCAAATTTGGAAAAGCACGACCTATTTTAAACCAATGGCATCCACAATACAGTAAACCTACATTTTGGTTGCCTTCGTTGTTTGTAATTGGATTGTTTGCATCCTTTTTATCGTTGTTGTTATTGTTTGATTGGCCTTTGAAAATTTACTTTATCTATTTTGTAGTCATTTTTGTGGTTTCTTCCATTCAAAATAAAAACCCGTTAATTGGTTTTTATTCGATGATTGCGACGTGGAAACAATTCACAGGCTACGGAATGGGTTTTTTAGAATCGTATTTCAAAATCAATATTTTGCGTAAAAAACCAGAAGTTGCTTTCCCAGAACTTTTCTTTAAAACACCAACCCATTCAGATGCAATTGAGTCTGTAATTTCTACAAAAAGTGTTACTCGTGAATCAATCAAAACAAATGAACCAATTGTGAAAACTACTGTTGAAGTTCCTGCTACTACTAAAAAAGCAAATGTAAAAACTAAAATTATTGGTTTGACAGGTGGAATTGGGAGCGGAAAAACAACAATTGCCAATTACATTCAGTCCAAAGGTATTCCAGTTTATATTTCAGATACTGAGGCCAAAAAAGTGATGGAACAACCCGAGATTATTGCTAAAATCAACACAACATTTAATGACGATATTACTACCAATAATGTGCTCGATCGTCAAAAATTGGCAAACATTGTTTTTAATAATCCAGAAAAGTTAAAACAACTCAATGCAATTGTCCATCCAGCGGTTAAAATTCACTTTGAAAATTGGGTAAAGCAAAACCAAAATCATCCAGTTATAGTAAAAGAAGCGGCCATTTTATTTGAAAGCGGAAGTTACAAAGATTGTGATGTTGTAATTTCGGTAATCACTCCTTTAGAAACTCGAATAGAGAGAGTAGTGAAGCGCGACTCCACTACAAGAGAAAAAGTACTGCAACGTATTAACAATCAGCTGTCTGACGAGCAACGCATCGAAAAAAGCGATTATATTATTAAAAATGAATCGTTTGAAGAAGCAAAAAAACAAACCGACCAAATTCTTAATTTATTATAAAATAACTAATTTATTGACGCAATGTTAATGTTTGGTTAATGCTTCGACAAACTAAATGTTAAAATCCTAATTTTGTTGTGATGAATAAGTTTGTTTTTAGGTTGCTGGTTTTCCTGATGAGTTTGTCACTGATAGGTATCATTTTGGTGCAAGTCTATTGGTTCAATACTTCGTTAGAAAACAATGAAGAACAATTTCGTTTTCATGTTAAACAAGTTTTGGGAAATGTAGCCGAAAAGTTGCAAAAGAAAGAGGAATATACTTTCTACGAAAAATACCATAAACTCAAAGACAGCATCGGAAAAGAACCGCTTCGAAACGATTTAATCGAATACGGTTACTATCAACGCAATTCTAAAACCAACGAAACGATAATCTATTCCAACAGCATTATTGCATTGGATTATGGCGTTTTATCTTCGTTCTTTGAAAAAAAAACCGACAGTTCAACAGTAAAGTCCTTTTCAGCTAATAGAAAAACGCAAGTCTACAACACTAGCCCATTTGATAATATGGGAATGCAAAAAGATGAGAAACCAAATCTAACAATTGAAAAATCAGGCTCTTTGCCCATTCTTAATGATGTGCAATTCGAAATAGCATACAAAGATATTGCTGCTGTTATGCCAATTAATAGCCGTGTAACAAAAGAAAATATTAACGACTTATTGTTAAACGAACTAAAAGAATACGGAGTGACAACTCCATATGAATTTAGCGTGTATAGTAATGGTTTAGCAACCAAAATCAGATCTGAAAATTTCAAGTTTGATAAATATGCAACCTATACAATACCCATTTTTTTGGACAACGAAAACAATACCAAATACCAGTTATTGCTTACGTTTCCACAAAAAAAGAAGTTCTTATTTAAAGAAATTGTCGGAATTACATTATTGTCGATCATTTTTACTTTGATTATTATTATTGCTTACACAAGCGCATTGAATCAGTTAATCAAACAACGTCAGATATCTGAAATCAAAACCGATTTCATCAACAACATGACGCACGAATTCAAAACGCCAATTGCAACGATAAACTTGGCTTTGGATGCTATCAAAAATCCAAAAGTAATCGACGATAAAGAAAAAATACACCGTTATCTACAAATGATTAGAGACGAAAATAAACGAATGCACGCGCAAGTAGAAAACGTATTGAGAATATCAAAACTCGAGAAAAAAGAGCTCGATATTTCCAAAGAATCACAAAATATTGAAAATATTATACTCGACGCAGTCGATCATGTGAATTTAATTATTGAAGACAAAAATGGTTCTATTGATACTAATTTTCAGGCAACTAGAACAACAGTTTTGTTAAATGACGTTCATTTTACTAATGTTTTTGTTAATATTTTGGACAATGCGATAAAATATTCTGTTAATTCACCCGTTATCCATATAACAACCGAAAACATTAAGGATTTTATCATTATTAAAATAACCGACCAAGGTATCGGGATGAGTAAAGCGGCTCAAAAACGAATTTTCGAAAAATTCTACCGCGAGCACACAGGCGATATTCACAATGTAAAAGGTCACGGCCTTGGTTTAGCGTACGTAAAAAGAATTATTGAGGATCACAATGGTCAGGTTTTTGTAGAAAGCGAAAAAGGAAAAGGAAGCACTTTCACCATCAAACTACCATTGATAAATTAAAAAATTATGGAAAAAGAAAACAAAAAAATCCTTCTTGTAGAAGACGATCAAAACTTCGGAGCCATTTTAAAAGACTATTTAATGCTAAACGACTTTGAAGTGACTTTAGCTAAAAATGGTATGGAAGGTTTCGAAAAATTTAAAAAAGACAATTACGACCTTTGTATCCTTGATGTCATGATGCCTTACAAAGATGGTTATACTTTAGCCAAGGAAATTCGCGAGAAAAACAAGGAGATTCCAATCATCTTCCTTACGGCCAAAACCATGAAAGAAGATGTGCTTAAAGGTTACAAAGTAGGAGCCGACGATTACCTAAACAAACCTTTCGATTCAGAAGTATTGTTGATGAAAATCAAAGCCATTATCCAACGTAAATCATCTGAAACCAAGCCTGAGAACGTAAAATTTGAATTCCAAATTGGGCAATTTCACTTGAATTCCAAGTTGCGTTTCCTAACGTTCCCAGGGCAAGAACCAATCAAATTGTCGCCAAAAGAAAACGAATTATTGAAAATGTTGGCGCTTTATGAAGACGATTTAATGCCGCGCGAATTGGCATTGACCAAAATTTGGAGAGATGATAACTACTTCACTTCCAGAAGTATGGACGTGTACATCGCCAAGTTGAGAAAGTACTTAAAAGAAGATCCAAAAGTAGAAATCCTCAACATTCACGGTGAAGGTTTCCGATTAGTAGTTCACAAATAACAACAAAGCTCCAAGAAATTGGGGCTTTTTTTTTAGATTTTTTAGAAGCTATTTCCAGCTATTCGCTCTATCTCCGATGGGCAAAAAGCTACAGGCAAAGCCTTTGTTTTTGTCCATCAGAGGATGCCGCTACTATCTGGGCTAGGGCAGCAGTTTTCACTAGCCATTTTTCTTAAAAATCGAGTGCTAATGCAAAACAGATTTTGTTGTCTTTAGTAACCGAGTAGACTTGAGCATTGCTTGCGTTGCTCTTTTCAATGGTAATAGCATCCTGTAAAGAAACTTCTTTTAAAAAGTTCATCTCAAAGGCTTTCAATTTTCCGCTTAAAAGTAATTGTGTATCAACATCATCCAAGCACCATTCTAAATACTTGACATTATTGGCATGATTTACAATGTCCAAATCTGATAATTGCACTTTTCGCTCGGCAACCTGTAAACGTTCTTCTTCAATTTCAATTTTAGAAAATGGTTGCAAAGTCGCTCTGTCATTTGGAAATTTTTCAAAGTGCTCGTGCGGCAAAGCCAAAGCCTCGGGTCGACGTGTTTGCGTATTCAAAACCGCCCAAAAGGTCTCACAACCCACAACTTTTTCATCACCAACAAACACTTCCAAACAACGAATCGAACGCGAATTTTCCAACGACTGGATCCAAGTTTTCACGGTAACTTTTTCTTTCCACAATGGCATTCGATGGATTTCAACGCGCATCCGACTCAACACCCAAGCTTGATGAAATTCTTGCATATCACTAAAACTAATGCCACCAACTTCCGAATGGCGCGCTGCGGTCAATTGCAAAATATTACACAATTCGGTGTATTTCAATCGCATATTCGGGTAACACTGCAGAAAATTGATTTCCCAATCTTTGGTCAGAATGGAGGTGAAGTCTTTGGATATGGGCATTTGTTGTTTCTTTAAATTCCATATAACAAATTCCAAATGACAAATAAATTTTAAATTTCAAAAGTCAAAAAAAACTATTCAAACAAGTTTTGAATTTTACTTTTTATTATTTGAAGCTTTTTTGGGATTTGTTTTTTGCTATTTGTTATTTTTTTCTATAAAATTAATTATTTCATTTTTATCCGTCAAATAATCAAACCACGCTACATTCTCCGTTCGTTTGAACCATGTCAGTTGGCGCTTGGCAAATCGTCGGGTGTTTTTTTTGATTTCTTCTACGGCGAAATCTAAAATTGTCGTGCCATCAAAATGGTCAAATAATTCGCGGTAACCAACCGTTTGTAAGGCGTTCAAGTGTTTGTTAGGATATAGATTTTTCGCTTCTTCGAGCAAACCTTCATTCATCATGATATCGACACGTTGGTTGATACGATCGTACATCACTTCACGGTCGGCTTCCAAACCAATGATAATAGGAGTGAAGTTACGGTTGTTATTCTTCTGATTCAAAAATGACGAATACGGTTTTCCAGTTCCCAAACAGACTTCTACAAAACGCTTCATACGCTGTGGATTTTGCAAGGTTTGCGGATTTTCAAGTGAAATTTTTTCAAAATACACTTCGTCTAATTCTTGTAATTTTTGTTGTAAATAGTCAATTCCAAATGCATCAAAATCGGCATTAATTTGAGTTCTTACTGATGCGTCAATATCCGGAAAATCATCAAAACCTTTCAATACAGCATCAACATACAAACCCGAACCGCCGACCATGATTTGGATGTTGTTTTTTGCGAACAACTCGTCGAGTTTGGCAACGGCTTCTTGCTCAAAATCGCCTACCGAATACGAATCAAAAATGGATTTGTTTTGTATGAAATGATGGGTTGCTGCAGCCAATTCGTCGTCGTTTGGAACCGCAGTTCCAATTTTCATTTCTTTAAAAAACTGTCGACTGTCACACGAAATAATATCACAACCAAAGTGCTGCGCCAAAGCAATACTCAAGGAAGTTTTTCCTATGGCAGTGGGGCCGATGATGGTGATGAGATAGTTCATATTTATATTTTCTTGTATTTCGAAATTCAAAATTCCTTGTTCCTTGTTCAACATTCATAAAACTTTGAATATTCAATAACGAATGTTGAATGTAGAAGTAAATGCCCTAGCCCCGATTGGAACGGCATCCTTTTGGCTCGTTTTCAAACGAGGCAAAAGATACAGTGGAAAGCGGGAAATAGCTTCTAAAATTGAATCACTTTTATCACTTTATTTTTTCGTAAATAACTTTGTATGATCGAGCGTGTATCTCTGTTATTTTGCATTGGAATGAGTATGTTTTTGAGTATCTCAATGTTGTTGATTTGGTAATTTAAATCGTAAAAACAATAGCCTTTGTAAATGCCATTTTCGATCAAAACGGCACTGCGTTCGTCTACTTTTCGACCACGATCAATGATGACCATATTGTTGTTGTCAAACGCCATTTCATTGATGAAATCTTCTACGCGTTGGTTGTATTCGTCGGGCGATTCTTTCTGTATACAGGCGCCGTTGCATTCTTTGATTTTGTATTGAAAACACGAATTTTTACTTTCGTACAACCCGTTTATTTTCTGACATAAATTATACTTTTCAGTGATTTTGAACAACGCATTTTTGCCTTCTTGAATCGAAGTAAAAGCGGTGATTTCCTTTTTTCTACCATCGGCTTTTTGCAATTGCAGACTCAAATAGCCTTCGTCGTTCAAGACTTCATACAACGCCCATTGAAAAATACTTTTGCGTTGCGCACGGTTGTAAATCGGTTTGTTGATTTTGATTTCTTCGCTTTCTTTCAACAAAGCAATCAATTCGCTTCCCGTTTCTTCATAAGTCACCGCAAAAACCTCGAGTTGGATCTTTTTGCATTTGTTCGTTTTGCCTGTAAAATGCTGATTGACCCGTTTTTTGATGTTTTTACTTTTGCCAATATAAATCAGATTTCCTTTTTCGTTGTGGATGTAATAGATTCCGGTTTTGTTGGGCAAACTTTCAACAATGTCGAGCAATTTGGGTGTCAAACCACTTTTGATTTCGGCTTTGATTGAACTGATGAGAATTTCTTTTTCCACATCTTTAGATAGCAGTAATTTGAATAATTTTACTGTTGCAATGGCATCGCCGCTGGCTCTATGACGATCGGTAACTGGAATTCCGAGCGCGCGTACTAATTTCCCTAAACTGTACGAATCCATTCCAGGGATCAGTTTTTTGGAAAGTTCTACTGTGCAAAGCGTGGGCCGAATAAAATCGTAACCCAAACGGGTAAATTCGGTGCGTAAAATGCGGTAATCAAAACTCGTGTTGTGCGCGACCAGAATGCAATCTTGCGTGATTTCAATGATGCGTTTGGCGACTTCGTAAAACTTCGGAGCCGAGCGCAACATAGCATTATTGATTCCTGTGAGTTTGACCACAAAAGGCTGAATTTCCTTTTCGGGATTGACCAAACTGATAAATTGATCCACGACTTCGCGACCGTCAAATTTATAGATGGCGATTTCGGTAATTCCTTCTTCGTTGAATTGACCTCCGGTGGTTTCTATGTCGAGTATTGCGTACATTTTCAATATCAATATCAATATCAAAAATCAAATTCAATCGCAATTTCAAAAATCAATTTCAATTTTAATAGATTTAAATATTGATTTTTTGATTGTCATTGCCATTGATATTGATATTGAATTACTTTTTGTTAATTATCATTTTTGATGCAATTGCTATTAGTTCTTCAACTTCTTTTAAAAGTAATAATCTTATATCTTCGTCACCTTCTTTTATATAGTTCAATATTTTCAGAGAGTTTCTGGATTCTTTTAACTCTTTTGCAGCTAAACCTACTTTAAAAATAAAGTCTTTGTCACTAATTGTTCCCTGTGCTTCACCAAAATTTAAAGATGAACTTCCAGAAGATCTTATTAATTGGTTTTTATAATATTCATTTTCATATGATTTGTCTAATTTTCTAGTGAAGAAGATACATTCACCTGCAAATCGAACCAGTCTATCTTCAAAATTGAAAATCTTTTCCTTAAAAACACTATTATTTTCCATTTTT
>JAEUTY010000001.1 GCA_016787805.1 Flavobacterium sp. | reverse complement strand
TCCTTTTTACTAACAACCTGATTAACACTTTTTTGAAAACAGATTTTTGGTGGATTTTATGTTTTTAGAAGTTTTTATCTAGATTTAAGCTACCGTTCTTAGCAATACAACTGCACTAGCCCGGATGGAAGCGGCATCCTGACATTGCGCAAATAATCGGTGATTTGATTGCTTCGTTCCTCGCAATGACAGATACAGCGGACAGCCGGATGAGCTTCTAATAAAAAATACTTTAACATTCTACCTATTATATATTGTATGTGTTTTGTTAATCTTATATATTTGCAGTCCATAAAATTTTAGGAATGATAAAGATTACTCTACCTGACGGTTCGGTTAAGGAGTTTGCAAAAGGCTCAACTCCAATGAATGTAGCGACTAGCATTAGTGAAGGATTGGCTCGAAATGTGATTTCGGCTGCTTTCAACGGCACTACTATTGAAACTTCAACGGAATTAACCACCGATGGTTCACTCATATTATATACGTGGAACGATAAAGAAGGAAAGAAAGCATTTTGGCACTCAACTTCGCACGTAATGGCGCAAGTGTTGGAAGAAAAATACAAAGGCATCAAATTGACTTTGGGTCCGGCAATTGACAACGGATTTTACTACGACGTTGATTTTGGTGACAATAAAATTTCGGAAAACGACTTTAAAGCCATTGAAGAGCGTGTTTTAGAGATTTCGAGAGAGAAACACGAATTTAAAATGCGTGCCGTCTCCAAAGCCGAGGCCTTGGAAGTATATAAAGACAACGAATACAAAACCGAGTTGATTTCGAATTTAGAAGACGGAACCATTACGTTTTGCGATCACGCTACTTTTACTGATTTATGCCGCGGCGGACACATTCCGAATACCGGGATCATCAAAGCCATGAAAGTAATGAGCGTGGCTGGTGCGTATTGGCGAGGTGATGAAAAAAACAAACAGTTGACTCGTGTGTACGGAATTTCGTTTCCGAAGCAAAAAGATTTGACTGAATATTTAGAATTATTAGAAGAGGCAAAACGCCGTGACCATAGAAAACTAGGAAAAGAATTAGATTTGTTTGCTTTTTCGCAAAAAGTAGGTCAAGGTTTGCCTTTATGGCTACCAAAAGGAGCTGCATTGCGTGATCGTTTGGAGCAATTTTTGAAAAAAGCACAGAAAAAAGCAGGTTACGAACAAGTAGTTACACCACACATCGGACAAAAAGAATTGTATGTAACTTCAGGTCACTATGCTAAATATGGAGCTGATAGTTTCCAACCAATTAATACTCCAGCAGAAGGCGAAGAATTCTTGTTAAAGCCAATGAATTGTCCGCATCACTGTGAAATATACAACAACAAACCTTGGTCGTACAAAGATTTACCAAAACGTTATGCTGAATTCGGAACTGTTTACCGTTACGAACAAAGTGGCGAGTTGCACGGATTGACACGTGTTCGTGGATTTACGCAAGACGATGCTCACATTTTCTGTACACCCGATCAATTAGATAGTGAATTCAAAAAAGTAATTGACCTTGTATTGTATGTGTTTGGTTCGTTAGGTTTTGAAAATTTTACGGCACAAATTTCATTGCGCGACCAAGAAAATCGTGACAAATATATTGGTAGCGACGAAAACTGGGAAAAAGCAGAAAACGCTATCATCAATGCCGCTCGCGATAAAAACTTAAATACTGTAGTAGAATACGGTGAAGCTGCTTTCTATGGTCCGAAATTGGATTTTATGGTGAAAGATGCTTTAGGAAGAAGTTGGCAATTGGGAACGATTCAGGTAGATTACAATTTGCCAGAGCGTTTTGAATTGACTTACAAAGGCGCTGACGACAAATTACACCGACCAGTGATGATTCACCGAGCGCCTTTTGGATCGATGGAACGTTTTATTGCAATTTTACTCGAACATACCGCAGGAAATTTCCCATTATGGTTGATGCCTGAGCAAGCTATTATACTGTCTTTGAGCGAGAAATATGAAAATTATGCGAAAAAAGTTTTAGAATTGCTAGAAAATCACGAAATTCGCGCCCTAATTGACAACCGCAACGAGACGATTGGAAAGAAAATCAGAGACGCAGAAGTACAGAAAATGCCGTTTATGCTGATAGTTGGCGAAGAAGAAGAGAAAAACGGAACAATCTCTGTTCGTCGTCACGGACAAGAAGGAAAAGGCAATATTACCGTTACAATTCAGCAATTTGCTGCCATGGTTAATGAAGAAATTGCCAAAACATTAAAAACATTTGAAGTTTAACTAAAATTAATAAGCCATAGCAATTAGAAACAACAGAGGAAATCAACCTCGCGTAGAAAAAACAGCAGCTCACAGAATCAACAATTTGATTCGTGGGGTAAGCGAAGTGCGTTTAGTAGGAGAAAACATCGAACCAGGTGTTTATAAAATCGCTGATGCCTTGCGTTTTGCAGAAGAACAAGAAGTAGATTTGGTAGAAATTTCTCCCAACGCCGATCCGCCTGTATGTAAATTGATGGATTATGGTAAATTCTTGTACCAACAGAAAAAACGCGAAAAAGAATTAAAAGCCAAATCGACGCAAATCACTGTGAAAGAAATTCGTTTCGGCCCGCAGACTGACGAACACGATTACGAATTCAAAAGAAAAAATGCGGTGAAATTCCTAAAAGAAGGAGCCAAACTAAAAGCATTTGTATTTTTCAAAGGACGTTCAATCATCTATAAAGAGCAAGGTCAAATCTTATTGCTTCGTTTAGCACAAGATTTAGAAGAATTCGGAAAAGTAGAAGCTTTACCTGTATTGGAAGGAAAGAGAATGATTATGTACATTGCTCCGAAGAAAAAGAAGTAATTTAGCTATAAGCCATAAGCCATAAGCTCTAAGCAATCTGCCTAAAGCCTAAAGCCTAAAGCTTACAGCATGAAAAAGTAAGTAAGTTAAATTTAAATAAATTAGGGAAATTATGCCTAAAATGAAAACAAAATCTAGTGCTAAGAAACGATTCAAAGTAACTGGCTCTGGAAAAATCAAGAGAAAACACGCTTTCAAGAGTCACATCTTGACCAAAAAAACGAAAAAGCGTAAATTGGCTTTAACTCACGCTGCTTTGGTTCACAAAACAGACGAGAAAAGCATCAAACAACAATTAAGAATTATCTAGTATTCAGTCGCAGTCACAGTCAACAGTGAAAACTGTAAACTGAGACTGAAAACTGTAAACTAAATTCTTTAGGTTAAAACAATTTTAATAACCTTGGAGTATGGCTTACAAGTTCCCTTGATTCAATTCGGGACGCCTACTACAAAAAAACAAGAAAAATTATGCCAAGATCAGTAAATTCAGTTGCTAAAAGAGCAAGAAGAAAAAAGATAATGAAGCAAGCCAAAGGTTTCTTTGGTCGTCGTAAAAACGTTTGGACAGTTGCTAAAAATGCTGTTGAAAAAGCGATGCTATATGCCTACCGCGATAGAAAAGCAAAAAAGAGAACTTTCCGCGCTTTGTGGATTCAACGTATTAACGCTGGTGCTCGCCTTGAAGGAATGAGTTACTCGCAATTCATGGGATTAGTGAAGAAAAACGGTATCGAATTGAACCGTAAAGTATTGGCTGACCTAGCGATGAATCACCCAGAAGCTTTCAAAGCTATTGTGAAAAAAGTAAAATAAAACGTTTGTACAACCTTATTTAACTTACTTACAAATCAAGTCCTAATCGAAAGATTGGGACTTTTTTTTGTCATTGCGAAAGCTTGTCCCGTATTTTCGTGAAACGAAGTAATCAGAAGCAAACGTACTTCTTCCTATCCACACCGTCCCGCTTTCCGTCATGCGCGGCATTTCCTCCAATCGGGGCTAATCAAGACGAGTTGTATTTCAGGTCAACTTTTAAGTCTCTCTTTTGTGACTTTTGTGGTTATAAAATCTTATAGTCCTACAATCTTAAAATCTTACAATCAAAAAAATAATTGGCCGAAAATGTCTTCATAATGGCTAAACCACAATACTATTTGTTTGTATTTTTGACTCAAACAAAACGGATATGAAAACCAAATTTGTCTTTTTACTGTTACCCGAGATTCACTTAATGGATTTAGCTGGTCCCGACCAAGCCATTCACGAAGCCATCGATTACGGCGCCGATTTCGAAATTGAATACTGCAATCTTGAAAATAACATTTCTTCAACGTCAGGTTTGCCAATTGGCAACGTAAATCATTTTTCAAAAATGCAACTCAACAAAGGTGACTTTCTTTTTATTCCTGGTTCCAATGCATCGTATTTATTATCCGAAAAATTCAAAAAACAAACCGAATTGCATCAATGGATTGTTCGTAATCATCAAAACGGTGTCAATATTTGCAGCATTTGTGCCGGCGCTTTTGCCTTGGCCGAATGTGGCTTACTCGACAACATTCCATCTACAACACATTTTAAAAGAACACAACAACTGCAACAACTGTATCCTAAAACCAAAGTCATCGAAAACATCCTTTTTACCGAAACCAACGGAATTTACACCAGCGCCGGAATTGCCTCAGGAATTGATCTAACACTTCACATTATTGAAAAACTCAAAGGAAGTCACTTTGCTCATTTGGTAGCACGCGAATTGGTAGTCTACAATCGCCGCAACGGCAATGCAGCGCAAGAAAGCGAACTACTTCAATTCAGAAACCACATTCACACCGGAATCCACAAAGTACAAGATTGGATCATCGAAAACATTCACCTCAAAACCAATTTGCCCGATTTGGCCGAAATTGCCAACATGAGCGAGCGCAATTTCACTCGAACCTTTAAAAAAGAAACGCAAATCACAGTCAACGACTTCATCACGCTCATCCGCAAAGAAAAAATCAACGAATTGCTTAAAAACCCGGATTTATCTCGTACAGAAATCGCCAACAAAGTGGGTTTACAAAGCGAACGTCAATTGAGTCGCATTATCAACTCTTAAATACAATTGCTATGAAAAAGATTTTTTTTCTCCTCATTTTGACAACTTCTATTATTGGTTGTTCAAGTTCGTCCAATTCAAAACAAGCGATAACAGGTCACATCGAAAACAACAGCGAATACCGCGGTGGTGCTAATCCGCCCGATTTTTTGCTAGAAGAACTAGCGGTTTACAAACCTTCTTCCAATCAAACCTTCTATGTGCGAAATGCAACCAATTATCAACCATTTGCGCCCATAATCACCTCTTTTTCTACTGATGGGAATGGTGACTTTGCTATTGATTTACCCGAAGGAAACTACGCTGTTATTTGTCAAGACAAATATGATTTTGAACAAAACCCACAAGCTACATCCAATTGTGAGTACTTAATTCAACCTGATTTTGTACTCAACATAGTGGCCAGTCAACAAAATTATTCATGCCAATACACCAATACCCGAAATAATTGCACAACTTATTTACCCAACTAATATGCAATTTAACGCCTACAAAACCAGACCAATTCGCTTCCTCGAAATTCATTCTTTTGAAAATTGGAACATCAAAATCTACAGTATTTCATCTAAAAATGAATACGTGGATTCAATTTACGTCGAAAAAGCAAAAAATGAACTTTCGAATTGGCTTTTATTTAGTGAAACAAACACGCTTGAAACCTACAATATTGCCACATTAATGCTACACGAATGCAAAGAAGGTTGTTTTGCTATCATTAATTGGTGGATCGACGAAAATATGTTGCAACATTATGTGTATCTGACAAAAAATGAATTGGAAGAGTTTGAATTATTCTCTTCAAACGGAATTGTCACTTGTGTTTGGGAATCGGCTGTCATTTGGTTTGAACGTAAAGCATGGGTGAAACACGTTTTGTTAAACAACGAAAAGCCCGATTTTAAAGCCTATTTGCAAGCACATTTTAATGACGATGTCTAACTATTTCAATCATGAAAATCAATCAAAAATCAACAGCCATCACTTTTTTATTGCTCCTGAATTTTCTTTTTATGGAAAAAAATTTGAGCCAAGAAAAAGTAGCGTTCCCTCCTTTTCAAGCCGAACGAATTCCAGAAATTGATATTCAACATATCATTATCAATTTACAATTTGATTGGAAAAAAAAGCAAGCATTTGGATCTACAACTCTTTTTCTTTCTACCTTGAAATCAACTTCTAAAATACATCTGGATGCTGGAATGTTGACGATAAATGCTATCCAACTCTCTAATGGAAAAAAGCTACAATTTCAGTACGATGGAAGTGCAAAAAATAATGCGCTCGAAATTCTATTGGACAAAACCTACAAAGCCAACCAAAAAATCAGTATTATTATCGATTATCACACCAATTGGGTAAACGAAATCGACCCAAATGCATTGGGTGGAAACAACGGTAAAGGAATTCGATTTACGGAGCCAACTTCAAATGATCCGCTAAAGAACAGAGAAATTTGGTCGTTTGCTGATGTCGAATCCAATCGCTATTGGTTTCCGAGTTATGATGCGCCTAATGACTTACGTACAACCGAATTCATCGCAACGGTAGATTCTAACTTAGTTGTTATTTCCAATGGAAAACTGGAAAGCAAAAAAAGCAATGCTAACGGAACGACAACATTTCATTATAAAACAACAACTCCATATGCCAATCATTTGACCGCATTTGCAGTGGGTAAATGGACAAATGTAAAACAACAATTTAACAAAACTGAAATCAACAATTACGGTTATAGCGAGCAAAAAGATTGGGTAAAAGCAACTGTCGAGCGCTTACCTGATATGATGAATTTCGTCACAAATTTTATTGGCGTAGCATATCCTTACACCAATTATTCGCAAGTTTTTGTACAAGATATAGGAAGTTTTTCCAATAATAATTCCTTTTCTACCATTACCGAAAATATGGTTGACGATTTTCAAACACATGCCGATTATTTCTATTTGTGGGATTTGACCGAAGCCGAAGCCTTATCACAACAATGGTTTGGTAGTAGTATTTCTCCTAAAAGTTACAGCGATTTTTGGCTAACCAAATCGTTAGCTCATTATTGCAATGGTTTGTACAACGAACATAAAAATGGACGCGATGAATTTTTAACCTATCAATTGAGTTTTGACCAAAGCACTTATTTATTCGACTGGAATTCGGGTTACCAACGCCCAATTGTGACTTCTCATTTTGAGGATGCCAATTCATTTACCAACGACAACTACACAACTTATCGTGGAACATTAGTACTTCATATGCTACGTCAACAAATCGGTGATGAATTATTTGAAAAGACAATTCAAAGTTTTGCAAAAACCCATAGAAACAGCCTTGTTTCAACTGAAGATTTTATTACTACAGTTGAAAAAACTACTGGAAAATCGATGCGATGGTTTTTTAATCAATGGTTGTTTCAAATGAATCACCCGATTTTTGAAGTTTCAAAGATATTTGATTCTAATAAAAAACAATTGGTTCTTACGGTAAAACAAACACAAAAAGTCAATCCAAAAAACAAATATCCTCAAACCGAATTCTTTCAAGGGAAAATAGCCATTGAAATGGATAATCGCATTGAGACAATCGAACTGGAAGCGAAACCAATTAATACATTTATTTTTGCATGTAATGAAGAACCAAAACTAATCTACTTCGACTTTGAAAGCGCATGGATAAAAGAGCTTGTTTTTGAAAAATCATCGGAAGAATTACAATATCAACTCGTGCATTCAAAAGATATTTTAGCACAACTATCGGCTTTAAATGAATTGGTTACGCTCAGCAAAAAAGAAACTACATCTAACGATGATAAGCTAAAAATTAAACAGGCAGTTGAAAGTATAATTTCTGGCAACTCATATTGGCGATTGCGAAATTTGGCAATTTCACAGCTATTGAATTTGATAGGAAACGAAACGTTGAACAAAACAGACGAAAACATTCTTTTACAATGCATTGACAAAGAGCAATCGTGGCTAAAAGCCAATGCAATTAGAGTACTTGGAACGACCAAAAAACAAGAATATGTTGATTTGTATCTTCAACTCTTTAATGATCCGAGTCAACGTGTTGTTGCATCGGCAGCCGCCGCTTTGGGAAAAACGAAAAGTCCGAGAGCTTATGATGCATTGCTTCTATTAATGGAAAAAACATCGATGAAAAGTCAAAGTCGAATTGCAGCATTGAACGGTTTGCGCGAGTTGGGTGATGAACGAGGTTTTGAAATTGCGCTCAAGGCGTTATCTGATTTGAATTTACCTCGCTGGCGATTGGCAACTTCGGGTTGGGATTATCGTGTATTTGCAGCCCAACTGATTGCATCATTAAACAAAAGCGAAGTCGTTTTACCACTTATTTTAGAACGATTTAAAAATTCGTTAAACGAAAATGACATCGATGGCGTATTTAATAACATAGTGCTTATTAATGCTTTGGCGCATCCGAAAGGTCAAGAAGCGTATGATTTGCTAAAAGAAAAATATGCAAATAACACAACGATTATGTCCGCCATAACGACATTTGAAGAACAATTTAAAAACGTAATTAAACCTTAAAAATGAACTATTCTATTCGCAAAGCTAAACTTTCAGACATCAACGAAATTATACAACTGTGTGCCGAACATGCTGCTTACGAACAAGCATCGTTTTCATCGGAAGGAAAAGCAGAAAAACTAACCCAATTGTTGTTTGGCAAAAACCCAAGAGCATATTGTTTAATGGCTGAATCAGAAAATCAAATTTTGGGTTACGCTACTTATTCGTTTGAATTTTCAACTTGGGATGCCGAACTCTACACGCACATGGATTGTCTTTTTCTTCGCGATTTTGCTCGCGGATTTGGCATTGGTGAGGCATTGGTGCATCAAATAAAAAAGGCTGCAAAAGAAAATAATTGCACCATTATACAATGGCAAACACCACAGTTCAACGAAAGAGCCATCAAATTTTACTATCGAATCGGCGCTACATCTAAAGAAAAATTACGCATGTATTTAACTCATTTTTAAAAGTCAAAACATTAATAAATAACAATATGAAAAAATCCGACATCCAACGAATGCCCGAGTATTTTGATCGATACATCAATCTTACCGACGATGTAACGTATATGCAAGCCCTTGAAATTAGTTTAAACGAATTACAAAACGCTCCAATTGACAAATGGAAAGCGCTTGGCGAAACCGTTTATGCTCCTGGAAAATGGAGCATCAAAGATATGTTACAACACATCATTGACACCGAACGCGTTTTTGCCTATCGAATGACAGCTTTTGCCCGAAAAGATCCACAACAAATGCTCGGATTTGACGAAGATAGTTATGCTAAAAATGCTTTTGCTAATCGCCGAACTGTGAATGATTTGGTAGAAGAATTGATCTTGGTTCGTAAAAACCTTATCGCATTGTACCGCTCGTTTACTCCCGAAATGCTTCAATTGGAAGGAAAAGGTTACACTGGTGCTTCGTATTCTGTTTTGTCTATGGCATTTTGTATGGCAGGCCATCAACGTTGGCATTTCAATATATTGAAAGAACGTTATTATCCATTATTGTAACAAAATTCAACTGTACCACACTAACATTGGTAATCATCAATCAAAAATCGCTATGAAATTACCAAACCAAAAAGGGTGGACATTCATCTTTGTCTTATTTTCAATACTTACAAATGCACAAAACAAAGGCATTATCAAAGGTTCTATTACAGATTCAAGTGGTAAACAACTTGCCGCTGTTTTAGTCACTTTATTACAAAACGACGGAACTACCATTGCAAAAACTGAACTTACAGAAAACGATGGTAGTTTTGTTTTTGCTGAATTGGCATCTTCGTCTTATTTGGTATCCATCTCTGGAAGTGAATTTGAAGATTATACAAGCAACTCAATTGTTGTAACCGAACAAAATGCAGTGATTGAGCTTCCTAAAATCAGTTTAAAAAAGAAAGAAACCATTCTACTCAATGAAGTCAAAGTGGAGAAAAAAGTGCCTTTTGTAGTTCAAAAAGTAGATAAAACCATTGTAAATCCAGAGGCTTTAATTTCGAATACTGGTGGCAATGCTTTAGACGTTTTATCCAAATCACCTGGCGTTACTGTTGACGAAAATGGTAACGTAAAACTGCGAGGAAAATCGGGAGTTACCATTTTTATAGATGACAAACCCACCTATTTAACGGGAAGTGAACTCGAAAATTATCTAAAATCGTTGCCTTCTAACGCCATCAAACAAGTGGAAATCATGACCAATCCGCCCGCCAAATACGAAGCATCGGGCAATGGCGGAATCATCAATATTGTTACCAAAAGAAGCAAACTCAAAGGTTTTAACGGAAATGTTAGTTTGAATTATGGTCAAGGAAAATACGCGCGAACTATGGACAACGCCAACCTCAACTTTAATGCTCCAAAATTTGCGGTTTTTTCTAATTTGAGTTACAGCAATGCCGAAACGTATCACGATTTAACCATCGAGCGCCGTTTTAAAAACGATGATGGAAGTTTAAACTCTAGTTTCGAACAAAATACGTATCTAAAAGCCAATCGCCAATCGTATAATGCACGCATTGGTTTTGATTATTATCTTTCCGAAAAAAGTACCATCGGAATTGTGGCCAAAGGATTGAGTAATCCGAATAAAAACCCGCGTTACAATTATGCTACATTCAAAAATGAAAACGGTGTTGTAGAAAAAATTGTAACGGCAGACAACAATGAAGATGTTTCCTTTAAAAACGGAACACTTACACTTAACTTTCGTCATCAATTTACTCAACCCGAAAAACTATTAACTATTGATTTTGATTATGTTACTTATTTTTCAACGATTAATCAATTGTACAAAAACGCAATTGTTGATTTGGTTGGTCCAAATTCGAGTAATGACATTCAAAACGGTCATCTTCCTTCAAAAATTACCATTTATGCCGCAAAAAGTGATTATACAACGCCTTTAAAAAATGATGCTAAACTCGATTTTGGCGCAAAAGTGAGTTCAACCAAAACCGACAATGACGCAGTTTATACCAAAACCGAAAATAATAGTACAACTCCTAATTACGATTTAAGCAACCACTTTTTTTATGATGAAATCATCAGTGCAGCCTACGTAAATTATTCTAAATCATTCAAAAAAATCGACATTCAAGCAGGTTTACGTTTTGAAGATACACAACTCAAAGGCAAACAATTAGGAAACGCTGGTGGCAAACCGTATTCTGAGTTCCGAAACAATTACAATTCGTTCTTTCCAACAGCTTATGTAAGTTATAAAATTGACAGCTTGGCCACTAAAACCATCAACATTTCGTATGGAAAAAGAGTAGAACGTCCGTTTTACAAAGACTTAAATCCGTTTTCAAGTCCGCTAGATCAGTTTACCCTTTATGAAGGAAATCCGTTTTTGAAGCCTACTTTCGGACATAATTTTTCGTTGACTTACAATTACACTGAACTGCTTTCAACTAGTTTTTCGTATAGCTATGGCAAAGACGAAATCAAAGAAACCATCGAAATTGTGGATGAAATTTACTACAGTCGTCCCAACAACATTGGCAAGAGCAATCAATATACATTATCGGTTCAAAGTCAGTTTAAACCAGTGAAATGGCTCACAACCATTGTGTATTCTGAGGTTAATTATTCCAATTACAAAAGCCAATTGTACGATCAAACGCTCAATTCCAAAGGAACGTATTGGTTTATCAATGCTACAAACGCAATACAATTTTCCAAAAAATGGAGTGGCGAAATTAGTGGGCAATACATAACAAATTCTATCGATGCGCAATTTACTATTGGCGATTTTGGTTTTGTTTCTATGGGTTGTCAAAAGAAAATTCTGAAAGACATAGGAACGCTTAAATTCAACTTGAGCGATGTATTTTTCACCAATCGCATTCGAGGAACCATCAATAATTTAGGCACAACCGAAGCCAATTGGTACGGCCCAAGAGATACGCGCATTCTGACGGTTGGTTTTTCGTATCGATTTGGCAAAAACACCAGTAATAAAACCAAATACAACGGAACGGGTTCTGAAAGCGAACAAAATCGCGTAAAAGTATAATTTATGAAAATCCAATCGCTTACTTCAGCTTCTATTTCCGAAATAATGACGGTTTTTAACCAAGCTTTTTCTGATTATTTCATTCCTATTCAATTTACCGAAGAATCGTTGCAAAGTAAAATCAAATCCGATCACATTTTTCTCGAGCATTCAGTAGGTGTTTTTGTAGAAAACCAACTTGTGGCTTTTATATTGACCGGCATCGACTCTAAAAACAATGAATTGATTTCCTACAATGCTGGAACTGGTGTTATTCCCGAATTCAGAGGGCAACATTTGCCACAAAAAATGTATGATTATTTACTTTCGTCATTGCATAAAAACAACATTCACAAACACCAACTCGAAGTCATCACCGAAAACCAAAAAGCACTACACGTTTATCAAAAAATTGGCTATCAAATTACCAAAAAAGTAAGTTGCTTTAAAGGTTTTATCCAAACACCCAAACATCCTTCAGCCTGCAAAATATTCGAATTTGAATTTGGTAGTGAAACGTTATTTGAAGCATTTTGGAACCATCAACCCACTTATCAAAATACTTTTTCTTCCATCAACAGAGACAGAAAATCTCATGCTTTTTTGGGCGCTTTTTCTGAAAACGGATTACTGGGATATCTAATTTATGCCAAATCAACCAGCCGAATTAAGCAATTTGGCGTGGCTAAAAATTTTCGCCAATCGGGCATTGGACATCAGTTGTTTTACGAGGTTCAACAACAAAATCCAACCGCAGAAGTTTCCTTAATCAATATCGATTCTAACGATAACGAAACCATTGCTTTCTTGCAAAAAATTGGTTTATCAACCACGGTAGAACAATTCGAAATGGTCTTGTATTCCTAATTTTATTCTAGAAGCAGTTATTCTTCTTTCTTACACTACTCGTCCCGCTTCTTGTCCCGTTTTTTAAAACGGGATCGGGGCTAATCAAGCTATTTTGCTTTTTATCAGAATGTTTCTTAGTCATTTTCACGTTGCCAAACCAAAAACACGTAAAACTACTTATTCAAGCAAAAGTTATTGTTATTATTTTTAGCATTCAACAAATAATCTAACCAACATGAAAACTACCGTTTTAATTCGTCCTGCTGCACGTGGTGGCAAATACCTCGGCCCAGACGCCGCAAACACAAGTGGTGTGAGTGCGATTATTGCTTTGCTCAATCCTAATAATCACAACATCATCAGTGCCAAAGTAGTAAGCACAGCTAATGCCGATGCTGGTCCAGCCAGTTTAATGGAACCTATTTCCCGAAGCCAACCTTATGCTACAGATAACACTACAGTAAATGCTGTTTTCACTGTCGACATCAACGAGCCGACCACTTTTTTGGTAGTTGTTTTCGGCCCCATGAAGTATTTGAATCAAGTGAGAGCAACTTACACCGAAATAACCGTTTTTCCTGGAGTAAACATCGGAACTTACTTAACTCCAGAGGGAATTGTAGTTGAAATTCCAGGTCTTTGCATTGGGAATGTGACGGCCAATTTAACTGGCAATCAATTATCGGCTTCTGCCGAAGTAACCATGATGTGTGGTTGCAAAATTGCTTCTGGTTCAAATTGGCCGCCAACCGATTTTAATATCTATTTGATGACGCAAGACCAAAGTGGTCATATTTTCCCATATAAATTAGACTACACCAATAACCCTAGCTCCTTTGAAGGTACTTGGAACAGTCAAACGCCCAACCAACCCATTGTTAAAGCTTGGATCATGGCTTCTGAACCCAAATTGGGCAATCAAGGTGTGTATTGGCTTATGGGTGGCGCTTCAAACCTTGACAATAGCTTGTTAAATAAGGTGCAACAATACATCGTTTCAAATAATAATTAAAAAAAATAAAAAGTAGGGTAACAAATCAAAACGTCAATTGATATATAGTTGAATTAACCTTTAAAACTATATGTCATGAAAACAAAATTACAATTACTCGTTATCACTTTGTTCTTTGTAACAAATGCATTCTCTCAATCTGGAACAGCTTGCTGGCGAATGGTTTCAGCAGGAGAAAATTTCTCACTCGGAATCAAAACCGATGGAACGCTTTGGGGTTGGGGACAAAACAGCAACAAATTGGGTTTGGGAATTGGTAACTTGGCCAACCAAAATCTTCCAGTTCAAATTGGCACTGCCAACGATTGGGCAACGGTTTCGGCTGGAAATGTACATTCATTAGCTGTAAAAACCAACGGTACACTTTGGTCATGGGGCAATGGTCAATTCGGTCAACTCGGAAATGGTGTTTTCAATTCAGCCACAGCCAATGTAACACAAGTGGGAACCGCAACCGATTGGCTCATCGTTTCGGCTGGAAATCGCTTTAGTTTGGCCATCAAAACCAACGGAACTTTATGGTCATTTGGCTTAAACAACATGGGACAATTAGGCATCAACAATACTATCGATCAAAACCTTCCGATTCAAGTCGGAATAGCTTCCAATTGGGTCAAAATCGACGCAGGCAACCAACATGCTTTGGCTATCGATAATGCCGGATTTATCTACGCTTGGGGCGATAACACTTTCGGACAATTCGGAAACGGAACCAATACCAATAGTTTAGTTCCAATTGTGGTTTCATCAGCCAACAACTGGACAGAAATTTCGGCTGGTTGGGATCATAGTATGGCTTTAGATACTAACGGAATTTTATACACTTTCGGGAACAATACCAACGGCCAATTGTGCGATGGAACCAATACGGCTTCCAACACTATGATTCCAATTAGTTTCAGCGGAGCAGGAACGGTAACGCAATACATCGCCATCTCGGCTGGAAATAACTTCTCGTTAGCCATCAAAAACGACAACACGCTTTGGTCAGGCGGTTTAAATAATAGTGGGCAGTTGGCCTTAGGGAACAATACCAACACCAATACACTGAACCAAGTAGGAACAAGCAACAACTGGTTTTTAATCTCGGCTGGTGACCTTCATTCATTAGCAATGGAGACCTCAACTGGTGTTTGGTCTGCGGGTCGTGGAATGGAAGGTCAACTCGGAATCGGTACTTGGGTAGCAATGAATACGCTTCAGTCAATCAGTTGCCCAAGTTCAACTCTCGGAAATGAAACCGTTTCTTTACAAGAAAATACCATCAGTATTTATCCCAACCCAACCAACGACATCGTAAACATCAATTATACGTTAGAAAATGCTGAAAAAGTAAGCCTAACCGTTACCACTATTCAAGGTCAAACCATTTCATCAAGTAAAATGGATAAAACGAGCGGTACAAATTCTGATTCTATTGATTTATCACAACAAGCCAGCGGAATGTACTTTATCACAATTACTTCTGAAAGCAACAGTTTTACAACTAAAGTTATCAAACGATAAGTGTTTTTTACATAAAAAAAGACCTGACTGGTTTTTAAAACCTGTCAGGTCTTGCTTTATAAGGATACATCTTACACAAAAACCTCTTCGTTCTCACCATCAAAACTCGCAAAAACCATACTCGGATGAGAGTCTAAGTGAAACATATTTCCGTTTTTATCAATCGCAATTGCGCCAGCAAAACCATCATAAGGTTTCAATTCGGCAAAAGTTTTTTCAAAAGCTTTTTCTAAAGTAAATCCATCGGTTACTCGAGTCACAATTTTGGTTGCTACTGCACCACTTACAATATCTTCACCAACGCCAGTCAAACTCACACCACAATGTTGATTCACATAATTTCCAGCTACAGTAGCCGAATCCGAAATACGTCCCGGAATCTCAAATCCTTTTCCTCCTGTTGAAGTTGCGGCAGCCAAATTTCCGTTTGCATCCAAAGCTACACAACCTACTGTTCCGGTTCCAGTTGCAGCTAATTTGTCTTCATATTCTTTGCGTCGTTGCGGAATTTCAGTTGAAAACACTTCAAATCCGTGTTGTCTTGCAAAATTGGTTGCGCCACTTCCACCCAAAACGCGATCGTCAACCTTCATCAAAACTTGTGCTACTTGAATCGGGTTTTTAACGTCTTCAATATTAATCACACCACTGAATTTCTCAGTCGCACCATCCATCAACGAGGCACTCATTCTAATTTTTCCATCGCTTTGTATCTGCGAACCAATTCCAGCGTTAAACAATTCATCATCTTCCAACAACGAAACGGCGTACACTACTGTTTCTACAGCCGAATGCGTTTGCAAATAGTTATATGAATCCTTCGCAATGCGCAACAACGCTTCTTGCTTGGCGACTTTGGTTTCATGGTTGGTCGAAGATTCAGAGAAGAAACCTCCGTGAATGATTAGTTTCATTTGATTTTTTGATTTTGTGACTGTTAAGACTGTAAGACTTTAAGACTGTAAGATATTTTAATGCCTGAAATCTTATAATCTTATAATCTTTTAAACGTATTGCGAAGATTTAATCGTCATTTTAAACGTATCCAAGTCGAACGTATCATTTTTGCTCATTACATGGGTAACCAAATGATTAATTGAAATCGGCTGACCTAATTCTACTTGTGTCAAATTGGTGTCTTTCACTTCTCTTCCATCCACCAAAATCACCAGTCCAGAGCCAATCGCTTCCATCTGACGACCATTGGTAATCAACAAGCCTGTGTCTTCTCCCAAACCAATTCCCAACACTTTCGGATTGCCTACAACCGCTTGAAACAAACGTCCAATGCGTCCACGTTGCACAAAATGCGTATCGATAATTACATCATGAATCAATCCCAAACCAGACGTAATTTTCACTTCTCCTTTCAACAAAGCTTCGTGACTACTTCCTTGGTAAATCATATTATTAGAAGCCGCAGCTGCTCCAGCCGAAGTTCCAGCGTAAATAAATTCTTCATTGCGGTATTTGTCAATCAACAATTCGTCCAATGGTGTTCCGCCCAAAATCGATGTTAAACGCAACTGATCACCACCTGTAAACATCACCACATCAGCCGCTCTTAAACGCTCCAAAACTTCAGTTTCAGAAGCTTGTTCTCTGCGCTCAATATGCAAAACATCTACATTGTCAGCACCCAAATAACTGAACGCTTTGACGTATTCTGGACCAATTTCTCTAGGGATTTTTGAAGCGGTAGTAATCACTTCAATTCGAGATAATTCTTTATTTTTTGATTCCTTAATAATGCGTTTTAAAATGCCTTCCTCAAAAAAGTTCAAATTCTTGGGTGCATTTCTATCTAAATTGGTTTCGCTAAAACTGCCTTTGTCTACAGCACCACCAATGATTATGAGTTTTCCTTTAATTTCCATGCGGTAAAAATAACGATTTCTTAAAACTACGCAAATCAATTTTTGGTTTTTGAAGCAAAACTTATTCGGCAGTTTTCAACAATTATTTTACCAATGTGACAATTCGATAATTCGATAATTTGACAATGAGACAATGAGACAATGTGGGAATTTAATAATGATAACTACCAAACAACAAATTAACTCTCAATTGACTTATTTACGAATTGACTAATTGACTAATTGACTAAATTAACAAACTGAAAATCAACACATATTTAACCATTCAAATAAAAAACCAACTTTTTCTCATAAAAAAAGCGCCATACTAACAAATATTTTTTATTTTTAACAAATTCATTACCACAATACAAATTACAATTCCTTATTACTATGAAAATAGATAAAATTCAAGCGCTACGTGGACCCAATATTTGGAGTGTACAAAGAAAAAAATTAATCCAAATGCGTCTCGACCTCGAAGACATGGAAGAACGTCCAACCAACAAAATTGAAGGTTTTCGCGAACGCATCGAAGCCATGTTTCCTACCATGATTGAACATCGTTGTTCGGAAGGAACGCGAGGCGGATTCTTCTCTCGCATCGAACGTGGTACTTGGATGGGACATGTTATAGAACACATTGCACTCGAAATTCAAACCTTGGCTGGAATGGAAACTGGTTTTGGTCGCACCCGCGAAACAAAAACACCTGGTGTATATAATGTAGTTTTCAGCTACACCGAAGAAAACGTCGGAATGTACGCCGCCGAAGCCTCAGTACGAATTGCCGAAGCCTTAATCGATGGAACGGATTATGATGTAGAAGCGGATATTCAAAAAATGCGTGAAATTCGCGAACGAGTTCGTCTAGGGCCTTCAACAGGAAGCATCGTGGAAGAAGCCGTAGCGCGTGACATTCCTTGGATTCGCCTCGGGACCAATTCGCTAGTACAATTAGGTTACGGCGTAAATCAAATGCGTTTTCAAGCTACCATTACTTGTAAAACGAGTAACATCGCAGTTGATATTGCTTGTAACAAAGAAGAAACCAAACGCATGCTTGACATGGCTTCGATTCCAGTAGCAAGCGGTGGCATTTGTGTAGATGAAGAAGATTTAGAAAATGTAATCAAAAAAATAGGTTTCCCAATCGTTATCAAACCTTTGGATGGAAACCACGGAAAAGGCGCTTCTATCAATGTGAAAAACATGGAAGATGCCAAAGCGGGATTGGAATACGCCAAAAAATACAGTCGAAGAGTAATCGTTGAAAAGTTCATTACAGGTTACGATTTCCGTGTATTAATCATAGATAATAAATTAGTCGCTGCAGCCAAAAGAGAACCTGCACACGTCAAAGGCGATGGCAGACAAACCATACAACAATTGATAGACGAGACCAATAAAGATCCACGCAGAGGTTACGGACACGAAAATGTGTTGACAGAAATTGATGTCGATAGAGATACACAAGATTTGTTAGACAAATTGGGTTACACGCTTGAAACTGTACCCAGAAAAGACGAAGTTGTTTATTTAAAATCGACTGCCAACTTAAGTACAGGTGGAACTTCGATTGACGTAACGGACATGATGCATCCAGAAAATATTTTCTTGTGTGAACGCATTTCACGTGTGATTGGCTTAGACATTTGTGGTGTAGACATTATGGCAGAAAACCTAACACAACCGTTAAAAGAAAATGGCGGTTGCATTTTGGAAGTGAACGCAGCACCAGGATTCCGTATGCACTTAGCACCTTCTGAAGGTTTGCCAAGAAACGTTGCTGCTCCCGTAATTGATATGTTGTATCCACCAGGAAAACCTAGTAGAATTCCGATTATTGCGGTTACAGGAACTAACGGAAAAACTACAACCACTCGTTTGATTGCACACATTGTAAAAAATAACGGTTACCGCGTTGGATTTACTACATCGGATGGAATTTACGTTCAAAACCATTTGATGGAAAAAGGTGATACTACTGGGCCAATTTCTGCTGAATACATTTTGAAAGATCCAACGGTAGAATTTGCTGTTTTGGAAACCGCTCGTGGTGGAATTTTGCGCGCAGGTTTGGGATTCAGTCGTTGTGATATAGGTATCATTACCAACATTCAAGAAGATCATTTAGGTTTGTCCGACATTCATACTTTAGATGACTTGGCGCGAGTAAAAGCTACAGTAGTTCGCAGCATTAAAAAAGACGGTTGGGCTATTTTAAATGCTGAAGACGATCAATGTTTGAAAATAGCCAACGAATTAAGTTGCAATGTAGCCTATTTTTCAATGGATGAAAACAATCCGAAAGCATTGCAATTTGCCAAAGAAGGTAAAATTGTAGCCGTGTATGAAAACGGATTCATCACCATCAAAAAAGGCGAATGGAAAATCCGTGTGGAGCGTGCTACTCATGTGCCTTTGACCATGGGTGGAAAAGCCCGATTTATGATTGCCAACGTACTGGCAGCAACACTGGCTGCGTATTTACAAGGATTTAAAACCGATGATATTAGTTTATCATTGCAAACGTTCATTCCAAGTGCCGCTCAAACGCCTGGTAGAATGAACATTTTCGAGTTCAAAAAATTCAAAGTACTGATTGATTTTGCGCACAATCCAGCTGGTTATAAAGGAATTGAAGAGTTTTTATCGAGTGTAGAAGCCACCAAAAAAATCGGTATTATAGCTGGCGTTGGCGATCGTAGAGACGAAGACATCAAAGAATGTGCAACGATTGCTGCACGAATGTTTGACCATATTATCATTCGTCAAGAGAAACATTTGCGTGGGCGTACCGAAGAGGAAATCATCAACCTCATAATGGAAGGGATAAAAGAATCAGGTCGCACTGTCACTACTGAAATCATCAAAAAAGAAGTAGAAGCCATCAAACACGCCATCAGTACTGCTGAAGATGGAGCATTTATTACTGCGCTGAGCGATGTTGTAACCAATGCCATCGAGATTGTTCAAAGCTATTTGGATAAAGAACAAGAAGAAAACGCATAATTAATAATTAATTTTTAATACTAAGATCCCAAATTCCTTATGGCTTTTGGGATTTTTTTAATTATTCAAATAAATCCAATTTCAAACCCTCAAAATAATATCTCATTAGGTAAATCATTTAATTTTAATCAAAAAAATAATTTAATTTAGAAAACTCCAATAAAAATAAGAACTTTGCAGACTTTTTTAAGGAAAACTATTAATGAAAAAGAAAATTGAAATACTCGCACCAGCCAAAGATTTAATTCACGGAATGGCTGCTATCAACGCAGGCGCAGATGCAGTTTATATTGGAGCTCCTCAATTCGGAGCGCGTTCTAATGCTCACAATTCGGTGGAAGACGTGGAAGCTTTAGTAAAATATGCACACTTGTATAATGCTCAAGTTTTTGTGGTGATTAACACTATTTTGTACGATAACGAATTGGAAACTTGTCGTCAATTGATTTGGGAATTGTACCATATTGGTGTTGATGCGCTCATCATTCAAGACATGGCAATTATGGAAATGGAGTTGCCTCCAATTGTGCTACACGCCAGTACGCAAGCCAACAATCGCGATGCAGATAAAATCAAATTTTTGGCTGATGCCGGAATCAAACGTGTTGTTTTGGCTCGTGAGTTGAATTTACATCAAATACGCGAAATTCATGAAGCTACTGATGTTGAATTGGAATTTTTTGTGACAGGAGCGTTGTGTGTTTCTTTTAGTGGTAATTGCTATATGAGTGTGGCCAATGGTGAACGTTCGGCCAATCGAGGTTCGTGTGCGCAAAATTGCCGTTTACCATACAATTTAATCGATGGTCACGGCGATACTTTAATCAAAAATAGTCATTTACTTTCTATTAAAGATTTTGATGTGACCGATCAAATTCCGAATTTGATTGAAGCTGGAATTTGTTCATTTAAAATAGAAGGCCGTTTGAAAGACATCGTTTATGTAAAAAACAATGTCTCTTTTTTACGTCAAAAATTAGATGCTTTTTTAGCAGAAAACGGCGATAAATATACCAAAGCCTCTTCTGGAAAATGTACGTATACATTTGAATCCTCTTTGAGTCGAACTTTCAATCGTGGTTATACGGATTATTTTGTCAACGAACGCCACCAATCAATTGGCTCGTGGGAAAGCCCAAAATCAAAAGGACAATACATTGGAAAATTGATAAAAACGGTTGGTAATTCGTACCAAATTGAAAACGGCGAACTGTTGAACAACGGCGACGGATTGTGTTATATTAACGAAAACAACGAAGCCGATGGCATTTATGTCAACCGCGCCGAAAATGGTTTTGTGTATCCTAATGTTTTAAAAGAAATCAAAGAAGGCACTTTCATTTACCGAAATAACGATGCGGCTTTTATCAAAATTGTAGAACGCGAAGACAGTGCTGTTCGTAAAATTAGCACTGCTTTACTCCTTTCGGAAAACGAAAATGGTTTTGAATTAACGGCTACTGATGAAGATGGAAATGTAAGTAAAGTAACACTAGTTCATCCTAAAGAACTCACCAAAAACAACGAATCGATTGAAGAAAACTTCAAAATTAATTTGGCCAAAACAGGTTTTACGCCTTATACTGCTGATGCAATTACAATTGAATTCTCTCAAAATTGGTTTCTTCCTATTTCCAAAATCAATGAAATGAGAAGAACGGTTTACGAGCAATTGTCTGAAATTCGCTTGGCCAATTACCATCGCGAAGAACATCAAATTGTAAAAACGTCGCATCCGTATCCGGAAACCAAATTGGATTTTATGTACAATGTTGCGAATAAAACAGCGCGAAAATTCTACGAAAGACACGGTGTAACTGAAATCGAAAAAGCATTTGAATTGCAATGGGATCCGGGGAAATCGCGTGTCATGACAACCAAATATTGTATCAAATACGAATTGGAAAAATGTCCGAAATACCACAGAGACACAATGGAAACTAAGTTGAAAGAACCGTTGGTTTTGAAGCAAGGCGAATTGGAATACAAACTCAAATTCAATTGCAAACCTTGTGAAATGGAAATATGGGAAAAAGATGCAGAATTTGAAATTGAGGAAGATTAGTTTTTAGACTATAGATTAAAAACGATAACTTTTACTAAAACTGTAACAAACGACACTATTTCAACACTAACGGAATAGTGTCTTTTTTTTATACATTTACAACCACAAACTCATTTCAATTATGAACAAAAAAATCATACTTTTTTTAGGCTTATTTATAGCAATTTCAACGCAAGCGCAGTTGAAAAAAATCACCTTAGAAGACGGCGTTTTACAACAAGGACGAAAATTTGGTGCCGATCGACTTACGGGTTTTCAATGGATTCCAAGCAGCAATAAGTATGTTTATTATACTGATGCTTGGACCAAAATGGTTTCGGCCTCCACAACCGATAAAACGACTAAAGAATTGGTTACACTTTCTGATATTAATTCGGCTTTAGGAACACAATTGAAACATTTCTTTGGTACAGAATGGATTGATGCTACGACACTTTTGATCAATGATGGCGGAAAATCTTATCGTTATAACATCACAACAAAATCAGGAGCTTTATTACAAGAAAGTACTGAAACTGCCGAAAATCATACTTTTGATTCAGCGAAAGAAAATATGGCTTTTACCGAAGGAAACAATTTGTACTTCTTCAATAAAAACAAAGAAAAAATTACTGTTACTTCCAATTCAGATAAAAACATTGTTTCGGGTCAAACCATTTCACGCAATGAATTCGGAATTGATGGTGGAATTTTCTGGTCGCCAAAATCGACTTATTTGGCATTTTACCAAAAAGACGAGACGGATGTAGCGGATTATCCTTTGTTGGATATCAATGAAACGCCAGGTAAATTGGTGAATATCAAATATCCAATGATTGGTCAAAAATCGGAAAAACCACGTGTTGGCATTTATAATTTGGCTACGAAAAAAACGGTTTTTATTACACCTAAAAACAATCCTGAAGATTACGTAACGAATTTGGCTTTTACTCCTGATGAAAAATTTGTGATTATCGCCGAATTGAATCGTGGTCAAAATGATATGCATTTGAATGTATACGAAGTCAATTCGGGTGCGTTTGTGCGTACTATTTTAAATGAAAAAAGCACGAAATGGGTAGAACCTGAACATCCAGCATTTTTTCCTAACGCAACTTCAACTAATTTTGTTTGGATTAGTGAAAAAGACGGTTTCAATAACCTATACTACTATTCTATTGATGGTAAATTAATCAAACAATTGACAGTGAACAAATTCCCAGCTCGCGAAATCATTGGAGCCAACCCTGCTGGAACTGAGATTTATTTCAAAGCTACTGGTCCAAATCCAACCAATATGCTAGTTTACAAAGTGGATTTAAAAGGAAAACAAACGTTGATTACCAAAGATGAAGGTGTTCATAATGTTGCTGTTTCTTCTGATGGAAATTGGTTTTTTGATGAATACTCTAACCACTCTACTCCTTCAAAATCGTTGTTGTACGATAAAAAATTAAAAGCAACTACTTTATTAGAAAGCAAAAACAAATACGAAGGTTACCAGATCGGTACTTCTGAAATCAAAACGATAAAATCAGCCGATGGAACAACTGATTTGTACACGCGTTTAATCAAACCTAGTAATTTTGACCCGAATAAAAAATACCCAGTTTTAGTTTATGTTTATGGTGGTCCACACGCACAAATGATTAGCAATTCGTATTTGGATGGCGCCAATTTGTGGATGTATTGGATGGCCGAACAAGGTTATTTGGTATTTACCGTTGACAATCGTGGTTCTGATAATCGTGGAGTGGCTTTTGAAAGTGTAATTCACGGACGCTTAGGTGTTAATGAAATGGACGATCAATTAAAAGGTGTAAAATACTTAAAATCATTGCCTTATGTTGACGGAAATCGTTTGGCAGTTCATGGTTGGAGTTACGGCGGATTTATGACCACTTCATTAATGTTGAGAAAACCCGATACTTTTAAAGTTGGTGTAGCTGGCGGACCAGTGACTGATTGGAAATGGTATGAAGTAATGTATGGCGAGCGTTATATGGACACTCCTGCCGAAAACCAAAAAGGTTTTGACGAAGCCTGTGTGATGAATTATGCTAAAGATTTAAAAGGAAAATTATTGCTAATTCACGGTACTAGCGATGATGTGGTTGTCATGCAACACAATTTGGCTTTAGTGAAAAAATTTGTGGAAACTGGAAAACAGGTAGACTTCTTTCCATATCCAATGCACAAGCACAATGTGATTGGAAAGGACCGAGTTCATTTGATGGAAAAAGTACTGAATTACGTCATTGATAATAACAAATAGTAGTATTACAACAACACTAAATACAATAGGAAAAACCACCAAAATTTTGGTGGTTTTTCTTTGTGAAAATGATCCCCAACCATTTTCGTAAAACAAAACCTATCTAACTTAAAACTAAAAATTCGAAATCTATGATTGGCCTTCAAAATTGTTTTTGAGCTAATGGCTCTTGAAATAAAATATGCAGCCAAAACATTCAGTATAATCAACAAAACTGTGTGATGTTGACTATTGGTAAGCAACACTATCATTAGAAAACCTAAAAAAGCATTTCCGATGGTATTTTTTGCCAACGAATGTTGAGTTAGCATCAGATAAAAACAAAATTTAACACTAAATAAAAATAAAAAACTACCGAAATCACTAAGCTCACTAGACCTATCAACTGAACTAAAGTGAGTAGTTTCTTGTGTTTAGCATCTCGCAAAAGACTTATCATTTCCATCTTATTTTGTTTTAGTTCGACATAAAACTACTATAAATGGACTGCTTTTTTGTGAGAAAAACAAATAAATGTTACCAAATGCCTTGTAGTTGGTACGAAACAGGTTCTGTTTGTGATTTGAGCAAAATAAATAGTTTAAACAACGTTCAATTTCTTGACTAATTCATCGTAATAGTTCTTGGTAATTGGGATTTTACTAGCCGCAATTGTAACATAATTAGTTTCTATTTTCGACAAATAATCGAGGTTTACAATGTAGGATTTATGCGTTCTAAAAAACAAATCGCTATTCAACCGTTCAATAAAATTTGTTAACGTAGCGCGGATTAGCTCTTCTTTTTTAGTAGTCTGAATTTCAAGGTAATTCCCATCGGATTTGATCCAAAGAATATCACTGATGTTGAGCTTGGTGTATTTGAACTTGTCTTTAATAAACAAAGCATCTTTGATGATTAGAGCATCATTTTCGGCAGAAGTAGTCGCACCATTTTCTTGACTCAAACTGTACAAAGCCATTTCAATGGTTGAAAAAAGTTGTTCCTTTTTAAATGGTTTCACCAAATAATTGATTGGATGTGTGTTTTTGGCACGATTCAACGTCAAACTATCCGAATACGATGTGGTAAAAATAAAAGGAATTTTGTATTTCTCATTGATGAGTTCGGCCAAATCAATTCCGTCTTTATGAGAATTCAAGTTTACATCGAGCAAGATTAAATCGGGTTTTTTATCCTCCAAAATAGTGATTGCTTCATCATAATCCATTGCAACATCAATTACATCATATTCCATATGAATCAACATGTTTTTTACATCTTCTGCGATGATTAGTTCATCTTCTACAATTAAAATCTTTACCATTTTCTATGAATTAATTCTTTGTTGTATATTTTTTTACATCTCTAAATAGCACCTCAAATGTGGTTTGTTTTTCATCAATCAAATGCGAAAAACTACCTCGCAATTGTTTGCTTAAAATAGTAACCAGTTTTATTCCTAGCGACTTCGATTTATGGATATCAAAATCGGCAGGCAATGGTTCACCATCATTACTCACTATCAATCGGTAATCCAATTGGTTTTCAGTTGTAATTTTGATTAAAATTATACCTTCTTTTTGTTTTATAAAAGCGTGTTTATAAGCATTTGAAACCAATTCATTCACAATCAATCCTAGCGGAATTGCAGTATCAAAATCGAACAGAATATTAGCGGTTTCAATTTCCACTTTTATAGTGCTTGAATTCCCTAAATACATGGCAGAAAGGTAATTAGTCAACTCTTTAAAATAATTTTCAATGCTGACTTTATCGATGTTTTCCGATTGATACAAATTTTGGTGAATCAAACTCATGGCTTGTACTCTACTTTGCCCTTCTTGTATCGATAAAAGCACTTTTGGATCTTCAATATCTTCCGATTGCATGTTGAGTAAACTTGAAATAATTTGAAGGTTATTTTTTACTCGATGATGTATTTCGCGAAGCAATGTTTCTTTTTCTGTAAGTGATTTTTGAATTTGTTCTTTTTGCTGCTCAACGATTAATTTTTGCTTTTTGTATGCTTTTAAATTGGAATAAATTCCGATTGTAATCACGCTTAAAAACAACAATGTCAGCACAATCGCAATTAAAAGATTTTGTTGCTTTTTGGCTTTGATTTGCAGTTTTTCGTCTTTTTCCTTTTGCAAAAGTTGAAACTGTTTTTGCTTTTTTTCGAATTCATACGTCATTTGAATTTGAGTTACTTTATTGTTGACTTCACTGTTAAACATGGAGTCGCTCATTTTTTTGAACAACACTTGGCTTTTGTAGGCTTCAGGGTAATTTTTTAATTGCGAATGAATTTTGGCCAAATTTTCGTAACAAAATTTAATTGATTCTAGTTCCCCAATTTGTGTCGAAATCTTCAATCCTTTTTGAGTATATTCTAAGGCACTATTGTTTTGATTCGTTGCTAGATAGATTGCACCGATTTCACGATACATATCTGCTTCACCTGATTTATTCCCTATTTCTTTAAAAATAGTTAGCGCATTTTCAGCATATTCAATTGCTTTTTTATATTCCTTTTTCTTAAAATATACTTTACTCAAACTTCTAGCAGACATCGCTAAATTGGCTTTATTGTGGGATTTTTTTTCAAATTCAAGGCATTTTTGGAAAATAGCTAAAGCTTTGTCGTACTGTTTCTGTTCGATGTAAATAAGACCAATATTTGAATAAATGACATTTCTGAGTTTTGCTGCTGCTTTCGACTGTGTGTTTTTTATGCTAAGTAAAGCCTTGTTATAATTTTTCAACTCTTCAGCAACTCTTCTTTGTTTGTTGTAAATGATACCAATGTTGTTGTATACTTTTGCCTTTTTTATTGGATCATTGAGTTGTTCAGCAACTTTTAATGCAACAGTAAGGTACTTTGATGACTCTGGAAAATTGTTTAAAAACAAATAATTTTGTCCTTTTATCAAATTGGACAAATAAAAATCGGGTAATGAAATTTTTTGATTGTTTATTTTCAGCGCAGAATTAGCCGAATTGATTGATTGATAAAAATCGCTTTTATCTAAAAAAATCTTGGCTAAGTTATTGTATCCTTTTATTAATCCGAGTGGGTAATTAATTTTTGTGGACAACTGATTTGCTTCTTTTTGAATGCGTAATGCTTCCTCTATATCAAATACCATTTGTTCGTGAGCTATTTTGTTGAGGAGATTAACTTTAATTGAATCTTTAATGGTATTTTTATTTTTTTCAGTTGAATCATATCTTTTAACCAATGCTAACAAACTATCAACTGTACTATTTTGTTGCGAAAACACAGGATTAAAGCTCAGAAAAAAAAGCAGCACCAACCAGTATCTAATTTGTTTAAAACCAAGCATAACTATTTTATTTTAAGCTAATTTCAGAAAAAAAGAACAATAAAAAAAGGCTACCCAATAAATTAGGTAACCTTTAATTTATTGCATTTTAAGTTTAGCGTTTTACCATTCGGATAGTTTGAATGGCATCGTCTTGAGAAACGATAACATTATAAACTCCTTGTGCGTAATTTGAACCAACTTCAAATACATCTATTTCATTCGCATTAACTTGTCTTTCTTCAATTAATTTACCAATCATATCATAAACCTTAACGCTTATAATGTTGGTAGATGAAGATTTTACATCTAATTTGAATGCTGTATCGAATGGATTAGGATATCCAACCACATCAAACGGTATTACTGCTAACTTACCAGTTGTAACAGGAGTTGTAACTATACAAGCCGCACCGTATGGAAGGTAAGTATTGTCTGTGTTCAATAAAGCTACTTCGATACTATAATTTGTAGCATCGCTGTAATCGGTAACAGCATTAAACTGGAATGCACGAGTTGATCGATCTATAATTTGAACCGAATTGGATGTTTGATTAGTTACTCTAAAACGGTAACCAATTACACCACTTACATTATCAGCGTAAACAATATCTAATTTTGTAGCTAATGTTGCGCCACATTGAGAAGCTCTCACTTGTGTAGTAACAACAGGTGTTGTTATTGTACATGCAGCACCAAAATTGCTCCAAACATTGTTCACTCTTACTGCTACCTCAACATCATACGCTTGATCATATTCATAAATTGGCAGATTTCGTAAGAATAAATGACGTAATGGATTTTCAACAACCACAACCTGGTTTGTACTTAAATTAGTTACTCTAAATCGGTAACGTTGAGCACCTGGGACAGCAGTAGCATATACGATTCTGTTGTAAATATCTAAAGTAACACCACATTGACTTGGTATGATTGTTGGTCCAGGATTTCCAGGAACAATAGTCAAGTTTAAAATTTCAGTAACACAACCATTCAAAAATGTATATGTTCCACTAGTTGTATACGTAGTTCCATTTACTGCCCAAGTATATGAATTTGGAGCAGTAATAGTTGTTGTATTTGTAGTGAATGGGTTTACAGTAACTGTAAATGACGTTGTAACACTACAACCTGTATTATTAGTCCCTGTCACACTATAAGTAGTAGTAACTGCAGGAGTTACAGTAATACTTGGAGTTGAAACAACACCGTAATATGCGTTGGTAGAATTCTCAACAGCATTTCGACTAATAGAACTAAGTACTGAATCAAATAAAAATACTTCGGTAAAATCAAAATCAGACATTTCATTTCCACTAAGCCATCCGTTCAATTCTATCCCTAATGGACCTGTTACACCACCACCATTATTTTCGATTAGAGTTCCATTTTCATACAATTGTGAAACCAATCCATCACTAGCACCAGAGTAAACATAGAAATTATCATCTGCTGCAGGATTACCTGGATTTGAACTTACCCATCCTTCATAATAGGCTTGTTGTTTCGCACCATTCCAATACCCTAATAACCAATTGTTATTTAGAGAAGATAATACACGTTGTCTACTTCCTCCAGTTTGACGAGCTCCATAAATAGCTGTAAAGGCTGTAGTATAGTCAACTGTGTTATACATGTACTGAGCAGTATTGAAATGTAAAACCGGTTTTCCAGCGTAACCATTAATAACTAATGTTGGTTGATTACCATCATTTGACTGAGTTACATTTCCACCGTTTTCTGATTGATCATATAAAGTTACACAATATCCAGTAGCTCCATTAAGCCACGTAGAAATACTTGCGGTATCTAGATCATTCCCGTTGAAGCCAAAATCAGATTGTGCATTGTCAGAATCTCTTCGCAAACGAATACATGATCCTGTATAAGTTGATTTAAGTTTTCTTAGGCCTATTGCTAATTTTGCTCCACTCACAGCATCAAGTGGGATTGTAGTGGTTGATATATTCCAAGCTATGTTGTCTGCACCATTTGCTGTTAAAGTCACTGAATCGCCAACACAAATCGAAGAATTTCCAGCTACCGTTACAACCGGATTCGAGTTAACAACCACATTGGTTGTAGCAGAAGGATCACTAGTTACAATACCTGTATATTGCACAGAGTAATTTCCAGCAGTTGTTACAGTAATGCTTTGAGTAGTTGCTCCATTAGACCACAAATAACCAGTTCCAATAGTAGGACTAGAAGTCAAAATCACACTTCCTCCATCACAAAAAGTAGTAGCTCCACTAGCGCTAATTGTAGGAACAATAACATCAAATGAAAGTATACCATAAGTACCTCCAACACCTTCTGTAGCTCTAAATTCAACCTGATCGGTTGGGCCTAATATACCCTGCCAAACACCCGCATGAGAATCACAACATCCTTGGTGATCCCATACTAAAGAACCGTTGATATATAACTCTGCAGTATCGTCATGCCCATCAACATTAAGACTGTAATAATTGGTAGGGAAACCTTGACGTTTCGCGCTCCATGAATGGTTGTCAATACCTACTGTACAACCTTGATAACCTGGTGCATCTGATGGAGTATCATTCCACTGGTTTTGGGTATTGAAGTTAACACCTGTAGCAGTATAAAACCCTGAATAATTATTCACCCATGGGTTATCAGAACTAAAGTTACCACCAGAATTCCATGCATATACATTCCATTCGTTATTTCCAAATACCGATGGATTGCCAGGAGGAGTTACCACATCAACTGTTAATGTAGTTGTGCTAGCACACTGACCTGCATCTGGTGTAAATGTATAAGTTGTCGTAGTAGAAGTGTTAGGTGCTGGCGACCAAGTACCTGTAATACCATTTAAAGAAGTAGTTGGCAAAGCTGTTAAAGTGCCACCTGAACAAATTGGAGCTACTGCATTAAATGTTGGAGTAGTTAATGGATTAACTGTTATTGTTACAGCTCCACGTACACTCTCACATCCATTAATGGTTTGAGTTACATAATAAGTTCCCGTTGTTACTACTGTAGAAGCGGGCAACAAGTTACCATTAGTAGCAGCATCGTACCATTGTATATTAGTCCCCACAACAGGTGCATCTGCTAATGTTGATCCTACACAAAGAGCGAAGCTTGAATCACTGATTATGGTCATTTCTCCGTTACTACATTGAGTTGGTATCCAACCAGTTGTAGGAGGATATAAACCTGCAGGAACATTAGTGTTTTCAAAACCTGTCGAAGTGATTGCTGAACAACACCATAATACCCATTTAACACCATCAAATGAAATTCTTAATGTAGTATCAGAAGATAAATGGAAAGATGCTTTTCCGTTTAATAAACCTTCGTAGATATATAGGCCTGATAAAAAGCCACATTGACCTGTATAACTAACATTAAGGTTAGGTGTAACTGGAGATGGAGTTGAGTTTACTGTAATAGTCAATGTAGTTGTACTAGCACACTGCCCAGCATCTGGAGTAAAAGTATAAGTCGTAGTAGCTGTATTATCTAAAGCTGGCGACCATGCTCCTGTAATACCATTTAATGATGTTGTAGGTAGAGCGACTAAAGCAGCTCCAGCACAAATTGGTCCAACTGGATCAAATGTTGGAGTTACTGAAGGATTCACAACAACAGTCATTGTAGTTGGTCCACCACATTGTCCTGCATTAGGTGTAAATGTATAGGTTGTTGTCGCAGTATTATTAATTGCTGGCGACCAAGTACCTGTAAATCCATTATTAGAAGTAGTTGGCAATGTTAATGTGTCACCAGAACAAATTGGATCAATTTGCGTAAATGTTGAAGTTACATTAGGTAATACTGTTACTGTTGATGTACAAGTTGCTGTGTTTCCAGAAGTATCAGTAACTGTTAAAGTCACAGTAACTGGAGTTCCGACATTAGCACACGTAAAGGTATCTGGACTCACACTTAATGTAACAGCACCAGCGTTATCTGAAGAACCATTGTCGATTTGAGAAGCTGTAATAGTTACTGAGCCTGTTCCAACATTTGGTGTAACCGAAATATTTTGACAAACTGCAGTTGGAGGCACGTTGTCTAAAATGTTTAAGTTAGCAAAAGGAACAGTAGAAAGTGCTAATGGACTTTGAGCATGTATCCAATTCGACACATCTTCAAAATTGGCAGCAGAAACTGCTACAGCTCTTTTGGTTGGATCGTATTCTGTTCTAGCAGGTGCAATTGCTGGGAAACCATCGACCACTAAAGCTTTCAAGAAAATATTTGAAGGATCTTCAATAGAAGGTAAATTTCCACCTGAAGTAGTTGGAGTTCCTGTAAAAAGAACCGCATAAATATCAGTTACACCATTCGATGGATTAGTATCGTTATCTTCATAAGCATAAAATGTCTCTCCTGTTGTAGCTATTGCTAAATTTCCAGAGATTAAAGTAACACTACCACAAGTACCATTACTGCAAGTTACTGAATAAGTATCAGGAGCAGTTTCTGTTACAACAACTACATTCCCTTTATTCATTATAGTTCCTGGTGAGGTCCAACGAATAACACCTTCACCTGAACCAAACAATAAAGTAGTATTGTTGAATGAGTTATCTGTGAAATAAACTACCGTATTTGCAGGAATATCTTGAGCTGCCACGAATGAAAATCCGTCTGGAGTAACGTGGCTCATGCCCACAAGTGCTACAAGAGGGTCTGAATCGGTTGTATCATCATTATTGATGAAACCTGTAGCTGCATTCGGACTTCCACCATCATAACCTGTTCCACCTGTTATGGTTAACACTACAGATTCTTGAACTTCAAGTCCTAAGTCGCCAACTGATGTTATTGAAACTGTTGCCGAAGAAGCACCTGTCGGAATTACAACCGAACCTGCTGAAGCAGTAAACGAGCTTGCTCCAGATGCGGTATAATCAGTTGTGAAAGTAGCAGTACCACCAACATTGAAGTTCAAAGTAATATTACTAGCTGCAACTGACGATAACGCAAAAGTATACACCATAGCCGTTCCACTGTTTTCAGCAACACTTGAAGGTGCAACTGTAACACTTGCAAAGGGATTAGCTACACCTGTTGAAATAATGATGTTAGCAAAAGGAACTGTTGACAACGTGATGTTACTTCCTCCATTAATCCAATTGGCTGGGTTTTGGAAGTTTGCACGATCAACGGTTGTTCCTCTTAAAGCAGGATTGTACTCTGTTCGTAAAGGAGCAACAGCAGGGAAACCATCTACTACTACTGCACCAGGATAAACTAATACAGGATCTTGTGCCGATGGAATTGTACCTCCAGAAACAGTTGTTGTACCTGTAAAAAGAACAGTTTGCACAGAAGTTACACCATTTGTTGGATTATTATCTGAATCCAAATAAGCATAAAGTTCTTCACCAGTTGTAGCCAAAGTAAAAGTTCCACTAACAACACTTACACTCCCACAACTACCTGATGAACAAGTAGTGGTAAATGTATTTGCTGCTGTTTCAGTTGCTACTACAACTTGACCTCTTAATAAACCTCCAGCTGGTGCTGTCCATTGCATTACAGCTTCTGAGCCTGAGAATGTTAATGTAGAAGTACTGAATGGATTTTCTGTAAAATAAACTACTGTTCCCGCTGCTATATCTTGCAAAGCAACGAAAGAGAATCCGTCGGCCGTTGTACTGTGATTCACACCTGTTACAGCCACAATTGGAGTAATGGTAAGTGTATCATCGTTGTTAATTGTTGTAGTTGCTGCACCTGGACTTCCAGCCACATAACCAGAACCACCCGTTAATGTCAATACTATTGATTCGTTTGCTTCTAAAACACTGTCGCCTGTTGGAGTCAACGTAATTGAAGCTGAATTAGAACCGTTAGAAATAGTTACGCTTCCTGCTGAAGCGTTAAAAGAAGCAGCACCTGATTGAGAATAATCGGAACCAAATGTAGCTGAACCGCCAACAGAAAAGTTAATTGTTAAATTTGATGTAGCCGTTGCGCTCAATGAGAACGTGTACACCATTCCTGTCCCACTGTTTTCATGCACAGTTAACGGTGAGGCAGTAACACTAACCACTGGATCAGCAGCTACTAAATTTAAATTAGTAAAGAAAATCGTAGAAAGCGCTGCACTAGTTTGAGCATGCACATAGTTAGAAGGATTTTCCAACACTACTTTGCTTACATTCGTTCTAGCGATAGAAGTTGGAGTAAATTCAACTCTATCTGGAGGAGGTACTGCTGGAAAACCATCAATTACAATGGCATTAGGAAAATCAAATACAGGATTTTGAGAAGCTACGATATCACCACCTGTGATAACATTGGTACCTTCAAAATAACCTGTATACAATACCGAGTAAATGGTAGTAATTCCGTTTAACGGATTGGAATCAGAGTCGGTATAAGCATACAATGATTCACCACCAGTTCCTAATGCAAAAGGACCTGCACCAATGGTAACTGCAGTTCCACACGAACCGCCTCCAGTACACGTTACACTGTACGTATTAGCAGTTCCTAATTCGCTTACAAACACCACATTCCCTTTTAGAATAGCTGAACCTGCTGTGAACTGCACAACGGCTTCTGAGATGTCAACAAAAGTATTAGTAGCGTCGTTGTATTCATTTTCGGTAAAATAAATAACCTCGCCTGCTGCTAAATCTTGGGTTGCGACAAAGGAAAACCCGTCAGTCCCAGTGTGATTGATTCCGATTACTGCCACTTTTTGTGAGTAGCCCAAGCCGACCACAAACAGCAGAAAAAGGAACATTAATTTTTGAGTCATTTTTTTCATAATTTGTTAATTTTAAGTACAGATATAAGGATTCTTCCAACCTGTGTAAGGAAGATCTTCCATTTTTTTATAAATAATTTCAGAAAAAGAGGAATCAAGAACCTCTATAACTGCATTTTGATAATTACCTCTAGTTCCTTCTAACTTGCGAAGTTTAAAATACTGAGGAATTGATTCGTTGTATTTTGAAAAACGCAATTCACCTCGTGGAGTAGAAAGCATTTTGTTTGAAAAATAAGTTCCTACTTGAGCAGGAATTGAACTTTCGTTTTGAAGACAATGCGCTAAAACTAGTCCTACTTCATCTCCAAGAAGACTAAAAATATTGGGATTTTCATTATACTTACTCAGGTAACTACTCTTGAATACTTCCATTAATTTTATGTCTCCACCAAAAGCCCATGACGCGATAGAATAAAAATTCTCTGGAAGTTGCACTTCAACTTCATTACTCTCATCAGTCATTAACGGAATAGCTACTGTAGGAATCGAATTGAGTTCCGATTGAGCTAATTTAGCCAACACTTTGTTTCCTTCTTTGTAACTAAATACCGAAAAAAGAACATCTGGGTTAGTTGTTTTTAAACCTTCTATCATAGTATCGAAAGTTTCCGATTTATAATCCAACGGGCTTACATAATTGTATACTATCTCGCCTTCATTATCTGTAAATCCCTGAAAAAAGGATTCTGTTAATTGATATCCACCATCGTAAAAAGAACTTAAAAGAGCTGCTTTTTTACCAAAATGAGTTGCTGCATACTGTCCTGACAAATAACTACTTTGACATAGGTTAAGTGATAAATGAAGAACGTATGGACTAACATGAGTTGGTTTTAAAACACGAGCTGCTAAAGTTACATGCACAATTGGCTTTCGATAGGAATTGGCAATAGTAACCAAACTGTCCAACATGAAATAACTACAAAAACAAACAATTACATCGGTTTCTTCTTGAAGCAACATTCGTTCTACTCGTTCAAGTAAACTTGAATCAGTTGCGTTACCTACACTTTCAATTAACAACTTAGGAACATAATTTTGGCTCGTCGATGGATTAAACGATAATTTAAAACCATTTAAAAAATCGATTGCCAATCTCGGAAACATGTCCGATTTTGGTAATAATACTCCTATTTTCAACTCCATAAATTAGTTTCTAGAAGGATATATTCCTTGCATGGCAATACATACATTAAGCGCTAAATAAGGATTTCTGATTGCTAGTGGCTGGTTTCCTCCAACTGTTTGCTCTGTTAAACCACCTAAAAAAGCACCTGAAGTAACATCTTCACTGAATCTATTCGTTCCTGATGCGATTTTGTTGGTTGGTAAAGCATCTTCACCTGTAGCTGTATTTACAGATACATTAACACTGTGATTATGAGCAGGAAGGTTTACAGGCAAAACGGTTGTATTTTCAATGCCGCTAACTTCTCCCCAAGAAATTGTTGACAAACCTGGACCTGAACCAGGATGTACCATTGCTCTACCTCTTAAATCAGGTAATCCAAAAGTAGTTTGTCCGTTTCCTCCATAAGTTGTACCTATTAAGGAAAATAAAGCTGTATTTTGTGCTATAGAAATTAATTGTCCGTTGCATGGTGCCCAACCAACAGGAGCAAATGTAAACCCGAAGCCTTGAATCTGTCCGATAAATGGATCCATAATAATTATATTTTAGAATTAATACCGATTAGTTTCTTGAAGGAAAAATTCCTTGTAAAGCAATGCTATGGTAAATTCCTACATAAGGATTACGAATTGCCATAGGCTGGTTTCCTCCAACTGTTTGTTGATTTACACCTCCAAGAAAAGCACCTCCAGTAACATCTTCACTAAAAGCATTGGTACTAGAAGCAATTTTGTTTGTAGGTAACGCATCTTCACCAGTTGCTGTGTTTACACTTACTGATACCGAGTGATTGTGCGCTGGCATATTTACTAATCCAATAGTTACACTTTCAACTCCACCTACTTGACCTTGAACAATTGGCGATAAACCTGGACCTTGACCAGCGTGCACCATACTTCTACCTCTTAAATCAGGCAAAGCGAAAGTAGTTTGACCGTTTCCACCGTAAGTGGTTCCTAATAATGCGAATAAAGCTGTGTTTTGAGCAATAGACATCATTTGTCCATCACAAAATGCCCAACCTTGAGGTGGAAAATTAAATCCGAATGCTTGAATTTGACCTAAAAATGGATCCATAATAATAAATGTTTTAAAGTTAAACTGCTATGTTAAAATTGATTGTTGTTACGTTGCTATTAATTTGGTGTGTTGGAAAAAGCTTTTCACCTAAAGCTAAATTATCTTCATAATGTTTGTGATTAACGTATGCATTGTTAGTAGCGATAGATAATTCTGTAAAGTATACTCTATTGTATGTAGAAACTTTAAAGTAAACTTTCGGATATTTCCCTTTTTCTTTGTTAGGTAAATCAGTCAAAATACAATACTCCCCATTTTGATTGACAGTAATTTTAGCTTGATGTCGGTATTTTTCTGAATTAGGAGACAAATGCCAAGCTTCAACTGTAGCATTGCCCAACTCCTTTAAATTGATTTTGTCAAAAATTTGACCCTCAATTTTCACATGATTCCCAAAAAGAGTAGAAAGACGTATGTCGGCCTTCTCTTCAGCGTATGGGTTGTAACCGTCATAAGGGCATTCCTCTTTGTTGAATGCCTTAGCGATTGTTGTAGACGAAAGAAACGCAACTCCTGAAGTCACCAAGGCAACATTCTTGAGAAAATTTCTTCTAGCGTACATGTTTTCCATAAATATTTGATTATTTGTTATACTCTCTAAAAGTAGAAATATTTCTACAAATAGCAACGGTTATTTTTTAACATAACAAAAATATAAACTAATAAAATTTTGTATATAGGTATTTCTACCTGTTTTGCATCACCCATTTTTACTAACTTTGCTAAAAAATAAATAACATTTTGTCTACTTCAATCCATTTCGAAAAATTGTCTGCTATTTCTGACGTAATTCTAGCCGAAGAAATTAATTTTATTCAGCTAAGGGACTCATTGCACGAAATGAAGTCGGTTTTTAACATCATATCTGAAATAGATACTGAAAACCCTGCATTTGATAAAGATATTTATCATGAAACAGGAAAAGCCATTGGTCCGAAATGGGCTGAGTTGTGTATTGACGATATTATGCGTACCAAACGCTTTTCAAAAGGTACTTTTCATGCGATAACTGATTTATTGAAAGCAAAAAAAAAGAATGAGCCCGTTACTCTTTTGTATGTTGGAACTGGTCCGTATGCCACATTGGTAATGCATTTGGTAACCAAATTCAAGCCCGAAGAACTGCAATTTATATTTGTAGAAGTTAATCCGACTAGTGTAATTAGTTTGAAGAATTGCATAAAAAATTTGGGCGTAGAAGCTTATGTAAAGTCAATTATATCAACAGATGCTGTACAGTTACAACTTGAAAACGCAGATGAAATTGATATTTTACTTTTGGAGTGTTTGCAGTTTGCTTTGGTTAAAGAACAGCAAGTAGCTTTAACCTACAACTTAATTTCTCAACTCAAAAAAGAAGTTATTTTATTGCCCGAAGAAATTAAACTAAGTATTTGCTTAATTGATTCAAATGCAAAAATGCGAAACAGTTTTAGTGGTGGTAATGAACCTTTTTACAAAAACATCAATCCGATTTTTATATTAAATAAAGAAGAAATCTATAATAGAAGTGCCACGTTAGAGCGAGAAAAATTGCTAATATTTGATCCTGTAACTACCTCGATTCCTTCTGATAGAGAAAATTATAACCGAATTAGCATCAACACTGAAATTGTGGTTTATGGCAATGAAAAATTAGAAATTGATGAATGCTCATTGACAATGAACTATAAGTTGAAGGATCTTGAAAACATTAAATCCTGTCAGGCCGTTACAACACAATACATTGTCAACCAAGCTCCTTCTTTTAAAGTTAATTGGATTTAGGTTTTCTGTTTCTTTTTGCGTGCTGCTGGAAACAAAATATTATTTAAAATCAAACGGTAACCTGGAGAATTGGGATGCAAATCCAAAACAGTAGGTTCATCTCCCACTCGATGTTGGTAATCTTCTGGATCGTGTCCGCCGTAAAATGTAAAAAAGCCTTTTCCTTTTTGTCCATGAATATATCGTGCTTCGTCATTCAATTCGCATTTCCCCAAAATCATCACATTCGACTTGATTAATTCGCTGTCAAATGAAGTACTTTGTCCCATAAAACCTTTTACTAATTGCGTGTGATTTTGACATAACATACTCGGAATCACATCCCATTTTGCAGAATATTCCATCAAAGTGAAATAATCTTTTTCGAATTGAACTTTTCGTTTTTCGGTCATATCAATATTTGAAAACTCATATCGTTCGGGTCTTCTTTCCAAAATATAATCTTTGAATGCAAACGTTTGTGAATAATCAATTCGCGATTGGTAATTGGCATCGCTATCATCACCGTCAAACATCGGTTCGCAAATATCCACACCTTCCGCTGAGAGCGCAATATCAAAACTATCAGTCGCAGAACACATGGCAAACATAAATCCGCCACCTATTACAAAATCACGTATTTTCTTTGCTACAGCCAATTTTTCTTCTGAAACCTTATTGTAACCTAACTTGGTCGCTAATGCTTCAGCGTCTTTTTTCTGTTCAATGTACCAAGGCATATTTCGGTAAGCTCCAAAGAACTTTCCGTATTGTCCAGTAAAATCTTCGTGATGAAGGTGCAACCAATCGTACAAAACGAGTTGATCGCTAAGTACTTCTTCGTCATATATTTCTTTGTATGGAATTTCGGCATAGGTCAAAACTAATGTCACCGCATCATCCCAAGGCTGTTTCCCTTTTGGAGTATACACTGCTATTTTAGGTGCTTTTTCTAAGATAACCGTCTCCATATTTTGCGAAGGACTTGATATTTCCTCTAAAATTTGATTGGCTTCAGCATCCGAAAGTACCTCAAAACTCACATTTCGAATTTGACATTCTTTTTTAATTTCAGGAGCGTCTGGCAACAAAAATGATCCTCCTCGGTAATTGAGCAACCAACTGGCTTTGTATTGCTTATCGAGTGCCCAATACGTTATACCGTAAGCTTTGAGATGATTTTTTTGAGAAGTTTCATCCATCGGTAACAAGATGAAATTGGCTTTTACTGTTGCCACACAAAGCAACAGCAACGATATAAAAACGCGTTGTATCTTTTTCATTCTCTTCACTATATTTTTATCGAAGATACAATAATTAACCTGAAAGCTCAAAGGTAAATTTTTGTTAAATTTTAAAAGCCAAAAACACGTAAAAATACGTATATGCAGAAAAAAAGAAGTGTCTATTTTTGGCTTATAAAAAATGCTATTTATGGAATCGAATGAAATTTTTCAAGAAAAATCAAATTCTAAGTTTACCTCTCTTTTAAAGAAAATTGGAGTTTTACTACTTATAGCCTTGATTATTAGCTATGTTTATATTTCCGTTCGATTTATTGCAAGTTAATTCTAAAAAGTGAAGTCGTCAAAGTCGATGATTTTATTCTGCAAAGCAAATACAACTAAACCAGCGACATTTCTAGATTCAGTTTTTAATAACAAACTATTTCGGTGTCCTTCCACTGTTCTTGGACTAATGAATAATTTTTCTGCTATTTCTGCTGTAGAGTGTTGCATACAAATGAGTTGCAAAATTTCTCTTTCGCGATTGGTAAGATAATCATCAGAAAAATAACTTTTATTCAATTTTGACTTTTGATTGGGCGATATTAATCCATCATTAATCACTTTCAACACCACATCGTTGTAATAAAATCCCTTGTCATAAACTTCGTTTATGGTATCGATCATTTCTTTTGGAGTAGCATTTTTCACCAAATAAGAAACGGCACCAACGTGAATCATATTGGCAATAAACGAATCTGTATTATAGCTAGTTAGAGCAATAATCTTGATGGTTGGAAACTTACTCGACATCAGTTTTGTAGCTTCGACTCCATTGAGATGCGGCATTTTTAAATCCATCAAAACAACATCTGGCAAATCATCAATACTGTTCAGGTAGTCCATCAATTCTTGACCATTGCTTACCTCTTTAATGATTTCCATATTTTTTTCACGACTTAAAATAAATGAAATTCCTTTTTGAAAAAGCAATTCATCATCGGCTATTACAATTTTTATTTTTTCTTCCATTTTAAAAAATGATTTTAGCTTTAAATCCTTTATTCAGAGCCGAATTAATACTGATTGTAGCATTAATTAAATCTACTCTACTTTGGATATTTTTCATCCCTAATCCTTTCTGATTAGTCGCATTGGACATGTCAAAACCAAATCCATTATCACTGTAAACACAAACGTTTTTATCTTCTTCAACATTAAAAACAACCGAAATATTTTTGGCTTTACCGTGTCGAAGTGAGTTGTTCATTAATTCTTGTAAAATTCTAAAAATATGCAAGTGCTTACTTTCTTCAATAGTATCAAATTGAATGTTATTCTCATAATAAACCGTAACTGCCTTACTACTATTAAACTCTACACCTAACTCAGAAATAGCGGCATCTAGTCCAAATTTCTCTAAAACTGGAGGCAATAAATCGTGTGCAATTCGTCTAGAATTTTCGAGTGCTTTAGAAGTCAAATTGATGATATTGGAAGTTACATCATTGTATTCTTTATCTGACAATTCTGTTCCCACTAACATTTGACTATTCAACGCGACAATATTTAGTTTTGAACTGATATCATCATGCAAATCTTGAGCAATGCGCATTCTTTCATTTTCTTGGGTAATGATTACCGAGTGTAGTAAATCTTTTTGGTAATTGATCTCCAAATTCTTCTTTTCAATTTCTTGCTTTATGATCTTCTTTCTTGAAAAATAGAAAAACAAAATCAAAACCAAAGCCATTAAAATAAAGGCCAAAAAGGTGTATACTATAACGTTTATAACTTCAGGTTCATTCATCTAAACTCATCTTTTTAGGTAGAAACAGGTATTTTAAATCAAATAAAATGAATAGTTGATAGATTGCATAGAGGTAAACATTTAAACTATAAATGAATTCAAATGAGTCATAGGTCTTCAAGGACAACAACAAATTAGTGGTCAAAAAAACTACAGTACTTCCAAAAAGATAGATTAATAATCCAATAGTAATATAATAAAATTGCTTCTTTTCATTAAGTATATTGTACAAATGAAATGTTCCATATATAATCAGAGGAAGCGATGTTATGAAAATTTCAAATAAATTAAATCCGAAAAACAATTCTGGGCAAAAAGCATATTGTATTCCTAAAATTATAATGCAGAAGCCTAGTAATGCTGATATAATTCTTTTCTGAATTTGTTCTTTCATCAAACTATAAAAGAAAAAACTCAATATTATAAATTGTAATCCAAAATAGAAATGAGAGATAAATAAGTTGGTATTATAAATTTTCACTACTAAAATAGAAGCCAATTGAACTGCAAACATCGACCAACAATATAAAGCAAAAATTTTAAAAGGCTTCTCATTGTTTGAAAAACCTTTTATCATGAGTATACAATTGATCCCCAAAAGAACGTATCCTATGTTTACAAAAATATTTGAAATCAATGCAATTAATTAAGAGTATTTAAAGGACTATCAGCATCGCAAAAACTTGGACAAGGTTTGGTAAAATCATAAATTCCATTCATAATTACGTCTTTACTTACTCCAGTCGAATCTTCGTTGACATTTACCAAAAGTAACTTTGATTCAGTTGGGTCTTCACCATCATTTCCGAAAGCTAAATAAGCTCTAACCCCAACACAATCTCCATCTTTTAATAAATTTGTAATATCGTCTTTTGGTATAAAAAAAGCTTTCACTCCCAAATCAGGGTTTTCTCTCCAGGCTTTAATCCAATTAACTGCATCGGTCAAAGAAATTCTATTGTCGCCCAAAGGAGGATTACTTCCATCATCAATAGCAGTATAAAGTGGACTACTTACATCACAAAACGAAGGACAAGGCTTTGTAAAATCGTAAATTCCATTAGACAAATTATCTGTTCCTCCCTTTGATATATCTCCTTCAACATCTACCAACAATAATTTGGCTTCTGGAGCACCTACTTCATTTCCAAAAGCTAGATAAGCTCTAACTCCGATGCAATTCTCATCCAACATTAAGTTTGTTAAATCGTCTACAGGGATAAAAAATGCTTTAACTTTATCATCTGGATTGGCTCTCCAAGCTGTAATCCAAGAAATAGCGGTTGATTGACTAATAGTGTTTGGCATAATTTTAAAATTTAAAGTTTTATTTGATTTGTTTTACTTCTATAAAATTAGAATTTAAAATCAATAAAAAAAAATTATTGCGAAAAACAGGTATAAATACGGGGTAATAAAAAATCCCGAAAGGTTCGGGATTCTGATTTTTTAAAAAGGCACGTCGTTGTCGTCGTCGTTACTACTACTTCCAAAAGCTTCATTGGCTGAAGGCAAGTTTTTAGTAAAAAACGGATTATCATCTAAATTCATTTTGGAAGGTAAGTCGTCAAATCCGCCTCCGAAATCTTCTAGATTATCAAATTTACCTAAGCTTCCAATAAATTTCAAACGAATATTTTCTAATGAACCATTACGGTGTTTTGCGATTATAAATTCAGCTTGACCTTGTGTTGGCGATTGTTCATCGTCATCCCATTCATCAATTTTGTAATACTCGGGTCGGTAAATGAACGATACAATATCGGCATCTTGCTCAATCGCGCCCGATTCACGCAAATCCGAAAGCAACGGACGCTTACTTGAGCCACGCGTTTCAACCGCACGCGATAACTGTGATAAGGCTATTACTGGAACTTCAAGCTCTTTGGCTAATGCTTTTAAGTTACGGGAAATGGTCGAAATTTCTTGCTCTCGATTTCCACCGCCTTTACCGTTTCCTCCAGCAGTCATCAACTGAAGATAGTCGACAATAATCAATTTGATACCATGTTGTGATGACAATCGACGCGCTTTAGCACGCAAATCGAAAATTGAAAGTGAAGGTGTATCGTCAATGTAAAGTGGTGCTTTTTCTAAGTCACGCACTTTAACACTCAGTTGTTCCCATTCGTGTTTTTCTAATTTTCCTGTTCTCAATTTTTCAGATGACAAACCTGTTTCCGAAGAAATCAAACGTGTAATCAATTGTACTGATGACATCTCAAGTGAAAACAAAGCTACAGGGTGACCAAAATCGATAGCAATATTACGAGCCATAGAAAGAACGAAAGCCGTTTTACCCATACCTGGTCGAGCCGCAATAATCACCAAATCAGATGGTTGCCATCCAGAGGTTACTTTATCTAACTTTTCAAAACCAGTAGCAATTCCGCTTAATCCTTCTTTATTGGCGATTTCTTCAATACGTTTTTTGGCTTGAATCACTAAACTTTGTGCTGTTTCAGAGCTTCTCTTGATATTGCCTTGTGTTACTTCATATAATTTTGACTCGGCTTTATCTAACAAATCAAAGACATCGGTGGTTTCATCGTACGAATCTTCAATGATTTCAGACGAAATTCGAATCAAACTACGTTGAATGTATTTCTGTAAAATGATACGTGAGTGAAATTCGATATGCGCCGAAGAAGATATCTTTTGCGTAAGTTGAATCAGGTAAAAATCACCACCAGCCAACTCCAATTTACCGTTCTTTTTGAGTTGAGATGAAACTGTTAATAAGTCAATAGGCTGAGAATCTGTGAATAACTGGAAAATTGCTTCAAAAATGTATTTGTGTGCGTCTTTGTAAAAAGCATCCGATTGTAAAATATCAATTACTTCATCCACTCCTTTTTTATCAATCATCATTGCACCCAAAACCGCTTCTTCAAGGTCGAGTGCTTGTGGTGGGAGTTTACCTCTTTCAAGATTTATTATCGTAGTTTTATCTACTTTAATTGGGTTTATATTCTTCAAATTTTCCATATAGCGAAAGTAACCAATTTTGCCCTTTTGGTGAAGTTTAGTTATTACAGTTTGTTGTTTATAACTAATTGTTTTTTGTTGATAACCATAAAAAAACCGCCTCGTTATTGGCGAGACGGTTTGGGTATGATTTTGACAATTTTACTCTTTATACTCGCCCATTTTACTGTATTTATCCATCCTTTGAGCGACTAACTCAGTTGTTGATAAATCTTTTAATTCGTTATAAGCTTTAGTAATATATTGTTGCACTGTTTTGAATGTAGTTTCTCTATCATAATGTGCACCGCCAAGTGGTTCTGGAATAACATCATCCACTAATTTTTGCTTTTTCATGTCGGTTGAAGTCAACTTTAATGCTTCGGCTGCGGTTTCTTTGTGTTCCCAGCTTTTCCATAAAATAGACGAACACGATTCAGGTGAAATAACCGAATACCAAGTGTTTTCCATCATCAAAACACGATCACCAACACCAATTCCTAATGCACCACCAGAAGCACCTTCTCCTACAATAACGCAGATAATTGGCACTTTCAAACGACACATTTCCAAAATATTACGCGCTATGGCTTCACCTTGACCTCTTTCTTCTGCTTCTAGACCTGGATAAGCGCCTGGAGTATCAATAAAAGTAACCACTGGAATTCCGAATTTCTCAGCCATTTTCATCAAGCGTAATGCTTTTCTGTATCCTTCAGGATTGGCCATTCCGAAGTTTCTATACTGACGTGTTTTGGTATTGTAGCCTTTTTGTTGACCTACAATCATAAACGATTGTCCATCAATTTTACCTAAACCACCCACCATTGCTTTATCATCTTTAAAGCCACGGTCACCAAACAATTCTAAGAACGAATCACCGCACAAAGCATTGATATGATCCATTGTATAAGGACGATTGGGATGACGTGATAATTGAACACGTTGCCAAGCGGTTAGGTTTTTGTATATTTTGCGTTTGGTTTCTTCTAGTTTTTTCTCGATTTGTTTGCAAGTATTGGTTACATCAACATCCGATTCTTGACCAATTATTTGACATTTGTCTAACTGATCCTCCAATTCTTTTATGGGAAGCTCAAAATCTAAATATTCCATAGGATTTGTGCATTTAATTAAAGTTCGAACTACAAATATAAAATTTTAAAATTTCTTAAAAAGCAATTTTTTATGATAAGTTGTAAACAAAAAGCTAATTCACTTTTGTTCTGCTTTTTAGGATTCCGTTCAAGATGACAGTAACTACAATTAACAAGGCTCCAAAATAAAAACCAGTGCTCATTTGTTCCTTTTCTTTAAAGATAATAACAGCCAAAATAATGCCGTAAATGGGTTCCAAATTGATCGTTAACATTACGGTATAAGGACTCAAATATTTCATTACAGCGGTTGAAGCAATGAATGCATAAGCCGTACAAATTGAGCTAAGAATAAATAAGTAAAGCAAATCATGCAATTTTAATTGAAAGAAATCGGTCGTAAAACTATTGGTAAAGAGCAAGAATATTGAGAAAAACAATACACCACCAGCCAACTCATAAACTGAAATTACTGTTGGTTCGTAGTCTTTAACAAATTTACTATTAATCACTGCAAATGAAGCCGATAAAAAAGCCGAGAGCAAAGCCAGTAATATACCTTCAATATAGTGTCCTTCAACATTAAAAATGATACATAGGCCAGCTACTACGAGTAAGCCGAAGAAAATTTCATACCAAATGATTTTCTTTCCAAAAAAAATAGGTTCAATCAAAGAAGTAAAAAAAGCGCCTGTCGATAAGCAAGCTAGTGTTATTGATACATTTGACACTTTTATCGCTCTAAAAAAAGTAAACCAATGCAACGCGATTACCAATCCTGCAACCAAAAATTTTAGCACCATTTTACGCGGAATCTTGGTAGCAATTTTTTTATATTTGATAAAGAGGAGAATAAAAATTACGGCAAAAAACATTCGGAACCAAACCAATGGCATGGCGTCAAGCGTGATTAATCTACCCAAGATAGCTGTAAATCCCCAAATGAATACAATCAGGTGAAGATGCAAATAGCTTTTTAGGTTATCGTTTGGCATTGCGAAGCAGATAAATAGCCAAGATTCCGAAAACTATATTGGGAACCCAAACTGCAATTATAGGTGGAGCAGCCGATTTTTCGGCCAAAACTCCGAAAATCTTATCCAAAAATACAAAGGCAAAAGCCAATACAATTCCGATGGCCAAATTCATTCCCATTCCGCCACGACGCTTCATAGAAGAAACTGCAACGGCAATTATGGTTAAAATAAAAGCTGCAACTGGAATACTAAACTTTTTGTACAATACAACCAAATACCTATTGATATTGGTTGAACCTCTTGCTTTTTCTTTCTCAATAAAATCGAGTAGTTCGTCATAAGGAAGCGTTTCTGCAATGTAAACCACTGGAGTCAAATCTTCTATATCGAAGTTAAAAACGGTATCTTTCTTCTCTGCCATTTCAAAAGTATCATTCAACTCGCCTACTTTTCGCTTCTTGTAATTGTACATCGAATAAGTACTGTCTTTTTCATTCCATTTCAAACGGTCGGCATTGATTTTATAAACCAACTCTCCTTTCTTGAATTTTTCTAACGTAAAGTTGAAAGCAATTTTTGAAACCGTATTAAAATTACTGACATAAATGTATTCGTCTTCACTAATTTGACGGTAAACATCACTATCATCTCGCATTTCACTTCGCCCGCCGCCAATCAAATACATGTACCTAAAATTCTTAAATCCTTCCGATGCTTTTGGGACGAAAAAAATCCCCATTACCAAAGCAAAAACGGATACAATAACAGCGCCAATAATGTAGGGTCGCATGAATCTCGTGAACGAAATCCCAGAGCTCAAAATAGCAATAATTTCAGTGTTGTTTGCTAGTTTGGAGGTAAACCAAATTATCGATAAAAATAAAAATATCGGGAAAAGCAAATTCGCAAAATAAATTGTGAAATCAACATAATACGACGCAATTTCCTTAAACGGAACTTTGTTCTCAATCATCTTGTTTACTTTTTCAGAAACATCAATGACAATCCCAATCGGAATAAACATCAACAACATCACTGAAAATGTAGTCAAGTAGCGCTTTAATATGTATTTGTCAATTATTTTTAACATTGTTATAGTCTAAAGTCTAAGGTCTAAAGTCTTTGCTATTTTTGCTTTCGACTTTCAACTTTCGAGAGTTATAATCGTTGACTCATTTGTTTCACCATCATTTCTTTCCAAACTCTAAAATCTCCCGCTAAGATATGTTTTCTTGCTTCACGAACCAACCACATATAAAAACCTAAATTGTGAATCGTGGCAATTTGCTTTCCTAAAAACTCATTCGCTGCAAAAAGGTGACGTAAATAAGCTTTAGTATATTCGGTATCAACAAACGTAATTCCCATTTCATCTATAGGCGAAAAATCGTCTTCCCACTTTTTGTTTTTGATATTGATGATTCCATTGGCTGTAAACAACATTCCGTTTCTAGCATTTCGCGTAGGCATCACACAGTCAAACATATCAACACCAAGAGCAATATTTTCTAAAATATTAATTGGAGTTCCAACGCCCATTAAATAACGTGGTTTATCTTCAGGTAAAATACCACAAACCACTTCGGTCATCGCATACATTTCTTCGGCAGGTTCTCCAACTGATAATCCTCCAATCGCATTTCCTTGTTGTCCTGCATTGGCAATATATTCAGCCGATTGCATACGCAAATCTTTGTACGTACTACCTTGTACAATCGGGAAAAAAGTTTGGTCATAACCGTATTTGGTAGGTACTTTTTCCAAATGCTTGATACAACGATCCAACCAACGGTGAGTCATGTGCATGCTGCGTTGTGCATAACGATAATCGCAAGGATACGGCGTACATTCGTCAAATGCCATAATAATATCAGCACCAATAGTACGTTGAATTTCCATCACATTCTCGGGAGTAAACACGTGATACGAACCATCAATATGTGATTTAAACTTCACGCCTTCTTCCTTAATTTTTCTATTGGCCGAAAGCGAATACACTTGATAACCACCAGAATCGGTCAAAATATTACGATCCCAATTCATAAATTGATGCAAACCACCAGCTTGTTCCAATATTGCCGTCTGCGGACGCAAATACAAATGGTACGTATTTCCTAAAATAATATCGGGATTGATGTCGTTTTTCAGTTCGCGCTGGTGCACTCCTTTTACCGAGGCAACCGTTCCAACTGGCATAAATATCGGCGTTTCAATTACTCCATGATCGGTCGTAATTTTTCCTGCTCTGGCTTTCGAATTGGGGTCTTTTTGTAATAAATCAAATTTCATTTTGGCATTTTTCAGTTGGCAAAGATAAATGATTTAGATTTTTAGCATCGTGATTTAGGATTTTATTTAACATTTTTGAATGCAATTGCAAATGATTTGGTCGTGTCCCCGATTGGCAAAAACTACGTTTTACTAACTTGTTTTTGTCCATCGGGACCGTGCTATCCGCTGTATCTTTTGCTCCTCTGCGTTGCGCAAAAGGATGCCGCTCCAAATGAAATTCACTGAACTCCAATGAAAATAAATTCTATGTGAAGTAATCACTCACGCAGCAGAGCTTCTAAGAAATCAGGTTTAAATCAAGAACTACAACTTCGTTAAAAACTCTTTAGAATTGCTCATAACTATTGATAAATACATTTGCCAAGCTTTAAAATTACTTTTACTTTTGAGGCATTAAATTTTTAACTACAACAAATGTCTAACATTCAACAACTACAAGACGTAACAACACAAGTACGAAGAGATATTCTTCGAATGGTTCACGCCGTAAATTCAGGTCATCCAGGAGGTTCTTTGGGTTGCACAGAATTTTTAGTAACGCTGTACCAAAACATTATGAATCGTAAAAACGGTTTTGACATGGACGGAAAAGAAGAAGATATTTTCTTTCTTTCCAATGGTCATATTTCGCCTGTTTTTTACAGTGTATTGGCGCGAAGCGGCTATTTTCCAGTAAGCGAATTGGCCACTTTCCGAAAACTAAATTCGCGTTTACAAGGTCATCCTACAACACACGAAGGTTTACCTGGCGTTCGTATGGCTTCGGGGTCACTCGGACAAGGTTTGTCAGTTGCCATTGGAGCAGCGCAAGCCAAAAAACTTAACAATGACAAACATTTGATTTACTCACTTCACGGTGATGGCGAATTGCAAGAAGGTCAAAATTGGGAAGCCATTATGTACGCTTCTGCCAAAAAAGTAGACAATTTAATCGCTACAATTGACGTCAATGGTAAACAAATCGACGGTACAACTGACGAAGTATTGAACATGGGAAGCTTAAAAGCCAAATTTGAAGCTTTTGATTGGGAAGTTTTAGAAATTAAAGAAGGCAACAATATTGAAGCCATTCTCAATGGAATGAACGACGCCAAATCGAGAACCGGAAAAGGAAAACCGGTTTGCGTTTTATTGTACACCGAAATGGGTAATGGAGTCGATTTTATGATGCACACGCACGCGTGGCACGGAAAAGCACCGAACGATGAGCAATTAGCAAAAGCATTAGAACAAAACCCAGTAACTTTAGGCGATTATTAAAATTGCTTTAAGCATTAAGCGTTAGGCTATATGCCTATTGCCTAAAGCCTGAAGCCTATAGCATTATAAAAATGAAAAAATATACCAATACAGGAAGTAAAGAAACTCGTTCAGGGTTTGGCGCTGGAATGACCGAACTCGGACAAAAAAATGAAAATGTTGTCGCTTTATGTGCCGATTTGATTGGCTCATTAAAATTTGACGATTTCAAAAAAAATCATCCCGAACGCTTTTTTCAAATCGGAATTGCTGAAGCCAACATGATTGGAATTGCTGCGGGTTTAACTATCGGAGGTAAAATTCCTTTTACAGGAACGTTTGCTAACTTCTCTACAGGAAGAGTGTACGATCAAATTCGTCAATCAGTAGCCTATTCGGATAAAAATGTAAAAATTTGTGCTTCTCACGCTGGGCTAACTTTGGGAGAAGATGGAGCAACTCACCAAATTTTGGAAGACATTGGTTTGATGAAAATGTTGCCAGGAATGACCGTTATCAATACCTGCGATTACAACCAAACTAAAGCAGCGACTATTGCTTTGGCCGATCATCATGGTCCAGCCTATTTGCGTTTTGGTCGCCCAGTTGTTCCAAATTTCATGCCTGCTGACGAACCTTTTATTATTGGCAAAGCAATTATGTTAAATGAAGGAACTGATGTAACTATAATAGCAACCGGACATTTGGTTTGGGAAGCCTTAATCGCTGCCGAGACTCTTGAAGCAAAAGGAATTTCTGCAGAAGTAATTAATATTCACACTATTAAACCATTGGATGAAGAAGCTATTTTAAAATCAGTAGCTAAAACAGGTTGTGTTGTAACTGCAGAAGAACATAATATTTTAGGAGGTTTGGGAGAAAGTGTTGCTCGAACATTAGCTTTGAACAATCCAAAACCGCAAGAATTTGTAGCAGTTCAAGATTCGTTTGGAGAAAGCGGAACACCCGAACAATTGATGGAAAAATACAAACTCAATAATCAAGCAATTGTTGAAGCGGTTGAAAAGGTAATGAAAAGAAAATAAATGTAAAAAAAAGTCCCGATAATTCGGGACTTTTTTTAGTCTATAAATGGAGGAAAACACGTTCTAGATAAGTATCTTTTTGGAGTTTCTCCTGCGCAACTAGGCACTGTTTCATAAGTATGATAAGTCCCATCTGGTTTTTTAAGTTCAAAGTTGGTTAAAAAACCGTCCCCATCATCATCAGTGTCCACAAAATCGGGTTTTCCATCTTGATCGGTATCATCTTCGTGAGTGGTATCATTGTCTCTTAAATAACCATCTGGTGTATTAGCCGATGTAGAACTTCCTATATCTTCTTGATAGGTAAAAATACCATCCCCATCGTGATCAATTCTTTTTACTTCTAAAAGTTTAAATCCAAAAATTAGAGGTGAATAGGCCGGAATTCCTGTAGGTGAGCCATTGAAATAGGCCAACCCTGAAGGAACAAAAATAACTCCTGCACCAAAATCGGTGTAAGATAGAGTACCATTGGCATTTGGCACATAACTCCCTGTTTTGAATTTAGGCAAAATTTCACTCCAACTGCGAATGGATGTCCCAAGATTAAGATAATCCTGAGGATTAGCATTGGTTTGAAAATTAGTCAAATCATCATCAAACAAGAAACCTTTGTAAGCAACCATTACATCATCATAATTACATGGTGATTTACTATTCGCTCCACTTCCTTGTCGCAATTGTAAATAGTAGATGGTATAAGTAAATCCATCTTTCTCAACGGGCCATTCTAACAAATCTGCCTTGTGAGTTGTATCGTCAGAACCCCAAATAGAAGCAGCTGACAATTCGGAAACTTCAGTAAAACTTATATCTTGATCATCAATAAAACCAGGATTATTGGTTACAGTTATTGAATGTGTTTTTAAAAAATCTTTAATTGTTTCAATATCTGTAGCATACTGTTCTGCGTAATCTCGAATTGGTGTAACTTCATCTTCATTTTTGTTACAAGAAAAAACAAAAGCACTTAATGCAACCAATAAAATCAAGTTAAAAACTTTTTTCATAATATTTATAAAATTTGGCCGCAAGATACAATATTGATTTATTTTTGTAAACTATTTAACGCCGAATTTAGAAAAATTTATGAGAGTTGATAAATACTTGTGGTGTGTTCGTTATTACAAAACTCGAAACATGGTTACTGAGGCTTGTAAAAAGAACCACATAACAGTGAATGGCCAAGTAGCTAAGGCATCAAGAGAAGTTTTTCCAAGCGATAAAATTACGTTTCGGAAAGACCAAATTAATTATATCATTACTGTTTTGGACATTCCACAGAATCGTGTGGGAGCTAAACTAGTTGATGTTTATAGAAAAGATGAAACGCCTGTTGAAGCTTTTGCACATTTAGAACTTCTAAAACTATCAAAAGAACATTACCGAAAAACAGGAGACGGAAGACCAACTAAAAAAGACCGACGCGATCTTGAAGATTTTGAATTTGACTTTAATGACGAACACGATGAAACTGAATAGTGATTATTGGGAAAACCGTTACCAAAACAATGAAATTGGTTGGGATTGTGGTGCCATTACAACTCCGTTGAAAGAATACATCGACCAATTGACCGACAAAAACATCAAAATTTTAATTCCTGGTGCTGGAAATAGTTATGAATTTCAGTACCTGATTGAAGCAGGATTTACTAATGTTTATGTTTTGGATTATGCGTCAACTCCGATTAAAAATCTGAAGAATAAATTTCCTAATGTAGACGATAAGTTTTTCTTAGAAATAGACTTTTTTGAGTTGAATGAAACCTTTGACTTGATTATTGAGCAAACTTTCTTTTGCGCTTTGAATGTAGAAATGCGTCAACAATATGCTGACAAAATGCAGGCAATTTTGCAACCAAAAGGGAAACTTGTTGGTTTACTATTTCAATTTCCTTTAACTGAATCTGGACCACCATTTGGAGGTTCATCTGAAGAATACATCCGCTTATTTGCTGATAAATTTGATATAAAAACACTCGAAACAGCACATAATTCAATTCAACCTCGAAAAGGAAACGAACTCTTTTTTATCTTTACCAAAAAATAATCATTATGAGTCAAAATACTATTCTCAACCAAGAGCAAATCAATCATATTATTAAGCGAATTGCTTATCAAGTGTATGAGACTTTTATTGATGAAAAAAACATCACTATTGCAGGGATTGCCTCCAATGGTTATGTTTTGGCAACCAAAATTGCTACTCAATTAGAAGCCATCTCCGATATTAAAGTAGTGCTTTGTGAAGTTAAAATTGACAAACACAATCCCAATTCGGCCATTACTACTTCAATTGCTGCGAGTGACTATCAAAATAAAGGCTTGGTTTTGGTGGACGATGTACTCAATTCGGGAACGACATTGATTTATGGTGTTAAGCACTTTTTGGATGTTCCAATCAAAAAATTTAAAACGGCTGTTCTCATTGATAGAAATCATAAAAAATACCCTGTAAAAGCTGATTTTAAAGGCATTTCGCTTTCTACTTCATCTAAAGAACATGTAACCGTAGTTTTTGAAAACGAAAACTCTTTTGCTTATTTAGCTTAATAAACTTTCTATTTCTGCTACTATTTTTTCTGGTGATTTATCATCTACAACTACAATATGTTGCGCTTGATGGTAAAAATAGCTACGTTCAAACAAATGCTTGGCAATGAATTCATTTAGTTCGTCATCGTTCAATCTAGCAAGTAATGGTCTTCCTTGTCGGTCATTTTTCAAACGTTGAAATAATGTGTTAACAGAAGCTTTTAAGTAAATTGAAATACAATCTTTTCTTTGCAACAATTCATGATTATTAAAATAACAGGGCGTTCCTCCACCTGTACTCATCACAAAAGACAAATCTGTTTCCATTTGTTCCAAAAAAAGTTGATGCTCTAGCTTTCTAAAATACAATTCGCCCTTCTTCTCGAAAATCATTTTGATACTCATTTGTGTCTTTTTTTCTATCATTTCATCCAACTCCAAGAAAGACAAAGCCATTTTTTTGGCTACTAATTTGGAAATAAACGACTTTCCACTACCCATATAACCCACAAAAACTACTTTCCGCATATCAATAAATCCTTATATATTAAGGCATTAAGAATGAATAATAAAAAAAGGTAAATTTAAAATAAAATTGCTTTGAAAAATAAATAATAACGCCTTATATTTGCACCCGCATTCAAGAAATTAAAATGACTCGATAGCTCAGTTGGTAGAGCACAACACTTTTAATGTTGGGGTCCTGGGTTCGAGCCCCAGTCGGGTCACAAAAATGACCCTCATTTTACAACGTATTGAATGCATTGACTCGATAGCTCAGTTGGTAGAGCACAACACTTTTAATGTTGGGGTCCTGGGTTCGAGCCCCAGTCGGGTCACAAAAAGCGTTCGTCTTCCGAATGCTTTTTTTGTTTAGGCCACGTGGAGAAATTGGTAGACTCGCCATCTTGAGGGGGTGGTGTCGTAAGACGTGTCAGTTCGAATCTGATCGTGGTCACAAATAAATAGATTAAACAAAAAAATGCTAAGGTTCTCTTGAGCATTTTTTTTTAATCTATTTTCATCCCGCCAAGTCGGGAGAAGCTTTGCGCGAAAGAAGTAGTCAATCCTAAATCCAACAAATGCTTGAGCATTTTTCTTATTTATATTTTTGAAGAAACTTTTTTAAAAAGCCTTAGTCAAACCTATTTTACCTCAAATCAAAAAAGTGCTTTGGTTTCCTACTCATCGGATGAAACACAATCGGATTTAAAACCTCAATAGTAGTAAATTCTATTTTGGGAGTGACACGTAATTTGGCTCTAAAATGATCTTTAATTTCTTGCAAAAAGTCGTCCGATTGCTCTTTGACAGCAATTTTGATGACAATTTCATCTGTCCCTAAATCGTTGGTGGAGATTTCAATAATATGATTTTCTATATTTTCAAAGTCGTTCAATACATCTACCATTGCTGGTGGGTACAAAGTAGTTCCTTTATACTTAATCATTTGTTGTTTTCTGCCAATAATAGGTCCGATACGCAGCGTATTCCGTCCACAAGCACAAGTATCTGTGTGCAATGTTACAATGTCGCCAGTTTTAAAACGTACCAAAGGCATCGCTTCGATTCCAAGAGTTGTAAAAGTCAATTCCCCCGATTCACCATTACTAACAGGTTTATTATTTTCGTCCAGCACTTCAACAATAATCAATTCGGGATGATGGTGTCCGCCTTGAAAGTGATTGCATTCGGTAAACGCTGTACTCATTTCAGTTGAAGCATAAGTAGAATACAAATCAATATTCCATTTATCGGTAATTTTCTTTGACAACGTGTTCATCGTCAAATCTTGGTTTCTCAACGATTCACCAATACAAATAGCACCTTTTATTCCGCTTTGATTATAATCAATATGATGTGCCTCTGCGTATTCAATCATCTTCAATAAAAAAGAAGGAACTGTAATTAAATAAGTCGGTTTGTATTTTAAAATAGAATCCCACTGTAATTCGGGAATACCAGCACCGACTCTAATCACGCCGACTTTCATCTTTCTTAACCCTAAAAAATAGGCCAATCCAGCCATAAATCTACGATCAATTGTAGTCATCAACTGTACAATATCGCCTTGCTTGATTCCGGCACAATCAAACGAAATGGCTTCATTGTAGGCCAATCGTTCCAAATCATTATCGGTTAAACCAAATGTAACAGGTTCGCCTAAAGTTCCTGAAGTTGTCGCAAAATCGATAATATCCGTAACTGGAACACATCTAAAATCATCATTAAATCGCTGTAAATCTTCTTTAGTAGTTAATGGCAATTGCTGTAAATCTTCTATTGTTTTAATGGTAGAAATATCTATATTATTCTCAGCAAATAGCTTCTTATAGAATGGCGATTTTTCATTCACATAGTACAACGTTTTGGTTAATTGTTGCTCCTGAAACGCTTTAATTTCATCTAAAGATTGTTGCTCAATTGGTGGAATCATTTCAATTTTCTTTTGATTTTTTTCAAATACTTATCTATTTCTAACTTCGCAGGAACCGTTGTGATTTCTTTGGTTAATGCTTTTTCAAATTGTTCCTTGGCCAACTGATATTGTTTGTTTTGATAAAAGGAAAGTCCTAATTTATAGTAAACCAACCAATAATTAGGATTCAAAGATTGGTAATTTTCAGCAAAATCAGAAGATAATTCGGTTTTATTTTCCAAAAAAGCATCCATTTTTCGGTCTTCAATTCGGAATAATTCGTAGTTTTTATACGTTTGAGTGTCTTGAAAATCGTCTTTGGGAATGTTCTTATTTTCTATTTGCAACGAACTTACTTTGCTGGTACTTTCTCGTTTTTTGAAAACTTCATTCAAATCATAACAAACCATTTCACCCAGTTGATAAGGATTGCTCGACACCCAAACCAAGCGTTGTTCTGGCTTAAAAATAACACCATGATGCGCTAACAACTGATTGAGTGCTTTTTCGTTTCCGTAACCAATTGGTGAGTCATTCAAACCTTCGCGATTGCGTAAGATAGAAGCAACGACTTGCGGGTTGATTTTTGGATTTTCATCAAACAATTCGACCATACGATCAAAACGGTATTTGGAATGACTATTGGCAATTTGATTCAAATTACGCTCATCGTTCTTTAATGCTTCACTTTGAAAATGGTTCGAGCAAATGAGTTGATTATTACTATTATCAACTGTATAAACTCCAAAATTATTGGGCGAAACTTCAATCAAAACCACTTTCTTGTCTTTGGCGCTCGCAACCATAATCGATTCAGAAACAAAGACTTTTTTGCTTTTCGCGATAGCAATTGCTTCATCAATCGTTGTGGCATATTGCAAAATTTCACGTGTTAAAATTGAAATAGGTGTTTTTGCAATTAATGGGATTTTTGATTTTCCAGCATTGATGGTAACTGTTAAACCTTCGTTGTTCATCCCCGAAACTGCTCCTATCATTCCAGCCCAAGTTACCATCATAAAAGGATAACCTTCTTTCGGATTGACAAAAGCAACCACTTTATCTTTGGCAAAATCATCGCCTGCATAAAAGTCGAAATTGCGGCCTAAAATCAAACTTCCGTCTTCCGATTTTTCGCCCCAAGCGGCAAAAGAAGAACAACCTACTAAAGCCAAATCTTGTAGTGCATGACCAATATCGTGAGCGCCATGCAAGTACAAACTACGCAAATATCTAGGTGCAATATGATCGTAATCGTTTGACGTATATTCTGAAATACCGTAGATTTCGGTTTTGTATTCTTCGGGAACATTAAGGTATAATTTTCGGTTGTACCATTTCAAAAAACCGCGCAATAATCGTTGTTTGAAATTGGATGGTACTAACTCATCGATTTTGGAGAAAAATATCTTTTCTTGCTTTTTCAACAGCGAATCGGTCAATGCTCCTGAGGTTAAACCGCGTTCTAAAGCGTCGCCTTCTACATACAATTCCCAAAGGTTCTGTTTATTTTTTAAAAGAAAATTATTTCCAGAAGAAAAATAAGTTGGTGATTCTTTTTTCACCACTGGAATAGCCGAATTACAACCTTCCAATTGCGGTTTATGATGCAATGATTTGGATGTTCCGCAAGAATACAATCCCAGCAAAAGTGTGAAAGAAACAACTATGTGAATTCTGAATTTCATGAATGAACTTCATTGTTGATTTTGTTGACCAAATACTCTTTCCCAACAATTTCTGAGCAAGTGACTACAGCGCCAATGGTTACCCCTAAAACACCGTGCATATTGATACTTTGACCTGTTAAATACAGATTGTCCAACTTAGTTTTGGGTGCAATAAACGTCTTCATTGGATTATTTGAATCTTTTACATATCCGTACATATTGCCGTTACTTCCGCCAATATAATCGCGGTACGACAAAGGTGTCGAAGTATGAATTGAATGAATGCAATCACGAATATTAGGAAACTTAATTTCTATTTCTTGCAAGAATCGTTCGGCTTTTCTGGCTTTAAATTCATCGTAACTTTCACCTCGATCGCCTTCTTCAGCAGTCGTATTGAAGGTATTTTCCCAAGGTTCCATGTCTTCGTACTTCATGTAAGTGATGAAAGTCATACCGTCGGCCCAAATTTCATCTTTGCCCGAAGCATTCATTGAAGCCATATAAGCCATTGGCCAAGTATTTTCATCATAATCAAAAGCATCCCAAACTATTTTACTGTTTTTGAAATGATAGTAATTGTGATTGCGGTATTTGAACGTATTTGGTTTAAAAACGATGTACAAACTAAAAGCCGAAATCACGCCTTCAAGGCTTTCAATTCGACTGAAAAACGATTTTCTAAAATGCTCCTCGCCTACCATTTTCAATGTAGTTTTGGGCTCAATGTTTGAAATAAACTTGGTGGCACCAACCGAAGTTCCGTCTTTCATAATGGCTTTAGTCACTGTATTCTCTTCTACTTCAAAACGAACCACATTTTTGTATTTATAAACTTCACCGCCGTATTTTTTGAGCTGTTTGATAAGTTGTTTCGTAATTTGGCTTCCACCATTGATGCAACGCCAAGAACTTTGAATGTAGGAATTTACCGAAAGAGCATGAACATAAAATGGCGATTTATCAGCAATTCCGGCATACAAGAAATTTGAACCCGCCAAAACAGCTCTGAGTTTTTCATTATCGGTAACTTCATCTATGCATTTTTTGGCATTGAGTGATAAAATATCCGAATCATATTTTCCTTCCCAATTCAAATTATACAAAGGAAATGAATCGCAAATAGTGATTACTTTATTGCAATAGTCGCGAATTGCGTTTTCTTCATTAGGAAAATATTTTAGTAATTGATTGATGAAATTATCATAACCTTGCGCATGTGGATATTCTTCGTTTTCTTCTTCAAATGAAATAATATCAAAACCGTCTTCATCCATTTTTTTCAGACGCAAATCGTCCATAATTCCTAAATACTTGAAATATTTGTACAGATTTTGACCTTCACTTAACCCGCCGATGTAATGAATTCCAGTGTCGAAAATAGTTTTGTCGCGCACAAACGTTTGCAAATTGCCACCAAATTGATTGTTTTTTTCGAGTACACAAACGCTATAGCCTTCTTTAGCGAGAATAATCCCAGAGACTAATCCGCCCAAACCACTTCCAACAATGACTATATCGTACTGTTCTTTCATTATTTCTTTAAGATAAATATCGAGTCATTTTCACTTTGCAACTGAAATCCGTTTTGCAATAAATTCTCTTTTATCAAATTCTGTTTTATAACAATAATAGTTCCAGTAAAAGTAGCAATATCTGCTGAGAAATCGGAATCTGAAATAAGTAAAAATTCGTATTTATTCCAGTCGATTGCATTACTTTTTTCCAGGTATGAAATTGCTCTTTTCTTGAGATAATGATTGGTTTTTGCACACAACCTTTTTTCTTCTTTAGAAATGATAGAATCGATTTTCCTAGTAGATTCTTGTAACGTCAAAAGCACATCAAGTTGGCCGTAATCATTAGCAAAATGAAGTATTTTGGATTTACTTCCAATACATTTATTCAAACGATAATACAACTGATGATTTGTTTTGAAATCTTCTTTTACAGCCTGAACCACTTCGAGTTCTTTGTAATCAAAACTATTGAACAGTGTTCGTTTGAAATAGTTTGCATCTTCTTTTTGATGACGAAGAGCATCGTATTTCTCTCTGAAAAAACGATTGATTTTCTTCGACCTTTCGGTGTAATTGGTTCCGAAATTAGCATCGTTTGAAGGAATTCGATCTAAAATTTCAACTGTTGTAGATGAACCGTACAACATAAAATCTCCTTTGGGAGAAGCTTCAGAATAACCCTGAATAATTACGGGAATAATGTCTAAATTGAACTCTTCTGCCAAGAAAAAAGCGCCTTTGTGGAAACGTTTCACTGAATTGTCAACCGATCGCGTTCCTTCTGGAAAAACCATCAACGAGAAACCTTGATTGACTTTTTCACGCAAATGTTCCACTCCATTGTCAATTCCATTAGAGACAGGATAAAACCCAGCCAAGCGAACTCCTTTTCCGAAAATGGGCGAATTATAAACCCAATCGCTGACTAAAAATATAATCTTCGGACTTAACATTCCAACTGCCAAAATATCCAAAAACGAAGTATGATTAGCGATAATTACCGCTGGTTTATCAAATTTTTCGTTGTTCAAATTGACAATTTTTCTTTTAATGGCTGGATACGTCCAAAAAACCGAATGCATGAATTTGGAAAGTACCGCATGAAATATTCGTACTTTTTTGGTTTTGTTTATCGGGAAAAATTTCACAAAAAAAGAGCCTAATAATGACAGAATAAATCCGCCTAAACCATAATAGGTAAATGATAAGACTGAGTGAATAAAACGGCGGATTTCAAACGGCGGATTACCTTTTTTTACATTACTTGTTACAAAGAAACCAAATACTAAAGGTTGAATGACAAAAGTGACTAAAACCGCAGCGAAAATTCCGATTAAGGCAATTAACGCAATCGATTTTAAAGCTGGATGTTGTGCAAAAATCAGTACTCCAATTCCTAAAATTGTGGTCGCTAATGACAGTAAAATAGACGTTCTGTACGATGGCAATTCTATTCTACCAAACGTATGCTGCTTTTGTAAAGCGGTGGTCATAAAAATACTATAATCTACTCCAATTCCGAAAATTAATGTACAAACGATGATATTGATGATGTTGAATTCGAGTCCAAACATTCCCATTACACCCGTTGTAAAAACCCAACTGATCATAATTGGAATAATGCTAACAATAACCAATTCAATGCGTCGAAACGACAATAACAGAATTAGAAAAACGGCTATAAACGAATAATTGACAAGGTTTTGAAAGTTATCTTTGAGTATTCCTAGGAAGGTTTCGTTGGTTTGTTGGCGATCAATCACCACTAAATTCGGTTGCTTTTGCATAGCAACAACAAATGCATCACGATTTTTCTTGGCTACTTTTACCAAAGAAGAAATCGTATAAAAATCATCTTTTTTAGACACAAATTCATCTGTAAAAAGCGACTTGACATTAGCATAATCACTGAATGAAATCGGCTGAAAATTATGATTTAATGTAGCAAAGAAAAGCTGATAAGCTGAAGCATTGAATCCTAATTTGTTTCCGTTGGAAATGATAGAATTCTGCACAAAACTTTTCTTATTGCTAGTCCAAAAAGCATTCCACTCAGCAATTTTTTGCAATTGACTTTGTTTGGATAAAACAATTCCACCAATTGAGCTAAAGTTGACTATCGCGTTCTTTTCTTTCTTACTATTTAAATCATCAAAAAGCTTGTTGTTGTTGGCAATTACTTCTTCATAACTTTTTCCATAAGACGCCAAATAAATTGATTTTGCTTCACCATCCGACATTTTCTCTAAATCGTCTTGGGCTTTTTGGAGTTCAGCGGGAACAAAATTTAAAGCGGCCAAATCGTTGTTGAAATTGACTTTTTTATACGTGAAAAAGCTCGCAATCAAAACAATCAAAACACCCACAATCAAAAACTTATTTTTATGGTACGAATACGCTCCCAATTGGTCAATAACATTGGATTTTGGCACTACAATTTTGTTTTTAGTATTGTATAAAAGCGGAATCAAAACCAGTGAAAAAATGGTGGTTGAAGTTACGCTTAATGCTGCAAAAATGGCCAAATCTTTTAATGCTTCCGATTCCACAAAAAACAAACACAAGAACGTTACTGAAGTTGTTATTCCGCACAAAATAAGTGGTCGTGTGATGTCTTTGTACAACAACTTGACGTTTTTATTGTCGCGCAAATGTGTCAGAACGTAAATAGAATAATCGGTTGTTTCTCCCAATAAAATCGAACTAATTCCGAGGGAAATGGCTGAAATCGTTCCTTTAGTAAAATACAAAATAGAAAGTGCAAAAACGGCTCCAAAAATTGACGGAATGAAGATTACTATTGGTGTTGAAAGACTTCGGTAGAAATACATCAAGAGCAAAATCAATGAAATCGTAGCGAAAATAGACGTATTGCGCACATCCGCTTTGATTTGAGTGGCGTTGGCTACAGCTACTGGAGTTGCACCAAAATAACTCAATGACGCTTTTGATTTGAATTGTTGGTTTAAATTATCCCGAATTCGATTGATGTTTTCAATAAAAATGGTGTTCTGGTCGGTTTCATTGGCCGCCAATTTAGGCGTGATGAACAACAATAATTTCGATTTATCTTTGGTGAGCAGAAAACCATTTTGCAATTCAAAATCGTCACCCACGCTCAACTGTTGCAATTTTTTTAAAGCAATAAACGAAATTCCCATAGGATCTTTCAAAATAAAATCTTTTGAAACTATGCCGGTTGGCGATATCAAACTACGGTAATTTGCTTCTACAGTTGCAGCAATACTGTCGCTGTTGATTTTTTGATCAATTACTTTGTAATCTTTTTGATCTAAAAAAAGTGGCAAATTTTGATAGATAAAATCGAAGGTTTCTTGGATATTTTTTTCGTCCAATTGTCCTTGAATTTTACCAACATAAGGTTTGCAGTTGGTTTTTAAACTATCAATAAATTGAGTAGCGAAAGTAGTTAAATCGTCGGAATTTCCATTGGATTTTCGTTCAATCATAATGGAAATTTTATCAGCAAAATTGACTTGCTTCAGCACTTTGGAAGTCACATTGGACTTGTCATTGGACGGAATTAACTCGGTAATATTTTCTTGAAATGAAATCTGAGAAGCAAAATAATACAAAACCAAAAGAACAGCAATACTCACGCCGTAAAATCGAAATTTATTGGCTTTTAAGAAGTTATGGATTGCAATAAAGAGATTTTGCATTAGTTCTTTTTATTTTTAAAAGTACTAAAATAATTCAATACTAAAAACCCTAAAGTGCCAAAAAACACAGCCATAATCGAGGCCAAAATAAGACTACCAATGACGTATTGTTGCAGATTGTTGGTTATTGCATCAAAAGTTAGAGAAGTATCTAAGAGTAGCTCTCTTGAATTGCTTACAAAATAGCTTCCAATTTTCAATGAACCATAGAGGATAAAAGGAATCATTGGTGGAATACTGATGTTGGAAGCCGCAAAAGAAATGACTTTGTTCAATCGAAAAAAGACCGCCAAAGAAATGGCTAAAAGTGTTTGAAATCCCCAAAAGGGAGCGATTCCGACGAAAACGCCTAATGCAATAGAAGTTGCTTTTTTGGCATTAGAATCCGAACTTTCGAGTACATCTTCTTTTAAAAACTGTTTAAAGCTTTTTTTTTTGAAGCTTCTGAAAAAATTTCGAGGCTTAATGTACAAAAGTGTAATGATTACCAAAACAGTATTGAGAATACTAATTCGGGTAAAATCTTTGAATGGACGAAAATGCGAAACACGTTCGTTGGGATCGTATAAAATTTTGATTGGAACATTTTTCACAGGAATGTCTTTCCAAGCGGTACGAACGATTACTTCGATTTCAAACTCAAATTTTTTGGTAAAAAAATGTTTCGGAATGTGTTGCAATGGATACAATCGATAACCCGATTGTGTGTCGTCGAGCTTGATTCCGGTTTCGAACCAAAACCAAAAATTGGAGAAATTATTTCCGAAACTGCTTTTCTTAGGGATTCCGTCTTGTTCCATGTTTCGGTTTCCGATGAGTAAAACAGGCTTACCTTCTTGCTCTAAAGCATCCAGAAAAACTGGAATATCATCTGGATAATGTTGACCATCAGAATCAATAGTTATGGCGTAATGATAACCCAAATCGATGGCTTTTTTAAAACCTTGTCGAAGTGCGTTGCCTTTGCCTTGGTTTTGATTTATTAGAACAATCGTCAACTGTGAGTACGATTGCAAAATTTCAGCTGTAGTATCCGTTGAACCATCGTTGACGATGATTATGTTGTTGGTAAAATTTAAAACACCATCGATAACGCGCTGCAGTGTTTTGTGATTATTGTAAGTGGGAATAATAACACAAGTCTTTAGTTTCGTGATTCTTTCGTGAGTAGAAGCTACAGCATCCATGACTTGTTGAGTTAATTGAGAATACTTTTCTTTTCCATTTCAGAAAACACACTAGATTGTTTTACAAACGAAGTGATGTGTTCCTTTAGCGATTGATTTTGCTTGCCAAAGTTAGTTAAAATAAGTTTTTTATCCTCGTTTATGTTGCTTTTGTAGTTTAGAATTTTTGGGGTATTTTCTTGGATACTCAATCGAATTAAACGCAACTCTATGTTATTGGGTTCACTTTTAATTGCGTTTTCAATTAGTTTGACACCTTCAATAAAAAGTGATTTTTTTGCTTTTCGATCTTTAGCAAATTTGGCTTTTAGTGCAATCGCTGCGCCTTTATAGCCTAGCATTACTTTGTTGTCTTTGCTAGCATTGGCAACCAAATTGTAAAAATCTTCAGCATTTTTTTGACTTTTTGTAGCTTCACTGTATTGCTCTCTAACACTTGACAAATCTTGTAAAGCGAAAGCGAGTAATGAAACAAAAAAGGTCAGTGTTAGTTTCAAAATTATACTGTTTTGTATACGTTAGTTAGTTTTAAAGCAACCGTTTCATCAAATGATGTCGTATTTTTTACTTTGAATTCGGTAGTTGCATCACCAGAAATTTCAAGTTCTAATTTTAGTTTTGGGTTGACATCTGGATTGATTAATGCCATAAATTTGACGTTGGACGATGATGTCATAATTAATGAACTACCTAGAATTTCTTGAGCCAGTTCTTTGATAATTTGCATCATACATACGCCAGGAGTTACAGGATTTCCGGGAAAATGACCTTTAAAAACATCGTGAGCATTGTTCAAAAAAACAATAGCTGTATATTTTCCCTCTTCTGTTTTATCGAGTTGTTCTACCGTGTAAAAATCCTTTAGTAACATAGTTTTATTTTTTTAAATCAAATGAATAAGAAGCTCCAATTTGAAACAATTGATTGAGTTTTACTTCATCATAATTCCCGTTGTTATTGGTGTCATTCGTTTGGCTATTATTATCACCATAAATATCGACCATTCCTTGTTTAAATCTTGCTTCAAGGGTCAAACCATTGGAAAACGCATATCCAATTCCGCCAGACAAAGCAATATCAAATCCAACTAAATCATCTGAGAGAAAAACGGGTTTATCACCAGCCACTTTAAAATCAATAGTTGGTCCAACCATAACTTGAAAACCTTTTCCAAAAGTAAACTTATTAATTATACCGAGAGACAGATAATCTAAATTATGTTTAACATTTGTTTTTAGGTTAAAAGCAGGGTCATTGGGATCAATCAAAAGAGATTGACCAATTTTGTAGTTCACTGTTCCGCCTTGTCTTGAATAGACTAATTCAGGTTGAAATGTATATATTTTGGCTAACTTTATTTCTAATAATCCTCCAATATAAAAATCGGTTTCCCCTTCTTCTGAATTTGTCAATCTTGAAAAGTTGGCTCCTGCTCGTATTCCAGGTTTCAATTTTGATTGTGCTTCAACTTGAAATACTGTAAAACATAAAACGATAAAAAGAAGTCTTTTGACGTTCATATTTTATTTTTTAAAATTAATAGTATAGGTTGCTCCTATTTGAAATACAACGTTGGTCATTGTAGCATTTTTTTGGTTTACACTAAAATCAAGAGCATCTCCAAAACCTTTTTTCACTCTACCTTCAACACCAAAATTCTTTGAAATTTGATAACCCAAACCTCCAAAAACGCCATAGTCAATATCTTGTCCTTTAGAAATCGATGTGCTACCATTGTCCTGAACAATATCATCACCAACTACAAAATCGGTAAACTCACCCAAATTAAAATACAAGTTTTTATAAATTGTTATTTTATTATTGATTGAAATTGATAAATACTGTAATGATATATCAGCAGAATTTGTCAAGTACTGCCCTATCGCTGGATGGTAAGCTGTATAAATGCCTTTGGCTCCTTGTCTTGAATAAGTAATTTCGGGTTGTAAAGTATATTTTTTAGAAAACTTAATTGCACCGTACACACCGAAGTAATAATCTTTTCTTGAGGGCAAATCCATCTCAGTTATTTTAGAAACATTCAATCCAGATTGAATACCTGGATTGAATGTAACTTGAGCACACAGTTTATTATTTATACTGAATAGAATAATGAATAGAATGAATACTCTTCTCATATTACTTCATATCAAATGTATAAGTAGCTCCTACTGAAAATACAACATTCGTATGATTTCCATCAGAATAATCTAAAACCGGAATAATTCCTTTTTTAACTCTTGCTTCAAGACCGAAATTCTTATTAAAACTATATCCTGCTCCCAAAAAGAAAGCTAAATCTACTTCGCTGTCCGTATCAAAATCATTTTCAACTTGAAAATCAATTGTTGGACCAAGATGTACATTGAATTTTTCGTTGAAAGTAAATTTGTTTGCAACAGCAATTGATAAATAAGAAACATTTAGTTTTTGCTCAGCTGTACCAGGAAATCTGTAAGTAGAACCTTGTCTTGTATAATCTACTTCAGGTTGCAAAGTGTAATATTTTGTCAATTTTAAAGCTCCATAAAATCCCAAATAAAAATCGGTTTTAGAAGTAAAATCTCTTGTTGAAGAAACATATGTATCAGTATAATAATCATAGTACGTTTCATTATCACCTTTGGTAAAGTGAGAGAAATTAACTCCACCTCTCAAACCTGGACGGAAAGAAACTTGTGCTTCTGCTTGTGATAAAGCGAATAAACTAATAACGGCTGCAATAAGAATTTTTTTCATGTTTTTTTGTTTAATTACTAATTTGATTTAATTCTATTTTTAATTTGATGTCATAATGCTGAATCAAAATTGAGTCGGCAAAAGTAACATTTTTTGGCACGAATTTAAAAACCACTTTTTCTTTTGTTTTAGAGGTGTTTTTTATTTCCGTTATAGTATTATTTTTTTTACTAATATATATGTAGTTATTTTGATTCTTATCTACTGATTTACAAACTGTTTCCTTTTCGTTCTCATACATTTCATCAACCGAAAAATTGCTTTTTAATAACAATCTAAAATCTTTTTTTAATGTATTGATTACGATTTTTTTATCCAAATCGGCAACAATATAATTGACTTTAAAATCGCTTTCAGATAACTCAAAATCGAGAAGTTTATTACCAAAATCAGTTGTTAAAACTACTCTATGCAATGAATCATTTATTTTTTTTACCACAAAAATACCGCTCAAATCATTGCCATAGACTTCAATGTGCGCTTTATACACATAATCTACAGTTCCATCCAAAAAATACTGATTTTGAATGTTGTTTACGTTTGCAACTCTTTCTTGGACTCCTTTTATTTCATATGATTTGCAAGAAAAAAACAGCAACAAAAGCAAACTAATTGGTAAAAGCCGAGTCGTCAATTTTGGCATTGAGCTGTTTGTTTTTGAATACTATTTTGGTAAAATCACCCGAAGGTTCGATGAGCTTAACTTGTGAAACCGTTACATCATTTATTGGGAAAAACAAATCTATTTGTTTGATGTATTTTTGAACCTCTTTGGTCTTAGGCAATAATTTAGTGATGTAAAATTCTTTGGTTTTAAAGTACGAAATGGTAAATTCTTTATCGTCAAATACATTTCCACTCACACTTCCAACGATCATTTTATTGATTTTCTCAAATAACTTACTATTGCCTGCATCGACAGTATTTTTCTTTCCTTGATCGTTGATGTATACTTTATTATTCTTGAAAACGATACTGTAATTATACGGTTTGGTGTATTGCCAATTCAATAAATTAGGAGCTTTAAACGACATTTTACCTGAGGTTTCGATGTCTTTCGACAGAAAATCCATGTGTTTGTATTGAATAAAATCGGTTTTGATGGTTTTGATGGATTTTGATTCTTTTTCCACTTCTGTTTTAAAAGAAGTAATTTCGGCAGCAGACATTTTCTGCTCTTGCGCTACCATTATATTCGAAACAAAAATCAAAAAAAAGAAGGCTATTACTCTACTCTTCATACGCTTTTAAATTGAGCAACTCGTCTAATGGAGTTACCTCATAGTTTTCCGTTTGCAAAAATAGCAATAATTGTTCCAAAACCTGAAGCGTTTTAAAAGAAGTGTCGTGAAGTAGTACAATTCCGCCTGGATTTACTTTCTTTTTGATGCGATTGAGAATCGTATTTTCTTCATTAATCACGGTATCCAACGAGCGATTGTTCCAACCAATAACATGATGCTGAGTCACCGCTAAAGCTCTAGCAATCTTTGGGTTAGTAACCCCAAAAGGCGGTCGGTAAAATTTTGGTTTTTTATTTAAATAAGAAGCGATAAGCTGATCGTTTTGTTGAATCTCGTTTAGAACTCTTTCTACAGAAAAAAAACCCATGGCATTAGAATGCGAATACGAATGATTACCAATTAAATGACCTTCATCATAAATTCTTTTAAAAATTTCTGGGTTTTTTTCGATTTGAATGCCGATGCAAAAAAAAGTGGCTTTGGCATTGAACTGTTTTAAAACATCTAAAATTTGCGATGTAAATTCGGTCGGACCATCGTCAAATGTAATGGTTATTTTTTTAGTAGAAATGCTCAAATTACTACAATAGGTTTTGGTAAAATAATTGGCTCTGATATCAAAAGCTCCATAAGCGGTCAATCCAAGCCAAAACAACCAAACCACCAAAAAACACCACCATTTTACTTCTAAAAAAAACGATGTCAATAAAAGTAAAAGCAGCAAAGAAGCAGAAAGAACGGATATGTTCTTATGTTTTAGCATTTTTTGAGCAAAATTATACTATGGTCTTTGCCTTTATATTGGTTGTAAAGCAACACATAGTGGTAATTATCGCGTTGCAAATCATTCATTTTGATAACTTGCGGAATGCTTTGTGTTTTCAAAATTTTAGAAGCTATCCAAAACCCGAAAGCCGAAGCCGTATTGAATTCGCCACTCAAATGTTTGTAGTATACTTGAGGTGTTTGCGCAAAAAGTGAATTAGCAAATTGGTAATAATTGTCGAATTGTTGGTCGCCATTGATTCCTAAAACCAAAGCATCAATTTGATTGGCACTAATGCCATTAGAAGCTAAAAACTGAGTTACAAAACCTTCCACATCATTAGGTTGAAGATCGTTAAAAACAGAAATTGCCTCAACTGTTGCATACGAACTGGATTTGGCTTCATTTTCTAATACAAAAAAGGAAGAACCTTCTCCAAAAACAATTCCGTTTGAATTTGAATGCAACACTTTATAAGGTTTGTCGTCTTCGCTTTTAATCACATTGGTGATTTTGTATAAATCGATGGTATGTTGCGATGATTCGTCCATTCCGCCAACTAAAACCGAATTGGCCTCATCGTTTTCCAACTGCATTTTAGCATCTAACAAAGCCGTTTCAAACGAAATAGCGCCATTTACATAAGTGAAATTATATCCTTTGCATTGCAATCCTAAGGCAATCTGAGCGCCTACTGTATTGTGTGTCGATTGAATGAAAGAAGTTGGCGTGAGAAACTCTTCATTGTTATCTAAAATGGCTTTCAAAAATTTATCCGAATCTTCCACACAACCCATTCCAGTTCCAGTTACAATAACATCTGGAACTTCAACATTAGCTTCTTTTAAGGCTTGATTGGAAGAAAAAATGCCCATTTTAACGCCAGTTGCCATACGACGAATCATCGCTGGTGGAATAACTTCTTTGTACGAAGGTTGCATCGCTTCGAAAACATTATCCGTTTCATTGACGCTTGCATTTTCCAAAAACCCAGCTTCAAAAGTAGGCTGCGCAGTAATACTTCCAATTCCGTTGATGTAGGTCTTTTTCATTAGTTTTTAGAAAATATTACAGTGGAACAATTACCTCCAAACCCAAATGAGTTGGATAAAACGTGATTCAGTTGCTTCTCAGTTAATTGAGTTACGGGCAACAAATCAAATTCTTCCATTGGTGTTTTGAAGTTCATATTAGGGAAAATGATATTGTTTTGCAAAGCCAAAATACTGTACACAGCTTCAATTGCCGCAGCAGCAGCTAAAGTATGACCTGTGAATGGTTTGGTTGAACTGAATTCTGGTGTATTTTCACCAAAAACTCTCAGAATCGCACGTCCTTCTGACAAATCATTGTTGGGAGTTGCTGTTCCATGAGCGTTGATATAATCGATGTCGTTGGGTTGTAAACCTGACATTTTTAATGCCTTGTGCATGGCTAAAAACGCACCTTCTCCATTCTCAGAAGAGGCTGTTTGGTGAAAAGCATCGTTAGCATTTCCGAAACCTGAAACGTAAGCCAATACTTTTTTATTTTGTTTTTGGACAACTTCATCCGATTCTAACACAATAAAAGCGGCTGCTTCACCAAGATTTAAACCTTTTCTGTTATTATCAAATGGTGTGTTATAAGTATCTGATAAAATCATCAACGTTTTAAAGCCGTTAATGGTAAATTTCGATAAAGCGTCGGTTCCGCCAACAATTACTCGATCTAACTGACCTGATTGTATTAACTTGGCGCCCATCATAATGGAGTTAGCCGCAGAAGAACAAGCCGTGCTTATTGTGGATACAAAACCTTTCAATCCTAAATAATCTGCTGTATTGTGTGTGGTGTCGCCAGCATCTTGACTTTTGATGTATTTTCTACAACTTTCATCGTCGAAATATTGGTAATAAAAACGTTCGGTCATGTCCATTCCGCCTACGCTTGTGGCAGAAATCAAACCTGTACGAAATTCGTTTATATCAACAATCCCTGCATTTTCAACTGCTTGCTTTGCCGCCAAAGTGGCTAACATTGCTGTGCGCGAAAAATTATTTTCTGCTGGAAGTTGCAGTTGTTGCGCTAACTGTTCGTTGGTGAATTTAATTTCGCCCACTTTAATCACATCTTTGTGCACGGTTTGGATATTTTCAATGGTAGAAATTCCCATTTTTCCGCTGATTAAAGCATTGAAATTTTCTTCCACCGTCATTCCGATGGAAGAAACAATTCCCATTCCAGTTATTGCGACTTTTTTCTGCATGACTTATTTCGTACGATTAGCTGTAATATACGCAGCCATTGTTTCAACCGATTGGAAGATGTTTTTGCCTTCTTTAGGATCGGTCAATTTGATTCCGTAATCTTTATCTAACAATACAATTAGTTCTAAAGCATCAATAGAATCCAAACCTAAACCATCGCCAAAAAGTGCGTCATCGTCATTGATATCTTCTACAGCAATGTCTTCTAAATTTAAGACTTCTATGATTTTTCCTTTTAATTCTGCTTTTAATGCGTCCATAATTATTTATATAATAAATTTATATTTTGTTGATTGTGAATTTGACTTCCTTGTTTATCCGCCAAATATACAAAGGATTTGTAATTTTCTTGATAAAATTCGACCCAACCGCAAAGTACTTTTTCAGCCTTGCTTGATTGAATGAGTTGATTGGCATAATTGACTAAAAATTCGGCGTTGAATTCGTCAAAAACAAAGAAAGCATTTTCGGTTTGCAACTGGTGTTTGATACTGATTTCGCCAACGCAAATGTTGGGCAGAGTATACACAAAAACCGCTGGTGATGGAAAATAATTGTTTTTATTTTGAATTGAATTTTGGTATTTTACATCCGTATCCAAACTCGAAGCTTGATTGGCAAAAACGATAGCAATATTGTTTTCTTGATCGTTTTGAACAACTTTTTTCAAAATAAGCTCTGAGGTCAAAAAAGCCAATTTACTCAAATTATCCATTTTGAAAAACTTAGGATAATCGACTTTGAGTTCTTTGTAAGCACTCTTGATAAACTCAGAAAAAGTTACATCTTTTAATTCAAATTGCAATTCACCATTTGTATAAACAGTGTTGTTTTCAATTCGACAATAGTGTGATATGTAGATTTCTGAACTCAAATTATTATATTTTTTCAAAAAGAACCGCTGTATTGCAACCTCCAAATCCAGAAGCTGTTTTTAAAAAGCAAGTTACCTGTTTTTCTTTATTTTCAGTAATAATATTGATGGATTGCGATACGCCTAATTCATCAAATCCTTTGGATATCATTAATTGATTTCTGTTGGCACTTTCGATAGCCACAACGGTTTCTAGTAAACCAGATGCACCTAAAGTGTGACCGAAAAATCCTTTTAAACTATTTACAGGAACATTTTCCAATTGCAAACGATTGAAAGCTATTGCTTCCATTTCGTCGTTGTACATAGTTGCTGTTCCGTGAGCGGAAATATAATCGATTTTGTCTGCTGAAATTTGAGCTTCGTGCATTGCACTTTGAATACTTCTATATAAACCTTCGCCAGTTCGAGATGGTCCTGAAATGTGATTCGCATCGTTTATTGAACCATCGCCAATAACTTTAACCGATTTTGAATTGACTTTACTTTCATCTGAAGTCACATAAACCGCAGCAGTTGCTTCACCAAGCGAGACGCCATTTCTATCCTTGTCATACGGTTTACAAGGTGATTCACTCATCGCTTGAAACGAATTAAATCCTGACAAAACAAACTCTGAAACCTCATCACCAGCAACGATGAAAGCATCATCATACAAGCCTGTTTGAATCATTCGTTTGGCAATAGCAATAGCTAAAACTCCTGATACACACGCATTGGAAACCACTATTGGTTCTGTAGTAAAACCGAAATATCGAGCTATTTTTTTTGCTAATTGAGAAAGTTGTGCAGACTGAATCGTATTGTTTTCGTTTTCTAAAGCCGTAATATTTCCCTTAGTTGTGGAAAGAATAAAAGCGGTTTTTGGAGAAATTGTATGCTTTGAAATCGTAGGTTGCAAAGCCAAAATCATCATTTTTTCCAAACGAGTGAAATTGGTGTTTTGCTCTATTTTTTCAAAAGAACTATTGATTTTATTGGTATCAATTACCGAAGCATGATAGGGAATTTCGGGTAATAAATCATTTTGAAACGACTGAATTCCAGTTTGACCATTAAGCATTGCGTTCCAATTGGATTCGACATCAAATCCGAGTGGTGTAATGCAATTGGTTTCAGTAATGTATACGTTTTTATTCATTGAGCAAGCCTACTTTTCGCTTCCATTCTTCATAAAAAGGCGGACAATTCAAGTTCATTTCGCCATTTGAGTTGACAAAAACTTGAACTGTTTCGCCAGTACAAGCAATGTCGCCATTGGCATCAAATATTTTATAGCGGAAAATCATTTTGGCTGCAGGCGAATTGACAATAGTTGTTTCAATTCGGGCTACATCGCCGTAGCGTAATGATAATTTGTGTTCGCAAACTGACTTTACAATTGGCGTAGTATAACCATGCTTATGCACATCCAAATACGACAAACCATGATGTCTACCAAAAGCTTCGCGACCGTCTTCAAAATACGTAATGTAATAGCCGTGCCAAACTATTCCAAGCGGATCGGTTTCGTTGAAACGAACACGAATGTCTTTAGAAATTGTTAGTTCGGTTGCTTCGTTATACTGCTCTTTTCTTCTTATCATATAAAATGGCAATGGTAATGGTCGTAATAAAAAACAAAAGTAGGCAACTAATTTCTGGCAAAATATCTGCTAAACTTCCGTTGCGCAAAAGTACATCATAGAAAGCATTCAATCCCCAATTCATTGGAGAAATGTGCGAAACGAATTGCATTATTTTTGGCATCGCAAAAACCGGAACCCAAACACCACCAATGGCCGCCAAAATCACTACTGAAGTAGCTCCAAACGGAGCTGATTGCTCTTGGGTTTTAGCCACAGTTCCGAGTAAAATTCCAAATCCAATAGCCGCTAAACCTGAGAATAACGCTACTATTATCATTAATATCATTTTACCAGAAACATCTAAAATAGGTAAATTTAGATACGGGAAAACGTAAATTCCTACCGCTACCATCAATAAGAATTGAATCATACAGATGAGCAAATACGTTGCTGTTTTGCCCGCGATGATAAGTGAATACGGAACGGGATTGGTGATTAGACGAATTTGTGTTCCTTGCCCTTTCTCTTTTACAATGTTGATGGACAAAGGCACTACAATAAAGAAAATTGCAAACAACGACCAAGCCGGAACATTGTGTTGTACTGAGTTCGGTAAAATTTCTTTATCGTTGACTTTGGGTACAATTTCTTTGAATGTAATGAAACTTTTTTGATCAAAAATGGGTTCGTCGCCTTCGCCTAATTGGTCTTGAAACGTTTTGTAAATCGATTGCGTTTCGATTTGGGAAATCATTTTATCAATGGCACTTTTGACACCATTTTTAAAAGTCATTTGCGTTGCTGGATCAAAGTACAAACGCACTTCTTTTTGACTGATGCTGACTTCTTGCTTTTGAATTTTAGTGGAATCCTCCAAACCAAAACCGCTCAAAATTTTATTCACGTTTTGGTCGACTTTAGCTTGTAAATCAATACTTAATTTTTCAGGAATAATAATCGCCAATTGGTATTTTCCTTTAAAAACAGCTTCTTGTGCAGAGGTTTCTGTTAAATTTTGATTATCAATTTGCGTTACAATACTGAATGCGCCACTTTTGTCTAAATTTTCTTTAACTGTTTTAGCAATAGCACCTTGATCGTTATCAACTAAAAGTACTGGAATCTTATTATCGGAAATGGTCTTGAATGTTGCATTTTGAATGAGCGTGATGGTAATAATCAATACCAAAGGCATCACAAAAAGAATCACCAAACCACCGAAGTCGCGACGCAACAACAGGATTTCTTTTTGAACCGACATGAAGAATTTATACAGCATCGCGAAGTTCTTTTCCTGTTAATGAAATAAATACATCCTCCAAATTGTGTGCGTTTGGTGTATTTGCGATTAAGTCGTTGGGAGTACCTTCAGCATAAATTTTACCTCTATCGATAATCGCGATTTTAGTACAAAAATCTTGAGCTTCTGATAAGTGGTGCGATGTATAAATTATGGTTGTTCCTTTTTGGTTCAACTCTTTCAAATAATCGATAATTACGTTTTTGGATTGTACATCAACCCCAACTGTGGGTTCATCTAAAAACAAAACCTTAGGATTATGTAAAATTCCGGCAATTAAATTCACCCTGCGTTTCATTCCACCTGAAAAAGTATCAATGCGTTTGTGGGCAAATTTCCCTAAACCTAAATGCTCCAATGCTTCATCCACTTTTTGGCTTAACTCTTTTCCTTTTAAACCATACATGCTGCCAAAATACATTAAGTTTTCTTTGGCTGTTAAAGTGGGATACAAAGCGTATTCTTGTGGAACAACTCCAATGATTTTTTTGATGGTCGTCGCGTTTTTATCGTACGTATAATCCGCTATAGCGAAATTGCCTGACGTTGGTTTGATTAAACCACACAGCATTGAAAGCAAAGTGGTTTTTCCAGCGCCATTTGGACCTAGTAAACCAAAAATTTCTTTTTCATCAACCACCAATGACAAATCGTTGACCGAAAAATCGTCGGCATCTTTATACTTTTTATAAAGTTGTTGAATATGGATAATTGGCTGACTCATTACTGGATGGCCTTTTTTAATTTTTTGAAAAATGCTTCTTCCAAATCGGCTATTTTCATTAACTCATCCGACAAGCTATTGTACACATCCGTTTGGTTGCTACGGTTTTTGAAAACGCGTGAAGCATTGATGGCAAAATCGCGCCACATGTCGCCAATATTGGTAATTTCTGTAGAAAGCACTTTTAGTTCTTCATTTTTTAAAATAACAGCAGCTTCCTGTAAAAATGCGCCGTAAATGAAACGAAATCCGCCGCCACCTGTACCAATTTCCTCTTGCATGCGCACCATTTGCGCTAAATAATGATTAGCCACTTTTACGCCTTTTTTAACAGGCCATTTTTTGATTTGATTGGCCACGACACGAATGGCTTTTACACCTACAATTGGCACTGGAGCCAACATATCGTTGCACGTATTTTTTATACCTTTTTTAATGGCTTTTTCCCAATCCATGTCTTTTGGAATGTACGTTGGGTAGTACATATGACCTTTTGGAGCCAACGCACCTTTGGCAAAACGCACTTTTTCCAATTCCTTTTCAGTGAGTGTAGTTACGGTTTCCATAACAGGATCACTGATTAGAAATTTGTCGGCTGTTTTTCCGTATACTACCAAATTGTGCGCGTTGAAGTGAAAACGATATTCGTCTGGGAAATACGTTAAGTTGTACACTCCTACTTGCAAACCAGTTGGAATGTTGTTATCGAGGTTTTCTTCTAACGCTTTTTGCGCTTTTTCTGGAGAAGAAAATTTGATTCTTTTGACTTTTACGCCCAATCGTTTGGCTGCTTTATTGAAAATAAAACCAGGCATTGGTCGGTAACTTATGGCTGGAGCATGATTAACTCTTAACAGTGGAAAATAGAAGAAAAATAATCCTGAGCCAATACCAAAAATCATGGGTTCGCTAATGTTTATTCCATGGTGCTTCAATAAGTTGGAAGCCACGCCATTCTCGCAATGTGCTGATTGATGGTGAATAAAATTAGTTTCCATTAGTTGGGTTTGTAGTGTTTTAGTTCATCGATGGTAATCTCAAATGCTTCTGCGTATTTGCCTAGAACCTTATCATTTAATTTGGCAAAAACAGCAGGCTTAAAATGTCTTTTTACGCGCCATTGCCACATGTCAACATAACTGGCTAATGTAGGAACATCCATTTTATGCAATTCCATAAAATAGACTATTGGACTTGCTTTGCCTTCTTTTATATCTTGATTGGCTTTTTCAATTCGTTCTTCAATATCTTGAATGGAATTATTTAAGGCAATGGTTTTCGGTTCCCAACCTTCACTTAAAACAGTAGTATAGTTGCCGTCTTTGTCGGTAGCATAGCACAATTCTCTTACATTACTTTTGGAGAGACTGCTTTTGTCTTGTGGAACTTCTTCTTGCTTCATGGTTTTATTGTTCTTGAAGGAAAAGATTAATTTCTGCTTCGAAAATCAACTGATTGTTATTGATAGTGGTACAACTCATGGTGCAAATACTGTAACCATCAGCATCAAAACGCGAAACCAAAACTGCAGTAGTCTGTATTGTATCACCTAATTTGGCAACATCAAACACTTTCATTTTTTTAATTCCGCTGATGAATCCGATCACATTAACATCGTGTTTTTCTTCATTATTTTCATCAACATAATAAGACTTAGCGACGATGGCCGAACAAGTTTGTGCTGCGTTTTCGATTAAACCCACTTCAGCAAAAACACCATTTTCAACAAAAATATTATCCGATTTGATTTCAAGAACCGTTTTCACTTCTTGATCTGTCAATTCGTGAATTACATCTACCATCAACATTGGAACACGATGTGGTAGATAATTTTGTATTTCTATGATGTTATCTGGTTGCTCCATATTTAGCTAGCTAATACTGTTTTCATTTGTCCACGTGCAATTTCAATATTGTTTAACTTGGTTGAAATTTCGACCAAAGTCACACCCATAAATTCTTGTAAAATGGTAATTGTTGTGGCAATATCATCACCAAATTTAGGCAATTGAAATACTTCGATTGATTTAATAGAACCAATATAACCTGTTGGTGCAGGTTCATTTTTTAAGAAGAATTGGTAACCCGTAAACAAAGCTACAGATTGCGCCATGTGTTCGATTAAACCCGATTCTTGAAACGTACCATTATCAACAAAAATATTTTCAGAAGGAATAGTTAAACCTGCAATCACCTCATTTTCAGAGAATGAAATAAGTTTATCAATCATCACAAACGGAAACTTTTGCGGAATTAAATTTTCAACAAAAGCTTTGTCTGTAATTGGAAAAGTAGTGGTGTTTTCCATAGTGATTTAGCAAACGGTTAAAAATGCGTAAGCGTATGAGAAACGACCACTTTCTGGAACGGACAGCAAAATGCGTTCTCCTTTTTTCAATTGACCTGAATTCATTAACACTTCTAAAGCAATATAAATTGAAGCAGCTCCAATGTTTCCAACATCTTTTAGGTTCATGAACCATTTTTCTTTCGGAATATCCATTCCTCTTTCAGCCAATGATTTTCTTAATCCGTTTACGAAATAATGTGATGAAACATGTGGCAAGAAATAATCAATTTGGTCGGCTGTAATGTTATTTTTATCCAAAGCAATTTTCATGCTTTCAGAACCTTTTTCTAAAATATATTGGTCTAATAATTTAACATCTTGTTTGATTGAGAACACCGATTCGGTCAACCATTCGCTCGATTTGAAATCGCTCCAAGGTTTGATACTTCCGTCTTCCAATTTATCGCCACCCGCATACATACAAGCTTCGATTTCGTGCGCATAAGAAAAAGCTTCCATCCACTCTATTTTGAGTGAAAGTTCGCCTTTGGGTTTATTTTCCAAAAGAAAAGCTCCAGAACCGTCGGACAACATCCAACGAAGGAAATCTTTTTTGAAAGCAATAATTGGTTGTTCTTCAATTTTTTTGAGATTAACAATTTCATTCTCGTATTTGTCAGCAATCATCCAAGAAGAAGGACGTTCGGAAGCCGAGCAAATAGCATTTTTTGTACTTCCTGATTTTATCGAAAGATAAGCAAACTTTAGCGCATTCATCCCAGAGCAACAAACACCAGAAGACGAATTAAGTTCGACCGATTTGTTTTTCATAAATCCGTGAACCATAGCAGCGTGAGAAGGCAACATTAAATCGGGCGTAGAAGTTCCGCAAGACAATAACTCAACATCATTTTTGGTAAAGGTTTCATCGTACAATTGCTCGATTGCCAAGTTGGCCATTTCAGCATTAGAATGCGTTGGATTTCCTTGTTTATCAATGGCGTAGTAACGAGAAGTTATTCCGTTATTGCGTAGAATAATTCTTCTTGCCTTTGATGCAGCATCGTTGATAAGTCCCAAATAACTCTCCATTTCATCGTTTGAAATTGGATCATTTGGTAAATATTTCCCAGCTTTTGTAATGTATACTTCAAACATAATTATATTTTGTCTTCTAAACTCCTTTGTAATACTGAGTTTCTTGCTTTATTTTCTTAAATTTTAATGGATATAAAAAGATATGCAATATATATACAATTGGCGAGATAAGCCAAATTGCGAGTAATAAATATATATTAAATATTTTCAACCATGTTTTTCGGGTGTTTTTTTTGGTAATGATAAAATTTGACCATTTAGTAAAGATTTTGTTAGCTGTTTTATCAACGCTGACCAAATACGAACTAATTTTTACAGCCTCTATAGCGACTAATTTGTCTTGTAAATCATCATAATTGTCTTGCAAAAGTGATTCTTTAATCTTTTCACCAAATTTAGACGACTCATTAATATCTTTATCTGAAACACCTGGCATTGGAAAAATTCCGAGGTATTTCTTTTTCACTCCAGAAAACATCCATTCTACAATTGTAATTACACTGATTAGATTGCCTGCTCGATCAACTAGTGCAATATTCCCTTTTAATAAAGCTCCATTTTGTTTCAACAGTGATTTCATTTTTTCTTGTGCCATCACCCACATATTTCTGGAGCCGTTGATAGTTACAACTGGAGTTTTGTCAAGTAAAATTTTGGCTTCAGGGCTTTTCAAAAATGAATTGACTGGAATGGAAGGTGTTAAATACCAAACTTGGTAATGCAACAATACCAAGTCGTATTTCATCGCTAAGATTTCAGAAGGAACTGGCTTTAATTGTGTTGGAATTTGCAAAAAAGATTCGGGGAAAGCATCAAAAAAAGAAGCCTTGTCCCACGGAAATGGGAACGGTTTTTCCAACTGAATTTCGTGAAACACAACATTAATTTCATTTGAATTCAGTAATGGTTTCGCTATGTTTCTTGCAATATCCTTCAGTTGACCTGACTGAGAATAATAAATTACAAGAACGTTTTTCATTTTGCTTCTTTTTTTAAGAGTGCAAATTTACTGAAAAAAAGCATGCGTTAGCCATCTATTTTTATTTCCTTAAAAGTACGTACTTTATCGGAGCGTTTTACATGAACCCAATCGGGCCAATCGGCTTGGTTTTCGGCTTCATAAACTCTGATTTTTTGGCACTCATCATGCACAATTAAATCATCCTTTTCACAACCTAAAATAACTGAAGCTGCCATAACTCCAGAATGAGTAGCGCCAGCAACACCATGAGATAAAGTACTTGCTCCACAAAGGAAGAGGTTTTCTATTTCAGATTTATTTTTATAAGCAAACGGACCTACATGACGTAATGTTTTTTCGGTTCCGTAAACATTTCCTTTGGTAGAATTGACAAAAAATTCATTGGTCATTGGAGTTCCTAATTCGGCTTGGACAACATGATTTTTGGCACCAGGAATGATTTTTTCCACATTGTTCATCAATTTTTTGGTGATTTTTTCTTTGAACAAAGTATATTCTTCGCAATGGTAATCGGTTTCGCCTTTGAATTTTTTGATATTATCGTAATTAACATAAGTTACAATTTCAAAATTATGGTAGCGCCCATTGAAACTCACTGGATCTTTGAGAGTCGTACAACTCATAAACAAAGCAGGAAATTCGTCACCTTCAGTGACATCCATCGTCATTAAATCGTTAAAATGCTTATCAATATCTCGATCTTTTACCATCCAAATATTTCCAGAATCCATTCCGAATTGCGTCACATCCATATCTAAGGTTAAGAATAAGATTAATGAGGTAACCGAATATTTTGTGTTTTCGAGTTTTTTGATTAACTTTTTACTTAGGAATTCTTTTCCGATTAAATTCAAATAAGTAGTTGAAGGATCGGCATTTGAAATAATATTGGTAGCTAAAATAGTGTGACCATCAGCTAATTGAACACCTATTGCTTTATTGTTTTCAATTAAAATTTTCTGAACTCTTTGCTGTACGCGCACTTCACCTCCGTGACGTTTTACACCGTTGGTCATGGCTTTTACAATTCCGCCGCCGCCTCCCATTGGATAAAAACCACCATTAAAATAATGGTCCATAACTGAACAATGTACCGGAAAACAAGCCCGATTTGGTGGTAAACCATGATCGCCACATTGAATGTTTAATACGGCTTGAAGAATTGGGTCTTTGGTATGCCAACCAACTACTTTTTTTAATGAAAATAAAGCAAACTTTCCGAAATGTTTAGTTCGAAAAGGAACTGTAATTTTTTGCCACCAACCTTTTAATTTAGGCATAAGTTGCAACTCATAATTCACTTTTTGAACTAAACTTAAATATTCTTTTATATTTTTTTCTTCTTTTGGGAAACGACTAATCAGAGATTTTTCGAGATTTTTAACACCAGCTGGCAAATCAATTTTTTCATCACCAATCAAACAGTGCTCATAGCCTTTTGGATTCATACGAAAAAACACCATGTCATTGGCAATTCCTAAACCACGATACAAATCACTCGTGGACTGGCCTTCATCTAACAAACCTACATAATGAACTCCTGGACTGAAACGTTGTCCTCCAATTGTAAAACTATGACTCCAGCCGCCCGGAACATAATGTTGTTCTAAAACCAACACCTTTTGTCCGGCTCGAGCAAGGCAAATTGCTGTTGCCAATCCACCAACACCTGAACCTATTATTATTGAATCAAATTGTTCCATAATGTGATGGATTTTGGTTTTTTGTTATGTTTCTTGTTTGGGTTTTGGTTCTGATTTGTACCAGAAATCGAAGTAATTAAACCATTGAAGTGGGTATTTTTCAACCATAGATTCAACACTTTCAACGTAAGTTTCTAATAAAGCCTGGCTATCTCTATGCCCGGTTTTTGCTTCTCTTGCATACAAATGATAGTGCAAATTCGCTTCTTTCATTACATAAACAAAAACTACGGGTACTTTTAAACGAGAGGCAATTAAAAATGGCCCGGCAGGAAAATTAGCCTCTTCACCTAAAATAGATGTAGTCAAACATTTGGTTCCTTCAAAATAGCGATCACCAGTAAAACAAATCAATTCATTGCGAGAAAGCGCATTATTAATATCGTAGATATGCGACATATCGTCTTTAATAAAAATGAACTTGATGTTTGATTTTTTAGTTACCGTTTCTAAATACTCCTTAATAGCAGAATGCTCGCGATCGGTAGTAACTAAATTGATTTGGCAATCGTAATCGATATCGCCAAAAAAATGTTCAGCAATTTCGAAATTTCCCATGTGTGCGCTAATTAAAACACCTCCTTTTTTTTCCTTTAAAAGTTGGTTTAAAATATGAACTCCGTCAAATTCGTAGGTAAATCGGCTACGCAAACCTGCAGAAATAGCGATTTTATCGATAATGGTTTGACCAAAGGTGAAGTAACTTTTATAAACGTTTATCTTTGACTTGAAATACGGATATTTTAGTCGGTTATGGAAATAGTAAAAAATGGCTTGATTGCTTTTTTTAAGAAATAAAAAATAATAAAAAGCTACAAAAACCAAAACAATATATGATGTTTTAATTCCGAGCTTTTTTATGCAAAAAACAAAAATTTTATATCCTAGAAGAGTCCCTCTGGACTTACCATCCCATTGACTCATGTTGTGATTGCGATTTGAAATTAGAGTTTAGAATTCAGAAAATAAGAATCTATTATCCTTTCAGTTTTATTTTGGCATCTAAGAGATTGTAAAAGTCTTGGAAAGTATGAATTCCAACAAAATCTGCTTCGCCTAGTTTTACGCCAAAATTGGCTTCAATTGTAACGACCAAATCAACATAATCCAAACTATCTAATCCTAAAGTGTCTTTTAAATTGGCTTCTGGAGTAATAACATCTGCGTCCACTTCAAATTCATCTACCAAAATATCATTAATCTTATCTAAGATTGCTTCCGTATTCATAATCAATTAAATTTTCTTAACAACTATTGCCGAATTTGTTCCACCAAACCCGAAAGAATTCGACAAATATACATCAAAATTTTTATTTAGTGTTTTGTTAACTAAATTTATCTTTTTAGAATCTTCGTCAGGGTTTTCAAGATTAATATTGGGAGCAATGAATGAGTTTTGCATCATCAAAGTTGAGTAGATAATTTCGCTTGCGCCGGCCATCCAGCATTCGTGTCCTGTCATTGATTTTGTTGAACTTACGTACGGACCATTTTCACCAAAAACTTCAAAAATAGCTCTTGCTTCATTAGCATCTCCAACTGGAGTTGAAGTAGCGTGCGCGTTGATGTATTCGATATCACTTGGCTGAAGACCTGCTTGTTCAATTGCTCTACGCATTGCTGTAGCTGGGCCGTCGACATTTGGAGTTGAGATATGCCCGCCATTGGAAGAAAAACCATAACCTAACACCTCAGCAATAATTGGAGCACCACGTTTGATAGCCGATTCATAACTTTCGATAATTAATGTTGCACCACCACCACTTGGTACTAGTCCGTCGCGATTCGCATCAAATGGACGAGACGCTTTGTGTGGTTCATTTTCGTTGGGAGAAAACACACCCAAACCATCAAAACTTGACATCGCATATTTATTGATTTCTTGAGCGCCTCCGCAGATAATCATGTCTTGCAAGCCTTGTTTTATAAGTAAAAAAGCCAATCCTACCGAATGCGAACCACTTGCACAAGCAGCACTAACTGTCATATTGATACCACGCAATCTAAAAATAGTAGATAAATTCATTGTAACTGTTGAATTCATTGACTTAAAGATAGCTCCAGAACCGATTAAAGCCGTGTCTTTCTTTTCGCGAATAATATCTGTTGCCTCAATGATTGCTTTTGAAACACTATCATTTCCATATAGGATTCCCACTTCATTTTCATCGAAATAAGCGTCTTCAATTTTGGCATTTTTTAAAGCCTCTATAGTTGCCATGTAAGCATATTCGGTTTCTTCACCAACGCTTATTCTTTGTCTTCTGCTTAGTAAATCTTTTAATTCTGGTTTTGGAACCATACCTGTAATAGCCGATTGAAATCCGAATTCTTTTCGTTCGGCGTCGTATTGAATTCCCGATTTCCCTTCGTATAATGATTGTTTTACTTCTTCGAGAGAAGTCCCAATACACGAATAAATTCCCATTCCAGTAATAACTACTCTTCTTTCCATTTTATCCTTATGAATAAATTCCTCCGTTGATATTAATAATTTCGCCAGTGATGTAACTTGCTTTTTTTGAAGCTAAAAAACTCACCAAATCAGCAACTTCTTCTGCTTCGCCAAAACGATTTACAGGAACTAACTTTATTAATTCTTTTTCATCTAAATCACCCGTCATGTCGGTTCTAATAAAACCTGGAGCAACTGCATTTACTGTAATATTTCTTTTAGCTACTTCTTGAGCTAACGCTTTGGTTGCAGCAACTACAGCTCCTTTTGCAGCCGAATAATTGGTTTGACCTGCAGTTCCTTTTACGCCTGAAACCGAAACCATATTGATAATTCTGCCGTATTTATTACGCAACATTCGTTGAATAAAGAAATTGGTTACGTTAAAAAACCCATTTAAACTAGTGTTGATTACATTGCTCCAATCTTCATGTGACATCCACATAAAAAGACCGTCTTTGGTAATACCGGCATTATTAACTATCACTTCCACAACCGCTTCAGGGTTGGTTTCTTGCCATTGTGTTAACACTGTTTTCACTTCATCTGCATCAGCAACGTTGAATTTTAGCAATTCGCCAGTTGCACCGTTTTTGATGATTGCATCTAAGGTTTGTTGAGCAGCTTCTTGATTGGATTGGTAATTAATCAAAATATGATAATTGCTATCTACTGATAATTTCTCACAGATTGCACGTCCAATTCCTCGCGAACCACCTGTTACTAATGCACATTTCATAGTATAATTTTATTTACAAAATAATTCGGCATTTTCATACCATTGATTTCCGATAACAGTTCCATCTGTTTTAATGAAACCCCATTTATTTTCGTTTTTCACACGCGCAATACCGTTTACAAAGCCTTTTTCATCATCTTTAAAAAGAGCGAATGGTCCTCCTGCAGAAATATCGAATTGAGTAGGCACAACAACTTTACCAGTTGTATTTATAAATCCCCATTTTTTTTCTTTCACTGGAGCAAAACCATCGGCGCTAAAAATTTCAGCATCGGTATAACTTGGCTCTACAACAAAAGCTCCTTTTGTATTTATATAACCCCATTTTTTTCCAACAAAAACAGGAGCTAATCCTTTTGAAAATGCTCTTGCCTTGTCAAATTTTGGTTCAATAACCCAATTTCCATTTAAATCAATAAAACCAATTCTATCTGCTTTACGCGCATAGGTTAAGTCTTCTTTATAAAAATCCCATATTTTGTCAACACCATCAATTGCTTTAAACTTTCCATTTGAGACTAATCCGAAAGCATTTCCGTTTTTAGCCCAAGTGGTGTTTTTGAAATAATTTCCTATCTCGTCGTACATAATATCAACTACAACCTTCCCGTTTTTATCAATAATTCCCCATCTCTCATTATTTCTCACACGTGCGTAACCATTTTCAAATGATTTGATGACTTCATATTTTGGCTCAAGAATTACAGTCATTTTAGCATTCATAAAACCAATTTTATCGCCAATTTTAATAAAAGCAATTCCATCTTCAAATTCGTAAACTTTATCAGTTGTTGGCGATGTGACTGTTTCACCTTTTTTATTAATGTAGAACCATTTTTTGTCTTTGGCAACCACACAAAATCCACTACTAAAATATTTAGCCTCATCAAAAGTAGCAGGAATTACCCAATCGCCTTTAGGGTTTATAAACCCCCATTTTCCGTTATTTTCTACAGCCGCAAGTCCTTCTGAGAAATTTTTTGCAACCTTAAATTGAGGCTGAATGACAAATTCACCTGTTTTAGAAATATAGCCAAAACGACCGTCTTTACGAACCAACGCTAATTCTTGAGCGGAGATCATTTGTACACAAATAAAGAGAAGTAAAATAATTTTTTTCATGACTTCTATTTTTAAATTAATTCATCAGATAATCTTTCACTTTTTGAATGAAAGGGTACATCACCTGATCTTCTTTAAACTCAGGAATAATGGCACGTACCTCATCATATACTTTTCGTGTTGAAGAAGAAACTTGATCTTTAAAACCAAGTGCGTCAATAGCTTGAACAATTGTAATCAATTCGATAGTTAGCACTTCGAAAGCATTTTCAATTACTTTTCCAGTGATAACAGCAGCATTTGTTCCCATACTAACAATATCTTGATTGTCGTTGTTATTTGGAATACTGTGAACGTACATTGAATTGGACAAAGTTTGACTTTCTGCCGTTGTTGATGTAGCTGTAAATTGAACGCCTTGCATACCAAAATTAAAACCTAATGTTCCTAAATTTACAAATGGAGGAAGAATTTCGTTTAATTTTGAATTCAACAGATAATTCAACTGTCGTTCAGCCAACATGGTTAATTTGGTCATAACCAATTTCAATTTATCCATTTCAAGAGAAATATAATCACCGTGAAAATTTCCTCCGTGGTAAACATGCTGTGTTTTCACACAAACAATTGGATTATCATTGGCCGAGTTGATTTCATTTTCAAGTACTTTTGCAACGGTGTTGATAGTATCTAATACTGGGCCCAAAATTTGCGGCACACAGCGAAGAGAGTAGTATTCTTGTACTTTTTCTTTGAAAACCTCTTCATTGTTTTCGCCATTGTACAAATGATCTTCTCTTTTACGAACTAATTTACTATCGGTGAGATTATCTCTCATTCGTTTGGCCACTTCTTGCTGTCCGAAATGCAACTTAGTGTTGTTTAATTCAGCACCCAAATGATCATCATACGCTTGAACAATTTCGTTAATTGCACACGAACATTTCAAAGCCCAATCTAATACTTTTTCGGCATTATGTACATTAACAATTCCGATTCCAGTCATTACAGAAGTTCCGTTCATCAATGCCAAACCTTCTCTGATTTCTACTCGAATTGGAGTTAGTTTTTCAATTTCAAAAACCTCTTTTGTATTTCTTCTTTCTCCTTTGTAAAACACTTCACCTTCCCCAATAAGTACTAAAGCAAGGTGCGCTAATTGCACTAAATCTCCACTAGCACCTACTCCACCATGTTCAAAAATCAAAGGAGTAATATCTCTGTTAATTAACTCTTTCATCAAATGAATCACGCTAGAATTCACTCCAGAATTACCTAATGAGAGTGTATTTAATCGAGCTAAAATCGCTGACTTAACGCAAACAGGACTCAACGGTTTTCCTGTACCTGATGAGTGACTGCGAATTAAATTATATTGTAATTGTAATTGATCTTCATTTCTAATGCGGTATTGCGCCATTGGTCCGAAACCAGTATTGACACCATAAATTACTTTGTTTTTAGAGAAATCTTTTAGAAAATTAAAGCTTTCATCTACTCTATTCAAAACTTCTTCACTTACTTCAACTTCACTATTGTTGAATACAATAGCTACAAAATCATTTAAGCTTAAATATTCTTTAATTACTTTCATTTAATTATTACTTTTTACCTATAAATTAGTAGTCAAATTATTTTAAAATTAAATTATATGTGACTACATTTGAGGACGCAAAGATAATACTAATAATAAGAAGTAAAAAACAAAATATATGCAGAAAGAATATATCGACGTTTTAGTCATTGGTGCTGGTCCTTCTGGTTGTGTTTCTGCCAGTTATTTACACAACAATGGAACCAAAGTTAAAGTGGTTGAAAAAACAAAATTCCCTCGATTAGTTGTGGGCGAAAGTTTGATACCTAGAGTGATGGATCATTTTGATGAAGCTGGATTATTTCCTGCTTTGGATGCAATGAATTTTGAAAAGAAATTGGGAGCTCGTTTTATTCGCGGAGAAGAAATTTGTGTTTTTGATTTTAGTGACAAATTTTCGGAAGGTTGGGATTGGACTTGGCAAGTTCCAAGAGCTGATTTTGACAACACACTCGCGCAAGAAGTAATCAAAAAAGGAATTGATTTAGAATTTGAAAGCGAAGTTTTAGATGTAAGATTTAATGGTTCTGATTCGATTACAACCGTTAAAGACAAGGAGGGAAATTTGAAAGAAATTCATGCCAAATTTATTATTGATTCTAGTGGTTATGGTCGTGTTTTACCTCGATTATTGGATTTGGACACTCCATCAAAATTGGACCCGCATTCTTCTATTTTTACTCACGTACAAGATATTAACCGCCCTGAAGGAGAAGAAGGAACTTTAATTTCTTTTGACATTTTAGAAACCGAAGTTTGGTTGTGGGTAATTCCATTTTCAAATGGCAATACTAGTTTAGGCGTTGTTGGTCCAACTTCTTTCATCAATTCACTTTCTGAAAATAAAGACAACAGAGAAGCCTTGAACAATGCTATTAAATTATCTGATTATTATGTAAAACGTTTTGGTGGTGTTGAGTTTTTGTTTGAACCAGTGAAATTGGAAAATTATTCGCGTTCAGTTAAAAAAATGTATGGTGATGGATTTGCTTTGACAGGAAATAGTTCTGAATTTTTGGATCCTGTTTTCTCATCTGGAGTTGCCTTTGCAACTGAATCGGGAATGTTGGCCGCCAAATTAATCCACAAACAACTAAACGGAACTCCTGTAGATTGGGAAGTTGAGTTTACTGAATATATGAAAAGTGGTATTGGAGTATTCACCACTTATGTAAAAGAATGGTATACGGGTAATTTGCAGACTTTATTTTTCCACCAACCCGAAAATCCAGATGTGAAACGTAAAATTTGTGCTGTATTAGCAGGATATGTTTGGGATAAAGAAAATCCATTTGTTAAAAAACACGACAATGTAATTAAGAATATGGCACACATGATTAACCTCGAAAAAGCCCAATAAAGAAAAAAAGCCTAGAACAATGTCTAGGCTTTTTTTATAGTATAAAAATTCAACTATTATTTCATTTCTTTTGCAATCAATTTTCCAAATGATTTACCAGTTTTAGCAAATCCTTCTCCAATTCTTGACTCATTACTAAAATTGCTTCCCCATTGATCACCAGGCGCGTGCTCAGCAGTAACCTCAGCTAAAACATTGCTTTTATTTGCTGTTTCAACAATTTTCAACACTGTAGAAACTTTTGCAGGTTGCTTCATCATAGAAACATCCCATCCTGGATAAATCCATACAACATCAACAATCAAAGTGTATTTTGCTGAAGAAAGTCCTTCTTGAAAAACAATATCTTTTTCTTTAGTAATTGTAGCTGCCATTAATTCTAAAAATTTTGGCTGCCAAATACCATCCTTAGCTCCTTGCCATTTTTTTTCCCAACTATCACCAACTCCACGTGTTTTTTCGTTTAATTCCTTTTTACGATTGTCAATATACTGTTGCTCTGTCAAGTTGTCTTTCATCAACTGCAAATTGGAGTACACAAACTCTACATTTACATCTTTCTGACCAGCAAGGAATTTAAAATCACCTTTTGTTATTTTCATTTTTTGGGAAAATCCTACTGTTGCAACTAACAATAAGATTAATAAGGGTATTCTTTTCATTTTTTTTTAATTTAAAAATTTAACATAGCAAATCTAATTAGGTATTTACTATAAAAAAAATATTTAGTTCATTAAAAGCAAATATTTAGAAAAAATTACGTTGAAATTAAATATTTTAGTAAATTTGTTTAACTTTTTAATCAAAAAAATGAACAACATAAAAACCACATTTAGCATTAAAGATTTAGAGAACCTCTCAGGAATTAAAGCGCACACCATTCGTATATGGGAAAAAAGATACAATGTTTTGGAACCCATGCGAACCGATACCAACATCCGATTGTATGATTTAAATTCATTACAAAAGTTACTAAACATCACTTTATTACACGATTATGGCTATAAAATTTCGAAAATTTCAAAACTTGATACCGAAAAAATCAACTTATTGATTCGTGAGATTATTTCTGAGAAAAGCGCTAAAAATCATGCAATAAGCGCGTTCAAACTGGCTATGATGAATTTTGATCAAGCCGTATTTTTTTCAACTTACAATGATTTACTTTCAGAAAAATCATTCCGTGAAGTATTCTATGAGGTTTTTATTCCGTTAATTACAGAAATTGGATTTTTATGGCAAGCTGAAACCATCACTCCTGCTCATGAACATTTTATCAGCTATCTTATTAAACAAAAAATACTCATCAATACTGAAAAAGTTCAAATTTTAGAGCCTACTAAATCAAATCGGGTTTTTGTTTTGTATTTGCCTGAGAATGAAATACATGAGTTAGGATTAATGTATTTAAATTACGAAATTTTGCTGAATGGTTATAAAACCATTTATTTAGGTGAGAGTGTTCCCATTGAAAACTTGTTAGATGTAAAAAAATACTTTGATAATATAACATTTGTCTGTTACGCCACTGTTGAGCCAACAAAATCTGAAGTGAATTCGTACATCAATGAATTAAATAATAAAGTAATCGATGCAACTACTTCATTGTGGTTAATTGGTCGTGCTACCGAAAATATAAATACTAAATCACTTAATTCAAAAATTCAAGTATTCCAATCGATAGATGCGCTCGTACAAAATTTGTGATTTTAATTAAACTAAAAAAGACCGATTCTATACAAATCGATCTTTATTTCTAAATAAATCAAACTTTTAAACTTATTTCATTAAATCCTGTAATGGTTTTAATTGCTCTAAATCGATATTTGATTTTTGCAAAACCGAAAGCATCGTCATTACTGCATTAGGATTCATTTTTTCTCCCGTAACACGAATCACAGCAAAACCGTTTTCTTTTCGATTGGCATAAAAAATAAACTCGTCGATATTGTCTTCGGTTCCAACAAAACTCACCGAAGCACCTTGACTTCCTGAGCCTACTTTAATCAACTCTTGGTATTCTTCGTTTTTTAAAATAGTGGTTAGTTTGTTTTTTTCTGCCTCATATTCTTTTTGATTTTTGCCGTTGGTTTTGAAAGCAATAATGTTCATTTTATCAAATGATTCTAAGGCTTCTTTTTGCTCAGCAGACAATTGCGCTTTATCGACATTCAAAATATCGGAAGAAACATCTAAAGCGATAAAATCTTTCTTTTCTGAATTCTCTACAAAAAACTTTTGTAAAGTGGGTTCGCTATTGCAACTGGTTAAAAGTAGGCTTACTGCGATGGCAATATATAGTATAAATCTCATGACATTGGTTGTTGTTGATTGGGTTCTTAATAGAGTAATTGATTCACAAAGTGATTAACAAAAAAACCTCACAGTTGGCTATGAGGTTTTGTTGCATTATTTTTTCCCTTTACCTGCTTTTTCTAACTCAGCGCCACCAGGTAAATTCATTTTATCAGTCAAGGCAGATAGTTCGTCTAAATCGAAGTTGCCTGTAAGTGACATTAATACGGTTTCTTCTTTACCAGAACCTTCAATAAACATTAAAAGTTCTTTTACTTGTTGATCGCTTGAACCTGATTTTACGTAAATTTTTACATTTTTACCTTTTTCATTGATGCGCATTAATTCATCCAAACCAGCTGTTTTTAAGTACTTGTCAGAAGTTGCTTTCATATCAGCAGCTTTTTTACTGTTGGATGTAACAAATACTTTAAGGTTGTCTAATTTCTTAATCAAGTTCACATATTGTTGTGATTCTTTGTCTTTGGTGTCGACTTTACTCAACATTGAAAACATTTTTTTGTTAACAATAATGGCAGTAACGTCGTCTTGGTTGTCAAACTTATCAAAAGGTGTTTGAGCAAAAATCGTATTAGATACTAATACTAAAGCGATGATTAAAATTAATTTTCTCATGATTCCTATTCGTTTTTTGATTTATTTTTTAAAAATTCTGTTTTTTGAGTTTTCGTACTCATTGATATAATTAACACTTTCTATGCCAACATTTAACTTTTCAGAAACTAAGGCTAATGCTTTTTGGGTTTCTGCTAGTGCAATCTCTGGATTGTCGTACGTACCGTATTCTCCAGAAGATTGGGGTTGATCATCGGCAAACTTCATGATTACAATTCCCAAAGCTAAAACTACACTTGCTGCAATCGATAACCAAAATACATTGAACTGTTTTCTGGGTTGTAAGGGTAACGATTGGGTAAAATGCTCATTTTTTGCTTGATCAAAGTAACCAAAAACAGCGCGGTATTGTTCAAACTGTGGCGCCACAGTTGAAGAAGAGAAATAGGCCTTCAATTCTTTTTCTTCGGCAATACTGGTTTGTCCTTCGAAGTAGTGGTCAATTAATTTTTCTATTCTAGTTGATTCCATAATTATGGGTTTGTGTCATTGTTTCTCGTATCGTTTTTCTCGCTCTTGATAAGGCAACGCGAACTGCCGTTTCATTCATTTCAAGTATTTTGCCAATTGCTTCAAATTCCATTTCTTCAATGTCGCGCATTTGAATGATTAGCTTTTGTTGTTCGGGCAAATCGTCGATGATTTTTTCAACCCATTGCCAACTGTCGGCGTCTTCTACTTTCTTTTGCAAACTGGCCTCGTTCGACGAGTAATTACTGTGAACTAAAGTCATATTCGACGCGCGTTTCGATTTCAATTGATCCAAACAATAATTTTTGGTCATTGTCATTGCCATGGCTTCTACGCTTTTTAGTTCACCCAAACTTTCGTTTTTGTTCCACAATTTTACCAGAACTTCTTGTGTTGCATCTTCTGCTTCCTCACGACTTACCAACAATCGTTTCGCCAATCGAAACACTTTATCCTTAAATGGATTAATTATGTTGATAAATTCGTTTTGGTTCATGTTGATTGCTTGTTATATAGTGAAGACGAGGCACATTTTATTTTGTTACAGTAAATTTAATTTTTTTAATTGATAATTGATAATAATAAATTAATTGTTAATTGTCCATTCCTATTAGCCCAGATTACTTCGTCAGTTCGCTTCGCTCGTGTGTAGTGGAAAGCCCGGAAGACTAAAAAGTAGTGGTTGTTGGCTGGTACAAGCAACCAACGGAAGCTACCAGCTGCCTTACAACCACACTTTATAGACTGAGGACTTGCAACGGAAAGCTGGATTAGCTTCAAAAAAAAAAATAGTATATTTGAACTAAAATCGAGAAATTATGAAAAAGAGTTTTTCTTCATTATCATTATTAGTATTGCTATTTGTCGCTTTTAGTTGCACCAAAGATGATTTGGCGGTTCCTGATGAGTTGCGCGTTTACGACTTTGTTTGGAAAGGAATGAATCAATATTATTTGTGGCAAGCTGATGTACCCAACTTGGCCGATAATCGTTTTGCAAGTCAATCGTCTTTGAATGATTTTCTTTCAGGTTATTCCGATCCGACGGCTTTATTTAATGATTTGCGTGTAAGTTCTTCTATTGATCGTTTTAGTGTTATTTTTAGTGATTATACAGTTTTAGAAGGGATTTTATCTGGCAACACACTCAACAATGGTGTTGATTACGGTTTGCGATACAAAACGGGAAGTACTACGGATATTTTTGGTTGGGTGCGTTACATACTGCCCAATTCCGATGCATCGACGAAAAACATTCAACGCGGTGCTATTTTTTATGCTGTAAATGGAACGCCATTAACCGCAAGCAATTACCAATCATTGCTTTCGGCTACAACCTATACTTTAAATTTAGCCGATTTCGACAATGGAAATATTACGCCCAATGGACAATCGGTTACCTTAACCAAAACCCAATTGTCTGAAAATCCGGTCTATGCGAGCAACGTTTTTACGCAAGGCACCAAAAAAATTGGCTACCTAATGTACAACGGATTTTATTCGCAATACGAAAACCAATTGAATACGGCATTTGGCCAGTTAAAATCGCAAAATATTACACATTTGGTGCTTGATTTACGTTATAATTCGGGCGGCTCTATTGATACAGCGACACGTTTGGCGAGTTTGATTACAGGGCAATTCACTGGACAAGTTTTTGCCAAACAACAATGGAATGGCAAGTTGGATGCATATTGGTTGCAAAACAATCCGAATTCGTTGTTCAATTATTTTACAACTACTACAGGAAATGGTTCGTTACTCAATTCGTTGAATTTGAACAAAGTGTATATTTTGACTTCTAGAAGTACAGCTTCGGCCAGCGAATTGGTCATTAATGGATTAAAGCCTTACATACAAGTCATTCAAATTGGAGATACAACTACGGGAAAAAATGTAGGTTCGGTGACTTTGTACGATTCGCCCAATTTTGGTAAGTCGGGTGCGAACCCGAATCACAAATATGCGATGCAACCGTTGGTTTTAAAAACCATTAATGCTGCTGGATTTGGAGATTATCAAAGTGGTTTGACTTCTACTATTCAACAAACTGAAGATTATGGAAATATGGGAATTATTGGTGATGCTAATGAACCTCTTTTAGCTACAGCTATAAATGAAATCATTACCAATGGAAGAATGTCGGTGCGTAAACCGGGTAAAAATTTCGTCTACTGTTCTGACTCAAAGGCAATTGAACCTTTGCGTAATGAGATGTATGTTGAGTTGGAGTAAATTCAAATTAATAAAGGTAAAAAAGGCACAATTTTACTACTTGAAATTGTGCCTTTTTTTATTTATATTTTTGATTATAAATAGATGCTCAATCCTAATTTAAAGTTTCTTCCTCGAGTGGAATAACCTGTATTTTCAATAAAATCTTCGTTAAAAATATTGGTCACATTACCAAAAATAGTCAACCTACTTTTCACCAATTCGTATTGTAACAAAGCATTTAGCAATTGGTACGAACCTAATTTTGCTTGAATTGTTTCATACGTGTTTCCATCAAAGAAAGCATCTAATCTTCCGTCAACATATTGGTAATTCAAATTAACTAAGCTTCGTTTTATAGGTGTAATATCCAATGACACATTGCCTTTGTGCTTGGCTATTAATCTATTCAAAGCTTCGTCCACTTGAGTGAATGTATAATTTGCATTTAACTTTATTTTATTAGAAATCATATAGTTAAATTCGGTTTCCACTCCTTTGGCTTTGTTGGTTCCGTCGATATTGATATAGTACGATTCATAAGTTACTTCATCAAAGAAAAAACCAAAACTATCAGTTTGTTCGCGGTGAAAAGCCACGGCATTAAAACGCATTTTTTTATCCAAAAGAGCAATTTCAAATCCGGCTTCAATGGTTTGATTTTGTTCAGGAACCAACTCTAAATTACCATATTCAGAATACAATTGGTACAAACTAGGCGTAACGTAAGCTGTGCTAAAAGATGCCAATAGCTTTATTACTTTATCTTTTCCAAATGAAAAAGAAGGATTCACATTGTAAACGATTTGATTTCCATACTCACTATGAATGTTAATTCGAGAACCTAAATTAATATTCAAGCCAAAATTAGACGAGTAAACTCCAGTGAAATAACCATCAATTGCATTGAATTTGGTATTTTCTTTTGCAATTGAGCCATAAGGTGTTTCGCTCATCATATCGTAAAACTGGTAATTGGACCCCAAAACTAGAAAGAAATTATTGTTGAATTTATACTTCCCAAACAAATCCAAATTGACATTTCTTGATTCATACAAGGAAGTATCTATTGTGCTTGAAAACAAATTCCATTCATTGTAACCGCGTTGTAATTTGGTAAAACTGGAATGCAACACCAATTCGCCTTTATTGAATTTATATTTAGGAGAAAAGCCCAAACGAAATTGTTCAGAATGCGTTTTGTTGCTACTAGAATCGTTGAAACCTGTGTTATCGAAAGTCAAATCGTAATCGTTTTTGAGTTGGTCGTAATTGCCAAACAAATCCAAACTGATTTTTTGGGAAACTGCAATACCAATTTTGGCTCTGTAATTTAGTCGTGAAAAACGATCCGCTTCATAATCAATTTCATCATTTGGGTTGGCTATTTGCGACATTCCATTGGTTTCAGTGCTGTTGATAGCTGCAACATACGTTATTTTGTTCAATGTTCCGTTCACCGAAAAGCCTTGATTAAAATCTTGCCCGTTTACTTTTGAATCCTTCGCGGTATTGTTGGACCCAATATTCAAATACGCATTACCTTGAATGGGTTTTTGGCTTGATTTTTTAAGTGTAATATTAATAACTGCAGTTGCAGCTCCAGTACCGTAAAGTGTGCTTGCTGCTCCTTTCATAATTTCGATACTTTCGACTTGATCAATGGGAAGTAATCGTAAATCGTATTCAAAACTAATTCCAGAGGCATCCGTTACTGGATTTCCATCAATTAAAATTAAAACTTGTTGGTTTTTTCCGCCTCGTATGTAATAGCCTAAATTTTTGCCATTGGCGCTTTGATTACCATTAATTTCGATTCCAGCTACAGAGCTCAAAATTGTGGCCAGCGATTGACCTGATTTTTTTTGCAATTCTTCAGCTGAGATTTTGGTAATGACTTTACCTGATTTTTCTTTGCTTTGCGCAAATTTAGTGTCGGAGATAACCACTTCGTTGAGTTGGTTAACACTAAGAGAATCTTCTTTTTGGGCGAACCCAATGGTTGTTACCAATGCTACAAACGCACTGATACACATTACTTTTTTGTTCATTTTTTTACATTAAACAATGGATCAATTGTGGGAGAAAAGTATAGAATTTACCCATACCCAAACCTTTTTTCCCGAAAGTTTGTTACTCAGTGTAAATGGCAGGTCTCCTGGCTTGCGTCTTGTTGTTGACCTTCTCACTCCGATTCTATCGGAGCAATGGTAATGCAGATAACAACAAGCTGATTAGCTTACAGTTGCGGGTACAGCTCGGGATTTTTGATGTAATACTTTCAAAATTAGAATTCAGAAATTAGAATATGATTCTAAAACATTATCAATCACCCGATTCCCTTTTAATGTTGTTCCGAAAAACGGAAAAACAACCGAAATACGAGTGCAAAGATACGCTAATTGAAGATTAATTATCGTCTTTTTTCTTAGAAAATTTAATTATTAACCAAACAAAGCCGACGATAAAATGGAGCAGAATGATGCCAGCCACAACATACATAAAAGTGTTTGAATTGTCTCTCATGTTTTAGAATTTTCATCAAAGTTATAGTAATGTTGAATATCATTTAGCATCAAATGTTACACAAAGTCTAATTTGTGACTACAATATTTTACTTTTGTGAAAAATTTTGCAAATGCCAAATCGATTTCAGCTACTACTTTCCTTTTCTATTTTCTTTTTTTTTATTCAATGTAAACAAAAAGAAAACACAACTATTTTTGACTCCAACCTAAATACCGTAAAATACGCTAAAGGCTTTTCGATTGTAAACTACGAAGGTTATTCGATAGTGAAAGTGAGTAATCCGTGGCCAAATGCGAACAAAACGTATACTTATATTTTAAAAGAAAGAAAAGGAAAGCTTCCTGATTCATTAAAAAAACACAGTATAATTTCGGTTCCAATACAATCCATTGTTGTGACTTCAACTACACACATTCCTTCGTTGGAAATGTTGAATGAAGAAAAAACATTGGTAGGTTTTCCGCATTTGGATTACATTTCTTCACCTAAAGTTCGCAATTTGATTGACGCTGGAAAAGTAAAAGAACTCGGTACGAATCAGACTCTCAACACCGAAGTTTTGATCGACATGCAACCAGATATTATTATTGGTTACGGAATTGACAACACCAATCCAACCTTAGATAATCTACAAAAAAGTGGCTTAAAAGTGATGCTCAATGGCGATTGGAACGAGGAAACACCTTTGGGAAAAGCCGAATGGATTAAGTTTTTTGGTGCTTTGTATGGAAAACAAAAGCAAGCAGACGAACTGTTTACCAAAATTGAAAAAGAATATTTAAAAACCATTGAAATTGCCAAAAGAGCAACGACCAAACCCACCATTTTAATTGGCGATATGTTTGAAGACAAATGGTACTTACCCAAAGGTACTAGTTGGGGTTGTTTGTTATTGAAAGAAGCTAACTCAAATTATTTGTGGCAAGAAACCAAAGGCACTGGTAGCTTGGCTTTATCATTTGAAACCGTTTTTGAAAAAGCCAAAAACGCCGATTTTTGGATTACTTCGGGGCAATTTTCTACTTTGAAACAAATGACAGATGCAAACCCACATTACAATCAATTCAAGGCATTTGAAAATAAAAATGTATATTCGTTCAGTGCAAAAAAAGGAAAAACGGGTGGCATTTTGTATTATGAATTGGCTCCGAATCGACCAGATATTGTTTTGAAAGATATTGTCAAAATTTTGCATCCTGAATTGTTAACTGGCTACCAACCTTTTTTCTTTGAAAAATTACAATAGTGATCAAAACCCGAAATACATCTATTTTCATTTTTTTATCATTGACATTGATTTTGTCATTGCTATTGAATATTTCCATGGGCCAAGTTGCCATTCCAATCAAAGAAGTTTTCAAAAGTCTGTTGGGTTCGTCTGCAAGCAAAGAAACTTGGGAATACATCATCATTAACTTTCGATTACCCAAAGCCATTACTGCCATTTTGGTCGGAATGGGATTATCAACAGCTGGTTTATTGATGCAAACTTTGTTTCGAAATCCACTTGCCGGACCTTATGTATTAGGATTGAGTTCGGGTTCGAGTTTGGGAGTTGCCTTTGTGATATTGGGCGCAAGTGTTTTGCCAATTGCTTTTGCAGAAACTTTACTTTCGTCATTTGGAATTATTTTGGCTTCGTGTTTAGGTAGTTTTTTGGTACTTTTATTAGTGATTTTAGCCTCTCAAAAACTTCGAGATACAGCTACCATTTTGATCGTCGGCTTGATGTTTAGTAGCTTCACAAGCGCAATTGTTTCTGTATTAACTTATTTTAGTACAGCCGAACAATTACAAAAATTCACCTTTTGGAGCATGGGAAGTTTGGGTAATTTATCGTGGGAAAATATTATAATGTTAACCATAGCAGTTACACTTGGTTTGGCGATGAGCTTATTTTCTATAAAATCATTAGACGCTTTACTTTTGGGAGAAAATTACGCCAAAAGCATGGGATTGAACATCCAAAAATCGCGTTACATCATTATTGTGGCGACGAGTATTTTGGCTGGAAGTATTACTGCTTTTGCTGGCCCGATTGCTTTTGTGGGTTTGGCAGTGCCACATGTTTCCAAATTATTGCTTCAGACGAGTAATCATAGAATTTTGTTTTGGAGTACACTTTTGACTGGAGCCATTATCATGTTGTTGTGCGATATGATTTCGCAAATGCCAGGAATGGATTTTACTTTGCCAATTAATGCAATCACCTCCATAATTGGAGCACCTGTAGTTATTTGGTTGTTGGTTCGAAAGCGAAGTTTTATCTAGAAAAGAATAGAGAATTTAGAGAATAGAACATAGAACCTATGTGTTAAAAAAATGACACCAACTAACAACATCATAAGCACTAAAAACTTGTCCATTGGTTATGCAACCAAGAAGGAGAAGATAGTCATTGCTGACAACTTGAACCTTAATTTGGCGCAAGGAAAATTAATTGCTTTAATTGGTGGAAATGGAATTGGAAAATCGACGTTGTTACGAACACTTTGTAGCATTCAACCACCTCTTTCGGGTGAAATTTTATTGAATGAAAAAGCGTTGCATAATTACTCGCCTTTAGCACTAGCTCAACAATTGAGTTTAGTATTGACCGAAAAATTACCGCCTAGTAACTTAACCGTTTATGAGTTAGTTGCTTTAGGAAGGCAACCGTATACTAATTGGTTAGGAAAACTTTCTGAACAAGATACAAACCAAATCAATCGCGCAATTGAATTGACTCAGATTGCCTCTTTTACCGAAAAAAAACATTTTGAAATTAGCGATGGTCAATTACAAAAAGTATTGGTAGCACGAGCATTGGCTCAGGATACGCCTTTAATTATTTTAGATGAACCAACCACACATTTGGATTTATTGCACAAGGTTTCGTTGTTCAAATTATTAAAAAAATTGTCGCAAGAAACCAACAAATGCATATTATTTTCTACTCACGATATTGACTTGGCTATACAATTAGCTGATGAAATGATTGTTATGACTGAGGAAACTAGTAGTGAGACAAGTCGAACTAATGCAGTTCAAGATCAACCTTGTAATTTAATTTCAAAAGGAATATTTAGTTCAATCTTTAAAGGTGAAGGCATCGCATTTGATGCTGAAAAGGGAAAATTTGTGATTAAAAGTTAGTTTTTCCCTTTTAGTAAATTAATGCTTACTGTTGCATAATCGGTGTTCGGAAATCGCTTAAAAATAGCTTCGTCTGGAAACAAACCAACTTCTGAAGCCACCTTATTAAACACATCAATTTCAACGATAAACTGATCAGAAAAACCATGCGTTGCATCATAAGCAGTCGCTGCTGTTTTGCCTAAATTTGCAGCAGTTAAAGCGGGTAAAATGGTATGTAATTCGATTAGCAACAAGCCAAATTTACTCACATAAGGCGACCATTTTTGTAAATGTTCAAACAAATTATCCTCAACCAAATTGTTGCTAATTCGTTTTCCTCGATGCGCAAAAGCACCCGTTGAATAACTAATTCGATCAGATGGATGGATTGGATTTTCCCAAATACGATTATGATCTAAAAAGGTTCTAACATTGAGTAAGTCTTTTAAATCAATGGCGTAATTTTCCTTTAAATCTTCTGATAACAAATCAGGTCTACCAATATCTCCCCAAATAACTTTAGCCCAAATATCGGCCTTTATCAAATTGGCTCTTGTTACTTTTAATGCCGCTTGATTGTAATCGGCTCCGACTAGAAAAAGAGGATAATCATCGAGCATTTTACCGCGCAATGTTTGCCTATCAATGACTTCAAAAATGTGTTGCAAAAATGCGCCATTTCCACAACCCATGTCTAAAATTCCTTTGGGTTGTTGTTCAATTGGAAGGTTAAACAAGTGAATTAAAATTTCATCAACAACTTTAAAATAAGTGTCGTGTGCTCCACCACTTCCCCAAACATTCATTTCACGATCTACATGAATCTCATCCGCACCATTTTCTTGCATTCGCAAAATGGCTGGATTTCCGAAAATTAATTCTTCAATTCTTGCAAATGTTGGTAAATACGACACAGTTACACCATAAGCTGAAGCTCTTTTAGCAAAAAACAATCCTGTTTCAGTAAATTGATAATTGCCGTTTTTCTCTCTAAACCAGCCCAAGAAAACAAAGAAATCCAAAATTTTCACAAACAATTCAGGCGATTTATGAAACTCTTCTGGTCGAAATGAAATTTCCATAAAATACTTATGAAACATTCCACTCATTCCCAATCGTACTAATGTAGGGCCAACCAAATAGCCCTCAATATGTTTTAAAATTTGAAGCTGGATTTCGCTAACTGATGAATCATTTGAAAACTCTATTCCGTAGTTACCTTTGTATTTTTCAAAAATAACTTTCAACTTGTTAAAAGGTTCTTCCTCAAACAGCCTTGGATGAAATTGAGTTGAAAAGTGGAGTAAATCAACTACATCTTCATACAAATAAAATAGAGAGAAGGCGATTTCACTTTTCGAATTAATTGAAAGTTTAGTTTCTTGTGAAGCATTATTAATGTCATAATCTAAGAAACCTTGTGACGCTAAAACTCGTAAACCCACATTTAAATATCCTTCATTAGCTTTAAATTGCTCAGTTAATTCACTTAGAAAAACTTCTTTCTTTTGCGCTATATAATTTAAAACTCCTTTTTTTTGAAGTGCAATTGCAACTGGAGCAGTAGCTAATCCATCTAAATGTTTAAAAATAGTACTGCGTAATTCGGCTTTGTCGGTCATGTTTCCAAAGTTTTTAAAAAGTAAATATATAAAAACTACTTGGAAATTTGTCTTTTTGCTTCACCTACTACAAAAGCTACTGAATTGGCAATGTTATAACTACGAATGAGTTTCGACATAGGAATGGTCAAATGATTTTCGAATCTTGACAATATTTCCTCGCTCAAACCCACACTTTCTTTACCAAAGACCAACCAATCTTCATCTTGAAAATCAACTTCATAATACGATTTTGTAGCATGCGAACTCATCAGAAAAACCCTTGATTTATCTGGAATTTGAGCCATCCATTCGTCAACATTTTGGTATTGATGCCAATCGAGATGCACCCAATAATCCAAACCCGATCGTTTCAAATTTTTATCCGTAATTTCAAATCCAAACGGATGAATCAAGTGCAAACGGCTTTCGGTTCCCACACACAAACGTCCAATATTTCCGGTGTTATTAGGTATTTCGGGTTCGACAAGTACAATATTTAACATGATAGATTTCTTAGATTTTTAGAATGTTAGACTTCTTAGATATGGAATTGTTCAACTTTCATCACTTCTCCTGCTTTTAGACCATTCAGTTCAATAGTTCCAACGCGAATTCGAAGCAAGCGCAAAGTTGGAAAACCAACTGCTGCAGTCATTTTTCTTACTTGCCTGAATTTTCCTTCTGTAAGAGTTATTGAAAGCCAACTCGTTGGTCCGTGGCGTTCATCGCGGATTCTTCTCCCAGCTCCAATGCAATCGGGTAAAACAGTTATTATTTTGGCTTGGCATTTCTTGGTGGTATAGCGAATACCTTTAAATCCAATTTCAACACCATTTTGCAGTTGCTCAATGGCTTCATTTGTAATAATTCCGTCCACTTGAGCCAAATATTCTTTTTCAACGGTTTTGCTGCGCACAATTTCACTTATCATTCCGTCTGTTGTCAATAATAAAAGCCCTTCAGAATCTTCATCCAAACGGCCAATTGCCATGGTTCCAATGGGAAAATCATGTAACTCACCCAACAATTTCTTGTGTCGTTTTTTTTCATAAACAAACTGACTCAAATAACCATGAGGTTTATGAATGATAAAATGTTGGTGATTTTGCATGAAATGATTTTGACAAAAATAAAAAAAGACTACCAACATATGCTGATAGTCTTTCTATTATCTGCAAAAAAAATTATTGGCGACTTTGAACGTAATCCGAAAGTTCATCTACATTACTGCTGAACGAGAAAATACCATTCAATTTGAAATAATTTCTTGGTTCAATACAATAATCGTAAGCAAATTTGGCAAACTCTAATTTGTTATCTTCAAAACTAAACGTATTTGCAATTTGAATAATTTGATCTACATTCAAACAATTGGCCGAAATAACTTGTTTGGCTGTTTTCAAGCGTGTATCTTCAAAACTTTGTTTTTTTATGGTAGCCAAAGCTGCGTTGAAATTACCAGGTGTCATACACGAGTGTCCGCCACAACCTCTTACTGGTTCTTCGTAGTGACCTTGAGTAGTTCCGGAGTGTGTGGTAGTTGTAGTAGTTTGTGTTTGAACCACATCGCCACCCATAGAGTCATTAATAGAAATTCCCATATTGATTCCGCCTACATTTACCCCAACGCCCACATTGGTTCCGCCAACTTGTGTAGTTGTAGTGGTCGTAGTTTGTGTTACACCGCCAACTGGTTGTACTTGAATAGGTCGAGGTTGACCGTAATGAATAACATGAACATTCGAAGCCGGCACAAAGTTAGGTTGCACTGGAATCGATGAAAAATAGTTCATTTTCATTTTGGTTTTGTTGTTTTTGTCTCTCTTGATTTTGTAGGTAACATCAGCAAAATTTCCGTCCGCGTCTGTAAGCATCAAATTGTTTTTAGAGACTTCAGTCAACGTTTGATCTTCAAATTTGATTTTGGCATTGTAGTACGGTTGATTCAAATCTTCAACACGCAAATTAGTTTGTGGAGTGTCGTTGATTACTTCACCATTAAGAATTAAAGTAAACTTATCGCCATCTTCAGAGAAAATAGTCAAATGGCCTACTGGTCCAATTTGAGCAAACGATAGCACAGCACTAAATAAAAAAGCTAAAAGTGTAATTTTTCTAGTCATAATTTACATTTTTTGATGATTGCAAATATAATTTTTTTCTTTCTAATTTTTTGCAAAACCAAAAACGATGCCAAAGTTGAAAACTATTTTGCGACAAAAATCAAAAAATTGATTGAAACTATGTATCTTTAAACTCTTTATTTTTAATTACCATGAACGACACCATCATCACCTTAATTACCTTTATACTAGCCTTAGCAATTGGAATTTTCTTAGGAAAACAATTATTTTCTTCCCATTCAAAAACCGAAAAAGCTTCACTGGAAGAGAAAATAAATGGTTTGCATTCGCAAATTGAGCAACTCAAATCGCAAACCAATCAAGTGGTTCAAGAGCGTGAAAATATTCGTTCTGAAAAAGAAGCGCTGATGATTCAATTATCAAAAAAAGAAACTGATTTTGAAAATTTGTGGGAACGCAACAAAGAGCAAAAGCAAGAAGTTGAGCAACTTCAGGAGAAATTTACCAAAGAATTTGAAAATTTAGCCAATAAAATTTTGGAAGAAAAAACGACCAAGTTTACCGAGCAAAACAAAGAAAATTTAAAAACTATTCTCACTCCATTGCAAGATAAAATTCAGCTTTTTGAGAAAAAAGTTGAAGACACTCATAAAGAAAGTATTGATTATCACGCAGCATTGCGTCAGCAAATTTTAGGCTTACGCGAAATGAACGAGCAGATGAGCAAAGAAACCTTGAATTTGACCAAAGCACTAAAAGGCGATAGCAAAATGCAAGGCAATTGGGGCGAATTGGTATTGGAACGCGTGTTGGAAAAATCGGGATTGGAAAAAGACCGCGAATATTTTGTACAACAAAGTTTTGTAACTGAAGAAGGCAATCGTGTTTTTCCTGATGTCATTATCAACTTACCTGATGGAAAGAAAATGATTGTCGACTCTAAAGTCGCATTGACATCCTACGAAAGATACATTAATGAAGATAATGATGAAACCAAAGCACACTATTTGAAAGAACATGTTGCTTCGATTAATCGACATGTACAAGATTTGGGGAACAAAAACTATCAGGATTTGTATCAAATGGAAAGCCCCGATTTTGTGTTGTTGTTCATTCCCATCGAGTCGGCTTTTGCTATTGCACTAAATGAAGATACAAGCTTATACAACAAAGCATTTGAAAAAAACATTGTAATTGTTACTCCTTCTACTCTTTTGGCTACGCTTCGAACGATTGATAGCATGTGGACCAATCAAAAACAACAAGAAAACGCGTTGGAAATTGCACGTCAAGCTGGAGCGTTGTACGATAAATTTGAAGGATTTGTATCCGACTTAGTTAAAATTGGCAAGAAAATGGACGAGGCAAAAGTTGAATACCAAGGCGCTATGAATAAATTAGTTGAAGGAAAAGGCAATTTGATCAACAGTGTCGAAAAATTGAAAAAAATGGGTGCTAAAGCCAAAAAAGCACTACCTGAGAATATTTTAAACAGAGCTTCATCAGTTGAAGAAAATTCAAATCAAAATTAGAAAATTATGTTACGAAAAATTGGAATTTATTTTGTTATTGTAGTGGTTGTTTTGACTGCTTTGTTTTTTACAATTGCGTATTATGCTACCTATAGTGAAGGGGATCGAACGGGTGAACTAATTAAATTCAGCAATAAAGGATACATTTTTAAAACTTGGGAAGGCGAATTGAGTCAAGGTCTTTCAGGGAATAAAATTTTTACCTTTTCTGTATTGGACAATGACGAAGAAGTAATAAATGACCTCAAAAAACTGCAAGGCCAATATGTTAAAGTTACTTATATAGAACGATACAAAACATTTCCTTGGTGGGGAGATACAAAGTATTTTGCTATAAAAGTGGTTAAGGAAAAGTCGCCTATCTTTAACAAATAAATGCATTGATGAAATTAAATTATTTCGATATGCAACTCATCTTAACTAATTAAACCAATTATAAATAAAAGAATATTTTTGTTTAATTGAAAAAAAAAAAATACTTTTGACTTGCGTTAAAAAATTGAAAATGAAAAAAATATACTTCTCATCATTACTTATTTTATTTACTCTTAGCTTAATCGTTTTATCTTGTTCAAAAAGCGAAGAAGAAGAGTATGTTGCTGTTTCTCCTGTTACAGTAGATTTAACACAAGTACCTTATGCTAAATTATCGGATTATCATTTTTTTGAAGGTGCAATGAAAAATCAAACACCATCGTTAAATGTAATTCCGCTTGAGCCAGCTAGTGGGCTTTTTACTGACTATGCTTCAAAAAAGAGATTTATTTGGATGCCAACTGGTACAAAAGCCAATTATGTAGCCGATAATCAAATACTGGATTGTCCTGTTGGAACGGCTTTAATCAAAAATTTTTACTATACTACCATGCAACCTGGAAATACTACTCAAATTATTGAAACCAGAGTAATGATTCGAAAATCAGATGGTTGGAAATTTTATGAATATTTGTGGAGAGACGACCAAACAGATGCTGATTTAGTAGCAGGAACTGATTTTGTTAACGGAAGTTCAAAAACAATTACTTTCAAAAAACCCAATAACGAAATAGTAACTACTGATTACCGCATACCTTCTGACGCTGAATGTTTTGCTTGTCACAAAAAGAACGAAATTGCCACACCAATTGGAATAAAACCACAAAATTTAAATCATAATTTCACCTATGGAGAGGGAAGCAAAAATCAACTTCAGAAATTAGTTGACCAAGGCTACTTGCAAAGTTTTCCTTCATCTATAGTATCCACTGTTGATTACCATGACACCTCACTATCTTTAGAATTAAGAGCTCGTTCTTATTTAGATATGAACTGTGCTCATTGCCATCAAGATCAGGCTCGTTGTGATTACAGATCGCTTCGATTAGCATTTAGCGAAACATCTAATGCAACTAACCTTGGTGTTTGCGTTATGGCAGATGAAGAAATTAGTCCAACATTACAACGACTAATAACTCCAGGTATTCCGAACAAATCGGTATTGCATTACCGCTTAAATTCAAACGATGAAAGTGAGAGAATGCCAATGTTGGGTAGAACTGTCGTTCATGAAGAAGGAGTTACTCTTATCGAACAATGGATTTCATCTCTGACTCAAATATGTAATTAATCAATTAAAAAAACTTATTATGAAAAAAACATTACTTTCCTTGTTTACTGTTTTTAGTTTCTCACTAGTTATGGCGCAAGGAAATTGTAACTCATCAGTAACTGTGGCTGTGGGTTCTACAATAACTGCACCAGCATTTACAAATGAAACAGGAACAGCTCCAACTCAACTTTGTGGTTTAGCAAATGGAGCTGGTACAAAAGGAAAATGGTATAATTTTACTGCAACAGAAAACAACACCTATATCGTTTCAACTGCGCTTTCACAAAACAATAATGCCGACACCAGAGTTATTGTTTACTCGGGGAATTGTTTTGGTTTAGTATGTGTTGGTTCAAATGACGACTACAATGGAGGTAATACTTCTCAAGTAACTTTTACAGGAACTGCTGGAACAGTTTATTATATTGCATTTGATAACAAATACAGTCAAGCTGGATTTGATTTTACAGTATCAATTGCTCCTCCTCCAGCACCTGATAGACTTTCTTTTACCTCAACACCTGTTGCAGGAATAACTGGCACATTTAACAATTGTATCGTTGATATGAATGGCGATTACAAAGACGATATTGTATCTGCTATTAGTACAACTTCAATGGCTATATCTTACCAACAAACAGGCGGAACATTTACTACAACTACTTTTACTTTGGCCAATACAACAATCACTCCATCATGGAGTATGGCTGCTGGAGATTATGATAACAACGGTTACAATGATTTGGTTTGGGGTTCAGGAAGTGGTGTTACTTTTTTGAAAGCTAATTCCAACGGTACAGCTTACAGTACCGACAGAAAAGCACAAAATTATTTAGTTCAACGCACTAATTTTGTAGATATTAACAATGATGGTAAATTAGATGCTTTTGCCTGCGACGATAATGCACCTAATAGATATTACATTAACGATGGTACAAATTTAAATCATACTCAAGGCGGAATTGGAGATTTTCCTTCAGGAGGAAATTATGCTTCAAACTGGTTTGATTATGATAATGATGGCGATATAGATATGTACCTTGCAAAATGTGGTCAAGGAGGTTCAGGTGTTGGCGGTAATATTGATCAACTTCATAGAAATAATGGCAACGGAACCTATACTAATGTGGCTACAGAGGCTAATATGGCAAATCCTGAACAAACTTGGTCTGGAGCCGTAGGCGACTTCAACAATGATGGCTGGATGGATGTAATTGTGGGAGTAAATTCAAATTCAAATGGTGGTACTAATGTGAAAAGAAACAATGGAGACGGAACATTCACTAGTGTTACAGCTGGCTCAGGTTATGATACAATTACAAGTACAGGTAGAGAATATGTTGCTCAAGATTTTGATAATGATGGTTTTTTAGATGTTTTAGGTTCTGGAAGTACTATAATGTTTGGTGATGGAAACTTTCACTTTACTCCAAACCCTAACACGTATCCTTTATCAGCAGTGGATAGACCAATTGGAGATTTGAATAATGATGGATTTTTAGATATTCAAAATGGCACAAATATTCTTTTCAACAATGGTAATACTAATAAGTGGTTAAATATCAATCTACAAGGTATTCAAAGTAACAGAAATGGCATTGGGGCAAGAATAGAAATTTATGGTGCATGGGGTAAACAAATAAGAGATGTTCAAAGTGGAACTGGCTTCCAAAACATGAGTACAATAACAGCTCATTTTGGTCTGGGTCAAGAAACTACAATTTCTCAAGTAATTATTAAATGGCCTTCTGGGATAGTTGATGTGCTAAATAATCTTACCTCAAATCAAAATTTATTAGTTGTCGAAGGTTCGTCACCTCTTGCAAATGCTAGTTTTACAAATATCGATTTTAGTGTATATCCTAATCCTGCACAACATACTCTAAACATCAAATTTAATGACAGTATTTCGTTAGCAACTGCTCAAATTTTTGATTTACAAGGAAAATCTATACAAAAATCTTCTGTTTCTAACGGTACAATAAATGTTGAAAAGTTATCGTCTGGAACTTACATTCTTTTACTAACCGATACAAATGGTAAAGAATACACCAGCAAGTTCATAAAAGAATAGCTTTTTCACAACCTAATTTAAGCCCTATTGTTAGCTAAACAGTAGGTTTTTTTTTATAAAATTATTTAAAAAAGTAGGGTGTTGCTTTTTTGAGTTGTATTACTATAATAAGCTAGTTATAACCTAATTAAACTCTCTTTTAAATTATGATGAAAGTTAGGAATTACTATTTTTTTTTATATTTTTGATTTGTATTAATTTATAATTATAAATGAAAAAACATTACTTATTAGTCACCACCTTATTTATTACCATTGTTTCGATTTTTTTATCATGTTCTGATGACGATGAATATGTAGAAGTTAACGATACTTTGCCAATAGCAACTGATGATGTGGTAAATAGTACATTGGTTTCTTCAGTAGATATTCCTGTTTTGCTAAATGACACTTCAGGTGATAATGTTGTTGCAACAACAGTTAGCATAGTAGGCGGAACAGACACAAATTCAAATGGCACTTTAGATGAACTGATAGTTGTAGGACAAGGAACCTGGAGAGTCAATGCTACAACTGGAGTAATAACCTTTTCACCTTTATCCACTTTTGTTGGTAATCCAACTCAAATTTCTTACAATGTAAAAGATGCTCAAGGAAACACCTCTAACAATGCTTTAGTAACAATTAACGCAACACAAATTGTTTCCGTTAATTTGTCTCAAGTACCTTATCCAAAACTTTCTGATTATAACTTTTTTGTTGGTGATATGAAAAACCAAATTCCTTCGCTAGGTGTTCTGCCCTATGCTCCAGCTTCGGTTCTTTTTTCAGATTATGCTCACAAAAAAAGATTTGTATGGATGCCACAAGGAACTAGTGCAACTCATAATGGTGATGGAAATGTTTTGGAATTACCTGTAGGTTCAGTACTCATTAAAACATTTTATTACGATAATGTTCAAAACGTAACTCCAGTTGGTGCAACTAGAATTGTTGAGACTAGAATTATGATTCGCAAATCGACAGGTTGGGTTTTTGCTGATTATGTATGGAATGCGGAACAAACAGAAGCATTCATGGACTTAAACGGAAGTTATACCAATATTTCTTGGATTGAAAATAGCGTGAATAAAAATGTTAATTACAGAATTCCTTCAGAAGTACAATGCATCATCTGCCATAAGAAAAAAGAAGTTGTTAGTGGAAATGAAGTAACTGTTCATATGCCAATTGGTATTAAGCCTCAAAATTTAAACTTTAATTATAATTACGGAATTACTTCTCAAAATCAGTTGTTAAAGTGGATTCAATATGGTTATTTACAAAATAATATTACACTTCCAACTGAGGCAAATACAACTATTGATTACAATGACACTTCGAAGTCATTAGAATTAAGAGCTCGGTCGTATGTTGATATCAATTGTTCACATTGTCATAGTGTTCAAAAACATTGTGATTATAGACCTATGCGATTTGATTTTGCAAGCACCTACAACAATCTAACAAATATGGGAGTTTGTGTAAGCACAGAAGATATGCAAGATTTTGATCCAGCATTGGACAAAATTGTTAACCCTGGAAGTGTTAATCGTTCAATGCTATATCATCGAATAAACACGACAGATGAAGCCTATATGATGCCTTTGCATGGAAGATCTCTTATTCATCAAGAGGGTGTAAACTTAATGGGAGCTTGGATTAATTCATTATCGCCTTGTCAATAAAAAATTTTAACCAAAACTAAACTATAAAAAAATGAAAAAAATTACCTTATTAATTATTACTTTGCTATCCAGCATGTTCGCTATTGGACAGAACAGCTGTAGTGAAGCATTACCAATAACTGCAGCAGGTACATTTGTAGTAGATGCCATTAATGGAGCTATAATACCAAGTGCTTGTACTGGAAGTGGATTGGGAACGGCTGCTGAATGGTATGCATATACACCATCACAAAACTATACTGCAACTGTAACTACCGATTTAGCTATTAACATTTGTAGAGATACTCGTTTTCAGGTTTATACTGGAACATGTGATGCTTTATTGTGTTTAACTGGTGATGATGACTCGGGTATTATTGCTTGTAATTCAGGAAATGCTAATTCCTATTTATCAACCAAAAGTTTTAATGTTACAGCAGGAACAACCTATTATATTGCTTTCGATAACAAATGGGAATCACTTGGTTTTTCTTTTCAAATCACAGAAGCACCTATTGTAGTTCCTCCTACAACCCCAATTTCATACACCACTCAAACTATTGCAACCATTCCTACTACTGGATATAATATATGTGTTGTAGATATGAACGGTGATCATTTAGATGATATGGTGAATGTTAATAATAACAACTTGAAAATCCATTTTCAAGGAGCAACAGCTGGTTCATTTACCGTTGCTGATTTTCCTATAACTGGTACAAGTAAAATGCCTTCTTGGAGTTTGGCCGCAGGAGATTACAATAGAGATGGTTTAAACGATTTAATTTTAGGCGCTGGTAATGGATTGTCGGTATGGTCTTCAAATTCAACTGGAACTGCTTATTCTAACTTTAGCCCAAGTGATTATATATTTTGCCAAAGAACTAATTTTGCCGACCTAAATAATGATGGAAATTTAGATGTGTTTTCATGTCACGATATAGCACCAAACTGTTATTATTTAAATGATGGCGCTGGCAATTTAACTTTTTATCAATCGAACACTACACCCGGAGCTATGAACTTAAGTTCTGTTGCTAATGGTGGTGGAAATTATTCAACTTTATTCACTGATTTTGACAACGATAATGACGTAGATGTTTTTATCTCTAAATGCTCGGGCCCTCCATGCCAATTGTTACGATATGATGGAAACGGTGTTTATACTAATATATCTGCTATAGCCGGAATAGATGTTACTCCAGTTCAAACTTGGTCATCTGGTATCGCTGATTTTGACAATGATGGCGATATGGATATTATTATTACAGCAAGTTCAGGTTCTCACAAATACTTCAGAAATAATTTAGACACAACTAATAGTACAGAAGAAGCTTATACTAATATTACAGCTGGTTCTGGTTGGGACACAAACACTTCTACAAATATTGACAACGTAGCTTACGATTTCGATAATGATGGTTTTGTTGATATTTTAGGAGGTGGAAACAAAATTATGTTCAATCAAGGCGACAGTACTTTTGAGCCAGTTAGCTATAGTGGAATTTCTGTTGGTGGAATCGGAGACCTAAACAATGACGGTTTCTTAGATATTTTAAATGGAAATACTATTCGCTACGCCGTTCCTAACAATAACAATTGGATAAAATTCTCTCTTCAAGGAATTCAAAGCAATAGCAACGGAATTGGAGCTCGTATAGAAATTTACGGTGCTTTTGGAAAACAAATTAGAGATATTCGTAGTGGTGAAGGATTCAGATACATGAGTTCTTTGAATGCTCACTTCGGATTAGGTCAAGCAACTGCCGTTACTCAAGTTATTATTAAATGGCCATCAGGAATTGTTGACACAATCAATAACCCAGGTATAAATCAAAAAATTAATGTTGTCGAAGGTTCTACTTTATCTACAGAAAATTTTGTAAGCTCTGAATTGAGTATCTTTCCAGTTCCAGCAAAAAACATTTTGAATGTTAAAACCAGTTCAAATAGTAGTCTAATAGCTGCAGAAATTTTTGATCTTCAAGGTCGATTGGTTCAAAAATCAAATGTTGAAAATGAATCTATAAATGTTCAGTCTTTAACTAGCGGAACTTACATTATATTATTATCCGATTCAAATAATAAAATTTATACTCAGAAATTCACCAAAGAGTAATACGTCTTCAACAAAATCCCATCACTTAAAATTTGATGGGATTTTTGTATATTGCGCACGCTATTAACAAATTAAACTAAAAATTCTTATGAAAAAAATTACCCTAATCGCTCTATTGGGTTTATCTATTCAGCTTTCCAATGGTCAAAGTACTTGTGCAACAGCGTTACCTATTACCGCTGGAACACATATTGTCGATGCCGTTAACGGAACGGAAGTTCCAACACCTATTTGTGCTGACAATGGACCAGGTGCAACAGCTGGAAAATGGTACACTTATATTCCAACCCAAAACTACAGCCTAACAATAACTTCTGATTTACAAATTAACTCAGGAAAAGACACTCGTTTTCATGTTTACATAGGTTCTTGTGGTAGTTTAACTTGTCATGCTGGTGATGACGATGGTGGTGTAATTGGAAACGGATACCTTTCTGTAGATACATTCAACGTAATGGCTGGAACCACATATTATATTGCATGGGACAACAAATGGAATGGTTCTGGATTTACTTTTCAAATGACTGAAGGTCCTTATGTTGCGCCAATTCCAACACCTGTTAGTTATACTAATCAAACCATTAGCACTATTAATAGCAACTATAATATTTGTGTTGTAGATATGAATGGTGATCATTTGGATGATATTGTTGGTGTTAACAACAATCAAATCAGAATCCATAAACAAAATACTGTTGGTGGAGGATTTACCGTAGCTGATTACACAACAACAGCTGCTGACCATATGCCAGATTGGAGTATTGCTGCTGGAGATTACAATAAAGACGGTTTTAATGATTTACTTTATGGAAGTGGTAATGGTTTGACTTTTATGAAATCAAACAGCACAGGAACTGCCTATACAGAAGATAGTCCAGGTCAATACATATTTTGTCAAAGAACTAATTTTGTTGACATCAATAATGACGGTAATTTAGATGCATTTTCTTGTCATGATATCGCTCCAAATGTTTACTATATCAACACTGGTTTTGGTACGTTTACTTCTTATCAATCAGGCGTAACTGCTGGTTCACTTTCATTAGGTACTTTATCTAGTGGCGGAAATTATGCTTCGTTATGGACTGATTTTGACAATGATGGAGATACCGATATGTTCATCTCAAAATGTTCTGGGCCTCCTTGTGAATTACACAGAAACAACGGAAATGGAACGTATTCAGATATTTCTGCAGTTGCAGGAATCAACTTTACTCCTGTTCAATCATGGTCTTCTGCAATTGCAGATTTTGACAACGATGGTGACATGGATATTATGGTAGGTTCAAACGGAAGTGTTGGACACCGTTTCTTTAGAAATAATCTAGATACTACCAATAGCACTGAAGAAGCTTATTCTGATATAACTGCTGGTTCCGGGTTAGATACTGACACAACAACAAATAGAGATTATATTGCCTACGATTTTGATAACGATGGTTTTATTGATATTATGGGAAGTGGTAGTAGAATTCTTTTCAATCAAGGAAACAATACATTTGCACCATCAACCTACTCCTCTATTGGTATTGGTGCAGTTGGAGATTTAAATAATGATGGTTTCTTAGATATTTTGAATGGTTCAACCGTACGTATGGCTGTACCTAATGGAAACAATTGGTTTAAAGTATCATTACAAGGAATTCAAAGTAACTCAAATGGAATCGGAGCTCGTATTGAAATTCACGGTGCTTTCGGAAAACAAATTAGAGATGTAAGAAGTGGAGAAGGATTTGAATTTATGAGTACATTAAATACACATTTTGGTATCGGAACCAATACTGCTATTACACAAGTTGTAATCAAATGGCCTTCAGGTACTGTTGACACTATCAATAATCCAACCATTAACCAAACCTTACATGTTGTAGAAGGCTCTACTTTGTCAACAGACAGTTTTTCTTCAAATACATTTAGTGTTTACCCAGTTCCCGCTAAAAACCAACTGACCATTACTTCAAATACAAACGCAAGTTTAGTATCGGCAGAAGTATATGACTTAAATGGTCGCAAAATTCTTGATTCAAAAATCGAGAACGATACTATCAATGTTCAATCATTAGCAACAGGAACTTACATAGTTTTAGTTAATGACGTAAACGGGAAAAGAACTACTCAAAAATTCACAAAAGAATAATTACATTCTTTATAAAATAAAAAAACCAATCGTTAGTTCGATTGGTTTTTTTTTATAAATAATTATAATTGTTTAAAAAACGCGCAATAAATTGAATCCAAAGTAAATATCATTCTTCTCCCACAAACCACTCGTATTGCCTAAAAAACCAGCTTCGTGAATTCCTTGCGAATTACTGAAATGCATTTGAAAAACGTGACCACCAGTTTCTAAATCTACACCTATAGATAGTGGATCATGAAATGGAGAAGAATCAGAACGATTCAAATGTGTCGCATAATCAACATTCAAAGACCAACGTTTCGCAAACTTATATCTTCCTCCCATACCTAGTGCAAATTGGCTATTATCTTGTGCATCATCGATTACAAAATTTTCATGAAAATGGGTTGGAGCCAACTGTAAAGATAACTTGTCACACATTTTACGAGAAATTAATAGTTGATTTACAAAAATCATACGATCACTAAATTCCATATTTGGATATAAACTTTCTTTCATGGAATTGTTAAAAGCAATACTATTAAACCCAACTATAGAAACAGGAAAACCGTTTTTTATTTGAGATTTGAGCAAATATTTAGCAGAAAGATCGTATGCTGGTTCACTTCGGGCAGCACTAATAGTTAACCAATTGGTTACTCCATAAACAAATTTCAATTGTGTAACAGCATTATCCAATCCAAAAAAACCATCAATTCCGTCTTTGATTGAGCCAAAACGATGCGCTACAATAAAATACAAATCGCCTTTGGCAGCCAATTTGGTCGATTCTAAATTTACAATTTTCAGACCTTTGAAGGCCGATTCAACTTTTTCATTCGTTGTGGTTGAATCTATTTCTTTTAACAAATCATCCTGCGAAAATGTTAAAAAAGGAAGCAATAATGCAAATAATAATAGTTTGTTTTTCATAAGAAATTAGTGTTTAGTGGTTATAGATTTATTCAATTACCGAAGTTTGATCCATTTTAAATTCTTCTACCAAGTCATCATAAGCCAAAAATCGCCCTTTAATTGTGGTTTTCTTATTTACTTCAACGCTTGATGGCAAATTAGTATCAAATTGAGCGTAAATTTTTTCATCAATAACTAATGATTTACTTTGAGCATCAACGCTGGTAATTATCCCCTGAATTTGAATAACTTTGTTTTGAAATTTAACCGTTGCCAAGCTATCATTTTGTGCAAATTCTTTTTGTAAATCTGAAACAGTTACAGAAAAGTCAACTTCTGCTGTTGCTATGTTACGATGATCTTTATAAGCGTAAAAATAAACCGAAAGCAATATACCAACAATTAAGACAATCGCAATAAATAATTTCTTCTTCATATTTTTATTTGTTTTATTATTTTTCACTACAAATATAATTACGAAAATAATTTTTATTTAGATTGAATTTAAAAAAAAATAATTATTTTTATTTTTTTAAACCAAATTATGTGTTTAATCGTAACTACTTTTAGATTAAAAACCTTATAGATTTAAAAACAATTTCTAATAATAACTAAAAACATGAAGATCAAACTTTATCTTTGCCTACCATTACTTGCAGTATTATCAAGTTGTTCCGAAAATTCAACCGACGATTTAGTTGATATAACTCAACCAGCCACTGTAACTTATTCAAATTCAATAAAAACAATCATTGACAATAATTGTATTGGTTGTCATAATTCGCCACCAGTAGCTGGAGCACCAATGCCATTATTAACCTATGAAAATGTAAAAGATGCCATTCAAAATCGTGGGCTGTTGGATCGTATTTCTAGAGCTCAAGGTGCTCCTGGAATGATGCCTTTAAGTGGTACTCGATTACCTCAAACTTCTATTGATTTGTTTGTGCAATGGCAAAATCAAGGTTTGGCAGAATAATTGCTATAACTAATACAATTCAAAATTTATAATTATGAAAAAGTACTTTATCCCAATAATGCTATTGTTTGTTTCAGTCGGATTTGCGCAAGGTAAAATTTTGACCAAAAACGGAAAAATCACTTTTGAAGCTTCTGTTCCTTCATTTGAAGAAGTAAAAGCTAAAAACGAGGGTGTAACTTGTGTCATAGATACCAAAAATGGTGAAATTGCATGTTTGGCAATGGTGAAAAGTTTTCGCTTTAAAGTAGCCTTAATGGAAGAACATTTTAACGAAAATTACATTGAAAGCGATAAATATCCAAAATCAACTTTCAAAGGCAAAATTGAGGGTTTTGATGCATCAAAAGTTACCAAAGAAGGGAAAACCTACACTATCAAAGGAAAGCTTGAACTACACGGTAAATCTAAAGAGATTAACATTACTGCTACCATCAAAAAAACCGCTGATGGCATGTCATTAAACTCAAACTTTACGGTAAACACAGACGATTTTAACATTGACATTCCAAGTGTAGTAAGCAAAAAATTATCTAAAAAAGTAAATGTGACGTTGGATTTTAATTTGAAATAAGATAAATCTTTTCACCTAAAAAGCGAACCACGAAAACTTATTCGTGGTTTTTTTTATAACTCAACTTTGACAAAAGAATTCAACTTATCAACATGTAAAATGGTTTTTGTATCGTCTTGGCTACGCGTGTACATTAAATCAAACTTGGCACCATATACCACTTCATCAAGCGTGTAAGAAGTACGTTTCACAACCGTATTACTAAACATGTCATCAAATGCCTTTAAATACACCATTATTTCACCTTTTGTAATCTTGAAATCATTTTCGGTAAAACCGTAAAACGGACTCGATTCGGTAATAGGATGCACCAATGTCCAACTCAAATTGAGGGAGTTGATGTAACTCATTTCCAAATCCAAAAAGTAGAATTTGTTGGTAACACTGTTGTTTTCTTCGAACTGAATACCTACTGTAATTTTGACTTCAGCATCAGTTAAATGCGTATTTTTAAAGGGTGTCAATCGCATCATCAAAGCAGTTCCATCTTTATACGGAGTAATCAACGCGTTGTCTGAAAACAAAATATGGGCTTTGGGTTTGCTAAATCGTCCGTAAAACAAACCTGTCGCAATTGCAAAACTCAACAATCCAAACAGTGCTTCAACCGAAGCCACCAAACTCGTCAAAAAACCACTCGGACTTATGTGTCCGTAACCTACAGTCGTATAGGTTTGAATACTAAAAAAGAAAGCTTGGCCAAACTGATCCCATTTTGAAGTGGCCTCAATTCCTTTTAAATGCTCTACTCCAATAAAATAGTACAATGAAGCAAAACCACAATTGACCAAAAAGTAAAATAAAATGATAATGAAAAAAAACTTCCAACGCGGAATAGCCAACATCGTATGATACCAGCTAATACTTTCTAAAAAAGTAATACCACTTTTACGCACATTGGCATTGCCATTTTTGGTGATATAGCGACCTCCATAACTCGACGCGTTAGTACCGAAACCTGTATTGGATTGTGCTTTTGCTTTTGAATTTATTTTTTTAAGGAAAGCCATAGAGTATTTAGAGAGAGTTACAAATGTCGCAAAGATTTTGGTAAAGCACTACAGTTTTTACTTATTCTTTTTTTTGTTTTGATAATAAATTATAATTGAAAATGGGTGTTTTTCCTGATATTCAGGTCATTACAAACGCTAACTTTAACATTATTCTTTTATCAACCTAAAAAAAAATTATTGGTTATAAAAGAGATAATTGGATAAGCCGAAAACCATTAAGAGTAGGCAATAAATTTAATAATAAGACAAATGAGCGAAAATTTTAAATCATTAAAAGTAGATGACTTTTTTGAAAAACTGCAGCACGACAAACTTGACACCAATTCATCTCTATTTTTAATAGGAATGGTAAAAAAATCGGAGTGGAAAGAAAAGACAATTGAATTTGCTATTGGAGGAAATTGTTCTGATTGGGTCACAATACCATTAGAATTTATAGATGATGTAGAAGTAATGAAAACTATTTCTTGCAAAGATCATTCCCATCCTTTAGTAAAAATTAATATGAAAACCCCGCAATCTTCAGAAGGGAAAATTTTCTTTGCGTTACTTTATTCTATGAACGAAAAATTTAATGGATCGAGTAATTATACCAGTACAGCGCCAGAAAATCCAACATCATTAGCTCGATTAGCGAGTGGTGGATTTGGAGGTGGATTTGGAGGTGGGGCTAGTATGAATAACTTATGTGTATGGACTTATAAGGAAAGATGGGTTTGCACTACAGTTACAAACAAAGATGGTTCAACAACAACATCATGTGGTTGGGTAGGTGGTATGGAATGCATTCCACAATAAATCCCAATGGATACAATATGAAATTAGTGATTCATTAGTAATAGTAACTAATAAATCACTAGTTTCTTATAATCAAATCCTTAATACCCAAACACTCCAAACTCACTTTCTATAGTGAGTTTTTTACTTTCACTTACTTCTACTCTACCCACAATTTTTGCTTCAACTCCAAACGATTGTGCGATGTCGATAATATTTTGAGCAATGGTTTTAGGAACATACAATTCCATTCGGTGCCCGCAATTGAAAACTTGGTACATTTCTTTCCAATCGGTTTTGGATTGCTCTTGGATAAGCTTGAATAAAGGCGGAACAGGAAATAAATTATCTTTAATCACATGAACATTCTCTACAAAATGCAATACTTTGGTTTGTGCGCCACCGCTGCAATGTACCATTCCGTGGATTTCTTTTGACGAATAGTTCTCTAGTATTTTCTTGATGATTGGCGCATAGGTTCGCGTAGGCGAAAGCACCAATTTCCCTGCATCGATAGGCGAATTTTCTACCGCATCGGTCAACTTCACTTTTCCTGAATACACCAAATCACTCGGAACCGAACTATCAAAACTTTCTGGAAATTTGGTAGCCAATTCATTGGTAAACACATCGTGTCGTGCCGAAGTTAAACCATTGCTTCCCATGCCGCCGTTGTAACTTTTTTCATAAGTCGCCTGACCAAAACTGGCCAAACCAACGATCACATCACCTGCCTGAATGTTGGCATTGTCAATCACATCACTGCGTTTCATACGCGCTGTAACGGTCGAATCGACAATAATCGTACGTACCAAATCGCCTACATCGGCGGTTTCGCCTCCAGTAGAATGAATCGTGACACCAAAACCTTTCAACTCAGCAATCAATTCTTCCGTTCCGTTGATGATGGCCGAAATCACCTCAGCTGGAATCAGATTTTTATTTCTACCAATCGTCGATGAAAGCAAAATGTTGTCGGTGGCACCTACGCAAAGTAAATCGTCGATATTCATAATCAACGCATCTTGCGCAATGCCTTTCCACACCGAAATATCGCCTGTTTCTTTCCAATACATATAGGCCAATGACGATTTGGTCCCAGCGCCATCTGCATGCATAATCAAACAATATTCCGAATCATTGGTCAAATAATCGGGAACAATTTTGCAGAAAGCTTTCGGAAACAAACCTTTATCGATGTTTTTGATGGCGTTGTGCACGTCTTCTTTAGAAGCAGAAACTCCGCGCATAGCGTAGCGTTGGCTATTGTCAGAACTCATTTTTTAGTGTGTTGTGTTGTCGCGCAAAGATAGTAATTAAGATGTAATTTTTTAGTCGCAGTCGCAGTTTTCAGTCGCAGTTTTCGTTTTTTTATTTGAAGCAGAAATTTACCTTTTTTTTCAACAGTTGTCCCGCTTTCCGCTACAATCTGCCATTGCGAAGAACGAAGCAATTCAATAAGAATCTTTTGATTTCGCAATGTCAGGATTTTCGCTACAATCGGGGCTAGATTAGACGTTTATTAGTTTAATAGACGTATTAATCAGAAGGCTGACAGCTGACGGCTGACGGCTGAAAGCTGAAAGCTGAAATCAGAAAGCAGAAGGCAGAAAAAAGTAGATTTCTTTGTACTACTTATTTAAAAAGTCTATTGAAAAACAAATTTCCTAATCTAGCCCCGATAGTAGCGGCATCCTGGCATTGCGAAAAAGGATGTGTTTACATGAGATCGATTCGTTCCTCGCAATGACAGATATAGCGGATAGCGGGACAAGTAGTCGTTAAAACACAAAAGTTCTGCTACTAAAAAAAGCAAACTGTGACTGCGACTGAACCCTAATTCTCCAAAATCAGAATTTCTACGCGGCGGTTTTCGTCTTCTTCCAAAGCGTTTTTTTCGGGAATTTTGTGTACCGGACGCGAAACACCATAACCTTTGAAACTTAGGCGCGCACGGTCAATTTTGCCGCGAATTAAGTAGTTGTACACGGCGCGAGCTCGAGCGGTAGAAATCACTTCATATTCTTCGGGTCGTTTGCAGCAAATGTGGCCCTGAATTTCGATTTTGAGTTTCGGATTGTCGACCATTACGCAGAGCAAATCATACAAAGTTGATTCGGATTTGGGCACCACTTTAGCCGAATTGTTGTAGAAATAAATATTTTCGAGTTTGATTAAGTCGCCTTTTTTGGCTGATTTGATTTGATCTTTGAGCGATTCTTTGGATTTTTCGGGTAGTTTTTCGGTTGCTACAACTTGACTTTTTAACTGGTAAATAATCGTTACACGCCGATTTTCACCTTGAATAGGCGATTGTTCAAAATCTTCCCCAAAACCGCGAATTTCGATGTCTTTAATTACATCAATATCACTTTGTTTGAGGAAATTGTAGACTTCGTTGACGCGTTTTAAAGCCAACGTGTCGTTGTAGGAATTGGTTCCTTTCCAATCGCAAAAACCGTAGAGTTTGGTGACTTGATAGTCTTTACCTTCTGCAATCCACGAGTTGATTTTTTTGATAGCTGCCTCATTGAGTTCGTGTTGGTCAAAATCAAAATAGACATTGAGCTTTTCTTGAGCGAAGGAAGAAAAGGCAATTAAAAGCAGGAAACAAATAATTGCTTTTTTCATGATGAATTATTTTTCTAGAATCATAATTTCAACTCGGCGATTGCGAGCGGCTTCGTAGTCGCTTTTTTCTGGAATTTCGAACTTAGGCTTCGAAACACCAAAACCTTTCACTGTAATACGTCGCTCGCTAATACCTTCAGAAACCAAAATGCGTTTGACTTGTTTGGCGCGGTCGGTCGAGAGATTTTTTACATCTTTATCAACGCAGCAAATGTGGCCTTGAATTTCGATTTTGAGTTTCGGAAACTTGTTCATTACATAAATCAGCTCGTCGATAGCTCTTTTGGAAGTCGGCATAATGGCAAACGAATTCAAGTAAAAATTAATATCATTTAGGCGAATCAAAGTTCCTTTGCGTGACAATCCAATTTTGTCTTCGAGTGTTGCATTTTCGGGAAAATTCATGGTTTCCTCTTCGATCGGCTCGATTTCAACTACCTCAACAATTTTGGGAGTTTCTTTGGGTTTAATGCCTAAAATTTCGTCTTCGCGTTCCAGATCTTTCGCTAAAATATAGTAAATGGTCACTTTTCTATTTTCGGCTTTGTTTTTGGATTGTTGGAAATTTTCACCAAAGCTTCGGGTTTTAAAATCGTCGCGAATGGGCACACGACCTTTAATTTTGCTGTAGATAAAATTCACTCTACGTTTGGCCAACGAATCGTTAAAACCGTTGGTTCCGTCTTCGTCGGTGTAGCCATTTATAGCTACAATTTTAGAATCTTTATTGGCATTCATCCAATCAGTTAAACGCTTTAATTCGACTACATTAACCTCATGGCGATTGCTGTCAAAAAAAATCGAAATTTGTTGTTGTGCATTGGCAGAAACCGTTACTACAATCCAAAAAAATAGTGATAAAAATTGTTTCATATTCATATAACGAAAGTAGTCAAAAATAATTTTATGTTAGCAAAAGTAATACCAATAAAAAAATCATTATTTTTGAGAAAAATCTTATTTATGAAAAGAATTGTACTCATTATCAGCTTTTTGTGTGGTTTCTTAATGTCAGCACAAATACCACAAGGCGTTTCTTATCAAGCAATTGCACTGAATCCACAAGGTTATCCAGTCGGAAACACTTTGATTGGAGTTCGTCTTTCAATACTGGAAAACAGTATTACTGGCAATACAATTTACACCGAAACGCACACCACAACCACCAATGATCGAGGTTTATACAATTTAGTAATTGGTCAAGGAACACCAGTAAGTGGATCATTTCCTTTGATTGATTGGGGAACAAACACTAAATTTTTAAAAGTAGAATTGGATGTTTTGGGCGGAACCAATTATATTTTGTCAGGAACCACACAATTGTGGAGCGTTCCATATGCTTTGTATTCGGAGAAAGCCAATAGTGTAGATGCTCAAAATGTAGAAGGTCGACTAAGCAATTCTAGTACAGCTGGATTTATGACGAACAATAAAGCCTACTATTTAGCTAATGCATTGAATAACAATAACTGGATAGAGCAACCATTAGAAGGACAACCAATAGATATTGTATCCTGTTCCTTTTCATTAGGAGTGTTAACCTCAACTCATGCTTATGTTGCCACTATTGATAACAATCAGGTTGATACTGCAACTTGGTTTCCAATTCAATTGTCTGGCACACCTATAAAATTAAGTACTTCCGACGGGACAATAGCTGTTTTAACATCAACACATGCCTATGTTTTTACTTTTACAGCAGATAGTAATAATAATATAACTTACAATTGGTTCTCACATCCCATTTCGGGTACACCAAGAGATATTTATGGTTATGGAAGAAGCATTTTTTGTATAGTTACTGATACTAATGCTTATGCTTTTGGATCCACAATAAGCAATAGCTCCCCGGAAATTACTGTTGATTGGTACACAACACCTATAAATGGCTCTATTAAAGAGATTAGATATAATTCCAATGTTTTTACCATTTATACAGAAACTCATGCACATGCTTTTGTTCCGAATTACACTTTAGGTGGAAATCTTTCTTTCGAATGGAAATCCGTTCAAATGAGTGGAAACTATATTGACTCTTCTAAATAAATTAAACCCTACAACCATGAAAAAAATCATTTTAATTACCTTATTTTTTAATTCATTTCTGAATTATGCTCAATCAACAATTCAATCAGTCAATTCAGGCAGTTTGATTACTGCAACTTCATCGGTTTCAATAGGTGAAATTGTTGTTAACCCAGTTAATCAAAATCAATCGAGTTCGGGTTTGATTGGTATTTTATCGCAGGTAAACCAACAATTAGAAGTTCCACAATTTGAACTTAGTGAAAATATAACTGTCTATCCGAACCCAACTGCAACTGGAATTACATTTCATGGCAAAGCTAATTTAAGCAATCAAAAGGTTATTATTTTTAGCACTAATGGTCAATTAGTAACAGAGAAAAACATTCAAAGTGATAATTCAGTTGATTTATCGAATTTATCAACTGGCATTTATGTCATTCAATTATCATCTGACCAAAAAAAATCGTTTAAAATAATCAAGCGTTAAGCAATTTCAATGTCAATTTCAATTTCAATTTCAATTTTAAAAATATATATACTATGAAAAAAATTTGTACCACTCTCGTTTTATTATTCACAATATTAACATTTGCCCAAGTTCCACAAGGTATTTCCTATCAAGCTATAGCTTTAAATAGTTCTGGAAACCCTGTTGTGAGTTCCAATGTTGGAATTCGACTATCAGTATTGGATAATTCTGCTTCAGGAACTGTTTTATATACTGAAACACATACTAAAACTACGAATGCACAAGGTTTATTTAACTTAGTAATTGGTCAAGGAACTCCGACTACTGGAACTTTTTCAGCTATCAATTGGGGAACCAATTCTAAATTTTTAAAAGTAGAAATGGATGCTACTGGGGGAACCAATTATACTTTAATTGGAACAACGCAGTTATTGAGTGTGCCATATGCAATGCATGCAGGAAGTGTTGCTAGTATAGATGGTAATCCAAGCATTAACGATGATATTATTAACAATAAATCTTCAAGTTTTGCTTTTAATGATACTGTTGCTGATAGGGTTTATGCATGCAATACAGTAACTAACACATGGACCTTTCAACAATATAATACAGGTGCTTCTCCCTCAATATTAAACTCAAATGGAAATTTTGGGTTTAATGATATTGTTGATAATATAGTTTACGTTTACAATAGCAAAACTGGAACTTGGTCTTCACAAGCCTATAATTCAAGTGCTTCTCCTACTATTCAAGTGTCAAATGGCAACTTTATTTTTAATGATATTGTGGATAATAAAATTTATGTTTTCAATGGAAAAACTGGAACTTGGTCTTTTCAAAGCTACAATGCAAGCGCCTCTCCATCATTCATTGTATCAAATAGCAATATTGGGTTTAATGATGTTGTAGATGACAAAATGTATGTTTTTAATGGAAAAACTGGAACTTGGTCTTCACAAGCATATAGTTCAACTGCATCTCCTACATTACAAGAATCCAATGGTAATTTTGTTTTTAATGATACTGTTAGTAATATAGTTTATGTTTTTAATAGGAATGCAAACAGTTGGTCTCAACAACTCTATGACGCAAGTGCTTCTCCAACAGTATTAATTTCAACCACAAATTAGTATATATAAAAAAACCTGCTCTCAACAAGCAGGTTTTTTTCTATATTCAATTTTCTTTGTTCTAATAAATTATCTCGTGAACAACAACTCTCTGTATTTGGTTAACGTCCAGATTTCGTCGTCAACTAATAACTCTAATTTATCGCAATGTTCTCTGATTACATCAAAATAAGGTTTTACTTTATCGCAGTACATTTCAGCCATTTTTTGAGCATCGGTTAACGCATTGGCTTTTTTACGTGCTTCAATCATATCATCCACATTAGAGTTGATTCCTTCGATATGTTCTGAGATTTCTTTGATGATTGAGATTTGCTCTTTGGCGATTTTCTCGAAATCTTTTCCAAAAATATCTTTCAATCCGCGAACATTTTCAATTAAGGTATTTTGGTAACGAATAGCCGTTGGAATTACGTGATTGCGAGCAATATCGCCTAAAACACGTCCTTCAATTTGGATTTTCTTAGTGTATTCTTCCAATTCGATTTCGTAGCGTGCTTCTACTTCAACATGGTTCATCACATTCAAATCGCTGAACAAATCCAATGCTTTTTTAGATACTTTTGCTTTCAAAGCAGCTGGTGTTGTTTTGTGATTGCTCAATCCACGTTTTTTAGCTTCTTTTTCCCAAGCTTCACTATAACCATCACCTTCAAAAAGGATGTTTTTGGTTTGTTTGATGTATTCTCTTAGTACATTGAAAATGGCTTCGTCTTTTTTCAATCCTTTTTTGTCGATCAAAGCATCCACTTCTTTTTTGAATTCTTTCAATTGTTTAGCAACGATAGAATTCAACGTAGTCATTGCATTGGCACAGTTAGCAGAAGAACCTACAGCTCTGAACTCAAATTTATTTCCAGTAAAAGCAAAAGGTGATGTCCTATTTCTGTCGGTATTATCTAACATTACATCTGGAATTTTACCAACAACATTCAATTTTAAATCGGTTTTTTCTTCAGGCGATAATTTTCCTTTGGAAACACCTTCTAATTCGGCCAACACTTTAGTTAATTGCTCTCCAATAAATACCGAAATAATTGCTGGTGGCGCTTCATTTGCACCCAAACGGTGATCGTTACTAGCAGTAGCAATCGACGCTCTTAACAACTCTTCGTATTCTTGAACCGCTTTAATAGTATTGATAAAGAACGATAAGAATTGTAAATTACTCATTGGAGTTTTGCTTGGTGAAAGCAAATTCACTCCGGTATCAGTAGCCATTGACCAGTTGTTGTGCTTACCAGAACCGTTTACACCTTGGAATGGTTTTTCGTGAAATAACACTTTAAAGTCGTGACGCTCACCTACTTTTGACATTACATCCATTAATAATGAATTGTGATCCACAGCCAAATTGGTTTCTTCAAAAATTGGCGCTAATTCAAATTGATTTGGTGCTACCTCATTGTGGCGCGTTTTTACAGGAATTCCCAATAACATACACTCTTCTTCCAACTCTCTCATGAAATTTAAAGCACGAGACGGAATTGAACCAAAATAATGATCGTCTAATTGTTGTCCTTTGGCCGAAGTGTGACCAAGTAACGTTCTCCCTGTCATTACTAAATCAGGTCGAGAATTGGCTAAAGACGCATCGACCAAGAAATATTCTTGTTCCCAGCCTAAAGTAGCGGTTACTTTTTTAACATTTTTATCAAAATATTTACATACATCAGTTGCCGCTTCGTCAACCGCATTTAATGCTCTTAACAAAGGTGTCTTATAATCCAAAGCTTCACCTGTGTACGAAATGAAAACAGTAGGAATACACAAAGTTGTTCCGAAGATAAATGCTGGTGATGTTGGATCCCAAGCTGTATATCCGCGAGCTTCAAAAGTATTTCTGATTCCACCATTCGGGAAAGAAGAAGCATCAGGTTCTTGTTGTACTAATTGTCCACCGCCAAATTTTTCTACTGCTTCAGAACCATCGTAAGACGTTTCAAAAAAAGCATCGTGTTTTTCGGCTGTTGTACCTGTTAATGGTTGAAACCAGTGTGTGTAGTGAGTCACACCTTTTGACAACGCCCACTCTTTCATTCCCATAGCGATATAATCGGCTAATTTTCGGTCAATTTTAGTTCCGTGCTGTACTGCATCTTTTACACCTTTATAAGCATCTGCAGTTAAATACTGCTTCATTGCTTTATCATTAAATACATTCGAACCAAAAAGTGCTGATTTTTTACCAGCCTCTTCAAATTTTACTGGCTTTCTGCCTGATGCATCTTTTAATGCTTGAAAACGTAAAGTTGACATAAAAATTAATTTTAAAAAGTTATACCCTATAAATTTTATGCAAATATATCAAAAATTTGATTCAAAAATAATTTTACCCTATTTTTTTAGGGGTATATTTTATAATATTTGATTTTAATATAAAAACACTTTATAATACCCAATTTGATAATTGCTTTTGATTTTTGTTTTTTGGAATTTTGGATTTGTTCTTTTTTTGGGATTTGTTTTTTGTTTTTTGGGGTTTTTTAGACTTATCTTTGTGAAAAATCGATTTTTATGATTGTTTGGATTTTATTCTTTGCCTTAGTTTTTGTTATTCTTGCCTTAGATTTAGGGGTTTTTAATAAAACACCTCACATAATTAGCACCAAAGAAGCTAGCAAATGGACAGGCATTTGGGTTACCTTGTCCTTTTTATTTTCAGGTGTGATTTATTGGTTGTACGGAACCGATTACATTGCCAACCCAACGACGCTTACGCAAACTGGAGCTGCTTTAAAATTCATTACTGGTTATTTGATTGAGCTTTCGTTGAGTGTTGACAATATATTTGTGATTGCTGTGATATTTGCCGCATTTAAGATTCCGCAAAAATACCAACATCGTGTATTATTTTGGGGAATTTTGGGCGCTATCATTTTTCGTGGTTTGATGATTTCATTTGGTGTGATTATCATCAATAAATTTGCTTGGACTACTTATTTATTTGGTGCTTTCTTAATTTTTACGGCGATGAAGATGTTATTTTCGAAAGAAGATGACGAATTTGACCCGAAACACTCTTTTGTATACAAAACCATTGGAAAAATAATTCCGATTACATCAGAACACGACAAAGAAAACTTTTTTATTAAAACAGCCAAAGGCAAAGCTGCTACACCCTTGTTTGTTGCTTTATTGGTAATTGAAGTGATGGATGTATTGTTTGCGGTAGATAGTGTTCCGGCGATATTAGCTATTACTTCAGACCCTTTTTTGGTGTTTAGCTCGAATATTTTTGCCATTTTGGGTTTGCGCTCGATGTATTTCTTTTTGGCGAATATGTTGGAAAAATTCAGTTATTTGGAATACAGTTTGATTGCGATATTGACTTTTGTTGGTGTTAAAATGTTGGCGCATAAATATCTTGAAATTCCGGAATGGGCTTCACTCGGTTTTATAGCATTGGCTTTGGCTGTTGGTATTTTTTATTCACTGCACCAAACCAAAAAAGAAGCCGATGAGAAACCTTCGCGCGATGAAGAATAAAACTTTTCTACTGAAAACTTTGGCCTTAGCCCAGACATAAGCGAAAAGCCCACAGCACAAAACAGGAATTTTTGTTACAGCCAAAGAGCGACCAGCGGAAGCTTTTTGGCTGTTAGAAAAATGCTGGTTTGGGCGCGGACTTGTAGTGTTGGCTGGAAATAGCTACAAAAAAAGAGGCCGTGAAAATCACAACCTCTTTGACCAACTAAACAACTATATAATAAACTATGCTTTTATTTTTCTGATTTTCATCGGATTGATATTGTAGGCTTTTAACGTTGCCTCGTAATCGTTGAAATCGACTTTGCTTGATGTTTTACCAGAGAAATAACCTGGAATAATTACAATTCGGAACGTTTGATTTTGTGTCCAAGCAGCAGACAATGTATTCATATTGAAATCGGCATCCATGAATAGCTTTACATCATGAGTAGTAAAATCATAGTTGTAATCTAACTCGCCCGCTGGTAAATAATAGGTTTGTGGCATTAATCTCCAAACATCCAATCCGGTTTGAGTATCAACTTCGTACAAATGGTATACTAAAATCATATCGGAAGTGTAAATTGGAGGGCTTATTGTTACCATTCTATAAAAATTAGCATTAGAAGCACCACTGAAAGAAGTTGTAACTTCTAAAACTTCACTAATAGTATCGTTATCAACAGTATCTGTTGTTTCGTTTATTGTACAACTTTGTAGTCCTATCATCCCGATAAAAGCTAAAACAAGAGTAATTTTTTTCATGATATTAAAATTTAATGATTAATGACATTTAACCATAACCAATTGTTGTGCCAAAGTTTGATTGTGATAAAAAATTGTACCTTTGAGGTATGGGAAGAAACAACGAACGCAACATCAAAGCGCACAACGATAAGTTGCATAAGGCGCAAGAAAAGGCTAAAGCGAAAAAGAAAGCACGCGAAGAAAAGCTGAAAGAAATAGCTCGAAAATTTAACGAAAACAAAGGCTAAAAAAACTCCGTTAGTACTAACGGAGTTTTTTTTATTTATTATTCTTTTATAATTTTTCGCATGACCGAACCTTTGTCGGTGGTGATTTTTACAAAATAAATTCCACTGGCTTGTTGAGATAAATCAGGTCTGTTTGAAATAAGTTCACCCAAAACAGAGAAAATTGCAATTTCTTTTACTTCAAATAGGCTTGAAATAGTGATTATTCCTGTGGTTGGATTAGGAGCAATAGCAATTGCGTTTTCCAAATTAAAATTAGGGTTATTCAATACACCTAAAGTATAACAATCTGAAATACTTACACATCCATTAGTTGTTAATTGAACCGCATAGTTTCCATTTACTGAAGTTGGCGTAAACGTTTGACCTGTTGCTCCGGGTATTGGTGCATTCCCATTATCGCAATCCAACCATTGATAAGTAGTTCCGGCATAATCTCTAACAGCTAATAGTGAAGCATCTCCAACAAGAACCTCAGTCGTAAACACATTTTGTGAGTCGGTAATCACAACTGGAATTGTAATTGAATCTGTTTGACTTGGGCTACAAAAATCGTTTACAATTTCTAAAGTTACATCGTAGGTTCCTGGGCAAGAGTAATTATGTGTTGGATTTGCTGCAGTGGTTGTTGGAGAACCGTCTCCAAAATTCCATGTCAACGTATCATAATTGGTACTCGCATTCACAAAAGAAACCGATGCATTATTGGCAACAGGATCAAAATCGGCCGCGACTGGCAAATAGGCAAATAAGGCATTTGGAGCTAAACAACGCTCAATATCAAAATAATTTACGGCAGTTGGTGTCCAAACACTACCCACCAAATTACCATCAACTTGCAAAACAGGTATACCATGAGCAGGATCAAACCACTTGTAAGAAACCGTAGTCACGGTTGTTTGCTGTGGAACTCCATTGTTGGTTATGGTGACGTTACTCACCAAGGTTGTTTTCATTTTCAAAACGTTTGCGTAAGTTCCAAATGGCGTAACCAATGAACCCCAACCTTCCACCAAATTGGTTCTTTGTCCAGTTGAAGCTATCAGTATTGGAACGCCAAAAGTGGTTAAATCTAAATTTAACACACTGTTATTCGTATAATTGTCATTGTAATTGATAGGAAATTGGTACAACACATCAGGCGATTGGAAAGAAGCTACAAAAGGCACTGTAGTCCCATTGAAAGTAATATTAGCACCAATCATTTTGTCTTCTAAAGAAGTAGTAGATAATTTTAAATGATCGATAACATTTGTTAACCCAATTCCTTGTAATACTAATCCATCGGTTAGTTTGGTAGCCAAATTAAAATTGTTGTTGAATTGCGAATTACAATTAACAATATAGCCGTTAAACAAGCACCAGATAGTTTTATAACCTGCATTGTTCGGATTTTGATAAGTAATGGTTTGTTGCGATGCTGGTTCAAGAGCACTGTAATCCCAATTGAAATTGGCGCCTGTTTGAACAAAATCTAGCGTCAAACCTGGAGCTGTTGCTGTACTAACAATAAACGATTCGTTTTGAGTGGCATAATCGGTTGAAAGATAAGTCGTTTGAGCAAAAAGATAGCTAGAACTGTAAAGTAGAAATAAAAGTAAAGTTTTTTTCATAGGATTGTTATTTTGAACCAAATTTAATTTAAAATATCAATAAACGTGCAATTTATATACAAAATATTCGTGAAATATAGTATGATAAAAGCTTGAATTTATGTTTAGTCTATTTTCTAATTTTGTTTAGATTACTAATTATAACCACCAATATCATGAACAAAATTAACATTATAAATGGTCTTATTGATGAACAAAAAAAAATAATTCTAACAATTGAAGATTCGATTTTAAGATACAAAAATGCTTCAGATTTAGATGAAAATGACAGCAGTGATCCTGAGGATTTTTCACATCAAGACGAAGCTAAAGACATGCAATTGCGTTACGAACAAATGTTAATTCAAACAAAAAACAATTTAGAGTTCTTAGAGCTGTGCAAAAGTAAAAACTGTGTAAGTATTGAGAATGGGTCTTTAATAGAAACAGAAAATTTATACCTTTTCATAGGCATTTCATTACCTCAATTTGAATTAAATAATAAAAAAGTGATTAGTATTACTGAACAAGCACCTGTTTTTAATTCAATAAAAGAAAAATCACTTGGTGAAAAAATTACAATTGGTTCAACAGAAAATACAATTTTAGCGATTTCTTGATTTAATTGGAATCCAAATTTCTTCTTCAGAAGAAGGGTCGTTGTTTTTGTACTTTTCTCCCAAGATTTCAAATTGCGGACGTGAATCCAATTCGTAATCCGAATTGGGTAACCAAACCGTGTAAATTTGATTAAAAAAAGAAGCTGCATTATTTTGATCTCCTTGGTAGTGAAAAACAGCATACAAACCTTCAGGAACTACTAATACTTCCATGTTATTGGGAACATTTTCAATACTTGTAACCGCTCTAGCAGCCCATTTTACAAATGGTGTATTTGGATTGAAATCAAAATTTTCGGGATTGATTTGAATATTGTACAATTCAGTTCCGATGGCATTTTGTATTTCGTATCGACGTGGCATAAAACGACTCCACAATTCAAAAGCGCGGTAATCGGTATAGGTAAACGAGAGATTTTGACCTATGAATTGAGTTTTGGGAAAGAGTTTAATTTTTGGATTCATAACTCAAAAATAAAAAAAACCTCTCATTACTGAAAGGCCTTTTCTCTATTTTCCTCGTTCTATTGTCTTTTAAAAAGATCCTGATTCATGCTTCATCGGGATAAGCGATAAGCAATCTTCAACTTCGGCTATCGCCTTGTTTCAGATGCTTCCTGCTTACATATTCCTTCTATACTGTCCGCCTACTTCAAATAACGCACTTGTAATTTGCCCTAACGAACAAACTTTGGTGGCTTCCATCAATTTTTCAAAAATGTTTTGGTTGTTGATGGCGGCTTCTTGTATGATGTTCAACTGTTCGGCAACTTTACTGGCATTGGCTTTGTGAAGGTTTTCCAACATCACTATTTGGTATTGTTTTTCTTCTTCGGTAGCACGAATTACTTCAGCCGGAATTACCGTTGGCGAACCTTTCGAACTCAAGAACGTATTCACCCCAATAATTGGGAATTCGCCTGTATGTTTCAACGTTTCGTAATACAAACTTTCTCCTTGAATTTTAGAACGTTGGTACATTGTTTCCATGGCTCCTAAAACACCACCACGTTCAGTGATTCGGTCGAATTCTTGCAACACAGCTTCTTCTACCAAATCAGTTAATTCTTCGATGATAAACGAACCTTGAATCGGGTTTTCGTTTTTCGCCAAACCTAATTCTTTGTTGATGATCAACTGAATCGCCATCGCTCTACGAACTGATTCTTCTGTTGGTGTTGTTATCGCTTCGTCATAAGCATTGGTATGCAACGAATTACAATTATCATAAATAGCATACAGCGCTTGCAACGTGGTACGAATATCGTTAAAATCAATTTCTTGCGCGTGCAACGAACGTCCAGAAGTTTGAATATGGTATTTCAACATTTGGGCTCTTTCGTTGGCACCGTATTTATTTTTCAAAGCTTTGGCCCAAATTTTACGCGCCACACGGCCAATCACTGCATATTCTGGGTCGATTCCGTTCGAGAAAAAGAACGATAAATTCGGTCCAAAATCGTTAATGTTCATTCCGCGACTCAAATAATATTCCACGTAAGTGAAACCATTAGCAAGTGTAAATGCTAATTGCGTTATTGGATTTGCGCCAGCTTCCGCAATGTGGTAACCCGAAATGGAAACCGAATAAAAATTACGTACATTGTTTTTGATGAAATATTCCTGCACATCACCCATCAATCGTAAGGCAAATTCGGTTGAGAAAATACAAGTGTTTTGAGCCTGATCTTCTTTTAAAATATCCGCCTGAACGGTTCCGCGAACTTGTGCTAAAGTTTTTACTTTGATATCGGCGTACACGTCGGCTGGTAAAACTTGATCCCCTGTCACGCCCAACAACATCAATCCTAAACCATTGTTTCCTTCTGGTAATTCGCCTTGGTAACTTGGTCGTGCTGTTCCTCTTTTCTTGAAAATTTCGTTGATGCGATTCTCTACCTCATCCACCAAATTGTTTTCCCGAATGTATTTCTCACAATTTTGATCGATGGCAGCATTCATAAAAAAACCTAATAACATTGGAGCTGGACCGTTAATGGTCATCGAAACCGATGTTAGAGGATGACTCAAATCAAAACCAGAATACAATTTTTTAGCATCATCCAAACAACAAATTGAAACTCCGGCATTACCAATTTTTCCGTAAATATCAGGGCGAATGTGCGGATCGTTTCCGTACAAGGTTACACTATCAAAAGCCGTGGAAAGTCGTTTGGCTGGCATTCCTGCACTTACATAATGAAAACGTTTATTGGTGCGCTCTGGTCCGCCCTCACCCGCAAACATTCTACTTGGATCTTCGCCTTCTCGCTTGAACGGATACAATCCAGAAGCAAATGGAAATTCGCCTGGAACATTTTCTTGTAAATTCCAACGCAAAATATCACCCCAAGCTTGGTACTTTGGTAAGGCTACTTTTGGAATTTGTGAATGTGATAAACTCTCGGAATGTGTTTTGATTTCGATGACTTTATCACGCACTTTAAAACTATAAATTGGATTTTTGTATTTATTTACTTTTTCATCCCAAGTCAGAATAATTTCCCAGTTGTAGGGGTCGAGATTCATTTTGACGCGGTCAAATTCTTTTACTAAAAGTGATAAGAATTCATTTCTATTTTCATCTTTCGATTGTAAAATTGTTTCCTCTATTCCTACTTTGGTCAAATTGGGTTTGCTCCCAAAAACCGTTTCAATCGTTTTGTAAATACCGTATAACTTCTGTGCTACTTCTACTTGTGAAAGTACGGTTTCATCGTATTTTCTATTGTTTTCTGAAATTTCAGACAAATAACGAGTTCTGTGTGGTGGAATCACGAAGATTTTTTCACTCATTTCACGCGTGATTTCAAAAGTCGATTTTAAATCCGCTCCCGTTTTCTCTACAATTTTATCCATAATGGATTTGTAAAGCGTATTCATTCCGGGATCGTTGAACTGCGAAGCAATAGTTCCAAAAACAGGCATTTTATCAGGATCAACATCCCACAAATTGTGGTTGCGTTGGTATTGCTTTTTTACATCGCGAATCGCATCTAAAGCACCACGTTTGTCGAATTTATTCAGCGCTACCAAATCGGCAAAATCCAACATATCAATCTTCTCTAACTGCGTTGCCGCCCCAAACTCAGGCGTCATAACGTACAACGAAACATCCGAATGTTCTAAAATTTCGGTATCACTTTGTCCTATTCCAGAAGTTTCTAAAATGATGATATCGTATTTTGCTGCTTTTAACACTTCAATAGCTTCGTTTACATATTTTGACAAGGCTAAATTTGATTGACGAGTGGCCAACGAACGCATATAAACTCTAGGATTATTGATGGCATTCATACGAATTCTATCGCCTAATAATGCGCCACCTGTTTTCCTTTTGGATGGATCGACCGAAATTAGTCCGATTGTTTTTTCGGGAAAATCAATTAAAAAACGACGTACTAACTCGTCAACTAATGATGATTTTCCTGCACCACCCGTTCCTGTAATTCCGAGAACCGGAATTTTAGAAGTTTTATTTTTTTCGTGAATTTGATCTAAGGTTTCTTTAGCAATTTCTGGAAAATTTTCGGCTGATGAAATTACTCTAGCAATGGCTATTGGATTTTTTTCTTCTAAATGATTGATTTCACCATTCAATTGATTTCCGACTGGATAATCAGATCGTTGCACCAAATCGTTAATCATTCCTTGTAAACCCATCGCTCGACCATCGTCGGGTGAGTAAATACGCTCAATTCCGTATTCGTGCAACTCCGAAATTTCAGATGGCAAAATTACACCGCCACCGCCACCAAATATCTTAATATGACCCGCTCCTTTTTCCTTCAATAAATCGTACATGTATTTGAAATACTCGTTGTGTCCGCCTTGGTACGAAGTCATTGCAATGGCATTTGCATCTTCTTGAATGGCCGTATTTACCACTTCTTCAACGCTACGGTCATGGCCTAAATGTATGACTTCAACACCTGTCGATTGAATAATTCTTCGCATGATATTGATGGCCGCATCATGTCCGTCAAAAAGTGAAGCAGCTGTTACAATTCGAACTTTATTTTTAGGAATATAAGGTATTTGTGGTTCCATTTTATAAATATGCTAATTTTGAGTGCGCAATTTACGAATTTAATAAATTTTATACATTGTTATTGATTTAAAATTTGAGGCATTATATTTGTTAAAGAGATGAAAGAAAATAGAGAATAGAATATAGACTTTTACAAAATTAGTATGAAAAAAATTGCCTTATTAGCAGTTGCGGCTTATACATTATCGAGTTGTGCTGAATTACAGCAAGTTGCCAATCAACTTCCCGGAGTTTTAGAACAAGGAAATGTAGACATTGCTGGCGGACTTAAAGAAGCGTTGAACAACGGAATCAATAAACAAGTAGTAAAATTGACAGCAACTGATGGTTTTTTTAAAAATGAAGCAGTGAAGATTTTATTACCTGATGAATTGAAAAAAGTCGATAAAGGTTTGCGCGATATTGGCATGTCGAAATTGGCTGACGAAGGTTTGAAAGTACTGAATCGCGCTGCAGAAGATGCTGTAAAAGAAGCCACACCTATTTTTGTAGACGCTATAACAGGAATAACTTTTACGGATGCTAAAAACATTTTAATGGGAAATGAAAGTGCAGCGACAACTTATTTGCAAAACTCAACTTCGACGGCTTTGTATGCTAAATTCAATCCAGTAATTAAGAGTTCATTTGCAAAAGTAGGTGCTGACAAAGTATGGTCGAACATCATTACAAAATACAATTCGATACCGTTAGTGAAAAAAGTCAATCCTGATTTGACCGATTACACCACCAATAAAGCAATGGAAGGTGTTTTTAAAATGATTGCTGTTGAAGAGAAAAACATCCGAACTGATTTAGGTTCAAGAACTTCCGATTTGTTGAAAAAAGTGTTTGCGATGCAGGACAAATAGCCAACCGAAATAGGTTTCTTAAATTTTTGCTAAATTTTTAATTATCAATAACATAAGTATAACATTGCCTTAACATAATCAAAGCTAAAAATGTCGGACATTTGTAATGTAATAAATGAGAGTTTATTATTTTGTTTGGTTTAGGTTAGTTAAAAAAAATGCCAGTGTTTGTAAAAGCGCTGGCTTTTTTTTATAATTTGGAATGTAATAATTTGAAATATTCGAAAGCTTTCAGCAAACGAGTGCCGTACCACGAGAACATTTCACCATCCACAAAAACCGTTTTCGCATGATGTGTAAATCGCCCGAGTTCAAAAGCATGCTCATCAGTGAATGGAAAAGGTTCTGAAGAAAGGAAAACAATCTCAGGATCGCCTTGAATGCGCATTTTTTGAACAATTACTTCGGGATAACGTTCTTCTCTGTTAGCGTAAATATTATCGAATTTATTCAACTTTAAAAGTTCGTTGATAAATGTATCTTTTCCTGCAACCATATAGGGATTCGCCCAAATAAAATAAGCGACTTTTTGGACTTCTTTATCCGACATAAATTGTCTAAAATCGTTCAGACCGAAACTAATTTTATCCAACCATTTTTGTGCTTCAACTCTTTTATGGAATAACTTTCCAAAATCAGTTATCATTTGCAAATTGTCTTCAATCGTAACAATGTCGGTTACCCAAACTGAACATATTGTTTGCAATTCTTCGACCATTTCTTTGGTGTTTTCTTCTTTATTGGCAATGATAATATCAGGTTGAAGTGCTTTTATTTTGTCAAATTTGACATTTTTGGTTCCGCCTACTATGGTTTTGGTCGATTTAAAATGAAACGGATGCACACAAAACTTTGTAATACCCACAATTTGTTCCTCCAAACCCAAATCAAATAATAACTCAGTTTGTGATGGCACTAATGAAACAATTCGACTGGGAGTAGTTTCAAAAGTGTGAATAGTTGCTAGTTGATCGGTTAAGGTTGATGCCACGAAATCAGAAATTAATTTTTATCCAAAAAATGAGCAATCGATTTGTAATTCATAACCAACAAAAAACCAATAACAATGTTTATTATTCCTGTAGAAAGCCCAAAATAATCGACTGAATATCCTTCAATACTAGAAGCATCACTCACCTTATACTTGAAAGCATTCACTAATTCAAAAAGAAAACTCGGAACATAGTCTAACACCAAAAAACCTCCAATTAGAATAAGAGCTAATTTCAGAATACTTTGGCTATTTAAATTTCCAATATCCATTTTTTCTTCATCAAAACCTTTTTCTAACTTGAGAATTGTAATAATCGAATCTGTTTTAAAAAGCAGTACAAAAAACAATCCAACAGAAATACACATAATTGCTAAAATAACGGCAATCATACGAATATCATACTGATATAAAAGATTGGATATATTGTTAGGAATAACTGTAAAGACAGTCAAAATTAACGAATACAACCCAAAAATTTTAATAATTAGTCTAAAAAAGTCGCGTTTTGTCATCATCGATTATGTTTTTAAAGTTTTAAAATTTGCTCCATTTCGTGTTGCATTTTTAATGCTTCTTCCCTAGCCTTTTGAGCAAAATCAGTTCCATTCGACGCATAAATAATGCCCCGAGATGAGTTAATTAGCAAACCTATATTTTCGTTCATTCCATATTTACAGACTTCTGACAAACTTCCGCCTTGAGCACCAACTCCTGGAACGAGTAAGAAACTATTTGGAATGATTTTTCGAATTTCAGTGAAATATTCGGCTTTAGTTGCGCCTACAACGTACATTAAGTTTTCAGCATTTTTCCAAGTTTTGGAAGTTTCGATTACCGTTTTATACAATTCTACTCCATCAATATCTTTGGTTTGAAAATCGAAAGCGCCTTCGTTGGACGTTAAAGCCAATAAAATAGTGTGTTTGTTTTCAAAAGCCAAAAAAGGTTCCACCGAATCTTTTCCCATATAAGGTGCAACAGTTACGCTATCAAAATTCAAATCTTCAAAAAACGCTTTGGCGTACATGGTTGACGTATTACCAATATCGCCGCGTTTGGCATCGGCAATGGTGAAAATATCGGGATGATTTTGGTTGAGGTAATCGATCGTTTTTTGAAGCGATTGCCAGCCTTTGATTCCGTAAGCTTCGTAAAAAGCTGTATTCGGCTTGTAGGAAACACACAAATCGTGCGTTGCATCAATGATGGCTTTATTAAATTCGAAAATCGGATCTTCAGTGTCGAGTAAATACGGTGGAATTTTAGTCAAATCGACATCGAGGCCTATGCAGAGAAAGGATTTTTTGTGTTGGATTTGGGCGATGAGTTGTTGTGCTGTCATGGCTGTTGTTTAACCGCAAAGTTACAAAGTTTTTTTTACCACTAAGACACAAAGAAGACGCGAAGTTCACCAAGGTTAGTTTTGATCTACATTTTTTTGCACCTAAAGACAACTCTTTAGCCCCGATTGGAGGAAATGCCGCGCATGACGGAAAGCGGGAACATGGATTACAAGAAAGCCCTCTCGTCCCAAAAGACGAGATAGCTCCAAAAAAAAATGCCAAACCTTAGTTCAGCATTTCTTTTTATTTTTGATTGTCTTCTTAAAAAACTTCGCTTTCTTTCAGTTTTTCAGTATTCGAAACGAGCTGTAACTCGTCGATCATTTTCTGAATATTTCCGTTCATAAACCCGTCTAAGTCAAAAATACTCAACCCAATTCGGTGATCGGTAATTCGTCCTTGGGCGTAATTGTAGGTTCTAATTTTGGCCGAACGGTCGCCACTACTTACTTGCGAATTACGCTTTTTGGCATCTTCGTCTTGCTTTTTGGCCAATTCCAATTCGTACAAACGCGAACGTAATACAGTCAAGGCTTTGTCTTTATTTTTATGCTGCGATTTTTCGTCCTGACATTGCGCCACCAAACCTGTTGGAATATGCGTCATACGAACGGCCGATTTGGTAGTGTTTACCGACTGACCACCCGGACCCGACGAACAGAAAAAGTCGATACGCACATCGTTCATATCAATTTGTACGTCAAATTCTTCGGCTTCGGGCAACACCATTACCGTGGCTGCCGAAGTATGTACACGACCTTGGGTTTCAGTTTGTGGAACACGTTGTACACGGTGAACGCCAGCTTCAAACTTCAAAGTTCCGTAAACATCTTCACCAGTAACTTCAAAAATCACCTCTTTAAAACCGCCAGAAGTTCCTTCGTTCATATCCACAACAGAAGTTCTCCAACCTTGGCCTTCACAATATTTGGTATACATTCGATACAAATCGCCCGCAAAAATCGAAGCCTCGTCTCCGCCCGTTCCAGCGCGAATTTCCACCATTACGTTTTTCGCATCTTCAGGATCTTTCGGAATCAACATAAATTTGATTTCTTCTTCCAATTGTGGCAAACGCTCTTTGGCTTCATCCAATTGCATTTTGGCCATTTCCACCATTTCTGCATCCGAACCATCGGCAATAATTTCGTTGGCTTCTTCTATATTTCCAGTCACATTGATGAGCTCATCGCGCTTATCCATCAACGCCTTTAACGTTTTGTATTCTTGATTTAATTGCACATAACGCTTCTGATCGGCAATGACATCGGGTTGAATAATCAAATCCGAAATCTCGTCGAAACGCTGTTTTACGTATTGTAATCGCTCTAACATGAGTATTCTCTTTTTTAAAAGTGTGCAAATTTAGTCAAAATATTAGAATTTATTTTATTTTTTTTGGAAGCTAATCCGGCTATACGTTTCAATCTTTTATTTAAATTGCTACGGGTTTAAACCCGTAGCAATTTAAATAAAAGGATTTACACTGCTATCCGGGCTAGTTGCCATAATTTTCATAATATTGTATATCTTAAAATTGAATTTATGAAAAATAAGAACGTAATTGTATTGATTATTGCTGCATTGACTATTACTTTTTCATGCAAAAATGAATCGCAAATAGAAGTTTTTGGGATCAAAACCAAGAAAAAATACTTACAATTGGAAAAAGCCAAGTGGTTTTTAGGCAATTGGGAAAATGTGACTAAAGAATCCGTTTCAAGAGAAGTATGGAAACAACAAAACGACAGCACACTAATTGCTGAAAGTTTTACAACTGTAGAAAAAGACACCGTTTTTTATGAAAAGGTCAATCTATTGGAACGCAATGACAGCTTATTTTATATCGTTTCTGTACGCAACCAAAACAAAGAAAAGCCCGTTTCGTTTTACCTAACAAAATCGACTGATAATCAAATGATTTTTGAAAACCCAAAACACGATTTTCCCAACAAAATTGAGTACAATAAAGTAGGTAATGACAGCATTTTTGCCAAAATTTACGGCACTGATAAAGGAAAAGAAGTTGCAATTGATTTCCCAATGAAACGCAGTAAGTAATTGCGCAAGTCAAACTTTATTTATACTATTGTGTCGAAATAAGCAATGATGAAAAGAATCTATTTAATAGCAATTGCAGGCGTTTTGTTTTTTTTGCATTCGTGCAAAAAATACGATGAATTGGGCAATGAAATTATTTTTGAAGAATTATACAAAGCCCATTGGTTGAAAGGCAATTGGCAATTAAAAGATAGTTTGGGTATCTTAACCGAAACATGGCAACCGTTGGACGACAGTACATATACAGGACAAACTTTATATATTAAAGACGAAAAAGACACAATTCATTTTGAAACCATGCAACTGATGCAAGATGGCGATTTATTAGTGTATACATCTACAGTGAAAGGTGAAAACGGCAACCAACCAGTGTCGTACCGACTAATAGAAGATACCGACAGCTTGTTGGTTTTTGAAAACAAAAAACACGATTATCCACAAAGAATCCGCTACCAAAAAGAAAACGACAGCACGATACAAATTGTCATCTTAGGCAAACAAAACAAAAAAGAAACGGGTGACAGCTACTTGATGAAGCGAATTCCAAAAGAAAAAAAATAAACCTCTTACTTCTAAAACTTGTCTAACGGCAAGTTTTTTTTGTTCTATTTTTCAGTGAATCAACAATTTAAAAATTATTATTTTTATTTATTCTAAATAAGCTTTGAGAATCAAACTTCTGTATTTATATTTGCATCATTATTTTTAATTAATCTAAATAAAATGAATAAATCTATTGTTTTTTCGCTAATAACCTATTTTTTGACGTTTTCAAGTTTTTGTCAAAAAAGTACAGAAAAAACGGCCAATGATTCAACAAAAACCAAAGAAATTATTCACCTTGACGAAGTAATTGTGCTGCCCAATCCATTCAAAACTTCCGTAACTATTACAAGAGGTAATATCAAACCAATGGATTTACCACAAGCCATTCAAACCGTTGATAAATCAGTAATTTACCAACAACAAGCGCTGCGACTGAGTGACGTTTTTAAAAACATCAATGGCGCTTATGTAGGTTCGGCTCGAGGTGGCGCGCAAGAATCATTTTGGTCGCGTGGTTACGATTTGAGTGCTAATAATATTTTTAAAAATGGCTTCCGCACCAGTAGTGGCTCATTTCCTGAAGTAGCTTCGTTAGAACGCGTAGAATATTTAAAGGGAAATTCGGCTTTATTATTCGGAAATGTAGTTCCAGGTGGAATTGTCAATTTAGTTTCTAAAACACCACTTTTCAACTTTGGTGGTGAAGCAACATTTCAAACAGGAAGTTATAACTTTTACAAACCTGCAATCGACATTTTCGGTCCATTAAGTAAATCAGTTGCTTATCGATTGAATGCCATTTATGAAAACTCAGAAAGTTTTAGAGAGGTTGTGCAACGCGAACGTATTTATTTCAATCCATCTTTCCTATTCAAAATTACACCCAACACCGAATTCGTTTTACTAGGCGATTATTTAAACGACGATTGGACTCCCGATTTTGGAACCGCAATGATTGGAAAAGAAATCATCGATTTGCCTCGCAATTTGTACATGGGCGCTTATTGGTCCTACGGAAATACACAACAAACTACAGCTTCTGGATTGCTCAAACATTGTTTCAACAAAAATTGGAAACTGAACTTTAATGCTTCTTTTCAAGATTATGATCGCGAATGGAAAGGAACTGAACGGATTCAGCCAACTGCGACAGGCTTTTGGAATCGTCCTCTTGGTCAAGCTAAAAACACCGAACGCATTTTGGCCGACCAACTTAGTATAGCAGGAACCTTTCAAACATTTTCATTAAAACACCAACTGCATACAGGTGCAGATTGGGAAAATTCATTTGCAGAAGCGTATACTTTTGCTTTTACTCCAGCAACTTTTGGATCAGGTAATGTATTAGATTTTGGCAATTTTGATCAAGGTTCAGAAATCATTCCAGAGTCACAAACAACAAGATTAGTAGAAACCAAAACCAATCGCTTCGGAGCTTATGCACAAGATTTGATTTCATTTCCAAAATACTTCAAAATTTTACTTGGATTACGTTGGTCGTGGCAACAAACTGAAATTACCACTAATGAATATTTAACCGCTACAGTAAAAGAAGATCCTAAACGAATTGATAGAGCTTTTTCACCAAAAGTCGGATTCGTTTTTCAACCCGATGATGCCACTTCTTTTTTTGCTAGTTATTCAAATTCATTTACTCCTAACTCAGGAACAACCGTTGATTTGCAACCAATTGAACCTTCGATCATAACTCAATATGAAATAGGTATTAAAAAAGAACTTGTTAATCAGCGACTATCTGCTGGAATTACTGCTTATCATATTGTAAATGACAACTTGGCTCAAACTGCTCTATTCAAAGCAGATGGAAGCCTGAACATCGACACTAACATCAAAGTTTTGAGTGGAGAAACTACAAGTAAAGGCTTTGAAATTGATGTAACTACCAATCCACTAAAAGGGTTAACAATAATGGCTGGTTATAGTTATAATGATATGCGATTCACTAAAACATCCGTTACACAAGGCGGTTTTATTGAAGGTGACCGTTTAACTAGAACTCCGTATTGCACAGGAAATTTCAGCACGTATTACAAGTTTTCACAATTTGCAAAAGGATTAAACATTGGTGCTATTGTTCATTACATGGGAAGACGATTGGGTGGTTGGAACAATGATTATCAAATCAGTAGTGCTGGAGTAGTAACCATTCGCGACAGAGTAGTTCCTCTTAGTGATTACGCCACAATTGATTTTTCAGCAGGTTATGAATGGAAAAATTATTCTATCTTGGCAAAATTATCAAATATCACTAACGAATTGAATTATACGGTACACGAAAATTACAGTGTTAACCCAATTGCACCACGTCAAATTACAGCCATTATCAAATATAAATTTTAACTCATGAATCATCTAAAAATCAGAAATTTACACCGCGACTTAGGCTATTTTTACTTCGGATTAATCATTTCATTTGCCTCTTCTGGGATTTTGATGAACCATCGCGATCATTGGCATCCCGAAAAATATACAGTTCAAACCAAAACGATTACGGTTAGCATCCCAAAAGAAACTGAAATTACCGAAAAATATGCCGAAGAACTTGGAAAACAACTCGGAATTGACGATAAAATTCGACGTCACAAAGTAAAAGACGATGAATTGAAAATATCATTTGAAAAAAACGATGTCGAAATTGATTTAAATTCGGGCAAAGGTGAAATTGTGACGTTCATCAAAACGCCAATTATCAGTCAAGCTATGAAGTTGCACAAAAACACTTCCAATTGGTGGATTTACTATAGTGATATTTTTGGTATCTCATTAATCACAATTGCCATCACAGGCGCCATTATGATTCCAGCAGGAAAATTCACTTTTAAAAAGCGCGGTTGGAAATTGGCGTTAGCCGGATTGATTGTTCCGCTACTCATTTTATTTTTTGTTTAAGGAAATAATTAGTTCATCCATTTTGTTTGTAAAAGGCTCTTATATGATGTAAGAGTCTTTTTTGCTAACTTTACATTCCTAAAATTCTAGAAAGATGTTTACATTAACGAAAAGGTTTTACGCAATTTTGGCAATTGTATTGATTTTATTACTAATCCCCTTGGTTGCGATGCAATTTACCAATGAAGTTAATTGGTCAGTGTTTGATTTTATTGCCGCTGGAATTTTACTCTTAGGAACAGGTTTGGCTATTGAAATAGTGCTACAAAAAGTAAAAAGCAGAAAAAACCGAATACTAATTTCGGGAATCATTATCATTTTACTTTTGTTGCTTTGGGGCGAACTCGCTGTTGGTATTTTCGGAAGTCCAGTGGCTGGAAATTAAAAACCTCGCCTATTACTAAACGAGGTTATACTGAAAACTGTGACTGTGACTGTAAACTATTTCACAGGAATATTCGCTAAAATCTCCAAGAAAAACTTCCAGAATTTCTGAGATGAAGAAATACTCGCGCGCTCATCCGGACTGTGTGCACCGTGAATGGTTGGTCCGAATGAAATCATGTCCATTCCTGGATAATTCGTTCCTAGAATTCCACATTCTAAACCTGCGTGACAAGCTACAACATTTGGTTTTGCATTGTTTTGTTTCTCGTAAATTTTTACTAATAAATCCAATATTTCCGATTTTACATTAGGTGTCCAACCCGGATAACTGCCTGAAAATTCTACTTCGCAACCAAACAATTCATAAGCCGAACGCAACGCATTGGCCAAATCAAACTTCGAACTTTCTACCGAAGAACGCGTTAAATTTTGAATGGATAGTTCGCCATCTTTTACCACTACTCTAGCGATATTATTGGAGGTTTCTACCAAATCTGCCATATCAGCCGACATTCGGTAAACGCCATTGTGAGCCGCATAAATCGACCGCAACAAACCTTCTTGAACGCCTAAATCCATTACCTTAGTAGGCAATTCTGATTTTACAATTTCGATGGTTAAATTCGGTTCAGTCGTTTTAAATTCAAATTTAATATCGTTAATCACTTCTTGCATATCAAACACAAAAGCTTCATCGTACATTCCTGCCACGATAACTTTAGCGACACTTTCGCGCGGAATTGCATTGCGTAAACTTCCACCAGAAATTTCGCTAATTTGGAGACCAAAATTTTCAAATCCGTCAAACAACAAACGATTCATGATTTTGTTGGCATTCCCCAAACCTTTGTGAATATCCATTCCTGAGTGACCGCCGTTTAAACCTTTAACTGTAATTGTATAGCCCACAGAACCTTCTGGAACTTCTTCTTCATTATAACTTCTAGTGGCTGTAACGTCAACTCCTCCTGCGCAACCAATGTCGATTTCGTCGTCCTCTTCGGTATCTAAATTCAATAAAATTTCACCTTTAAGAATACCGCCTTTTAAGTTCAAAGCACCAGTCATTCCGGTTTCTTCATCAATGGTAAAAAGTGCATCGATGGCTGGGTGCGGAATATCTTTGCTTTCCAAAACCGCCATAATCGCGGCTACTCCTAAACCATTATCAGCACCAAGAGTTGTACCACGAGCACGAACCCAATCGCCGTCTACGTACATATCTATTCCTTGGGTTAGGAAATCGAAATTCGTATCGTTATTTTTTTGATGCACCATATCCAAATGCCCTTGTAGCACAATGGTTTTACGGCATTCCATTCCTGGAGTTGCTGGTTTGCGAATGATTACGTTGCGAATTTCGTCTTCAAAAGTTTCCAATCCTAAACTGTTACCGAAGTTTTTCATGAATTCGATGACGCGTTCTTCTTTTTTAGACGGACGAGGCACCGCGTTTAAATCGGCAAATTTGTTCCAAAGCACTTTGGGTTCAAGGTTTCTAATTTCTTGGCTCATATTTTTAGTTTTACACGAATTTCGCAATTAATATTCATTGCTAAAATTTTGCGAAATTGGATTATTATTTTTTCTCGAACACAAAGTTACAAAGTTTAATTGCTTTGTGATTATATTTACGTTTTAAATTGTGCTGTGAACAGAAAATACATTTTACCTTTATTTTTATTGATTCAGATTATTTTTCTGAAAGTGATTGCTTTTTTTCCAGAGCTCGTGGAAAAGTTTTACAGCAATGGCATTTATGCATTTATTTCTAAAATTTCACGAACACTTTTAGGGCGAATTCCTTTTTCGGTGGGCGATATTTTGTATGGTATTGTGATTTTGTGTTTACTCATTCGCCTTTGGAAAACACGAAAATCATGGCGTACAAACTGGAAAGATCAGGTTTTGAAAACAGTGAGTGTTATTTCGATTACCTATTTTTTGTTTCACTTTTTGTGGGCGTTGAATTACTATCGTGTTCCTTTATTTGAGAAAATGAGTATTCAACGCGAATATACTGAAGCGGATTTGATTGCGTTTACACAAAAATTGATACACAAAACCAATGAAATTCAGCTTGAAATCACAAAGGATAAAAACACCAAAATAAGTGTTCCTTATTCGCAGGAAACTATTTTTAAAATGACACAAAATGGTTACAATCAGCTAGCTAAAGAATATTCTTTTTTTAAGTATGAAATTCCGAGTCAGAAGAAATCATTATTTAGTTTACCTCTGACTTACATGGGATTTGGCGGTTATTTGAATCCGTTTACCAACGAAGCACAAGTGAATGATAAATTGCCAATGTACGGATTTCCGAATGTGATTTGCCACGAAATGGCACACCAAATTGGTTATGGCAGTGAAAGTGAATGCAATTTCATCGGTTTTTTGGCCTGTATTAAAAACGATGATTTGTACTTTCAATATTCGGCGTATTCGAATGCTTTGCGTTATTGCATGAACAATATTGGGATGAAAAACGAAGCGCAATTCGAACGATTTAAAAAGCAAATTCATCCCGGAATTTTGGCCAATTACGAAGAAAGTGATGCTTTTTGGGAACAATATGATACTTTTATAGACAAAAGTTTTCACGCTTTTTACGATCAATTTTTGAAAATGAATCAGCAAAAAGACGGATTGGAAAGTTATAGTAAGTATGTGGATTTGTTGGTGAATTATTATCGAAATAGGGTGTTTTAAATTCGCTTTGCTTATTTTAGAACGCGGATTTTACTGATTTGCTGATGCAAAACGCCGATTTATACAGATTTTATTATTCAATCATTTGCCTTCTATTTTCTGAAATGTGCCTTCTGAGGACTATTTGATATACGTCTTTGGAAAAAACACCGTCTAATCTAGCCCCGATTGTAGGAAATGCCATGCATGACGGAAAGCGGGACAACTCTTGATTGAAACGGAAAACGTCTGCTACAAAAAACAGCAATCTGAAAACTGAGACTGCGACTGAAAACTACACCTCGTCACTTGTAAAAGTTGTAAAACTTCTCTTTTTAAAAGGTCTCACAATCAATCGACCTTCGCGGTCAAAACGAATGTAATTGTACACCCAATTGAGGAAAACCACGGCTTTGTTTTTGAAACCAATGAGTGAAAACAAATGCACAAACATCCAAACAAACCATGCGAAAAACCCGTTGAAATGGTATTTAGGCAAATCGACTACAGCCAAGTTTCGTCCAATGGTGGCCATCGAACCTTTGTCGTTGTATTCGAAAGGTTTCATTGGCTTTTTGGCAATTAGTTTGACTAAATTTTCGGCCAATAAATTTCCTTGTTGCATAGCTGGTTGTGCCATCATAGGATGACCTTGCGGGTAGGCTTCACTTTCCATAGAAGCAATATCGCCAATAGCAAAAATATTGTCGTAGCCCAACACTTGATTATACGAATTTACACGAATACGCTCTACACGTTCTACCAAAGATTTAGCGTCCAAACCATGAATTGCGGCACCTTGCACGCCAGCTGTCCAAATTACTGTAGCGGTTTCAAAAGTTAAATCGGAATTGGTTGTAATGGTTCGTCCGTCGTAGTTGGTTACTCGAACGTTTTTCCATACTTTGACACCCAAATCGATTAAGAATTTCTCGGCTGCTGCTGACGATTTTTCACTCATCGTATTGAGCACACGATCACCGCTTTGTACCAAATTGATTTCCATTTTTGAAATATCTAAATCAGGATAATCTTTTTGCAAAATGGCGCGTTTCATTTCGGCTAATGCTCCTGCTAACTCCACGCCTGTTGGTCCGGCGCCAACTAAGACAAAATTGATTAAAGCATTTTTATCGGCTTCATCTCGAGTTAAAACCGCTTGCTCAAAATTTTCTAAAATCAAACTACGAATATTGAGTGATTGCGGAATGGTTTTCATCGACATGGAATTGCGTTCGATTTCTTTATTGCCAAAATAATTGGTTTTAGAACCCGTTGCAATGACCAAATAATCGTAATGCAACTCGCCAATTTCAGAGATGATTTTTTGGTTTTGAGTATCGATTTCTTTGACTGAAGTGAGTCGAAAGTAGAAATCGTTGTATTCTTGAATTACCTTACGAATTGGATACGCAATCGAACCTGCTTCTAATCCGCCAGTTGCTACTTGGTACAATAAAGGTTGAAAGGTATGGTAATTGTGTTTGTCAAGTAAAACGACTTGCACATTTTTATTTTTAAGTTTTTTGGCCAATGCCAAGCCTGCGAATCCTCCACCAATAATTACTACGCGTGGGTTGGGTGAATGTGGAATATTCATGTTTTAGATTTCAGAATTTAGAGTTTAAAATTTTGGCTAACAGCTAACAGCTAACAGCTAATATGGCAAAGTTACGAAGATATTTAGCATCATGGTAATAAAAATCAAGGGCAATAGCAATAACAATGACAATGACAATGGCAATAACAATAACAATGACAATAACAATAACAATGACAATAACAATTAAAAAAGCTTGCTATTGACATTGAATTTTGACATTGAATTTGATATTGTTTTATCATTTTTGTAACAAAAACCTACTAAGGTTTACTAACGTAAGTATGAGTGAGAGTTTGGAACAATCGTTTGTGAAGCAACTTAAGGATAATCAGAATATTATCCATAAGATTTGTCGCCTATATACGTCGGGTGAAGACGCGCACAAAGATTTGTTTCAGGAAATTACCATTCAGTTGTGGAAAGCCTTTCCGAAGTTTAGAGGCGATTCTAAATTCTCCACTTGGGCGTATCGTGTGGCGCTGAACACGGCGATTACATTGTACCGAAAAAGCACTCGAAGTATAGCTACTGTTGACTACGAAAACAAGAGTTATTTTATATCACAGGAAGATTACAACTCGGAAGAGGAAGAACAAATCAAACTATTATACAAGGCTGTACATCAGTTGAATGACATTGAGAAAGCTTTGATTTTTATGTATTTGGAAGACAAAGATTACACTGAAATAGCAGAAACTTTAGGTATTACAGAAGTGAATGCTCGAGTAAAAATGAACCGTATTAAGGGAAAACTAAAAAAAATATTAAATCCGTAAGCCATTATGATAGAAGAATTGGATTTATTGAAAAAAGATTGGAAGAAAAGTGAAAGTTCATTCCAACAAATTACTGAAGTGGACATTTACAAAATGATTCACAAAAAATCGTCATCGATAGTCAAATGGATATTGATTATTAGCATTTTGGAAGTTCTTTTATGGACTAGCGTTAATGTAGTATTCAATACAGATGATTATTTGCGACAAATGCACGGCGAGTATCTCATCAATTATTTGAAGGCTTTGACCATTTTTAATTATGTAGTAATTGCAATATTTATTTACTTTTTCTACATTAATTACCGCAACATTTCGGCTACCAATTCGACCAAACAATTGATGAAAGATATTTTAAAAACTCGAAAAACTGTCAAATACTATGTTTGGTATAATTTAGGCATGATTGTGTTGAGTAGTATCGCTGGATTTATTTTGGCTTTTTCAATCAATCCGAAAATGAGCCAAATAACCCACAATATGAAAGCTATGGTTATTACAATTTGCATATTGGCTGTATTTTTAATTGTTTTTGTTGGAGTGTTTTGGTTGTTTTATTACCTAATTTACGGTACATTATTGCGAAAATTATTCAAAAATTATAATGAACTTAAAAAAATAGATTTGTAATGAAAAAGTTATTAGTAATTATTTTGGGATTCTTATTCGGAATTTCATCGGCGCAAACGAACGGAAAATCGTTATTGTGGAAAATTTCTGGAAATGGCTTAAAACACCACTCTTACTTATATGGAACAATTCACATTACTTGTGATGCAACATTGCCTGAAAAAGTAAAAAATGCACTCGATAAAACCGATCAATTGTGTTTGGAATTGGATATGGATGACACTAATATGCAAACCGAAATGATGGGCGGCATGATGATGAAAGACGGCGTAACCATGCAGTCGTTAACCTCTAAAGAAGATTTCGAAATTGTAGACGCATTTTTGACTAAAAATTTAGGTTTTTCGGCCAAAATGCTCAACACATTAAAACCGTTTATGGTCAGTGCCATGTTGTACCCAAGAATGATTTCGTGTGAAATGCAATCGGTAGAGGGCGCATTGATAAATATAACCAAAGAGCAAAAAGAAGAAACAATTGGTTTGGAAACCATTACCGAACAACTCAATGTTTTTGATGCCATTCCATACCAAGATCAAATGAACGAATTGGTTAAAACAGCTAAAAGTGACCTGAGTCGTGATGTCAAAGGGTTAAACGAAATGCTTGAGCTTTATAAAACTGAAGATATAGAAGCAATGTATACATTTACTCAGCAATCTGAAAATGTATTAACTTCTCAATTTGACGATGAATTACTCAACTCTCGTAACCAAAATTGGATTGCTCGAATAAGCAAAATTGCACATAACAAGGCTACCTTTTTTGGTGTTGGAGCTGCACATTTGGGTGGTGAAAAAGGCGTAATTAATTTACTTCGAAAATATGGTTTTACAGTAGAGCCCGTACATTAATATTCCCATTGACGGGTTCGATTAAGGCGTTCTTGTTCTTCGATTTCTTCGGCTGGAATTACCTTTAAAAAAGAAGGATGTTGTTCGATAGCATATTCTACTTTTTCAACAATTTGCTCAATCGTGTCGTTATCGTAATCAATTTCAAGAGGTTCTTTGATAATAAACGATTGTAGAATATTTTTCTTCTTTAATCGCAAGCCTTTTTTATCAAACGAGCGTCGGAAACCATCAATTACAATTGGAACTACAACTGGTTTGTGTTGCTTAATGATGTGCGCCGTTCCTTTTCGAACAGGTTTGAAGGATTTGGTTGTACCTTGTGGAAATGTAATTACCCAACCATCAGCCAAAGCCATTTTAATATTTTCGGTATCATTCGGATTCACTTCGCGCTTTTCAGTCACATCTTTTCCTCCTGCGCGCCAAGTTCTTTCTACAGTAATGGCTCCAACGTAAGCCAAAATACGAGGTAATAAACCTGCTTTCATCGTTTCGCTTGCCGCAACATAATACATATTCATTTTGGGTTGCCACAAATAACCAACGTTTTTGATACTGTCTTCTCTTCCTGAAAGGCTGGCGTTGAATACATGAAACATGGCCACAACATCGGCAAAATAAGTTTGATGATTGGAAATAAAAAGGACATTCTTATCGGGCAACGCTCGGATAACTTCAGAACCGTCAATTTGCAATTCGTTGAATCCGCGGTAACGTCGGTGCGTGATGACACCCAAAATGCGAATCAACCATTTTTTGATAAAAAGGATATGACCAAAAGGATTTCTCTTGAATAAACCCATAATTTTTTTCCAAATTTTAGAAAGGCAAACTTACAAAAACTAATTATTTATAAAACCATTTTCAACATATCTTTTAACTCGCTGAGCATCATGGCAGTTGCGCCCCAAACCGTATGTTCATAAATTTGAAAAGCAGGAATATCAATCGATTTTGAATAGGAAGTTTCAATAATTTTATTGGTTATAATAGTATCATCCAGCAAAATAGCTAAAGGTGTTTCTATGATGCCTGCGACTTCATCTGCTTGCAATTTAAATTGAATTTCGTGCTCTGAAAAACCCAAAAAAGGATGCACTAAAAAATTGCTCGGCGGAATATAAACAGTTGTAAAACTGCGAATTACTTGAATCAAATCAGGATGAACACCAATTTCTTCATGGGTTTCACGCAAAGCGGTTTGGACTAAATTTTGATCTTCTTTTTCAACTTTTCCGCCCGGAAATGCAATCTGAGACGCATGAACTCCAGGATAACTATTGCGTTTAATCAATGCCAAATGCGTTTGGTTATTTTTAGGATAAAACAACATCATCACAGCAGCATTTTTGGCATTTGGGCGATTCAAATTGGCTTCTTCCAATATTTTTATTCGTTCCAACGGCGCCATTTTTTTATGCGAATGCAACGCTGGTAACTCTAAATGTTCCAGTTGTTGAATTGCAATTTTAAAATCAGAATGATTCATGGCTGTGGAATTAATTTTCTAAATTTACAAAAAAAAAGTAAATCCGAATTTTTAATGTACAGTAAAGAAGAAAGCCAGCGAATCAAAAAAGAGTTTTGGATTGCATTTGCAGAAGCATATCCCAGAAAATGGATTTTGTACGATACTAAAATAAAAGACGTTTCGTTTAAATTTTATGTTGACAACAAAAAGGCACAGGTTTTGTTAGATATTGAAAATAAAGAAGACGAAAAACGAACCATTTATTACGAAAAAATCGAGTCGCTTAAAACATTATTATTGGAAGAACATTTGCCCGACGCCATTTTTGAACGCAATTTTTACTTAGAAAACGGAAAGCTAATCAGTAGAATTTGGGTTGAAAAACTTGGAATTAGTATCAACAATCCGAAAACGTGGCCAGAAGTTTTTGACTTTTTCAACGAAAAAATGGCAGCTTTTGAATACTTCTTCTTTGAACACGAAACATATATTAAAGATTTAGAAATCAACACTTAACCATTGCTATGATTATAAACCAGCGATTCAAATTGATGAAAACAACCTTATTCATTGGTGTTTTTCTGACTCATTTTATTTCATTTTCACAAAAAACATTAGAAGATTATAAAAAATTATATCCCGATTACAACGAGCTCGTACTCAATGACAACTCGAGTTATGATTTATTTTTGGAAGATAAAAAACTCAATGTAATTGAAGACAGTTTCTACGAATCGATGATTTTGACCGACAATGGAATCAATAACAATTCGGAGAGTTTTACGTATTCTGAATTAGTGAAACTCGTTGATTTTGAAGCCGAAACTGTACTCAACAACAAGCGCTTCAAAGTGACTCAAACCAACGAAAAAGAATCGCGCGACGATGCAGTTTTTTATAACGGTGTTAAAGAACGTCAACTCATTTTTACCAATTTGGAAGCGGGCGCCAAAAAAGTGTTCAAATACAAACGCGAATATACTGATTATCATTTGCTTCATAAATTTCTTTTCGGCAACTCGTTTCCTGTTTTGAACTCAACTTTAGAAATAAAAACCGACAAAGAAATCAACATTGGTTACAAAATATTCAACGATCCTAACAACGCAATTGAGTTTACTAAAACCGAAAAAAAAGGACGCAACATTTACCGCTGGACACTCAAAGACATAAAACCGTTGAAATACGAAGCGAATTCGCCAGGAATTTTACACTTGGTTCCTCACATTGATGTTTATGTAAAAGATTTTACCATTGCCAATCAACTCGTTGAAGGCTTAGAAGATGTTGGAAAACTGTTCAACTATTACCAAGAGTTTGTTAGAGACTTGAACAAAACAGAAGACAAAGAGTTAAAAAACATTACTTTACAAGTAATCGCAAATGCTAAAAGTGAAGAAGAAAAGGTCAAAAATATTTTTTATTGGGTAAAAGACAACATCAAATATGTGGCTTTTGAAAATGGTTATGAAGGCTTTATGCCGCGCGAAGGAGGCTTGGTTTGCAGTCGAAAATTTGGTGATTGCAAAGACATGGCAAGTATTATTACGGCAATGGCCAAATACGCTGGCATTCAAAACGTATTCATTACTTGGATTGGAACGCGTGAAATTCCGTATTCGTATAGCGAAAATGCGACTCCTGGAGTTGATAACCACATGATTGCAACGTACAAAAAAGGTACTGAATACATCTTTTTGGATGCAACGGATAAAGAAACGCGCTACGGAATTCCAACGGGTTTTATTCAAGGAAAAGAAGCCTTGGTGTATGAAAATGATTCGTATAAAATTGTAAAAGTTCCGATTGTTGCTCCCGAGAACAATATGGTTACCGACCATGTAAAATTGAAAATCGAAAACGAAAAAATTGTGGGTTCAGGCAAATTGATTTTTAATGGTTACAATCGAAGTAATTTACTAGCACAATTAGGTGATTCGGCCAATAAGAAGCGTTTTGAAATGATCAAATCGATTGTAATTAAAGGAAATAATAAATTCAAATTGCTGAATTTTACCGAGGAAAACATCAAAGACCGCGACTTGCCGTACAAAATCGATTATCAATTTGACATCGATAACTATTTGATTAAAATCGACAAAGACATTTATATCAATATGAATCTGGACACACATTTGGAGGAATTAATCATCGAAAAAGATCGAATTTCGAACTATGAACTCGAATTTTTGACTGCAAGTTTAGGTTCATATGAACTCGAAATTCCGCAGAATTATAGCGTAAAATTTCTTCCAAAAGACTTTGCAATCGACAATGAGTTGCTTTCAGCTAATTTCAAATACGAAGTCAAAGAAAACCAGATTACTTACACCGCTCAAATTTCACAAAAGAAAATTATGCTTACTAAAACCGATTTCGAGTTGTGGAATGAAACCATCAAAAAAATCAAAACCAATTACGGCGAAACTATAATAATAACACAGAAATAATGAAAAAAATTGCTCTTAAGACCATTTTAGTTTTTGCATTTATTAGCATTTGCAACTATAGTAATGCGCAAGAATATACCTTTAAAAATTACGATTGGGATGCAAAAGTCTCAACAGCCGAAATACCCGACAAATACAAAAATGAAGTCGAAGTTATTTTGAATCGAAATGTAAAAATTGAAATCGCATCAGACGGCAAAGATGTATTTCAGTATTATTTATTTCACGAAAAAATTTACATCAATTCTGACGATGCAATCGAACGCAACAATCGTATTTATATTCCTTTTAATATCAATGAAAGTGTAATTGAAACCAAAGCTCGCGTAATTTTGAGCAATGGTAAAATTATCTCATTAGACAAAAATGACATCAAAGAAGAAGTTGACGAAGAAAAAGGGATAAAATTCAATTATTTTGCCGTTACCGGAATTGAAAAAGGTGCAATTATCGAAAAATTGTATGTTCTAAAAGAATTTCCAGAGCTCGATGGAAAAACCATCAAAGTACAAGACGAATATCCAATTTTGAATGTCAACTTTGAATTGATTTATCCCAATTTTGTTAAATTCATAACCAAATCATATAACGGATTAAGTGAAGCAACAATTGACACGAAACGTTTTGAAAATAAAGAAGTGCTTTCGCTTTCTGAAAAGGAAATTCCGGCACTACACGACGATGAAAAATATGCCAATTGGAATGCAAATCTGAAAATGTTCCGTTACAAGCTCTACGAAAACTACAATACTGGCGCGAAAAACATTTACAATTACAAAAAATTCGCCACTACAATTTACGAGCGTTTCAACGAAGAATTGGATAAAAAATCGCAAAAAGCAGTTGATGAATTTTGTGCATCCATTCCGAAATCAAAAGACACGCAAGAACAAGTGTGGAACATCGAAAACAAAATCAAAAAAACCATTCCATACAATCGTTATTTTGATACTAAAGAAAATTTGGCCGATGTAATCAAAGCCAAACAAGCCAATCAATCGGATATTTTGAAATTGTATTTGGCTGTTTTTAAGTATTTTAAAATTGAAACCAATACCGTTTTTACCTCGAATCGTTACAAAGATGTTTTTGATACCGAATTTGAAAGCTATGAGAGTTTGAGTGAAATTCTATTTTACTTTCCTAGTGTAAATAGTTATTTGTGTCCAACTGAAATTGAATTCAGAACACCTTTAGTTCCAAATTATTTGACCAATCAATACGGACTTTTCATCAAACCCAAAAACGTTGGTGGCATCACGATGGGAACGGGAGAAAGCCAATTTATCCAAATTCCTGGAACCGATATTACTCATGATGTAATGGAAATTACAGTAGATTTTACAACTGATTTACAAAACCCAACGATAAAAAGTAAAATGTCATTTGGTGGTTTTTCGGGTATGAATTTTCAACCGATAAAAGACTTTGCTGACCCGAAGCAATACAAAGACATTTTGAAAGAAGTAGCCGAAAATTACACCCAACAAAAAGAATTCAAATCGATTGCTGCTGAAAACGATGGCTTGGATTTTGTGGGCAAAAAACCATTTGTTTTGAATGTTGAATACGAAGGCAAAGATTTGGTACAAAAAGCAGGCGATAATTACTTATTCTCCGTTGGGAAAATTATTGGTCCACAATTGGAATTTTACCAGGAAAACAAACGCATTTTACCTGTAGAAATTGATTATCCTCACTCCTATTTACGTAAAATCAAAATTATTTTGCCAGAAGGAACAACGGTGAAAAATTTAGACAAATTCAATTTAAACTTCAAAACCACTATCAACGGAAAAGACGAAGCCGTTTTTGTGAGCAACTATAATGCAACCAAAAATGAAATCAATGTTGAAAATGTAGAATACTACAAAATCATGAATTATCCATTAGAAAAATTTGACGAATACAAAGCCGTAATCAACGCTGCCGCCGATTTTAATAAGATTGTGATTATTCTGAATAAGTAATCTTATCCAAATAGTAACTAAAACCTGTAAGCAATTGCAGGTTTTTTTAATTCCCAATCGAATTATTCTCTTCTTTTTTCTCTTTATTCAACAAATTCGGATCTTCTTTGGCCAATTTGTTTTTGGTCGGAATTTTATAATTGATGCTGAAACCAAATCGGCGTGTGTCGTATTTGTTTTCCAATAAAATCGGAGTTCCAACGGAAGTAAATCCTTGTTTATTTGAATTGAGTACATCGTCAATATCAATAGAAACTGTGAGTTGATCTTTTAAAAATTTGCGCGAAATATTAAAATCCAAACTATTATTGAATGGCAAAGTTGAAACAAAATAGTAGTAATTACCGCCTGTAGTAGTCGTGCTGAACTCGGTAATGAATTTAATGTCTTTAGGCAAAACCAACTGCGACATCAAGTTGAATGTCCAAAACCCTTTGGTTTCCAATCCCGGAATTTCATGCAATTGATAACCTGTATAAATGTAGAGAAAATTGATTTTATCTGGATTGAAATCGAACTTCATGGTTTCCTTCAAACCTTTGGTAAACAACATATAAGGCAACGGCATTCCGAAATTGAAATTGTGAATTTTTAAATCGGGAACATTGACAGAAGTATTTGAAACCGTATTTCCGTTGAGCAAGACTCTGTTGACCACTTGATTGTGAATGGAACTCATGTTGTAACTAATAAAAGCGTAATCAAAGGCGCTCAACTTGACTTCAAAATTGTCATAAATGGTGGGTTGTAACTGCGGATTTCCTGAAAACACAACGTTCTGATTTTGGTAATTGGTGTTATTTGGGTTCAATGATGACGTACTGGGCAAGCTAATTTTTTTGTTGTAATTGACATTAAAAAAGATTTGCGAACCAAAATTGTATTGCAAAGAAGCATTCGGAAACAATCGAAATTGCTTGAACGGAATCAAATCAGCAGTGTCTGTATTTCCGGTTATAGAATAATCTTCTGCTCGGGTTCCAACTATAAAATCAAACTTCTTGAACGTAGTTTGAAATTCTGCGTAAGCTGCCATTGTTCTTCGGTCGTAATCCAAATTGGTTGTACCAAAACTTTGGGTTTCAAACGACAAATTATCGATTAAAGTTCCTACACTAATTTTACCTTCATCAAGCACTTTTATAGGTTGCGAATAATCTACTTTAAAATTCACATAATCTTGCAACGAATTATTATCCAGTACATTGACATTAAAAATTCGGTTAGACAAATCAAAGTCAGAATTGTTTCGTGCAAAATTAAATCGAAAATCGAGTTTTTTGTCTCTATTTTCAAAACGTCTTTGGTAGGTAGCCACAGCTTCTTGACGTACAATTTGCGTTTGACTGGCATCATCGGAAACAAATCCTAAACCATTTGCCAAAGTATAAGCATCGTTATTATTGTAAAAAATATCATAATTGAGCAACAAACGGTCTTTTTTCAAATCGAAAGTCAAAGCCGATTTGGCATAATACAAGCGAGTAATTCGGTCGGCATCAGTATCGGAAAGGTTCGTATAAGGCGAAATATCTATTTTACTTACATTAGACCAAAGCGCACTTTCGCGGTAACTTTGTCCCACATTGAATTGCCAACCAAAATAATTGTTCTTGGCGCTGATGAGCAAGCTATTATTAAACCTGCTACGAAGTTTATCATACGAAGTAAAATTAGCTCCAGAAGAATACGTTGCGCTCAGATATTTTTTGGCATTTTTACTTGTGATAATATTGATAATAGCTCCGCCTGAAGTGGCCGGAAACTCTGCTCCTGGTTGCGTGATTACCTCAACTTTTTCGATCGTATTGGCGGGCATTCCTTCCAAAAAAGCCGTCAATTCGTTGGATGAAATATTGAGCGGTCGAGCATCCAAATACACATCCAATTGTTTGCCTTGGTACATCATTCCAGCTACATCCGAAACGATTAAACCTGGCAGTTTTTTCAATCCTTCTAAAACCGTTCCTGAATTCAAATGAGCTTGCGATGCAAAATCAAAAATAGTTCGGTCGGCTTTCTGTTCAATAGCTTTACGCTCTTTTTTAATTTCAACTTCCTTTAACTTAACTGTATCGCTCAACTTTTCTTGAGCTGACAAAAAAGAAACCGAAATAAGAGTGAGAAATAAAGCTAGTTTTTTCATGAATTACGTTATTTTTGTTATGTGACGGAAAAAAGCTACTTTCGTTACAACAATATACCTATTTAACACAATCAAAATGAATCTTCGCCCTTGGACACTATCAGACGCTGAAAATTTGACTAAATATGCCAATAACCCAAATGTTGCTCGATTTTTAACCAACGCTTTTCCGCATCCATACACCATTGAAAATGCTCAATCATTTATAGAAATGGTTTCGGCTCAAAATCCAACCTCAGTATTTGCTATTGAGATTGATGGTGAGGCAGTTGGAAGCATTGGCTTGCATGCGCAAAGTGATATCATGTGTAAAAATATGGAATTGGGCTATTTTTTGGGTGAACCCTTTTGGGGAAAAGGTATTGTTACCGAAGCTGTAAAGCAAATGGTGGACTACGGATTTCAAAATTTTGACATTACTCGTATTTATGCGCGACCTTATGGCAACAATTTGGCTTCGCAAAAAGTACTGGAAAAAGCAGGTTTTACCTTAGAAGCTCGAATTGAAAAGAACATTTATAAAAACGGCGAATTCTTAGATGAGTTGATTTACGCCATCCGAAAATAAAACATTATGACCATAGAAATTGGAACTCCAGCCTTACTATTCTCGGCAACGTCACTAATTTTGTTGGCCTATACCAACCGATTTTTGACCATAGCACAAATTGTTCGTGGATTAAAAAAAACCTACGATCAGGATCGTAACAAAAGTATTTTGTTGGAAATAAAAAACCTCAACTTGAGGCTAACGCTCATTCGTTATATGCAATTGTTTGGTGTTTTGTGTTTGTTTTTGTCGGTTTTTGGAATGCTCATGCTATTTTTAGAGCAACAAGCTGTAGGAATTTATTTATTCGGATTTAGCTTATTGAGTTTACTTATTTCACTCGGAATTTCGTTTTGGGAAATCAGCATTTCCGTAACGGCACTGCGCTTGCACTTGAGTGATATAGTAGAAGAAGAGTCGTCAAAAGACTAATAATCAGTTATTTTAATCATTAAGAAAATGTGAAAATCCCTATTTGTAGGGATTTTTTTTTTAACTTATGGTCGGAATTTTGGGGTGTATAACTTTAAAAACTATTTATTATGCATGAAAATTTAAGAACCCGTTTTAGTATTAAAGCAGAAGATAATCAACAAACTTCAAAATGGCAACATATAAGAAGCGAAAGAATGAGTTTATCTTTTTTTTCTATTTATGGAAAAATGTTATTTAGTGACATTCATGAAAACTTCGCAAAACCAGAAAAGTTTTCTTTTCTATTGCATGAATTTAAAAAGGGAATATTAAAATTTGGGTTTTCAAATTTTAATACGGAATTAGACTTATATTATGATATAGATATTGAAGAACCTATTTATCATTTAAAAATTACTTTATCACCTCTAAAAATTGATGATAATGTTAACAACCTTTTATTTAAAGTAAAATCACAACCAAGTATTTTAAATTGTAATGATTTAAATTATGTTAACAATTTTAAAAATGATATCGTAAATCAATTTTCAGGCGATTTTAAAGATTATTTAAACATGAATTATCTAATTTATTTTGATGTTACTTATGAAAACACACCCGCAGAGGATGATGACAAAATTGACTTTTTAAATTTTTTTAAAACCGATACTGCCTCCTTAAGTGAGATTATTTTAAAAACAGAGAGTGCAAGGGTAGATCCAGCAACTGGCAGAATAATTACCGATAGATGTCGCCCAGTTTATGTCAAACTTACGTGATAAAAAAGCTTTTACTATTTATTTGTCATGGATATTATTATTCATGGCAAATAACTTTTTATATGCCAATGCAAAATATTATAATTCAATATTAATAGAGATAAAAAAACAAAAATTTAAAGATGCAGAATTCTTAATCGATAAAAAAGGAAAAAATTCTATTGAAATTCAACAATTAAGTTTATACCTAGACTTGATAAAAGAGTATGGAATTTATAAAGAAAAACCCAAAGTAAAATATGTTCAATTAATAAAATCAAAGTCAGAATATGGTCAAACATTAAACTATCTAAATTATGGATTGTATCAACTTCTTTATCAATTTGACAGAGAAAAAGAAGCAATAAAATATTTAAAGTTGGCTTTAGAACTATCTGAAAAACAAAATAATCAAGTTTTAAAATGTGAAGTTTTAAAATCAATTTTATTATACTATAATAAACTTGTAAATATTGAAGATTCTGAATTTATTTTTTTTTTAGATGAATATAAAAAAAATCTATATGACCATTTTGAAAGAGTAAACTTCATAACTTCAGATCTTTACTTAAAAGTCTTTATAGATTACATTTCTATTTCTGAAAATGAAATTATTAATTTACAAAATATTTCAAAATCAGAAAAAGACATCTTTTTAAAAGCAAATGCTTTTCGCTCAATTGGTTTATATTATGATTTAAGAAAAAAAAAATATTCTATTGCATCAAATTATTATTCTAACGCTATCCATTTATTTTCTAAAAACAACTATGGAATGTTTATAGATGGTAAATACGCTTGCCAAATTTGTGATGCCATTGCAGATTATTATCAAAAAAAAAATGAATCCTCCATAAAAAAATTAAAAAAAATTGATACCACTTATAGTGGTAAAAATGTAATTCATAATAACATCTATAAATATAAATGGTTATCTAATTTCTATAGAGATAATAAACTATTTGATAGTGCTTATTTTTATTTTCAAAAGAGCAATTATTCAAAAAATAAACTTGAACAAAGTAAACATAATTCAGATGTTTTAAGAATTTCAAAACAATTATCCGTAGCATATAAAACCAAAGAAAAAGAGCTCGAAAACCAAAACCTTAAAATTATAATTTATTCAACAATCGGATTTTTATTCATCATTGTAACCCTTTCCATCCTCGCCTACCAAAACCTCTCCAAAAAGAAAAAAATCATCGAGCAAGAAAAGCAACTCGAAACCCAAAAACTTGAAACTACTTTAAAAGAACAAGAACTGCATGAAATTGATGTCATGCTCGAAAGTCAGGAAAAAGAACGCCAACGCATAGCCAATGAGTTGCACGATAATTTAGGAAGCATGTTGGCGACTTTAAAACTGAATTTTGAAAACCTAAAACGTCACGATACCGATTCAGGCGATAAAGAAGCTCAATTGTTTAAAAAAACCGATTCGCTTATTGATGAAGCCTACCAAAAAGTACGCAACATTTCGCATTTAAAAAATCTTGGTGTAATTGGTAGTGAAGGTCTTGTGGTAGCCGTCAAAAAAATGGCTGAAAAAATGAGTGTACTAAATAAACTCCAAATCAATGTGATTCCGCACGGTTTGAACGAACGCTTAGAAAACACACTCGAAGTAACGTTGTTCCGAATTATTCAAGAATTGTGCACCAATATCATCAAACATTCTGAAGCGACTGAGGTCAATATTAACCTAACACAATACGGAACTAGCGAACTAAACATTATTGTAGAAGACAACGGAAAAGGTTTTGATTCCAAAAATATTGTGTCAACGTCAGGAATCGGACTGAAAAACATCGAGAAAAAAATAGAGCAAATGAACGGAACGTTTACGATTGATTCGAATATTTCAGTAGGAACGTCCATTATAATTGATTTACCTATATGATAACAATAGCACTAGCAGAAGACCACCAAGCCTTAATTGACGGCATTAAATTATCGCTCGAATACGAAGACGACATTTCGGTAGTAGCAGAAGCCAATGACGGCGAATTGCTGATTGATTTGGTTCGAAAAAAACAACCTGCTGTAGTAATTACCGACATTCGCATGCCCAAATGTGATGGTATTTTGGCCACCAAAATCATTAAAAAAGAGTTTCCGCACATCAAAGTGATTGCCTTTAGTATGTTTGACCAAAGCGAAGCGGTAAACCAAATGAAATTGGCGGGTGCAACTGGATACATTATGAAAAACTCACCTCTAAAAAAACTAATCGAAGCCATTCGAATAGTATCCAAAGGCGCTACTTTTTACGATGATACTATTACTGCATTTGATACTACCTCTAAAGAGGAAATCTTGTTAAGTTCGCGCGAAAAAGAAATTTTGCGACTTATTGGCGAAGGCAAAACCTCACAAGAAATAGCCGACCAATTATTTATTGGAAAAAGCACTGTAGATACCCACCGAAAAAACATCCTCAAAAAAATGAACATTCACGGTAAAACCGATTTAATTCGATTTGCTGTGGAACGGAAATACGATTTTTAGCCCCATTCTTTGGCAAAGTTTACCTTAAAGAAAACTTTTGAGAACTTTTGAAAACTTGAAACCTTTGTCAAAGTTTTGAACTTTGACAAAGGTGATATTTACTTAATTCAAAAATAAACTACTTTTGATCGTTCTTATTAGTTTCAGAAAAGGTAATATTCAAACCTACTCCTAGCCAACCATTGCCATTGTGTTTCCAATCGTATTGAGAATTATCTTTTTTAGCTAAAAAATCTCCACCGTAAAATAATCCAAAATTAATTTTACCATTAACATGAATTAACAAACCACTATTAATAGTAAAAGCACTTGTACTGCCTGGAGATTCTATTTTACTATTATACTCATCTAAGTTAACCTTAGTAATTCCTAAACCAAACAATGGCTCTAAGGCAAAACCATCTTCTCTCGTTCTATTAAAACGATACTTAAAACTCAAGTTAGTTCCCAAACTAATATCGGATTCAAATTCAAAATCATTAAATCTTAATTTGAAGGGAACAGCAAAAAACCCAACTTTCCACTCCAATCGATTGTAATATATTGACATCATCTTTTCAAATTCATCTTTTGAAATTTCGTATGCCTTTTTTGTATCAGACTTATCAGATAAATAATAATAAGTAACTTTATTATCTTTAACACTTATGACTTTAATTGAGCCCGTTTTGACTATGTATGTATCTTTACTTTTATTCGTATCTGAAGTATCTTGATTGGTATTATTGTCTTTATTGGTATTTCTTATTAAAATTTCATTTAACTCTGTATTCTTTTTTTCTGTGTTGTATTTGAAATAATAATTACCATTAACTTTAATCTCTTCTAGCTGCCCAAACATCGAAACACTCATCAACAGTATTCCAATAAAAAATAATCTTGTTTTCATAATAAATAGTTTAAAAGTTTATGAAACAAAATTCCTTTTTAGGGTGATAAAAAAAATCCCTACAAATAGGGATTTTACTTTTAAGTAACTGAAAATGAATTACTGATACGACACCACACTCGGCTTTGGGATTTCGAAATTGGGTAAAGTCAAATCGTAAGTGCGAATGGAATTGGTTTTGAATAAATCGCTTCCATCAGGAACCGAAGGAAAGTACGAAAACGAAAACTGAAACGAATTGAATACCAAAAAGTCATTACTTACAATAACGCCAGCGCCAATTTGAGAATATACTTTGCTTTTGCTAAACGAATTATCACTTCCTGATAACATCCCAAGTGAGTAACTCAAATACGGATTGACCCTAAAACCCAAAACATTCCACGGCGAATAGCTTTGGGTTTGAAAGCTAACTAAAACTTTCTTGGTTCCGAGTAACGTAGTCGATTCAAATCCTTGCAAACCAACATCGCCATTCAAAGTCAATCGATCCTGATTACTGTTTAGCCGATTCAAACCGATAATTAATTGAGGTTTTACAAACTGTCTGAATTTCCAACTTCCCATTTCGATCAAGTTCGTAAAATAAACCAAACTCCAATTTAAAACTGTTTGTTGGGTAACGTCTCTTCTAAAAAAAGTTCCGTATTCAATATTGGTACTCAAATACCCAAACGGATAAAATCGGCCCAAAGCTACTCTTCCGCCCAAGTAAAAACGATCGATATTATTTTTATGTTGATTTCCAACGGTAATACTGTAAATAAAGCCCGACGCAATATCTTCGGTAACGTTAAAATTAAATAAGTATTTGTCTTGGGTAAATTTTCGTGAGGCAAATCCAAGGCTCGCCAAATACTGCTTCTCACTCGAATAAACCGACATCTCATCATATTCAGCACTTGGCTGCTCACTATAATTGTATTGCAAATGACGAACAGCGGTAAAAAAATTGGTGGTTCGGTAGTGTTCGGTTTTTCCATTCAAAAAAGGAAATGCATAGCCTAACCAATAATCTTGCGAATTGTATTTGTACGATTCCGGAGAAATATTCAGTTCACGGTTGGCTAGCACCAATTTTTTGTATTGCTGATCAGCATATATTCCGCCAGCCCAATGCGAATAAGCCGAGAAAAAAGGTCGCTCAAAATTGATGAATTTTCCAAAACTACCATCCACTTCTTTTTGGTAATTCAAATTGGCTCGAATAAACGTCTTGAAAATAGTCGGAACAGCATAACTGGTACTAAATGAATTGTCTTTGCTAGTCAAACTTTCACGATAAGTACCCGAAAGTTCGTGGCCAATTCCCAAAAAATTGCGTTCGGTTAACTTAAATGTTGAGTTGCTGGTGGTACTCGAAAATTCAGGAACCAAGCTCCATGAATCCAAAACCCTGATGTAAACATCAACTGAGTCGGCGTGTACTTTAACCATTTGAGTAGAAACACTTCTTACATAACGTTGACCTCGTATCAAACGCTCCGATTCTTTTACCAAAAGCGAGTCGAGAAAATCGTTTTTCTTATAAAGCAACAAATTGTTGATTGCAAAATCTCTGGTTTTATAATGCAATGCATTGCCCAAACGATCATTTTTACGCTTCGGTTTTTTTAACGTATCGGTTTCCGAATAACCAAACGGATCCAGAGTAACAATATGAATTTTACGAATTACCTTGCACTCGTAGTTGGCGTAATTGGTTTGAATGGTTTTTTGAAAAGTACTCTTTTTTGATTTCTCTTTGACAACGGGCTCAAAAATGAGTTTATGAATCCATTTGGTCAGCTTACTCCGTTTAGAATATTGTTCAATTTCGCGATAAACAATCGTAGTGTCTTTTTTCTTTTCTTTTTCTTGAGACCAAACCGAAAATGAACCACCAAAAAGTAGCGCGAATAGTAAACAAAGTACTGAAAATAGTCGCATCGTAGGTTCATTTTTTTTCGACTTCAAATGTACAACTAAATCAATAAGTCAAAATCGATTTAAACCTTTATTGCTTTTTGCTGTCTAAACTCTGTAAAAATCTCTTTTAAAAATCATTTTAACCTATAGCTTATGAAAAAAATTCAATTCCTTTTCCTATTGTTTGTTCTAGGAATAGCAACAGGATACAGTCAAGAAAATGATCAACCTAATCAAATAGGTGATAATTTTAGTTTAGAAGGCGCACTAGCTATTTTTAAAGAAGCACAATCGCTGGAAGAGTTTGAAAAGGCAATTAACGACGAGAAAAGTAACGTCAATAACCTCGATTTGAATAATGATGGAGAAATTGATTACATCACAGTTTTAGATATTACAGACAAAAACACTCATGTTATTGTACTGAGCACTTTTGTTGACAAAAACGAAAAGCAAGATATTGCTACAATTGGTATTGAAAAAACAGGAAATGAAGAAGCACAATTACAAATTGAAGGCGACAGCGATTTGTATGGCGAAAATACCATAGTTGAACCTTTTGATGTAAATGAAAAAGTAGATAAAAATCATGGTCCGAATGGTTTTGAACTTACTGCAACACGAGTGGTAGTAAATGTTTGGTTTTGGCCTAGCGTTCGTTTTTTGTATGCTCCAACTTATGTCGCTTGGGTTTCACCTTTCCATTGGGGATATTATCCGCGTTGGTGGAAACCTTGGAAACCTTTTCATCATACCGTATTCTTTACTCGTTGTGCTTCACATCGTGTTTATTTCCATAAAACCAATTTAAGAAGAGTAACTGTAGCTCGCGCGGTTTATGCTCCTAAACGAAAATCGACAACCCTGATTGTCAAAAACAAACGAGGCACAACCGTAGTTCGGAAAAACAATCGTGGCAATACCAAAGTAGTAAAAGTAAAACGTTCTGGCAGAAGATAATTGAGTTTAGTTAGTTTAAAATCCCACAGAAACTTTTTTTGTGGGATTTTTTTGGAGCGAATGGCTTGAGCGTTTTTGCAATCCATTTTCCTGCCATACGCTCTATCTCGTCCCTAAAGACGAGATACCGCTTCTGTCAGGGCTAAGCAAGCAACTTTAGGCTTCTAAATTCTGATTTCTAAATTCCAACTTCCTTAATCTACAATCCACAGTAAAACCGGTTTGGAAGTCGTTTTTAATTTTGCATCTAATTTGCGCATAAAATCATCTGAAACGGCTGGGCAACCCCAACTTAACGGGCTCACTTGTGGATAAATCTCTTCATCTGAAACTGCCGACCACGAATGCAAAACCACTACTCTATTCACCGCATTGGCATTCGATTTTTCTAGTCCGTGTAGCCAATATTTAACTTTGATTCCCCAGCTACTGTAATCGCGTTTGCCAATTTTGAATTTACCTTTCATCGAGCAATGACTGTTGGTTTTATTGCTAAACTTGGCTTTCTCCCATTTATCAGGATTTTCCTCAAATTGATCACAACTTCCGTGAGTAACCAAGTTTTTATCAATTATTTTACTTTGCTTAAAATCATACACAAAAAACCGATTCTTCCCAGGATGAACACTCAAATCAACCAAAAAATAATAATCTTCGTTGAAGCCGTTTTCTTTGCAATATTGCAATGCTTCTGCGTTGGTTGAAGTATAATCTTTAAAAGGAATCGGCTCTGTTGATGCATTGTTGCAACAAATAAACGAGAGAAAAAATAGTAAAATAATGTTTTTCATGAAAATGGATAATTTACAATGGACATTGGATAATTGTTAATTGTCAATTAATACTAACTCTTTTTTTCTGCTTTTATTTAAACCATTGGTGTTAAAAAAAGTCTAAATTGTATATTTAATTTTTTTGGGTTATGAACAAAAGCAATTTATGGTCACTGCGTTTGGGTTTTTCGGGCAAACAAGCTGCTACAATTGAACAATTAGGAATTGAAAATTTCCTCAAAAAGTCAATGTCTGCAACTTTTCCTAAAGAATTGCCCGAGTTTTTGAAAGACGAGCCCAAAACCATCGCCGATTTAAGAGAAGCGCGTCAAAAAATCAAAGTAGCCGATTCGGAAGAGCAGAAAAAATTCTTAAAAAAACAAATCCGCAATTCGGTCGAACTCAAAAAATGGTGGATCAATAGAATCCGTACTGAAGAGCTTCCTCTGCGTGAGAAAATGGTTTGTTTTTGGCACAATCATTTTGTTAGCACTACACAAAAAGTCAAATCCAATTTTTGGGTGTACCAACACAATGCGCTTTTACGCGAAAATGCTTTTGGCAACTTTAAAGAATTAACCAAATCCATTATCAAAACCAATGCAATGGTGCGCTATTTGGACAATATTGACAACAAAAAAGACAAAATCAACGAAAATTTGAGTCGCGAATTACTCGAACTTTTCACGCTCGGAATTGGCAATTATACCGAAAACGATATCAAAGAAGGTGCACGAGCTTTAGCTGGTTTGGGTTTGGGTGAAAATCAAGCCACGTACCGACGTTTTGCCGAAGACAATAGCAACAAAACTTATTTTGGTAAAACTGGAAATTGGAAAGCCGACGATTTGGTGGATATCATTTTTGAACAAAAAAGCATTCCGTATTTAATTACACGTAAACTATTAAAATGGTTCATTTACGACAATCCTTCTGAAGAATTAGTAGTGTATTACGGTGATTTTTTTCGAAAAGAAAACTTTGAAATTCAGCCTTTGTTAATCAAAATTTTCACAGAAGAATACGCAAAAAATAATGCCGGAAGCAAAATAAAAGATCCGTTGGTTTACCTAGTTCAGTTGACCGACGAACTTCATGCCAGCGACATTCGCGACGCCATGATTGTGTTTTTTCTGGTGCAACAAGGCATGGATTTACTCAATCAACCCAATGTAAAAGGTTGGGATGGAGGTAATTCGTGGTTGACATCGCAAATTTATTTGCAACGCAACAACGTTTCCGATTTGCTTTGCAGTGGACGAAACATCAACAGAAAAATGTTTAATAAAATAGCAGAAGAAGGCGAACAACCCGAAATGGCTCTTGAAACTATCAAAGTAAAAGTCGATTTTAACAAAAAAGGGAACAACAAAGCAATCATTGCCGAACTCAGTAATCGTTTGCTTTTTCAAGTTGATGAATCTATGCAAAAAGATATGGAAAACTTACTGAAATACGACTTCGATGCCGAAAAAGACAATGCACAAAATGCGGTTTTACGATTGTTCAATTACATCACTAAAACGCCAGAGTATCAATTGATATAATAGGTTATTGAGTTATGAGCTTTATGGAGTTTGTAAAGATTATTAAAAAATAAGAACTTCATTGTTTAATATAACTTATCATAAAATGTAAACTTAATAACCCTAATAAACTTAACTAAACAATGAACAGAAGAAACTTTTTATCGCTTACAGGAACCTTTACAGGTGGATTGCTTATTTTACCTGAATTTCTGCATGCTTTTGGTGCTCAAACCAACTTAGTCGTAGGTGAACAATGTTTGGTTTTCATTCAGTTAAACGGTGGAAACGATGGTTTGAATACGTATGTTCCTTTTGATAATCCGTTTTACTATCAAATGCGACCCAAAATTGCGTTGAACAAAAATGAAGTTGTGGGAGCAAACAACGGAATGGCTTTTCATCCTGCATTGAACCATTTTGCTCAAATGCAACAAAATGGTGATTTAACGGTAATTCAAAATGTAGGCTATCCTGAGCCCAATCGTTCGCATTTTCGTAGTCAGGAAATTTGGCAAACGGCAACAGGTTCGAATCAATACTTGAACGAAGGTTGGCTTGGACGTTATTTGGATTTACAATGCAAAGACCATCAACCAACAGCTGGAATCAACTTGGATTCAATTGATAATTTGGCTTTAAAAGGTTTGGAACCCAACGCTATTACAGTAAAAGATCCGAATCGATTTAAAATAAAAACGGACAGAGAAGAATCGGCAAAATTATCCAACAATCCGCAATTGGATTTTGTTCGAAAAATTGCCAATTCGGTGAACGAAGGATCGGATGAAATTCAGAAAGCTTTAGCCAAATCAACAACTGAAATGAGTTATCCAAAATCGGGTTTAGCCAAAAATTTAGAATGGATTGCTCGATTGATTAAAGGAAATTTGAACTCTAAAGTCTATTATACTTCGCTCGGCGGATTTGACACACATGATAATCAACTCGATATTCACAGCCGAAAATTGAGTGAATTGAACGATGCCATTTTTAGTTTCTACACCGATTTGAAAAAAGCGCAACTGCTTCAAAATGTCACAATTGTTGTTTTCTCAGAATTTGGTCGCAGAGTAAAAGACAACGGCAACGGAACCGATCACGGAACCGCAGCACCGATGTTTATTATTGGTGGAAATACCAAAGGAAAAATAATTGGTAACAACCCTAACTTAATTGATTTGGACAACGGCGATTTGAAATACGAAATTGATTTCCGCAGTGTTTACGCAACACTTTTGCAACAAAAAATGAATTTCAATCCCGCTTCAATAGGAATAAAAAACACTGAATTGAAAGGTGTTTTTTAAAAAGTACTTTTTTATTCTTTGCAATTCGCGTCTATGTCTTACATTTGCGCCTCACTAAAAAAAGGAAACAATGTTTGATATTTCTATGACAGAATGGGTTGGTTATTTGGCATCATTGGTATTAATGATTTCATTTTTGATGAAAAACATTAATCGCCTTAGAATCATTAATTCGATTGGAGCCGTTTTGTTTATTGTATACGGTGTAATGTTGGCAATATCTTGGCCCGTAATCATTACTAATGCATTTATTTTAGGAGTAAATGTGTTTTATCTTACCAAACATTACAGTCAAAAAGAGTAATTTCGAAACTTCAACTTGCTTTTAATCAATAGCTTCTCGATTTTCGTAAAGAATATTGAAAATAGTCTCTATTCTCAAATTTCATTTTTAACTCCGCAAAGTAAATTTCAATTTTTACATTTTGTATTAAAATGGGTTTGTAGTTTTTTCTTTATCAAAAGGTTAAAACCACTTTGAAGCCTTATAAACACTGGTAGAATAATTACTACAATTGTATTTTCAATAGTAATTTTATTTATTTTAGTAAAAAACTATTGACTATGAACTACTCTTGGCATCTCATTTTGATGGCGATTTTTTATATCCTATCGGGAGCCAATCATCTATGGAAACCCGAATTGTATTTTAAAATGATACCATCGTTTTTAGTTTACAAAGATTTTATTAACTTTATGACTGGTTTTTTGCAAATATTATTTGGTGCTAGTTTATTAATACCTTATTATCAATCGGTTGCATCATCGTCAATTATTATTTTATTACTTTTGATTTTTCCCTCAAACCTATACATGGTTTTTGAAAAAAAAGCACGACTGGGTTTGCCTTTTTGGATTGTATTACTTCGATTACCTTTACAAATTGCTCTTATTTATTGGGCTTATTTATATGTTAATTAAATCAACTTAAACACTTTTTATTATGAAGAAACTTTTTGCAGAATTTTTTGGAACCTTTTGGTTGGTTTTTGGAGGATGTGGTAGCGCTATTTTTGCTGCTGGAATTCCAGATTTAGGTATTGGGTTTGCAGGTGTTTCGCTTGCCTTTGGACTTACCGTTTTGACAATGGCGTATGCAGTTGGGCACATATCAGGTGGCCATTTTAATCCGGCCGTTTCATTCGGATTATGGGCAGGTGGACGTTTTTCTGCTAAAGATTTGGCACCTTACATTGTAGCGCAATGTATTGGAGCTATTGCTGCAGCTGGTGTTCTCTATTTTATTTGGACTGGTAAAGCCGAAAATGCAATTGATGCTACTAAAGCCGGAGCATTTGCTACTAATGGCTATGGTGCTTTTTCGCCACAAGGTTATTCTATTGAAGCTGCTTTCTTTGCTGAATTCGTGTTGACCATGTTCTTTTTGATCATTATTTTGGGAGCCACTGATAAATTTGCCAACGGAAAATTCGCCGGAATTACCATCGGTTTGGGTCTGACTTTAATTCACTTAATTAGTATTCCAATTACCAATACTTCGGTAAATCCAGCTCGTTCTTTATCACAAGCTGTAATTACTTTGGGCGAACCACTGTCGCAAGTTTGGTTGTTTTGGGTTGCACCAATAGCAGGAGCTGTTTTTGGTGGATTTATTTACCGCTCGTTACTAGAGAAAAAAAATGATTAATTCTTTTGAAATAATATAAAAAAATTAAAGCGGTGAAGTTCATCGCTTTTTTTATTTTTGTGCAATGAGTACATTATTTCCTAAGGAAAAAATTATTTTCGATTTACCCAATGCCGAAATCGAATACCATCCCAACTTTTTTGATGCTGAAAAAGCCAACGTTTTATTTGAAAAATTGTATCAAAAAACGCCTTGGCAACAAGATGAGATTAAGGTTTTTAATAAAGTTCATCCCCAACCTCGATTAACTGCTTTGTATGGAAATGAAGGAAAGCCTTATTCCTACTCTAATATAGTGATGCAACCTCACAAATGGAACACTGTGCTAATGTTTATCAAAAATGAAATTGAAACCATTTGCGATAAAAACTTTACTACTGTTTTACTCAATTTGTATCGAGATGGAAAAGACAGTAACGGTTGGCATGCCGATAACGAAAAAGAGTTGGGGAAAAATCCGTTTATTGCCTCAGTGAGTTTGGGAGCGGAACGCGTTTTTCATTTGCAACACAACACTATTAAAGAGGCAAATATTAAACTGAATTTGGAACACGGAAGTTTGTTACTTATGAAAGGAGAAACCCAACATTTTTGGAAACATCAAATCCCTAAAACAGCCAAAATTGTGGGTCCAAGAATAAATTTGACCTTTCGCATAATCAACTAATATTTTCATTATTTTTGGTGAAATTCAATAGAAATGAATGAAATTATTCAATATTTTGAAACTATTCCATCCTTGCACAGAGGTTTGATTTTGGCTGGTGGAATTGCTATTTTTTGGTTGATTGAAAGCGCCGTTCCGTTTTTTAAATTCAATTATAATAAATGGCAACACGCTGGAATTAATCTATTCTTTACGGCCACAACTATTGTTATCAATTTTGCTTTGGCCTTTATTTTAGTTAACACAGCTGATTATGTAACTAAAAATCATATCGGAATTTTACCTCTACTTCCCTATTGGAATAGTTTTATTTATACTATCATTGGATTACTATTACTCGATTTTTTTGGAGCCTATTTAGCGCATTATGTTGAACACCGTGTGAAGTTTTTATGGCGTTTTCATCTTATTCACCATAGTGACACTTATATCGATACTACCTCGGGAAACCGCCATCATCCAGGCGAAAGTGTTATTCGATTTGCCTTTACAACACTTGGAGTGTTAATTGTTGGAAGTCCGATGTGGATGGTGTTTATGTACCAAACACTATCTGTTGTAGCTACACAATTCACGCATGCCAACATCTGTTTACCCAAAAAGCTTGATCAATTGCTAAGTTATGTTATTGTTTCGCCAGATATGCATAAAATTCATCATCATTACAAACTGCCTTATACCGATAGCAATTATGGAAATATTTTTTCAATTTGGGATCGACTGCTAGGTACTTTTAGTTATATGGAACGTGAAAAAATAGTTTACGGTATTGACACTCATATGAACCCAAAAGAGAATAACGTGCTGTCATCACTTCTAAAAATTCCTTTCGAAAAAACGAGAACTCCCAACGAAGATTAAAAAAAAATTATCCAAATTAAAAAGTAATTATTTTTTTTACTAATATTGGTATACCATTTGATTTTATAAAAATGATAACGTTAATAGTGCTTTTAACTAATGAAAAAAAGTAAAAGAGTAGAACTTGACAGCGAACAAATTGAGCGTGTTGTCAGTATGGCTCAAGAGGAAAGAAAACCTTTTGAAGTTTTGAAAGCTGAGTTTGGAATTACCGAAAATGAAGTGACCGAACTGATGAGAAAACGATTGTCAAAAGACAATTTTGAACTGTGGAAAAAGAAAGTCACAGCCAGTAAACCCAAACCAAAACCAATTGCTGACGACTTTGACGATGACGATTTAGATAGTAAATACTATATAAAAAATAAATTTGATTAAATTTTAACTCTTGTTCAACAAGAGTTTTTTCGTTTATTAGGTTTCTTTGTTACGATGAAAAGTTACCACTTTACCGAACAACAAATAGATCGAATCATTGAGAAGGTGTGGGAAGATCCTACGCCATTTGAAGCCATTCAATTTCAATTTAACTTATCCGAACAGCAAACTATTGAACTAATGCGTCGCGAAATGAAACGATCAAGTTTTAAGATGTGGCGCGAAAGAGTACAAGGAAGGAATACTTAACATGCTAAACTTCGCACAAATAAAGTCGACCGCTTCAAATGTAAACTACAACGACAGACAACCAACAACAAGATAGCAAAGCGGTAGTTAGTGCGGCTTTTTTTATTTACATAGTTCAACTAAAGCGTCTTTTTTTTAATAAAAAAATCAATTTTGTGAAAATAATTTTTAATTTTATTTATTTGTACTTAAATTATCCTTAACTTTGTCAAAAAAAAATGCAACCAAAACTTCCTATTCAATGTCCGAGTTGCGAAAATTCACTTTCAGTAACTCAATTAAGTTGTGGAAACTGTGCTACATCTGTTTCGGGCAATTATTCACTACCCCTATTGTTGCAAATCACTGAAGAAGAACAGAATTTTATTCTTCAGTTCTTTTTAACTAGTGGAAGTTTAAAAGAAATGGCCGTTCAAATGGGTAATAGTTACCCAACTGTTCGCAATAAACTCGATGATATTATTCAGAAAATCAAAAATCTTCAAAATAAATAATCATGAAAACAAGTGTTTTATATAGTGAAAAACAATACTTCAGACAATGGTGGCTTTGGCTTCTATTAGCAGCATTAATCGGGTTTATTTTATATAAAATTGTAATAGAGAAAAATTTCGGAACAGCAAAAAATGCACTTGAGTTAACTCCATTACTCCTTTTAATTCCTTTTATTATTGGATTATGGATGATCAATATGGAAACTGAAATCACAAAAGAAGGAATCTACGTTAGTTTCTATCCTTTGCTTTTAAAAACAAAATTTTATTCTTGGGAGAAAATACAAAGCGCTCAAACCAAAAAGTACAAGTTTAGTGAATTTGGCGGTTGGGGAATTCGACTAGGTGCTTATAATGTTTCAGGGAACAAGGGTTTGGAACTTATTTTTAAAGATGGCACTAAATTGATTATTGGAACCCAACAACCTGAAAAAATTCAAACTGTTATCAATCAAATTTATACCGATGCTAAAACTACTAATTAATCCTTTTGAACGCATTTTAGAAAAAAAATTATTACTATTTGGAATGCTAACTTTGATGATTGGAGCTTTTATTGGTTACTTCTTCAAAGGACGATACGATGGCGTTTTGGATGTTCATTTTATAGACAAAATTCAATTCTACACTCCTTTATTCGATATAATAATAAGCGTTTTGTGTGTTACAATTTTACTTTTTGCACTTGGTTCATTTATCAATAAAAAAACACGCTTTATTGACGTTTTAATCACTACAATAATTGCCAAGATTCCTTTTTATTTTTTGCCTCTTTTGAACTATAAAGATGGGCTTTCTTTAGCTACTAATAAAATAGTCGAATCTCTATCAACAACAACAAAACTTGCACTTAATTCTGTTGAAATAGCATTATTGGTTGCGTCATCACTATTAAGTTTAATTGCATTAGTCTGGTCAATAATTTTACTATATAATGGTTTTAAAACTGCAACAAATGCAAAAGAAAATAAGCACAATTTATACTTTGTCTTCACGCTAATCATAAGTGAAATTCTTTCAAAAACTATTCTATATTTAATCAATTAAATCATGAAAAATAAATTTTCTATTCTGGTTTTATTTGTTTCTGTATTTCAGTTATTTTCTCAAGAAAAAAATATTGCTACGACTGAAATTAAAATCAACACGCTAATCAAAGGAACATTATTCTCATCTACAAATGCAGAGAAAAAAAACAACTTAGTTATACTTATTGCAGGCTCCGGACCGACAGATCGCAACGGCAATCAACAAGCAACTGGCGACAACAATTCGCTTAAATTTTTAGCTGAAGGATTGACCGATACCAAGACAAGTGTTTTTAGTTATGACAAGCGCATTTTACAACAAATAAAAGATAAAAATACAGATGAAAAATCGCTTCGATTCGACGATATGATAACTGATGCTTGCGATGTGTTTACCTATTTCAAATCGCAAAACAAATACACGAAAATTTTTATTGCAGGTCATAGCGAAGGCTCGTTAATTGGAATGGTTGCAACCACAAAAATGAATGCCGATGGATTTATATCATTGGCTGGAGCAGGGCGACCAATTGATGAAGTGCTTTTTGAACAAATTGAAAAAAATGCTCCCATTTTGAAAGATGATTCAAGACCTGTACTTGATAGTTTAAAAAAGGGTAAAACTGTAACAATTAAAAACCCGCTTTTGAATTCTATATTTAGAGAAAGCGTTCAACCCTATTTAATTTCATGGATAAAGTACAAACCACAAGACGAAATTAAAAAAGTTCAGGCTCCTATTTTGTTAATTAACGGGACTAAAGATTTGCAAGTTCCCGAAACAGAAGCAAAACTTTTAAATAAAGCCAACCCAAAATCAGAACTGTATATTGTTGAAAATATGAATCATGTTTTGAAAGAAATTATGAATGATGACGATAACTTAAAATCGTATAGCAATCCAAATTTACCTGTAGTTAACAGTTTAATTGAACGTATCAAAGTTTTTATAAATAAAAGATAGGCTGATTTTAGTCAAAAACGAATCCGCAAAGAATAGCTTTTTTTGCGGATTTTTTCATTATTTTGCAGCAAATAAAAAAATATGTCAAAAAAGATTATTCTACTGTTTTCACTTCTTGTTTTAATTGCTTGTTCTGAAAAAAAATCGAACAAAAACCTGGAAATTACAGGTTATATCAAAGGATTAAAAAAAGGAACATTGTACATTCAAAAAATTAAAGACACCTCTTTAATCGCTTTAGACACCATTAAAATTAACGGCGATTCGCACTTCAAAAGTGAAATGAATATTAAAGAACCTGAAATGTTTTATTTGTTTTTAGATCGTGGTGTGTCCAATTCTTTAGATAATAATATTGTGTTTTTTGCTGAAAAAGGAAAAATTAATATTGAAACTTCTTTGGACTTTTTTACTTCAGATGCAAAAATTACGGGTTCAAAAAATCATCAACTATACGAAGAGTATAGAAAAGTTGTATCGAGATACATCGACCAAGATTTGGAATTGATAAAAAAACGTATTTATGCTTTAAAATCAAAAAACCAAACTCAAGTTGACTCTATTGATGAATTGCAAAAGAATATTATTAAAAGTAAATATTTATACACTACTAATTTTGCTGTGAATAATGCGAAATATGAAGTGGCTCCTTATGTGGCTTTAGCCGAAATTTATGATATCAATTTAAAATTCCTTGATACAATTCAAAGTTCATTATCTCCAAAAGTAGCTAAATCATTGTACGGTAAAAAATTAAAGAAATTAATTGACGAACGTAAAACTGCTGAAGGAAAATAATAGTAAAATTAACATTACAATTCAACAAAAATAAAAAAAGGAAAGCATTTTGCTTTCCTTTTTTAGAGCCGATAGAGGGACTCGAACCCACGACCTGCTGATTACAAATCAGCTGCTCTAGCCAGCTGAGCTACATCGGCGTCTCAATTCGTTTGCAAATATATATTTCAAATTTAATTATCCAAAATATTTTTGCACTTTTTTATTGATTTTTTTAATTAAAGCGCGTTGATTTTAGCAACCAATTGATTAGCAGTTTGTTCTAATTCTGCATTGATTTGTTTAAAATGTGCTTTCTTATTCTCAACATTTTTTGCATTCACTTTTGCGATTAAAGCATCAAACGATTCGATCGCTTCATCAATAATAGCGTTACTTGCATCAGATGGTTTTCCTGCTCCTGTCATTTCGCAGATGTAAACTGCTTCAATAATGTCTCCTAAAACGAAATTGATGTCTTTTTTTAAATTTTTTACACTTGGCATGTTTTGTTACTTTTAAATTTGATGCAAAATTACATATAATCTTTTGAAAACAAGTTCTTAAATGTAAATTTCTAAAATATTCGCCTTTCCAGTTAATGAAAAAGAATCCATTTTAGCTGGAATTAAAACAGTATCACCTAAAGTATAACTGTATTTTTCATTGCCTAAAATTATATCAAACGCTCCTTCTACACACATGAATACCTTGAAAGAAAATAAATCTTGAGGCACACTCTTTTTTCCGTCTAGATTTATGAAATTAGTGACAAAATAGCGGCAACTGGCAACTTCATTAGACTTATTTTTCTTTGTTAAATAGTTTAATTGTGCAGAAACCACATCATAGTTAATGGCATCCAAGGCCAAATCGACATGCAATTCGCGTGCATTGCCATTAGCATCTACTCGATCGAAATCGTATAATCGATAAGTAATATCAGAAGTTTGCTGGATTTCTGCAATTAAAATTCCAGCTCCAAGCGCGTGTACTGTTCCTGTATTTAAAAAGAAAACATCGCCTTTATTAGCCTTTTTAGTATCTAAAACGGAAACTAATGATTTGTTTTTTAGATGTCTAACATAATCTTCTTTTGATGATTTTGCTTTGAAACCAACAATCAACTCAGCATCTGGATCAGCTTGCATTACGTACCACATTTCAGTTTTCCCAAAAGAATTATGGCGCTTTTTAGCCAAATCATCATTAGGATGCACTTGTATAGATAAATCTTTTTGAGCATCAAGGTATTTGAAAAGCAATGGAAATTGTTTGCCGTAGCGAGCAAATACTTTTTTCCCAAGAATGGCTTCTGGATGATTGTCAATAAGTTGATTTAAGTTTTGTCCTTTAAAATTCCCATTGACAATTACACTAACATCATCACCAACTGTAGAAATTTCCCAGCTTTCACCTGTAATTTCAGATAAAATGGGTTTGTTTAAAAAATCCCTTAATTTGGTTCCGCCCCAAATTCGTTCTTTTAAAATAGGTTCAAATTGTAATGGATATAGTTTCATAGCTTACAAAAAGGCAAATGGTTTATCTTTTAGCCCCAATTGAATCTCGTTAAAAACGAGAGTAAAGTGGGAATATGGATAGCAAAAGTAACCAAACCATTCGCTTCAAAAAAATTATAACTCTTTTTTAAGTATTTCCAATGCCTTAGTAATGTGGATTTTGGCCGACATACTATTGAAAACCATCAAAATAGTTCCGTTGCCATCAACAACAAATGTTTCACGACCTGGTAAAACCAAGAAGTTGTTGGCTACACCAAATAGTTTTCGCAACTTTCTATCGTTGTCTGAAAGCAAAATAAACGGCAAATTGAACCTGCTTTTGAAACGAACATGCGATTGCACTGAATCAGAACTGATGCCTATGACTTCTGCGCCTAAATCTTTAAATTCTTGGTAATGATCTCTGAAACTACAAGCTTGTACTGTGCAACCGGGCGTATCATCTTTAGGATAAAAATAAATGACTAGAGGCTGCTTTCCGATAAAATCTTGACTATTAAAAATGTTCCCGTTAGAGTCTTTTGCTGTGAAATTTGGCAGTGTATCGCCTACTTTGAGTGCCATTTAGTTGCCTTTATAAGTCACAAAATTACGTGGCGTTTCATACAAAACTACTTCAAGTTCTTTTTCTGTATCGATGTATTTTCGGAGTTTATTCCAAATCACAACTGCAATATTTTCAGCAGTTGGATTCAGATTTTCGAATTCGGGAACATCCAAATTGAGGTTTTTATGATCAAAAGCGTCTTCGATATGCAGTTTGATTAAATCTGTGAGAATTTTGACATCAATAACAAATCCAGTTTCTCGATCAATTTCGCCAGTTACAGAAACAATCAATTCGTAATTGTGTCCGTGAAAATTGGGATTATTGCATTTTCCAAAAACAGCATCATTTTGCTCCATTGACCAATCTTTTCGGTACAATCGATGCGCTGCGTTAAAATGAGCTTTTCGGGAAACGGTTACTTTCATGAATTATAATTTATGATCTTCGAGGTAATGATAAAATTCGTCGAAAATGATTTTGAACCAAACGGTGTATTGTTCTGGGTTTTGCAACATGTCAATCTTAATCTCTTCAATGGACATCCATTTCCAACTTTCAACTTCATCATCGTTGATATTAGGATCATTGTTGTAATAACCAATCATCACATGATCGAGTTCGTGCTCAGTCAAACCATTATCAAATGGCGCTTTGTAAATGAAATGAAAGAGTTCTTTGAGTTCGGTAGAAAAACCCATTTCTTCTTCCAATCTGCGTTTTCCTGCTTCAATGTTGGTTTCGCCAGCACGTTGATGACTGCAGCAAGTGTTGGTCCACAACAAAGGCGAATGGTATTTGTGATGCGCGCGTTGTTGCAACATGACTTCGTTTTTATCGTTCAAAATAAAAACCGAAAACGCGCGATGCAAAACTGCTTTTTCGTGCGCTTCCAACTTATTCATCAAGCCAATTGGCTCGTCATTGTGGTTGACTAAAATTACTTGTTCTTCTTTCATTCATTTTTTATGAAGGTCAAAAGTACAAAAAATATAAATCGTAGTACAATTGCAATATCCAAACAATAGTTAAACTTCTCCTAAATGAATGTTTTTTGTATCTTGCTCTTATCAATCTTACCTAATGCAAAAGCTAACTGATTTTTATCTCAATCACGATGAACCCATTAAAGGTTGTTTACTTGCTTTGCGCGAAATCATCTTAAAACTAGACCCAGAAATTACTACCGAAATGAAATACGGAATGCCATTTTTTTGTTATAAAGGAAAAATGTTTTGCTACTTGTGGGTTCATAAAAAACGCCAACAACCTTATCTCGGCATGGTAGAAGGCACTCATTTGAACCATTCTAATTTGGTTATTGAAAAACGATCGCGAATGAAAATAATGTTGTTTAATCCCAATGAAGATTTACCTATTGAAACTATAGAACTCATAGTACAAGAGGCGCTGAACTTGTATCGATCGGGAACCATTAAAATCAGCCCGAACAAGCGTTAAACTTTCCTTAAATCAGTTTGATTTGCAATCTTTACGACATTTTGTAGCGTATATGTATTGTAAATTTGTATTCACATTTAAATTCATTACAATGCGAAAAATATTTAAAACACTGTTGATTTTGCCTTTGTTCACTTTAAGTGCTTGTGGCCAATCCACTGACAAAAAAAACTCCAATTCAAATACTACAACTATGCACAATCCAATAAGTAAACCCGAAAATCCATATTATTCAAATACTGACACAAAAAAACTAAACGTATCTAACGAAGAATGGAAAAAAATACTTTCGCCCGACTTATATGCTGTGGCGCGAGAAGCCGATACTGAACGCGCTTTTACAGGAACCATGTGGAAATCGGAAACCAAAGGAACGTATTATTGCGCGACCTGCGGCAATAAGCTCTTCAAATCCGAGCAAAAATTTGTGAGCAGTTGTGGTTGGCCCAGTTTTTTTGAACAAGACAACAAAAACAGTATTTGGTTCAGAGACGACAACTCTTATGGAATGCGCCGCACTGAAGCACTTTGCAGTCGCTGTGATAGTCATTTGGGTCATTTGTTTGATGATGGTCCAAGACCAACTGGAAAACGGTATTGCATGAATGCCATTTCATTGGATTTTGTTCCCGATGAATTGGTGGCTACCGATAACAACGGCAAGCTAGAAACCATTACTTTGGGCGGTGGTTGCTATTGGTGTGTTGAAGCTGTATATGAAAACTTACAAGGTGTAGAAAAAGTAGTTTCGGGTTTTGCTGGCGGAACTGTAGAAAATCCGAGTTATGAAGAAGTTTGCACCGGAAGAACTGGAGCAGCCGAAGTAGTTCAAATTACGTACGACACTACCAAAACCAATTTAGATGAAATTTTTCAAGTATTTTTTACTGTTCACGATCCAACAACTTTAAATCGACAAGGCGCTGATGTTGGAACGCAGTATCGTTCGGCTATTTTTTATAAAAATGATGCGCAAAAGAAAGCAGCAGAAAGTATCATCAAAGAATTAACTGAGGCAAACATATATTCGAGTAAAATAGTGACCACATTAGAACCTTATAAAAAGTTTTATCCTGCCGAAGATTACCATCAAAATTATTACAGCAACAACAAAGAGAAACCGTATTGTCAGATGGTAATTCAACCCAAAATTGAAAAATTTGAAAAGGTGTTTAAAAATCGCTTGAAAAAATAAGAATTAAAAGCTCACATTAATTTGTGGGCTTTTTTTAAAAATTCATTCGAAGAAAAATATTGGGAGTAATACCAAGAGAATAGTAATCTTGAACCGTATAATTGGGAACTGTATAATCAATAACGTTGGCATAACTTCTTTCCAACTCTTTATTGATAATTGTTTTACGATTGTAGGCATTGTATATTGAAACTCCCAATTTAATCGACTTATCATTCGACTTATAAAATTCATAAATAGCCGAAATGTCAAGACGATGGTAAGCAGGCAAACGATTGGCATTAAAAGTTGCCATTTGCCCGTCTTGATCAAGCAAGCTGTATGGTTTTCCAGAATGCAAAAACCATCCTAAAGCCAGTGAAAATTCGTTCCATTTTTTATTAAACGCCACATTAAATGCGTGTTTGATATTGGAATTAATTTGAAAATATTGATCTTGATTAATTCCATCAAAACGATTTTGTGAGTCTTGGTAAGTGTACGTTATCCAAGCACGCCAAGTTGGGGTACTTTTTTGAATTAAAAAATCAATTCCTTTGGTATAACCTTTTCCACTGTTGATTGTTGGTACTGATTGATTGATAAAACCCAAAGTGAATGAGGTAATTCCAGTAATATTTTTGTAATACAAATCAATATCCACCAGCCAGCTTTTTTGCTTAAAAATGATACCTGTTGTATATTGATTTCCTTTTTGAACTGGATAATTCTCGTTTTCAGAAACAATCCAAACATAATTTTCAAGACTCAAATCATTGGCCACATTTTCACGTACTTGACTTACAATCTGACTTTTGCGTTCGTAAGAAGCTTGCCAAATAAACGAATCCGTTAATTGGCGTTGAACAAAAAAACGAGGCTCAAAACTACTCGCATCAATTTTATTAAATCGATTGTAACGTGCTCCGCCACGAAGATTCCACCTTTGATTATCGTATTTCAAGTACAAATAGCCAACGTGTGTAATGTTATAAACGTGCTTTAAACTCAAATCAAAAGCTACATTTTGGTTGTAACTTGAAAACAAGTGCGACACATCGTTTCCGAATATTTGGTAACCATAATCAAGGCTCCATTTCGGGTTAAAAACAGTATTCCAATTCAACTCAGCTCCAGAATCTACAATACGATTGAGTTTTTTGAATGCTTCAAAATCGGTTGAAGAAAATTGCTGTTTTTTATCGTAATCGAAATCATAAATTGAGTAAAACAACAAGACTTTTTGAGTCCATTTGGAAGTCAAATTTTGTGTCCAATTCAAACTATAACCTTGATTAAAAATATTCATTTCTTGGGTATTGATGCTTGAATTAGAGGATTCTGTTGTAAAATCTAAATTATTATCAATGACAAGTCCTGTAAATGATATATTGGTTTTAGGAGAAGGTTTGTAATTGATTTTTCCCGAGTAATCCTGAAATCGAAATTGATTTTCAGAGTCAAAATCGGTAAAATTGGTATTTTGAAAAACCTTATCTGCTAACTGATTAAAAGTTGGCAATTGCAACCATTCGGTAAACGATTTTCGTCCAGACAATTGCAATCCCAGCTTGTTTTTCACTAATGGAATTTGAAGGTATAAATCGGCGTTCAAGGCATTGATTCCTGCCTTTGCTTTCATTTTTTCGGTAATTACATCGGAAGATTTAATATCAATAACACTTGAAATGCGTTCTCCAAACTTCGGATTGGTTGATTTGTTGTAATAGCTAACCGTTTGATTAACATTAGGATTGATACCCGATATCATTCCGAACAAATGTCCTGGATGGTACAATCGAATTCCGTCCCATAGCACTAAATTTTGATCCGAAGTTCCGCCACGAACATGCAATCCGCTGGCCGTTTCATTTGGGCTTTTTACACCAGGTAATTGTTGCAATGAAAGCAAAATATCCGCATCAGTAACACCGGGAAGCGTTTCTACTTTTTGCGGATAAATAATGAATTTTTCGTTTGTTTTATTGATTCCTTTGGCCAAAAAACCTTCAACTAAAACATCTTTGAGCCAATAGGTTTTGATCGAATCTTTCTTTTTTTCTTTCGAAATAGAATAAAACCGACTATCAATTTTGGTTATTTTTAAGTCGGTTTGAATTTCAATATTTTCGTTCATTTCTTCCAACGAATACCTTTTTTTGGGAATTGTGATTCGTTTATTAGAAATGATACTATCTATGTAAGAGTATTTTATTTTAAATTTAAGCTCAACATCTTGAAGAACTTTCTCCATTTTTTCGGAGGAATAGGCAAAAAGAGGATTTTCAAGTATTTGTGACCTTGATTTTTGAAAGAGAAATAAGGATAAAAATAGAAGAATTATTTTCTTCATTCTGAAATTTGAATTGTTTTTGAATTGCTATTTGAATAGTTCAAATTTAGTGGTAAACAAATAGATTTCAAAGCAATATCTTTATCAGAATTGGAAAAACTTCCGGTAAACTTAATTTCTTCAATGTTTTTGGGGTAATTAATCTCTACGTCGTATTGTTTTTTGAATTTTTCAATAACATATTTCATAGGTACATTCTTAAAAGTAGTTTCTCCAGAAATCCAAAGAGGCTTTTCTGGCTGGATTTCAGCCCAATTTTCTAGATTATTATTGTACCAACGTAGTATTTCACCTTGAGTCAAAATAGTTGACTTATTATGAGTAACAACATTTACTTTTCCTTCGTAACAAACCACTTCAAAATAATCATCAAAAGAAGCTACATTAAATTTGGTTCCCAATACCGTTACTTTTCCGATTGAAGTTTCTACAGTGAAAGTACTTCCTTTTGACACTTCAAAAAAAGCTTCTCCATCAAGCTTGATATTTCGGTTCAATTGAAACCAATTAGGATACGCTATTTTGGCCTTAGAATTTAATGTTACTTGTGAATTATCGCTTAGTGTAACAGTATTTGTTTTACCAAAATCGGTGGCTACTTCATTTGAAAATACCAACATTTGGTATAAACCAAAGACAATAATAAAACTAGCTGCAACCGCAACGTATTTCCAAATTGCGATAACTTTATTGGTTTGAACTGGTTTTTTGGAAGCTAACTTTTGTTGAATCGCTTCAAAATTTTGTTCCATGTTGGGCTCTGCAATGTTCCATTTTCCTAACTCATTTTTCAGCATTTGGAAAGCAACAAAGTCTTCTTCCGAAACCAATTGTTTCAGTTGATTGTCAGCGATTTTTCCATCTAACCATTCTGCAAGAAAAGTTTCTTTTTCCATTTTCATTTTTTAAACATTTTTGGCCACTTTTCGTAAAGAAAGTAAGGCTTGATGCATTCTTTTTTCGACAGCTTTTACAGACAAATCCAGCAATGAAGCAATTTCACTGTAGGAATGATTTTCAAAACGATTCATCAAGAAAACGGTACGTTGCTTTTCGGGCAAATCGTTAATCGCTTTTTCCAATTGGTTTTTCAATTCAGATTCTTCTAATAAAAATTCAGGAGATTCTTGATGAATTGATTTTGGTCTTGATTGAATTTCAAAATTGAGCACTACTTTATCGTGCTTTATGTGATTTAAAGAAAGGCGAATGGCTGTAGTAAACAAGAAGCTTTTGGCTTGTTCGGGTTTAAGTATTTTACAATTTTCCCAAAGAATTACAAAAGCGTTTTGAGCAACATCTTCAGCACGTTCGACGTCTTTAAATCGGTAAATCAAAAAATTTCTCAACACCTTAAAATTTGCATCAAAAACAGTTCTAAAAGTTGCTTCTGAACACAATAAGGAATGTATTTTTTGATCCGTATTACTCATTTTAATAAAATTTATCACCACATATTCGTTGTGAATATGTGGCAATAAAAATTTTAATTAATTACCCAATTAACTATTTTAAACACAATAACCAACGACTACTTACTAATTGCAATTCACAAAATCAGCAGAAGAAAATCCTGCGCAATTTGCTATGCATTCATTTTGAAATTGCAACAAACCACTTGATGTTTGCACACAAACAGGTGCTTCAATTGGCGGACAATTACAAGGATCAAAACAATCATCGTTAAATTCAAAAAACTGATAGGCGTTTTGAATAACAACTGTTTGATTATTTTTCACTACTGAAAATGGATAAACAATATCCAAAATATAATTTCCATTGCCTTCAGAAATCATATCTAGTATTTGATTATGATTAGAAACAGCAACCGTTTGATTGGTATGATTGATTACCGAAAATGGATAAACAAAATCATAACAAGGACCATTCATAATATAGTCATTGAAAGTAGTAAAACCACAACTTTCAATTGTGTTTTGAAAATCATTTTCACCGTTGATTATTGTTATTGAACCATTTGTTGTAGACGCAATTTTGAACGGAAATGAAATACCATCAATGTACAAAGACTGATTTTCATTGGTCAATATAGTCAACAATCCTTCAAACGAGTTAACTGTTACTTCGGTTGAATTATTGTACGATAAATACAACGGATAAACAAAATCAAAACAGGAAGAAAAAGTGGTTGGCTGATTTCTTCCATCAATCCCATTATCGGCTTTAATTTTATTTAAAGTAGTTCTTAATCCTATACTTTTAGTGGTAACGTATTCTTTTTCTATCGGATCACCATCTGTACAAGAGTAAAATCCGAATGCAACAAAAAAGAAGAAGAGAATTACTAATTGTTCTTTTTTCATAGCAATTTTTTTAAACAAATCTTTTTTCATAGCAAAATCATTTTCATAGCAGTTCTTTCTCATAGCAACTTTAGGTTATTTTTTCTTTTTCATAGCAATTTAACCCAATCTATAAATAGTAATTCTCTTTCTTTTATTACTTAGACAACTTTAAATTGCTTCTCCCTACTTTTTTTTTCTATTTTTTATTTTTTATTGATTCACATATTTTTTGAGCACACTTTTCACCATCAATTGCAGCAGAAATAATTCCGCCTGCATAACCAGCTCCTTCTCCGCAAGGATACAATCCTTTTATTTGAACATGCTCAAGTGTTTCATTATCTCTTGGAATTCGAACAGGAGACGATGTTCTACTTTCAGGAGCATGCAAAATGGCATCATTGGTCAAATATCCGCGCATAGTTTTTCCGAACTCAACAAATCCTTCGCGCATAATTTGAGTTAAAAACCCAGGAAATACTTGTCCCAATTCGACAGAAGTTGTTCCCGGTACGTAAGAAGTTTTAGGAATGGATTGCGATATTTTATTTTGTGTAAAGTCTACCATACGTTGCGCAGGGACTTTTTGAGTTGAACCTGCCAAATACCAAGCTTTTTGTTCGATTGCTTTTTGAAATTCCATTCCAGCCAAAGCATCAAATTTGGCAAATGGTTTAAAATCTTCCAATTTCAACTCCACTACAATACCCGAATTGGCTGTTGCTTGATCTCTTTTGGAAGGCGACCAACCATTGGTAACCACTTCTCCTGGACTCGTAGCACATGGTGCAATTACTCCACCTGGACACATACAAAACGAATACATTCCGCGACCATTAACTTGTTTGACAATCGAATACGGTGATGGTGGCAAAAATTCACCACGATAATCACAACTGTATTGAATTTTATCAATTAACTCTTGTGGATGTTCAGCTCGAACTCCCAATGCAAAAGGCTTTGCTTCGATATGGATTTTCTTTTTATGCAATAATTCAAAAATATCTCTTGCTGAGTGTCCGGTTGCTAATATTACATTATCAGCTTCAATAGTATCACCGTTTTGGATGATTACTCCTTTGATAGCATTTTCTTTTATAACAAAATCTGTAACCCGAGTTTCAAACAAAACTTTTCCGCCACATTCGATGATTTTTTCACGAATATCTTGAATGATTTGTGGCAATTTATTGGTTCCAATGTGCGGATGTGCTTCAACTAAGATTTGATCAGAAGCGCCAAAAGCAACTAACAAACGTAAAATTCGATCTACATCGCCTCGCTTTTTGGAACGTGTGTATAATTTACCATCCGAATAGGTTCCAGCACCACCTTCGCCAAAACAATAATTCGAGTCTTCATTTACTATATGATCAACATTGATGGCCTTTAAATCCCTTCGACGGCCACGAACATCTTTTCCACGCTCGATGACGATTGGTTTTACTCCTAACTCAATTAGTTGTAATGCCGCAAACAAACCAGCTGGACCAGCTCCAACAATAATTACTTCTTCAGCATTCGAAACGTTTTTGTAATTGGGAAGTTCTATTTTTTGGGCAATAAAATCTTCACCTTTAAAAAAAACATTGACCTTATAATTGATTTTGATGGCTTTTTGTCGCGCATCAATGGAACGTTTCAGTGGAATTATATGTTGAATTTCATTTACCGAAATTTGAAACAATTTAGCAATATGCGCTTTGAGCAAACTTTCGTTAGCAGCAACTTCAGGAGCAACTTGTAATTGTATTTCGCGTGGCACTTTATTTTTTTTGCAAAAGTATGAAATTGATATTAGTAATTTATTCTTACTTTTATGTATTATAAAATTATAACTTTGCTTTAAAAAAATAAAATCATATGAAAAATAAATTACTCCTTTTAATTTCTTTTTTTGCCATTTCGCAAGTTTATTCCCAACCTATAAATGTGAGTACTACCGCTTATACGGTTCCTCAATTGGTTCAAGATGTATTGTTTGGTTCGCAAGGCAATGGTTGTGTTGGTACTGTTTCCAATATTACTTGGAGCACAGGTACAAATTTTGGCGATGATAATGGAATTGGTTATTTTACGAATACCAACCCCAATTTTCCGTTACCTTCTGGTTTGGTTTTGATATCTGGTAGTGCTACCGCATCAGTTGGACCTAACAACACTACACTTAGTGCTGGAAATTGGCCCGGAGACAACCAATTATTTGATTACATTCAAAATTTGGGCATAGATCCAGGATTGAATAACTATAATGACGCAACTATCCTAGAATTTGACTTTATTCCTTTGTCAACCACGATGAGCTTTGATTTCTTATTTGCTTCTGAAGAGTACGGATTTTATCAATGTACTTTTTCAGATGCTTTTGCTTTTTTTGTAAATGATGTAACGACTGGAGGACCAACTTACAATATTGGTCTAGTACCAACGACTAGCGCTCCTGTTTCGGTTGTAACAGTAAGAAATAGCCAATACAATACTGGTTGTCCTTCTGTAAATCCTACCTATTTTGACAAATTTTATCTTTTACCTGAAGGTTTAAACCCAAACACAGCGCCGATAAATTTTAATGGCCATACGGTAAAAATGACTGCATCAACCGACGTTGTACCAACACATACTTATCATATAAAAATTGTAATTGCAGACCGAAACGATAATGCTCTTGACTCCGCAGTATTTTTAGGCTCAGGAAGCTTTGACATAGGTCAAGTAAACGGAATTACTGGAGCTGTAGGGACTGGATTTGAAACGGTTTCAGATTTTACAATTGCTAATGGAGGAGCAATTTGCAGCCAACAATCAAGAGCCATTCAGTTTGGTTCTTCACCCATCGATGGTGCCACCTACCAATGGTTTAAAAATGGAATCTTAATAACAGGCGCAACTACACATAATTTTGTTGCCGACCAACCCGGAGTATACTCCGTTACTGTTACTCTTTCTAATGGTTGTCAATTGACCGATTCAATGTTTGTGGAATTTCTACCAAGTATGCCTTTATCAAATCCAATAAATTTAACTAGCTCGAACTCTATTTTTGATTTAACCACCAACACGTCTATCATATTAAATGGTCAAAATCCTACCGATTATTCCATTTATTATCACAACACTTTATTTGATGCTCAAAACATTGTAAATATGATAGCAAATCCTTCAAGTTATGTTGGAACAAATGGACAAATTATATATGTTTCAATTATGAATGATGCTTCTGGAAGTGATTGCATACAAGTAAAATCATTTATTCTGAATGCGCCTCTGGCACCATTGAATGATGAATGTTCTGGAGCTATACCACTAACTGTTGGCTCTTCTTTTGGAGAATTTCCAGTAAACGGAACCAATTTTGCAGCTACAAATAACCTTTCTAACAATGAACAGTCTTGCGGAGGAACAGCTACTCCATTAGATGTTTGGTATTCGTTTACTGTTCCCGAGAGTGGTAATATTACGATTGAGACACAAAATAATAATGGTCTTACTGATACTGTAATTGAAGTATTTAGTAATTGCAACACTAATAATATCATTGCTTGTAATAATAATAATGAAAATGGTTTGTTTGCTAGACTTTCGTTGACTGGATTAACACCTAATCAAACACTTTACGCAAGAATATTTGGCTACAGTGAAACTCAAGGAACCTTTGTTGTATCTGCCTATGATACATCATTAGCAAGCAGTGATTTTGAGAATTCAAGTTTTAATTACTATCCAAATCCAATTGATGATAAGTTGCATTTAAGCAATAACCAAACTATTGATTCAGTTAAAGTTTACAATTTAATTGGGCAAGAATTATTTTCAAAAGCAATTAATGCAAAAGATGCTATTTTGGACATGTCTAATTTTTCTTCAGGAACCTATTTGATAAAAATTACTTCAAAAGAGAACACAAAAAACATCAAAGTAGTTAAGAACTAAGCATTTATAAAATAATTTTAAAAAAGCTGTCTTATTGGGCAGCTTTTTTAATTAGACAAATGGTAAAAAATTAACATATTTGTAATATTTAACTTATATAAAAATAAAATAAAAGCATTTTATCGATTTTTTTATTCTTTTTATCGATTTATTTTTATCTTTGAGTAGTTAAAAAATGGTTTATTGGTTTAAATTGGTTAAAATTTAAAACGAAAAAGGTCGTCCTGGTTAGACGACCTTTTTTATTTTCTTTCCTCAAAAGCGCGCAAGGCAAATGAAGCCAACCAATGTTCACCTTCGTAATTTCCATCCACTACTGAAGGTAATGAAAACTTAAAGTGATTATCGGCTAATACCTTCAAATGAGCAAACTCTTTTGGATATTGATTTAGTAGATGATACCAATTCCACGCTCTACTAAAATTCAATCCATCAAGATGTACTAAATGACCATCGGTTCGATCGGAAACTTTAGCAACTTCCCATTTAAAATTTTTATTAAACAATTGTGGTGCAAATTTTTTGAGCCATAATAAGAACTCCGCTTTAGGAAGCACTCGTTGCATCAGTGCCATTTCTTCCATACATGGTGAAAGAAAATCAGTTCCGCTTGGTTCCCAATTGAATGGGCAATTTTGGTCTTTTAGATACAATCGAATAGCATTTTCTTTGATACTTTTTTGGAAAACTACATTATTTGAATGAATTGCATAATCCCAAGCATGAGTTAACCCATAAGCCGAATTAGAATGTGTTCCTACTCGAATTGGATATAATAATTTTGGCAAAAATTCAATGTATCTTTCTATAATCAAATCGGAAAGTGGTTTTAAGTTTTGAGCCAAATCTTTTGCAAAAGGTTCGCTTGAAGTTTCCAATTCCAATTGTAGTTTTAAAATCCAATTCCAACCATAAGTACGTTCGAATGACTTTTCGTGTTTTTTAGAAAGATAATTTACTTCTGCTTGAATATTTTCTTTTGATAAATTGACTTTTAGCTTTGTAATGATTTCATCTCTATGAGCAAGATTCGGAAATTTTTTCAACAAAAAAACCAAACTCCAGTGGCCGTGAACCGACGAATGCCAATCAAAACAACCGTAAAACGCAGGATGTAGTTGTTTGGGCGATTGTATTTCGGTGCTATCAATAAGCATTTGTCCTAACTTATTTGGATATTCTTGTTGCAAGCATTTGATGGGTAAACTGGCTAAATGATTGGCTTGTTCAAGCGTTAGTTCTTGGGAAAACGAGGCAATTGATGCAATTAGAAATAGATATTTGAAATAATTCATTAGGTAAGTTTTTTCAAATTTAATGAAAAGCAACACAGATTGGACAGATTTTAAAAATTTAAATAATTTCTTAAATCTGTGCTTTTCAAAAATTTAAAAAGTTATTTTTGGTCAAGTTTTCGAATGAAGGTTAAAACAATTAGCACCAATGTTAAGAAGAATAAAACTAATCTGGGATTTCCGCGGACCAGCTTCAGCAAAAACGGCTGAACATCATGAAATTCATTTGAAAGAATATATCGCTATTGAACGACTTCCTATTTCAATTACTGGATTTGAAGTTTTGAATGAAATGCATGCGATTGCGTACATGGTCGTAACAGATGAACACATGATCCAAGTACGAGATGCCTTGAAACCGCATCGTGGAGAGTTGTACAATGAATAATGGACAACTTTTTGATTATAAACTTTGGTCTAATTATCAATTGTTAATTGTTAATTATCCATTAGTTAGCTACTTCACTAATAAACTTAATCCGCATCAAACGCAACTCTTCTATATCGTAATCGCCGTCAAATTCTTTTAATGCATCTTCAATTCTATCGGATTCTGATTCCATGAAATAATCGTGAATTTCTTCTTGTTGTTCTTCATCCAATAAATCATCAATCCAATATTTGATATTCAATTTGGTTCCGGAATATACAATTTGCTCCATTTCTTTTAATAAAGCGTCCATGTTCATTCCTTTTGCGGAAGCAATATCTTCTAAAGATAATTTTCTATCAATATTTTGAATGATGTACAATTTGTTGGCTGAATTGGCTCCAGTTGACTTCACAACCAAATCGTCTGGGCGAATAATATCATTGTCTTCAACATATCGACTAATTAACTCCACAAATTCTTTTCCGTATTTTTTGGCTTTCCCTTCTCCTACTCCATGTGTATTGGTCAATTCTTCCATGTTGATAGGATACTTCAAAGCCATATCTTCTAGAGAAGGATCTTGAAAAACCACAAACGGTGGAACTCCAAGTTTTTTAGCCACTTTCTTACGCAAATCGCGTAACATTGCCATCAATGTTTCGTCGGCTGTCCCTGATGATTTTGCCGCTGTAACTATAGCATCATCCTCAGCTTCATTGTATTCGTGATCTTCCGACATTAAGAACGAAGTTGGGTTTTTGATGAACGCTTCTCCTTTATCAGAAACTTTTAATATTCCGTAAGTTTCAATGTCTTTGTTAAGTAAACCATCAACTAAAACCTGACGAATTAGCGCCATCCAATAACGCTCTTCGAAGTTTTTCCCACAACCAAAAAAGGCTTTCGTGTCGGTTCTGTAGGCTTTAATAGTAGCATTCACTCTTCCTATCAACGCATACACCACTTCTTTTGATTTGTACAAATGCTTGGTATCGCGAACCACTTCAAGTAGCATTTTGACTTGATCTTTGGCTTCGACTTTGGTTTTTGGATTGCGAACATTATCATCCATGTCAGCACCTTCGCCAGTTTCGCTGTCGAACTCTTCACCAAAATAGTGGAGTAAGAATTTACGTCGTGACATCGAAGTTTCGGCATAAGCAACCACTTCTTGTAATAAGGCATAACCAATTTCTTGCTCAGCAACAGGTTTACCCGACATGAATTTTTCTAATTTTTCTACATCTTTATAAGAATAGTAAGCCAAACAATGACCTTCGCCACCGTCACGACCGGCTCGACCTGTTTCTTGGTAATAACTTTCCAGCGATTTTGGTATATCGTGGTGAATTACAAAACGTACATCGGGTTTGTCGATTCCCATTCCGAATGCAATGGTTGCCACAACTACCTCAACATCTTCCATTAAGAACATATCTTGGTGTTTGGCTCTTGTTTTGGCATCCAAACCAGCATGATACGGAACTGCACTGATACCATTTACTTGTAAAACCTCTGCAATTTCTTCTACTTTTTTACGGCTCAAACAATAAATAATTCCTGATTTACCCTTATTTTGCTTGATAAAACGAATGATATCGGCTTCAATATTTTTTGTTTTAGTACGTACTTCGTAAAATAAATTCGGGCGATTGAAAGATGCTTTAAAAGTTGTAGCATCGGTCATATCGAGGTTTTTTAGAATATCTTCTTGCACTTTAGGAGTCGCAGTAGCCGTTAATCCAATAACAGGAACATCACCTAATTGTTTAATAATGGTGCGCAAATTGCGGTACTCTGGGCGAAAATCGTGTCCCCATTCAGAGATACAGTGTGCTTCATCTATAGCAACAAATGAAATCGGAACGCTCTGTAAAAAATCTACATATTCTTCTTTAGTTAAAGACTCAGGAGCAACATATAGTAGTTTGGTAACGCCTGAAGTAATATCTTTTTTTACTTGATTAATTTCAGTTTTAGTTAATGAGGAATTCAATACGTGTGCAATTCCGTTTTCAGCAGAAACACCTCGAATAGCATCCACCTGATTTTTCATCAGTGCAATTAAAGGCGAAACCACAATAGCAGTTCCTTCCTGAATTAAAGCGGGCAATTGGTAGCAAAGTGACTTTCCGCCACCAGTTGGCATAATCACAAAAGTATTCTTTTTATCAATAATACTTTTAATTACTCTTTCTTGCAGACCTTTAAATTGGTCAAAACCAAAATATTTTTTTAATTCTTTATGGATGTCAATTTCGTTGTTGCTCATTCTAAAATTGTACTGTTTTTTTATCTAAATTTGTAACCATAAATATACAACTTTCTTTCATTAATACAAATTTTATAAAAATCTATTTTGATAACAAAAGAGAAGATACTTGAATCTGCACGAAAAACCATTGATTCTGAGAGCAAATCGATTGCTAAATTGATTGATTTTATAGATGATGACTTTGTTGCGGTAGCACAACTTATATACAAATTAAAAGGACGATTAGTTGTTACAGGAATTGGAAAAAGTGCCATTATTGCACAAAAGATTGTTGCTACTTTAAATTCGACTGGAACACCTTCCTTGTTTTTACATGCTTCAGAAGCCATTCACGGCGATTTAGGCATGGTTCAAAAAGACGATGCTGTAATTTGTATCTCAAAAAGCGGTAATAGCCCTGAAATTAAAATCCTTATTCCATTATTAAAAAACTTTGGAAATCAGTTGATTGCCATTACAGGAAATCCGACTTCGTTTTTGGGTAAAGAAGCCCATTTTGTGTTGAATACGTATGTTGCAAGCGAATCGTGTCCGAACAACTTAGCTCCAACCGATAGTACAACAGCACAATTGGTTATGGGAGATGCATTGGCCGTTTGCCTTATGGAAATGCGCGACTTTAAACCCGAAGATTTTGCCAAATACCATCCTGGAGGCTCGTTGGGTAAAAAATTACTACTTAGTGTGAAAGACATGTTGGATACTTCTCGGAAACCTTTTGTAGAACCCAATTCAAGCATCAAAAATGTGATTGTTGAAATTTCTGAAAAACGACTTGGAGTGGCGGCGGTTATAGAGAATAACAAAGTAGTCGGAATCATTACGGATGGCGACATCCGAAGAATGCTTAACAAAACAGAAACTATTACAGGTTTGACCGCTAAAGATATTATGACGGTGAATCCGAAAGTTATTTCATCCAATGATATGGTCGTTGATGCGCTAAACATTTTAGAAGATTTTTCAATCACCCAATTGGTTGTGGTGGATAACGATGAATACAAAGGTGTGATACACTTACATGACATTTTAAAAGAAGGTATTGTATAATGGCTAAAGAAGTTAAGAAAGAAATGTCATTTATGGACCATCTTGAGGAATTCAGATGGGTTTTAGTTCGAAGTTCTTTTGCCATTGTGATTATGGCTGTAGTTGCTTTTTTCTTTGATGATTTTATATTCGATACCATACTTTTTGGCCCGAAAGACCCCAATTTTGTTACGTATCGCTTTTTTTGCGAGTTGTCTCAAAAGCTAGGCGTTGAAAGTTTCTGCGTTCAAGAATTACCTTTCAAATTGCAAAATACTGAAATGGAAGGTCAAATGTCGCTTTACATTTGGACATTAATTTTGGTTGGCTTCATACTGGCTTTTCCCTATATATTGTATCAATTTTGGAATTTCATCAAACCTGCTCTCTACGAAAAGGAACAAAAAAATGCAAAATCATTCATCTTTGTTTCTTCGTTTCTATTTTTTATAGGAGTTTTGTTTGGGTATTTTGTAATTGCTCCAATGTCGGTCAACTTTTTTGCCACATTTTCGGTGAGTCATGTCGTTGAAAATGAAATCAACATAGACTCTTATATTGGATTGATCAAAACTTCATCCATCGCTTCAGGTTTGTTTTTTGAGTTGCCAATTATTATTTATTTCTTAACCAAACTCGGACTTGTAACGCCTAAATTCCTAAGAGAATACCGTCGTTATGCCATCGTTCTTGTGTTGATTTTAGCAGCTATTGTTACACCACCAGATGTGGTAAGTCAAACCATCGTTGCTATTCCATTATTAATTTTATACGAAATAAGTATTATTATTTCTGCTGTCGTACATAAAAAACAACTTGCCAATGAGTAATTTAGTTGAAGAATTCAATAGTTATCGTTCTAAAATGAATGAAAAATTATTAGCCGACAATAATTTGGTTATCAAACGAATATTCAATTTAGACACCAATGCTTATGCTGAAGGAGCGCTAAATGTAAAAACAAAAGAACTTTTGGGTTTAGTAGCTTCAACTGTTTTGCGTTGTGATGATTGCATTAAATATCACTTGGAAACAAGCTATAAAGAAGGCATCTCCAAAGAAGAAATGATGGAGGCTATGGGAATTGCTACTTTAGTTGGCGGAACCATTGTTATTCCGCATTTGCGAAGAGCGTATGAATTTTGGGAAGCACTTGAAGAAAGTGGTCAGTAATCAGTATCAGTGTTCAGTGATTTAGACTGAAGTTTTCAGAATTTGAAGTTAAAACCATAAATGAAACTAAAACATTTTCGTTTATTTGTCTAAAAATCTAAAAATCTAGGAATCTAAAAATGAAATTAAGAGCCGAAAATTTAGTTAAAACCTACAAAGGAAGAAGCGTAGTCAAAGGAATTTCAGTTGAAGTAAATCAAGGAGAAATTGTTGGATTATTGGGTCCGAATGGCGCTGGTAAAACGACTTCTTTTTACATGATTGTAGGATTGGTAAAACCCAACGCCGGAAATATTTATTTGGACGACATGAATATTACCGAATTTCCAATGTACAAACGTGCGCAAAACGGAATTGGGTATTTGGCTCAAGAAGCTTCAGTATTCAGAAAACTGAGCATTGAAGATAATATTTTGAGTGTGCTGCAACTAACCAACTTGACCAAAGAGCAACAAGAAGCCAAAATGGAAAGTTTAATTGATGAATTCAGTTTGCAACACATTCGAACCAACCGTGGCGATTTGCTTTCAGGTGGCGAACGTCGTAGGACTGAAATCGCTCGTGCTTTAGCTACTGATCCTAAATTTATTTTATTGGACGAACCTTTTGCTGGAGTTGACCCTGTTGCCGTAGAAGACATTCAACGTATTGTAGCGCAATTGAAAAACAAAAACATCGGGATTTTAATTACCGATCACAACGTACAAGAAACCTTGGCTATCACTGACAAGACCTATTTGATGTTTGAAGGCGGGATTTTGAAAGCGGGAATTCCTGAAGAATTAGCCAACGACGAAATGGTGCGTAAAGTGTATTTGGGTCAGAATTTTGAGTTGCGTAAAAAGAAATTGGAGTTTTAAACAATTAAATTATTTTGCCTTGTCTACAATTGAACAACAAAATAAATGGCGTGAAGATCCTAAAAATTGGAAATTAGGAATGTTGTACTACAACAAAAAAGACGAACGTGTTTTTGTTGAAAAAAGAGCCAAATGGGCAGGAATCACTTTAAATTTTGCAAACCCTAAGTCGTATATAGCACTACTAATTATGGTATGTTTTTTTGGGTTTATTGCTGCTAAAATCAAGTAGTTTTAGTTTCTTTTTCATTCAAATGTTCAAAAATTTGAATAATGGATGCGATTAATAAAAACCCATAAAAAATATCTTCAAAAGGAATCGTTCCCATTCGAATGCCTAAATTTTCGTTATTGTTGTACCAAACAACAGGTTCGTCAATATAACTTCCTGTCAACACTCCATTTACAATAAAAAAGAAAATCAGCGTCACTAAATAAGAAAAGTAGATTCTTGACATGTTAATTCTTCTTAGGTAATTGTACAACAAAAAGATAGCACACAATAAGAAGGTTATCGAAGTATACAGATGATTCCAAAAGAGCAATCCAGTAATTGTAAGCATTATCACTAAAAATAGGGTAATTATAGAATGAAATTTTTCTAAAGGATTGATTTTCATCAAATAACCTAAAGCAAAATAAACAAAAACACTCGAGTACGGAATACAAAAGAAAAACAAAACTTCTTCCAACGGAATTGCGGAAAGTTTTACTCCAATTAAATACCTTTCATTAAAACCCCAAACGCCAATTTTGGTGAAAATTATGTCCCAAACAATAAACAAAAATGCTACTACAAAGTTGGCAATAAAATAGTTTTTCCACTTTTTGTAAAAAGGATGCTTAGGATAAAAACTAGCGATAAAAGGCACTAAAACGCTAGCAAAGTTGATAAATAAATAAAGGTATTTATCCATTCTACTTGAAATATTTTTTGGGCACTAACAGCATTCCGAAACATTCGCCGTCTTCTTTATCCAAATATTTATGGTGAATTTTGTGTGCTTTTCGCAAACCTTTAAAATAACTGATATTGGTTCTTTTAAACCATTTTATTCGTTGATGAATTAAAATATCGTGAATAAGAAAATAGGCTAATCCATAAAAAAATATTCCCAATCCAATAAAAAACAAATAGTTTAAATTGGGTGTAACACCAAGGTAAAATAGCGTAATACTTGGAATAGCGAAAATGACAAAAAAAGTATCATTTTTCTCAAAAACATGTTGGTATTTGGGTTGATGGTGGTCTTTGTGTAAATACCATAAAAATCCGTGCATCACGTATTTGTGTGTCAACCAAGTTACCATTTCCATCAAAAGAAAAGTAACAACTGTGACGCCAATAAACAACAGAATTTCCATTATCCTAAATAGTTAAATTGATATTTGACATACGATTTACTGATGATGAACAACTTACTAAAATCATTGACTCTAATCCTTTTATTCAAAATGTCATCGGCTTCAGTATTGCTTATTTTAGAAAGTAAACTTTTGTAATATCTATAAGCTGTATAAACGCCAAATTTAGCTTCTTTTGGCAATTTATGGATGCCTATCAATGCTTGTTTGAAATCGTTTTCAATTTCTTGAACAATTTTGAACTTCTCTTCATTGGATAAATTTACTAAATTTATATTTGGAAAATAAATTCTGCCTAAAGTTGCATAATCGTATTTCAAATCGCGCAAAAAATTAACTTTTTGAAACGCCGAACCCAATTTCATAGCGCTTCCTTTCAATTCTTCGTACTTTTTCTTATCGCCATTAACAAAACTCATTAAACACATTAAACCAACTACATCAGCCGAGCCGAAGATATATTCTTCATAATCTTGCTTAGAGAGGTAGTTTTTTTTGTGCAAATCCATGCGCATACTTTTCAGAAAAGGAATCACTAAATCCATCATATCATAACGATGAACCACTTCTTGAAAGGCATTTAAAACTGGGTTTAAAGAAATTCTTCTGTCGTACGCTTTTTGGAATTCATTTTCAAATTCGGTCAATAATTCAGCTTGATTGTATCCTTCAAAAGAATCGACAATTTCGTCGGCACATCTAACAAAACCATAGATGGCGTAAATGTCGTTTTGAATTTTTGGTGAAAGCAATTTAATCGCCAAAGAAAAAGAAGTACTGTAAATCTTAGTAATCTTTTTGCTGCATTCTAAAGAAGATTTGTCAAATAAATTTTTCATAGTTTGTTTTCCTTTATAATTTTTTCACTTGCTATTTTACCTGAAATCAATGAGGGCGGAACTCCTGGTCCTGGAACAGTGAGTTGACCAGTGAAATACAATTTTTCTACTTTCCTACTCTTAATTTTTGGTCTCAAAAAAGCCGTTTGGGTCAGTATATTCGCCAATCCATAGGCATTTCCTTTATAGGAGTTGTAATCATTTTTAAAATCATTGACGCAAAAAGACGATTGGTAGATGATATTTTCCCTAACTTTTTGATGTGTTAATTTTTCAAAACGATCAATAATCAAATCAAAATACTTTTTTCTAATTTCTGGTGTATCTTCTAAATCAATGGCTAGTGGAATCAAAAAAGTGGCTGCTTCCATTCCGTCAGGAGCAAAAGTGTTGTCTGTTAATGAAGGAAAACTAGCATAGAAAAGCGGATTCTCTGGCCATTTTTTGGTATCGTAAATCTCTTTGGCGTGTTGCTTAAATTCAGCATCAAAGAAGAGCACATGATGATTGCAATTTTGTATCTTCTTATCAAAACCAACATAAAAAAGCAAAGAGGAAGGAGCGAATGTTTTTTTATCCCAGTACTTTTCGGAATATTGCCGTTTTGATTCTTCCAATAGAGTTTCTGTAAAATGATAATCTGCGCCACTCAACACAATATCAGCGTCTATTTTTTTACCATTCACAATCAATCCAGTTGCTTTGTCTTGGCTCAAAATGATTTTTTCAACATTAGCATTCACTTCAAATTGTACTCCGAGTTCTGTTGCTAATTGATGCATTGCTTCAACTACTTTGTACATTCCGCCTTTGGGATGCCAGGTTCCTAAACCAAAATCGGCATAATTCATAAAGTTGTAAAAGCTCGGTGTATTTGAAGGCTTTGCTCCTAAAAACAATACTGGAAATTCTAAAATTTGTTGCAAACGATAATCATTGAATTTTGATTCAACATCGCGACTAATGGTAGAAAAGAATTGCGTTATTTTTTTAGCTGTTTCAAATGTGATGAGTTCAAATAGGGAATCTCCTGGTCGGTAAACCAAGTCTTTTATAGCAATTTCATAATTATTCTTGGCTTCATTAATAAAAGACTGTAGTTTTTTTCCACTTCCTTTTTCAATGGATTCAAAAGTGTTGACAATCGCCTCCAAATTATCAGAAATTTCTACAGAATCATTTTCAGAAAAATAGACTTTATAGGCAGGAGAAAGCCGTTCGAGTTGATAATAATCGGAAGATTTCTTGCCAAAATCGTTAAAAAAAGCGTCAAAAACATCGGGCATCCAGTACCATGTCGGACCAATATCAAATGTAAAACCATCCGATTTCAATTGTCTTGCTCTTCCGCCCAACGTACTGTTCTTTTCATATACAGTAACGTTATAACCTGCTTTGGCTAAATAGGATGCTGCTGCTAAAGATGAAAATCCGGAACCAATGATTGCTATTTTCATTTGATTGTTTTGTTTAACTTTTTTTAAATTTTATTAAACAAATCTACAATCTTATTTTGAAATAATGCAATTTTTAAAATTATTTAACGTTCCGTTATATATATTCAGATCCACTTTTTGATTCACTCCGTTAATTACTGCCTTTTCGGTGAACTGCCAAAACAACCATTCATCGTCCATTTTTTCCTTCCACGGATTGTAATTGGCAATCCAAAAGGTATAATCTTCGAATTCGTCTTTTAAAAAATCTTCGTAGTATTTTTCTCCCGAATAAATAATTGGTTTGACTTTGTAGTGTTTGTATATATAGTTAACCCAACGCTTCAATCCTACTTTCAAGCTGTCAATGGATTGTGTTTTGGGCAATTTTTCGATATCGAGCACGGGTGGCAAATCGCCCTTTCTTAGTTTTACGGTTTGGATGAAATTTTTGGCTTGTTCTATCGAATTTTCATTCGGACGGTAATAATGATAAGCGCCACAAATTAAATTGGTTTTTTGTGCTTGCTCCCAGTTTTCTTTGAACTTCGAATCGACTTTATCACTTCCAGCAGTGGCTCTGATGAACACGTAATGCAATTGGTGCATTTCTACCGAATCCACTTCTTCCCAATTGATTTCTCCTTGGTATTCTGAAACATCAAAACCTACTACATTGTCTTCATGGCGCTTAAGCACTTGATAAATGCGAGCACCATCCATTTTGTCTTGTCGTAAAACTTTATCCGTTTTAAAACTAAAATAATAGAGAATCGCATTTCTGTAATGGTAAACAGCAAATAGCAATGCGAATATAATCAGCGATACAACAGTAAATTTGGTCCAAAAACTCCATTTAGAGCTTGATGATTTGCGCGAAGTTTTTTTCCGTAAAGTAGTTTTTGCCATAAAAATTTGCTCTCAAAACACTATAACTGTTTTTTGGACAACATAGTATTCAATACTGACAACAAAACGTAAATTAGTATAATTAAAGGCACAGCTGTAATTTGAAGCCAAACTAATAAAAGTACAGAAAGCATTAAAAATCCAATTTGTAGTTTGTATTTCTGAAAAGAAAAATCTTTAATTTTTAAGGAAAATAAGGGAATTTCAGCGTTCATTACATAAGCACTTAGCAAAGTAATCGCAATCAAAACCCAAGGATTATGAACAAAATTGTACAAATCGCCTGTCAAAAACGGCAAACTTGAAATAAATAAAGCATTGGCTGGAGTTGGCAAACCAATAAACGAATCCGATTGTCGAGTGTCAATGTTAAAATTAGCCAAACGATAACAAGCACCTAAAGTGATGATAAAACCTAAATAAGGCAATAGCAACATTGGATTATCATTGTAAGATGGAAAACAACTTGTTATTTCACTATTTTCTTTAAACATTTCCATAGATGGAAGCATTTTGTACATCACAAAACCAGGAACAACGCCACTCGTCACCATATCGGCTAACGAATCCAACTGAACTCCTAGTGGTCCCGAGACGCCTAATTTTCGGGCAAAAAAGCCATCAAAAAAGTCGAAAAATATGCCCAAACACACAAAGAAAAAAGCATATTCGAAAAAGCGTTGCGCTACAAAAACAACGGCTATGCATCCGCAGAAAAGGTTCAATAGCGTTAAGATATTCGGAATGTGTTTCTTTAGGCTCATCGGTATAATTTTAAGAAAACAAATTTAGTACAATAACTGAAAGAGAAGTACGTTTTATTAGAGATTTTTATGGGAGCGCTCTACAACTGTTTTAAATATGTTAATTGAACTCGTAACCCAATAAAAATTTATATTTTTGAAAAAAATTGCAAACTCAGGGTTTACCAAAAACAATTGCTTTGAAGAAACTACTTTTTTTGTTCGTTGTATTTACCTCCATTTCTTATAGTCAAGCCATTAGAAAGTATTCTAATGAGTTTATGAACATAGGAGTTGATGCTACTGCTTTGGGTATGTCGAATGCAGTGGTTTCGAGTACCAACGACGTAAATTCAGTTTATTGGAATCCTGCAGGATTGATTCACTTAGAGGACAGCCAAATAGCTTTAATGCACGCCAGTTATTTTGCTAATATTGCTCAATATGACTACGCAGCTTATGCCAAACCAATCGATGATCGAAGCGCTTGGGGAATTTCACTGATTCGTTTTGGAGTAGATGACATTTTAAACACTACCGAATTAATAGATGCCAGCGGAAATATCGATTACAACAGAATTAGTTTGTTTTCAACTGCAGATTATGCATTGACATTGTCGTACGGAAGAAAACTGAAAGTTCCTGGTTTTCAGTACGGTGTTAATGCCAAAGTGATTCGTAGAGTTATTGGCGATTTTGCTAATTCGTGGGGCGTTGGATTTGATTTAGGGTTTCAATTTGAACGCAATGATTGGCATTACGGCTTGATGTTGCGAGATATCACAACTACTTACAACATTTGGTCGATTAACGAAGAAGAGTACGAAAAAATTAAAAATGCCATTCCTGGTGAAAATACTGAATTACCTGAAAGCACTGAAATTACAGCTCCTAAAGCCCAACTCGGTATGTCAAAGAAATATGAATTTCACTACGATTATACTCTTTTAGCTGCGGCTAATTTAAACATGCAATTTGCTAAAACCAATGATATTATTTCGACCGATTTTGTGAGTATTAATCCAGCTTTAGGCTTTGAATTTGGTTATATTGATTTGGTTTTTCTTCGTGCTGGAGTTGGTAATTTTCAAACCATTACGCAAATTGACAACTCGACCAAATTAGGTTTTCAACCCAATATTGGTTTAGGTTTCAAATACAAAGGGATTCAAGTTGATTATGCTTTAACCGATTTAGGTGATCAAAGTGCTGCTTTGTATTCCAACATATTTTCTGTAAAAGTAGATTTAAGCATATTTAGATAACTTAGATTATGGCTAAAAAACTACTTTACTTCTTTTGTTTTTTGTTCTCTTTGAATGCTTTTTCTCAGGCACCAGTTCTCTCAGAAAATGCAACTGTGAGTGTATTTACTTGCGGTCGAGGTGAACAACTTTATTCTACATTTGGTCACACTGCCATTCGGATCAAAGACGAAGCCAATCAATTGGATGTAGTTTACAATTATGGTGCATTTGATTTTAATACTGAAAATTTTTACTTCAAATTTGTCAAAGGCGATTTACAGTATTTTATTGTTGCTACTTCCTTTCAAGAATTTATTTATGAATACCAATACGACAATCGTGAAGTAATTGAGCAAACATTAAACTTTTCAAAAGAAAAAAAACAAGCTCTTTTTGAACGATTGAATGCATCTTTATTTTCAGAAGAGCGAAGCTATACTTACAAATTCATCGACCGAAATTGCACCACCATGGTGACTGATAAAATCAATCAAACTATTGGAGCATTGGCAATAAAAAAAGTGGACGATACTTCGATTACTTACAGGGAAGTTTTGTATCCTTATTTTGGGAATTATTTTTGGTACAACTTAGGCATCAACATCATTTTTGGAGCCAAAACCGACCAAAAAGCAGAGCAATTATTTCTTCCAATAGAATTATTACACAGTTTAGATAAGGCTCAAGTAAACGGAAAACCATTGGTTCTTAAAAAACAAACTTTGGTTCCAGAAGTAAAAAAAAGTCATGCCTTTTCTTTTGTGAATAGCATTTATTTTGTTGCGCTTATCTTGTTGGTTTTAGTAGTTTTAAGAAAGACATTTGTTTACAAAACTTATTTATTTATAGCAGGAATTTTAGGTTTATTTCTTTGCCTTGTCGGATTGTATTCTTTGCATCAAGAAGTATTGTGGAATTACAATGCCTTGTTGTTCAATCCATTGTTTTTAGTACTTCCATTTTTTAAAAACGAAAAGCTCAAAAAATTACTTTGGATTTGCTTTGGATTATTGGCCATTTACTTGATTATCATCGTAACAAAACCTTATTTAGTATTGATGATTCCGTTTATAGCAACACATTTAGTAATACTATACCAACTTTTGCAAACAACAAAAAAAGTTTGATATTATTGTCCTCTATAAAACAGAACCGTACTGAAGGTTTTTACAAAGATGTTAATGTCTAAGAAAATGCTTCGGTGTTTGATATAATATAAGTCGTATTGCAATTTTACCAAGCTATCGGCTATTGAATCTCCATACGAATAATTGACTTGAGCCCAACCTGTTAAACCTGGTTTGATAATGTGTCGTGTTTCATAAAAAGGCATTACTTCGGCAATTTCGTTGACAAAAACAGGTCGTTCAGGTCGTGGGCCGATAATCGACATATCGCCTTTTAAGATATTGATAAACTGCGGGAATTCATCCAAACGGGTTTTGCGTAAAAATTTTCCAAAAGGTGTAATTCTAGAATCATTCACTGTAGTGAAAACAGCACCATTGGCTTCCGCATTTTTTACCATAGTTCGGTATTTATAAATTTTAAATACTTTTCCATTTTTACCAATACGCTCTTGCGTGTAAAATATTTTACCGCGATTTCCGATAAAATTACCTATTAAAATAATGGGAAGAAAAATAAGTCCAAACGACAATCCTACAATTGAAAATAAAATATCAATCAATCGTGTCACTAACAAATAAAGCTGGTTTTGATTGTTACGACTAAAAGGGAAATAACGATAAAAATCGCGCGAAACATATTGCACTGGAATACGTTGTGTTAAAGCTTCATACAATTGCGTATATTCCTTAATAATAACACCGTTTTCCAACAAGTGAATTAATTGGTTGTACAAGTTGGCAGTAATCCCTTCTGTTTTTTGAGAAGCAACTACAATTTCAGAGATCGAATTATTTTTGAAGAACTTCTCTAAATCATCAGGCTTTATGTTTTTGATTGAATTGTAGTTGACTTTAAAATCTTGTTCTCCATCTGAATTAACAAAACCAATAAATTTATAATGCGGATCGGCATTTTCTAAACCACTAACAAGTTCTTGCAATTGTTCTTTATCACACACAATTATGGCCATTTTTACAAAGCGATGAGAAGCAAGAAATTTCACATAAAATATCCGCCAAATCAATAATGATATTAAAATAGTAATATAAAAAATGATGATTTGCAAACGATTTGAAGGCAATTCAGGCGTGTAAATTGGTGTTAAAAGATACACCAAAACGGTTGTGCTTGTTGTTAAAATTATACTTTTAATAATTTGAAATTGATGACTTGCAACTTGCAAATTGTACATTTCAAAAACAGACCCAAATAGATAAATATAGCCCGCCAATAGCACAAACCAATAATAATTGGTGGACGAAAAAGTAAAGTATTTAAAATCAAAAAAAGCACCAACAAAATACAATGAAAACAATACAACCAAAACATCAAATAGTTTCAGAAGAATTTTTCTTTCGGATATTTCAAAATGTATCTTTTTGTTGCTATTCATTTGATAAATAAAACCGCAAGTTACTTATTTCGTATCAAATTTAAGATTATTTTAAGATTTCTTGCCAATCTTTTTTTACAATTTCCCAATCGAATTGTTCAACATAATTTCTAGCATTTACAACTATTGTTTCGCATAATTGGGTATTATTACACAATTCAATAATACAATTCTTCATCGCAATTACATCATTATCATCTATTAACAGTCCGTTTTGATTATGAGTGATTAAATCAGGCATTCCGCCAACGTTGGTTGAAACAACAGGCAAACCCAAAGCCATCGCTTCAATAACACTTATCGGTGTATTATCAAAATGAGTCGTATTGATAAAAATATTATAATTTTTAGCTAAATCACACCATTCCTCTTTTGTCAATTTGCCTGTAAATAAAACATCAATCGCATTGTTCTTAGCCAACTCTTGGCATTTAGGGATTATGTTTTCTTTATCAGGACCCACCATGCATAAGGTTATATTAGGATATATTTTTTTTAATTCAATTGCAACTTTAATGGCCATCTTTGGATTATAAATCGATGAAAATGATCTTACCCAAAATAATTTTGGTGAAGTAAAATCTCGTTTAATGAATTGATAATTTCCTATATCAACCGTATTAGGAATGTATTTTAGGTTATTTGAATAGTTGATTTTAAAATACTTCAAAAGATAATTGGAAGGAGCCGAAATACAATAGGCATTTTTAAAAATCATATCACATAAAAAAGGGGTTTTTATGAGTCTATTAGGCAAATCGCCACCGTGGAGTTTTGCTATGTATTTCACTTTTAACAATCGGCAAAGTTGGCTTATAATAAGAGCATAATAAAAGTTTTGGGTACTGTACGTATCGATCAAAATATAATCCACTTTACGCGAGTAAATTAGTGTCTTATAAACCATATCCAACAGTCGTATCAGTTTATTTTTTTTGGAAGAAGCATAGTATACGTGCCATCCATCTTGTTCCAAGAAAGCGCCTAATGTTTCTATTGAAGTGGCATTTACTCCATGAATGGAAAGTTTATTCCCTATGTAAAGAAGTTTTCTCATCAGTAACAAATCGTACATTAAGCAATGAAAGAGCATAAACAAATGCTGGAGAGGCCGTTCGCATGGCAGCGTGATTGATGGTCAAAAACCAGAATACCAAGAAACAAAGCATGTAAATATGCTCTTTGTTTCCCATATAGTAAAATATTGGCGTAAAAAACAATATCATCAACGCCAAAATTCCAAATATACCATGCTCGGCCAATAGTCGGGTGATTTCGTCATGTGAAGCGTACAAGAAACCATATTTTTCGGTTCGTATGTCGGTTCCTTTTCCAACTCCAATCCCGAAAAATGGATTGTCTAAAAACCATGTTATTTCTTCGTCAACTAATTTTCCTCTACCCGAAAATTTATCTTGTTTTTCTACTCCAGCAGCATTTTTTCCTGCATATCTTTTATCAATTAATCCATCTGTTATCACCGAAGTGTACGACCAAATTATTAGCGAAAGTATAATAAAAACACCAACAAAATAATTGATAATAATTTTACTTTTTGAGTATTTGTATACAAAAAATATAAAAATCAATATCATTACAAAACCTGTTATCATTCCACCTCTAGAAAATGTCAACAGTCCTCTGTAGCCCAGATAAAAAGTAACTACTAAATTGATAATAAAAATAATCTTGGTTCTGGAATGCAATAAAATTCTAGAAAAAAATATAAACATCCCCAAACCAAAAAGCGTAGCCACTTGATTAGGGCCAAAACCTCCAGATAAGTCTGAGTTGGAGGCCGTACTCGTTAAAACTTCTTTAATGTTTGGCGTAAACAACTGTGTATAAACAGCAGCAGGAATTATAGGTAAAGCTAATACCAACAAAACACTTCCTACTTGCTCAATATCTACTTTCCGCCCGAAGGTGTATAATGAAGCAATTGCCAGACAAATCGACCCTGAGAGATTGAAAGCGATTCTTTTTCTAAAATCAACAAATAAATCAAGTGATTCTGTTGCAACTATTATCCCTGGAATCAAGAGAATAAGGAACAAGATAAAGGGAAGAGCAACTTTTGTAATTCCCGAGTAGATGTAACCCAATACAAAAAAGAACATAATACTGTATTTGGCAAATTCATGGTTGGGATTTCCATTGGTCATCCTCAAAAAAACCTCACTTCCAACAATATAAGCACATACATATAGTACTTCTTCACCTTTATTTTGCTTTTTTACGATGACTAATAAGCCGATAATTATAATTAAAAAACTATACACCTTGGATAATATTGGCGCATTAAAAACCAATACCCCAAGAAGAAAGTGAGATATAATTAAAAAGAGATAGTTTTTTTCTTTATTCTGCATCTAAATGAATCAACCAATTTAAATAACTATTAATAATCGACTCTTGCGAAAATTTATTTGTTATTGTAGCAAACAAATTTTCTGCTAACTTCAATCTGAGCGTTTCATTTTCAATTAACTGAATTAGGCTATTAGCAAAAAAAGCAACATCATCTTTGGCACCAATAAAACCATTGTCACCATTGATAATAAAACTCGGAATTTCACCAACTGCCGTTGTCACAAGCGGTTTTTTATTCAAACCATATTCTAAAATTGCAACTGGTAAACCTTCCGATTGTGAAGTTAAAATAGCAATATCCGACTGCGCCATAATATTTTTCACATCACTTTTTGAACCATAAATAAAAATGTTATTTTCGAATTGATTTTCTTTTATGTTTTTTTTTACTTCGGTAGAATAGTCATCCTTAAAATCTTTTCCTATCAGATGAAAACTCCAATCTGGGTAATCTTTCAAAACTATTTTAGCTACATCAAGCAAAAAAAAGTGATTTTTTTGAAATCTTAAGTTTGCTAAACATAAAATTCTTTTTCCATCATGACCTAAAAGTTTGGTTTCGGCTTCCATTTCATTCTCAAAAGAAGTGAAATTGGGCAAATAAATAATTTGTTGGCAATTCAGCTCTTTTTCAGCCCACTTTTTTAATTTATCATTAACCACCACTATTCCGCTGAATAAATAGGAAGTTATCTTCAAAACCAAAGCTTTTTGTTTGCTTACAAATTCACTTAAACCGTTGTGATCGTGCCAAATAATTTTAACTTTTGGAAGAACGAGTTTGATCAAAAAAGCGATAAAAAAAGAACTGCTATGAGCTTGTAAATGCGAAATTGTATGTTGCTTGCAAATTTTCTTCAATCGGAAAACGGCTTTAAAATCGAGTTTGCTTTTTCTTTCTAGAAAAAAATAGCCAACATTTGAGTTCACTTTTTCTTTTAAAAATCCTTCTTTACGAGTAACAACAATACCTGAGTATTCAAGCTTGTGTGCCAAAGCATTAGCATAATTAACTGCCATTCGTTCTGCTCCACCAATTTCAAGTGAGTCGATTACTTGAAGAATTCTCATTTATACTTTATTTTGTTTTCAAATTTACCTATTGTATGTTGATGAAACTAATAAATGAAATAAAATTTTAAATTTTTCCTTCACAAAATAAATCGTGGATTTTAGAAAAATACCCAACGCGAGTTAAGTACTTTTGCCAAAGTAATCGGTTTGACGTTTGTAGCTCTAAGAACTGCTTTTCATTGTATTTGGAATGAAAACGAAGCAACTCATCTTCTGTATTGGCAAAATTAGATTCATCAACAACAACACAATGTTTGCTCCAATCTATAGTATCTTGAAAAGGCAACGAACAGTCGGTATTGATTAGCAATGGAATTCTTCCCATAGCTAATGTTTCGTACAACCTCAGCGAGAAATTTCCACCACCACGAATACAAAAGGTGTAATGCGAATTTTTAATATTTTCATAAAACTCTGTAGTTGTAGCTATTCGATCAGATTCGGTTTTAACACCAGCCCGGTATTTTTTTCTAAAAACAAAATTGGTATTACATCTTTTTAGCGCTTGAAGTTTTTTCAAATACTTATATCTTTTTTTGCTAAAAAAACACAGCTTATAGTAATCGGAAAATATTTTACCTCTAAAAACGTCGAAATTGTATTTTAAAAAAATTAAAAAAGTCTTTAAATCATTACTTAAACTAGCGTTCGCTTGCCCAACATAACCAATGGTTGGCTCTTCGGCCTTAGGTATAAAGTTGATATTAGAATGGTAAAATGCTTCGATTGGATCTTCAATAAATGGCGCCATTATGATTGAATTTTTGAATCTTTCTGATTCAAAATCAGCAAGTCGAAACACAAACACATTGGGTTTTTTAATAGTTAAGCCTAAATCGCCTGAGGCAAAAACCCACAAAGGTTTATTGTGCTTTGAAGCCATTGCATAATATAAATCCACAACATCATTTTTTTTGTTTTCTAATAAAAAATCAATACAAATAGGTAGAATTAAAACATCAGCTTCTAGAACTTCATTGACAAAAGTGTATAATTTAGTTAATGGTGAATCATCAGTTTGAGCGAATTCATCCAAAAGTGGAAAAAGAGGTTCGTTTTTTTCTTGAGTAATAAAACTTTTATGTGTGTAAACCTTAATCATACTAAGTATTTACTATTTTTTTAATCTCATCTTCAAATTTGTCAATGGTAAATTGTATTGACCAATTGTAAGCTTCTTGTAATTTGGCAATATATACATCAGGTTTTTTCATTAAATCAACTAATGCTTGTGCATCTGCTGTTAAATTATTGGATAAAATAATGCCGCGACTTCCATTAGCCAACATATCAGGAATACAAGAAACTGCTGTAACTGCTGGTAAACATCCCCAAAACATGGCTTCGGCAACAACTTTGGGCCAACCTTCACTTTTGGATGGTAATAAAAGAAAATGACTTTTTTGATAAATGGATTTCATTTCTTCGCGATTTGAGACGCCTTTCAGAAAAATACTATTTTGCAAATTATTAGTTTTGATATATTGCTCAAGACTATTCTTTTCTGCTCCATTTCCATATAATTCAAGTTGACAATTTACTCCTTTTTGCATCAAATTTTGAACTATTTCAATGGCATATTGAGGTTGTTTTCCTCTTGAAAGCGTTCCGACAAATACAAAATGAATAGTGCCTGTTAGGTCTTTAGGTTTAAAGCTTTCAATTTCAGATTTTTTATAGGTTGCTGTAAAAAATGGCTTTCCGTTTTTTGAAAGATTTTTCCAATTCCCATACACCAAAACTTGTATGTTTTTGGTTAAAAAAGTGCTACTCAAAATACTTCTTTGCATTTTATAACTCAATGGTTGCTTCGATTTTTCATCCCAATTCCCCGCGTATTTAGCCGATTTCTTTTTGAATGGAAAAAAAACTTGCACAAAACTCCCAAGCAAACCCATATTTCCTGGGCATCGAAGGTGAATGTGATTTGCTTTTGAAAATTGAATGACTAATTTGAAAAGAATAACCGGAATACAAAATAAAGCTTGAATGCTCTTTTTGGGAGAGATGAACGAAAACTCGGGAACACTTATAAATTCGATATTATCGTGCTGATAACACTGATGAATAGCTGTAGTTTGATAGTCTTTGAGAGGTGCAATTATGGTAAGTTTGTCCACATTTTTAATCCAAATATTCATTTCATTTATGTACGGCGCATAGCCATAATACTTATTGTTGGATTGCGCATGAACAACATGTGTAACAATAAGAAAGTTCATATCATGAATGAATTAAACTATTAAAAAAGTCAATATTCTTTTTAACTATTACCTCAAGCGAGTATTTTCCGATTACAAATGCTCTTGCGTTGTTTTCAATAGTTGCTATTTTATCCTCATTTTCAAAAACCCAACAAATTTTTTCGGCAATATCAGTTGGATTTAGCGGATCACAAAGCAAACCTGTTTCGAAATCTTCAATGGTTTCTTTACCTGGACCTTTATTGGTAAAAATAACCATTTTTTTCATTGCCATCGCTTCGGGTGCGACCAAACCTTGCGTTTCCATGTGAGATGGAAAAACACAAACGTGAGCTCGTGCGTATTTTTCGGGAATCTGATCGTAATTGATCAAACCATGAAAATGAATTGCAGATGCTGTAGTGCCTAATTTAACGAGTTCTTTTTCCTTCAACATTTCAATATACGAACTTCCATCGGGGAAAAACCAATCTCTACCATAAATTTCAAGTGTTGCGTTGGGAAACTTATCTTTCACTAAAGAAAAAGATTGCACAAGCTGTCTGACACCTTTTTTTTCACATACACTACCTACAAATACAATACTAAACTTGTCAATCGAAGTATTGATTGGCGTAAAAAAATCAATATCAATCGGATTATTTATAAGTACAACTGGTTTTTTGTGGTAACTGAGGTATTTTTCGGTGTGCGTTTTTACGTAATTTGAAATGGCAATGAATGCATCGGCTTTTTGGAACGAACGTTTTTCTTGAAAACCCTTCCAGAATTTAATTTTTCTATTTTCAGCTTCCGCAAAGAAATGATGACCGCCGTGCAAACGAATGATGTATTTTATAGTGGGGATTTTAGCCAAAAACGCCATTCCCAACTCGCTGGTTTCAACTATTGAAATTGGGTTTATCTTATTGATTTCAGCTATTTTATCGCTTATTGCTTTGGCTCCAAAATACCATCCAAAACCTCTTTTATTAAAATAGGACAATCGGTGAATTTTAACTCCTTTATCCTCTTCATATTCATACACATTTGTATAATTTAATCCTACTATAGTTACATGAACACCATTGGCTACTAATTTGGGAGCAATAGTTTTTAAAAAGCTACCAATTCCGCCATGAGCGTAACCTTTTTTAGGATATTCATGAGAAACTATACAGATGTGCATATTTTGGATAATTTGCCCACTATGTTTTCGCTGCATTGGCTTAACGGATGCTGTATGATTCTTTCCATCCATTTTTTTCTATCTTTTGCAACTTCATTGGGCTGATTTAAAGCTAAAATTATTTTATCACTTATTTCTGATTTGTTGTTGATCCAAACCACAGCATCCAAACCTTTCATGCTTCTAAAGTGCTGAAATTGGTACACTTCTTCAACTGGAAACAATGAATTTTCAACTGGATTATAGTTCAAATACAAACACGGTTTATCGAGCACGGCAAAATCATGAGCCATGGTGCTTCCGAGATTGACCACCGCATCACAAAACATTACCGTATTAACTAACAGTCGATTATCATTTAGCTTAGGGAAAACGGCATTAAAATGTACGTCGCCTTCATTTTCTGTTTTCCAATCGGGTTCGATTTCGGTTATCAAATGTTTGAATTTGGACAAAACATCTTTAAAGCGATTCGATTTATCAACGGGATTTCTTCTAAAAACAATTTGAGGTTTTTGGTGTTCTTCGAGTTTATCGAGTTCTTCACAGATGTCTTGAAAATAATTTACTTCATGTGGCGACGAAGTATCATTGGATGAAAAACAAATTGTTTTCTTGTGGTGACTTAAATTATATTCTTTAAAGAAATCGTCTTTAGTCATTTTAATTTTTTCATCAAAATAACATTCAAACTGCGGACTTCCAGTGACTATAATTTGATTGTCTTTAATTTCATTATATGTTATTTTCAACTCATTTTTCATCAGTTCTGACCAAGTGAAATAGTATTTGTAACGCGATATCAAACGAGCTTTAGGAACATTATCCCATGAAAAAATCATAGTTGCCGTTTTAATATTATTAGCATTACAATAATTGATGATTGGTGAACTGGTAATCGAACGTTGGTGTAAGTTCAATACAACATCAGGATTAATCGCTTTAATAATTTTGCCTACCTCGTTGTATATTTTTGTTTTAGCCATTATCTTAACATAATAGTTCTCTAAAAACAAAATGGAGGAATAGGATTTTGACAGGAAAAAGCCAACTGTTTCGGAAACTTTTGCTAAAACCTTTCTTTTAACGCCTTTCTTTTTATTGTTCCAAAAGCACATGATGGTTTCATTGTGCAAGACTTTTTTGTTGTGCAATAAACGTGCATAAACACCCACTTCGCGTAACGTTCTAGCTAATGCTGGTTCGGTAAAATAAGGAATTCTGTGGTACTCTTTTATGGCGTTAGTAACTTCATTAACTTCTTTGATTGCATATTCAGGAATTTGATAAAGAACATGAATTTCGAAACCTTTTTTTTGAAGCTCGTCCAAAAAATTAGAATACAAAAAATTTCTAACTGCTACTCCATCGGGCACTATCAGAATGATCTTCATGAAGCTTTCTATTTACTTTTGTGCAATAAAAATCAAATTATTGTAACCTGTTTTTCGATTGTAGGTTATCCCTTTGAGTTGGTAATATTCATCCAGTGAATAAATCTCAATTTTAGTAAAACCAACACTTTGAATGTCGTTGTACAAATCAGATTTTTTATAATAATAACCGGGAACTTTGTAACCATTATAACCTGTAGTTCGGCAACCTACTTTATCTTTGTAATAAAAAGAAAGCAAGTTTCGCAATCGAAAATAATTGGTCTTCAAAAAAGTTCCTTCCTGATTGTGAACTGTTCCAATCAATACCGCATTGGGTTTGGCAATTTGGTAGGCATTTTTAAAAATCGAAAGACGATCCGCTTTTTCTACCACATAAGTAAGCATACTATTTAAAATGGTAACCAAATCAAATTCATTTGCAACCTTATTGTACTCTTTAGCATCAATTATTAGTGTTTCGGTTATCGAATCAATGTTCCAAATTTTTAGGTTCTCGTTGCATTTAACAATCATATTTTCAGCAATATCTGAAGCTACAATACGATTGGGATTAAAAGTTTTAGCTATAGCTTCTACTTCTCTTCCAGTTCCACAACCGAATATTTTTATGGTTTTTATTTCACCGAAACTAGTATATCTTTCTTTGGCTTTTTCAAACATAAATAGTTCAAAATCGGTTGCATGCTTAATGCCGTCTTGAACATCAATTACATTGTCAATCTCCCAAAATTCTTTGTTCCCAATTTTCATTATTTATTTTTTTCGCATTAACATGGTAACGTGCATACATGAAAATAATCTTGGCAATGAAGTGGCAGATTTTTCCCAATCTTCTTTGTGCCATCTTTTTCCAATTTCTAATTTCTTCTCTTCAGAGATAGGCAACATATTTAAAAGGAAAAACCATTTAGATTGACCCAACAATCCTCTTCGCTCCTCAATCGAAAATGCTTTTTGGTATTTATAAAATGTTTTCTTAGTAAACGGCCATTCCCAAGCGGCATCACTTTGAAAAGGACGGTAAATGGTTCTAATAATTTTTATGGGCAAACTCGTTTCCAAAGGATCATAACTAATCACTACTCCGTTGGTGGCTAGTTTTTCATTTAAAGTCGCTATTAGTATATCAACATTAGGAAAATGATGCAAAACACCGTAAGCGTAAATAATATCAAAATCTCTATCAGGAAAATCGGTTGATAAAAAATCGGCAGCCACCGCTTTGGCAGTGGGAATATCTTTTAATTTTTCATTGAGTTTAGCAATAGCTACATCACTTAAATCAAGGCCAATGTATTCTTTGGCATTATTGGCTAGAAATAACGATAAATTATTGCCCGAAAAGCATCCTAAATCCAATACTTTTTTGTTGGATAAATCGCCAAACCATTTTTTATGTAAATCATAAGATTCATCAAGAATACCTATATTTCTTCGGATATTTTTTAGCGTTTTTTCGCGTAAACTAGACCATAATTTGGTAGCAAAATTTTTCTTTTTATTATTGTAGAATTCTTTTTGCTTAACATTGGTTTCTAGTATTTCCTCTTTTGATTTCATTGTTGTATTTTAAAGGGCAAATTTAATATAAATTTATTTACGGTTCTTAAATATCTTTTTAAAGAAAACAAGAACTTTGGCAATGGCTTGCTTGTGGTTTTTTAATCGTTTTTCGACTAAAGAATAAATCGAAAAATAGAATGGTTTCAATATCCAATGTCTTGTGTTTTCGTATAGGTAAAGTTGACTACCGAAACCTTCTTTGAAGCGAACAACTCCAGCACTTCCACCGACTGAAATATCATAACTTTTGTATTCTTTATTGATAGCAAATTTCATTATTTGATGGTGCATAAAAAAAGATATGGGTAATTCTTGAAATTCTTGTACTACGCCACCATTAATATACGTTAGTCTTTTACCACATACCATTACATATATGGCTCCTACGATTTTATCTTGGTACAAACAAACTCCAATTTTTGCAAAACCCTTGGCTAAGTAATCCAATAAGGTTTCTTTCATTGATTCGTAAGAACGCAACGGGTAGTTTTTTTGAAGTGCATTTTTAACAAAACAATCGTAAGCAGCAGCTATCTCGGCTTCAGTTGACACAAATTTAAATTGAAAATCGTAGTGCTGTGTTTTTTTTAAATTACGTCTGTGATTCGAGCCAAAGTTTTGTATCACTTCATCGAGATTCTTGCTGGTAAGGTCAATTAAGCGCATTCCGTATAAAGGAATAACGTATTTGAATTTAGTTCCTAATGCACCCGAATAAAAGCTACTACTTTCTGGAAGTGAATGAATACAATAATTATGAAAATTACCGCCTTCTTTCACAAAAGGCATGTTAATTTGGAAATAACAACCGTTTATTTTTTTAGCGTAGTTTAAAATAGCATTAAGACAAGGTTCAATTTGGTCTTCATGATTTTCATCTATAACAGGGCCAGACGGAACACACAAGAATTTAAAAAAACCCAATTTGGCAATGACTATTCCACAACCACCAATTACAGTTTCATCTTTGACAATAAGATAGAAAACATGATCAAATCCGTAAACCTGATACGCTTTTATCCAATCTGAAAGTTGATTGTACAAACCTCTTTCAGAATTTTGCAAAAAGTTATCCCATTGATCAAGCCAATGTTGGTCTTTCGTAAAAAACGCTTTAATCATTTATGTTTGTAAAAGGAATGTCAAAATTATTTTTTATAAAAATAGTGCCTTTTTCATCAACGTCAAAAATTGTCGCAGTAAAGTCGGTAAGAAATGCAATTAATTCAGACAATAGCGGATTCCAAATGCTACCTTCTTTGATTTTTAAGGCCAAGTATTCAAAATTCTGCACTGCGTCTTCATTGAATTGATTATCATTTTTAATGAGTTTTCCATGATGGTGTTTCATATCAACCGAAAAATAGGTATGTGCAATGAGAAGTCCGTTTTCTTTCATCAACAAATCAATGTTACTTTTCGAAAGTCCGTTACTAAAATCAACCAATTCGAGGGTTTGAAAAACAACAAAATTGGAATTATTTATTTTATGATTAAAAATCACTGGTGTATACAGCGCTACTTTAAAAGGTTTGTTTTTTATACTATTCCAACTCAATAACGATTTTAAAACCATTAAAGTAACTGGTGAAATATTTCTTATAAAACTAAAAATCGCTAAAAGGTTTTTGTTTTTAACCAATTGCCTGATGGCCGAAATGGAATCGATGTAATTTCTTACTCTATTTTTGTCGTTATCATAGTGAAAAATTATGGCTTTGATTAGCTTCACCATACGCGATTTGAAAGGCATTTTTTTGATTGAATTCCAATATTTATTGAGCGTAAATTGATTAGAATTGAGTTGATTGATAACACCATTCGTGGCCATTCCGCAATCAATATAATTCCACAGTATTTTGATTTTATTTTTGGTTAAAACACTTTCAAAATAGTCATCAGATTTAGAATTGTTTTTGTACAACGAGAAGTTATAAGGCTGAAATCCGTGATCAATCCAAGTTGTTACATTTTCGAATGGAGCTTGAAAATCAGTAAAATCCTTCCAACTTTGTTCATCAGTTTTGATGGATTGCGATAGCGAATGATAGCAAAGTTCGTGCTGATCATCAATCCATTTTTGTAATTCTGCTTTGTCATTTTCAACCGAAGCATTGTCTTTTCGCTTTGAAAAATGATTCAGAAAAAAACCTTTCGTTGTTTTAAGATTCAATTTTTTAAAAAACTCGCGTTGCATTTGCAAGTTCGACAATGTATCATAATCACAATGATCTGTAAAACAGGCTATTGCCGAAAAAGGGATTTTAGAACGACTGAGCTCAAGAGCAGAAGTAGAAAATAACAATTCTAAACTATTGATTTCTAAAACAGAATTGGCAGCAACAATTTTCTTGATATTATTTTTTCCAGAATATTCAGTAATCGGATTGGAAAATTCGGGATTGAATTTCCAAATAAGCTGCTTCGGATTTTGAGCATTCACACACCAAATTCCAACATTTTGACTTGGCTGAACGAATTTACCGTTTAGTAATTTTAGAATTTTAGAACAAAATGCTCCAGCTATTCGATTTTGGGTTAAATCAACCCAAGAGTAATCATGATTTCGAAACGAAACACAACTTTCAGAAAAGTTAATTTCAATGTCAAATGAATTAGTTTTATTCGGCAAATTGATGGCAACTTTAAACGCATTTGTCCATGAAAAATCAATTGCTTGCTTTTTATTATCTGCAATAAAAAAGAGTGATTCAATCATGGTTTGAATTTACTTAAAGAAATTTTGGTTCAGTTCCAAAGCCAAATACTCAGACGCTATTTTTCTGCCTGAAGCGTTTAAATGTATCTTGTCGTAAAAATAAGATTTATCTTTTAATAAAGAGGAATGATTGATAAAAGTATAATTTGAATTGTTGTTGAACACTGTGTTTTGGAACATTGGTGCTTGATAAACAATTAATTGTGTATTATTTGCATCGCACAAATCTTTGATTTTTTTGATAAACGGATTGTTCCAAGTTAAAGAGGTTTGTTCTAGTGTTTGATCCTCAAAACCACTATTATCAGGATAAGCATAGTTTCCTTTTTCATCAAAACGGTTTCGTTTGTTAGGTTGAATCATGGCCAACAACGACGGATAAAACAACTCTGTATTGTAGTAACTAACGCCAATTGCCGGAAAATAGCGCGATAAACTCAAAGGTTTGAAATATCCTTTTTCCATCGAAGCATAATAATCTTGTACATATTTTTCGGATACAAATGGCAAAAACCTGTAATCGTTATCGCTAAGTTCGGGTTGAGCATTAGCCAAATCCCAGTGACTGATTGCCAAAATACAATAGTTTGTTTTTTTTCCTTGATTATAAAAATGACTCAACATCAAATAATTGGAACATAAAGCAGTATCGTCGATACTTAAATTAAGACCTTTTTTATGTGTAATGCTATCGATTTGAATTGAATTTATAGAAGTCAATCCAATACTTGAACCAATAATAACATAATCAAATTGAGTTTCTTTGACTTCGTGTGTTAAAAAGCTTGGTTTATAAAACGATGAATTTCTGATAAAATACAAGTTGAACCACGCTACTGCATTGATTAATAAGAAAATTATCAATCCAAACTTCGTTGTATGTAGCAAAAATTTCTTCATTTTAAAATTGGAAGTAAATAAAACTAGTTTGGTCTCGGTAACTTCCCATACAGAAAAGCAAAAGCAATAAAAATAGTACAAAATACTTGCTCAATTTGATTTCTTGTCGTTGCTGTTTTATATTCTTCCATTCGGTAAATAGTAGCACTGTAATAGCAAAAAAACAAATTGCTGACAAGAGTGTGTATTTGGTGTTTTTATAAAAATAATTCCCATGTAAATCGTTTACATCAAACATATCATGCAAGTAATGAAAAGCTTCAATTATGCTATCAGCTCTAAAAAACACCCATGCAAATGATACTAAAACAAACGTTCCAATGATTTTAGCGTAGGCTTTTAAGTTGAGTTTATCATTCAACAAACTTGCTCTGTTTTTATTAAAAATTAACAATGGAATAAAAAGCATCGCGTGCAAAAATCCCCAAAAAATAAACGTCCAATTGGCTCCATGCCAAAAACCACTGATTAGGAAAATGATAAAAACATTGCGCAATTGTTGTACTTTATTTCCTTTACTTCCACCTAATGGAATGTAAACATAATCTCTGAACCACGAAGAAAGTGAAATGTGCCATCTTCTCCAAAAATCGGCGATATCTCTCGAAAAATAAGGGAAATTGAAGTTTTTCAGTAAGTCGATTCCGAACAATTTTGAGGTTCCTAAAGCAATATCAGAGTAACCGCTAAAATCGCCATAAATTTGGAACGAAAACAAAAACATGCCCAGCCATAATTCGGTGGTGGAATGATTGGCAGCATTTTCGAAAATTTGATTGACAAAAAAAGCACAATTATCCGCTACAACCACTTTTTTGAATAAACCCCAAACAATTTGTTTTAATCCTTCCACCGCTTGATTATAATTGAAGACTCTTTCTTTTTTTATTTGAGGTAAAAGATGCGTCGCTCTTTCAATTGGTCCGGCAACCAATAAAGGAAAATAGGTCACAAAAAGCGAATAATGAATGATGTTTTTTTCGGGCGAAATTCGGTTTTTATAAATATCGATTACATACGAAAGTCCGTGAAAAGTATAAAATGATATTCCAACTGGTAAAATAAAATTCAGCGTTGAAAAATGCGATTGAAAGCCTAGTTTTTGAAGTACTTGCGCAAATGATTCTACAAAAAAATCATAGTATTTAAAAACCGCCAAAAAACCCAAATTGATGGAAATACTAATCCAAAGCCAAAATGTTTTGCTCTTTTGACTATTGGCATTAAAAATTTTCAATCCCGAATAATAATCCAATAGCGTAGAGAAAATCAATAAGAACAAAAAACGCCAATCCCAACACGAATAGAAAAAATAACTCGCCAATAAAAGCAAACCGTTTTGCAACAACAAGCTTCGTTTGTTTACCAACCAATACATCGCAAAGACTATTGGCAGAAAAAGTAAAAACGAAATGGAGTTGAAAAGCATCTATTTTCTTTGGTTATTTTATTTGTTGCTGGCAGTGTACAATGCTACTGTATTGATCCATTGCCAAATATAAAAACTATTATCTTGATTGCCTTGCAAGTACAATTTCCAAATTTTATTTACTTCATTTTTGTCTACAAAATCAAGAGTATTAAACGCTTCTATTTGAGCTGTAAAAAAAGCTTTTAACTCATTGGAAATCCATTCGCGTTGTGGCGTTTGCAAGGCTCTTTTGGGAGCTAAAGCAATAGTATCACCTAAATAATTTTTGACTAAATCGCGCAACAACCATTTGGTTTGTCCGTTGTGCAGCTTCATTTCTTGTGGTTGCGCAAAGGCCAATTCAACCAAACGATAATCAAGAAATGGCTCGCGAAGTTCGGTGCTGTGCATCATACTTATACGATCGTTAAATCGCAAGGCACGCGGAATTTTAGTATAAAACAAATCGCGGTATTGCAAGTTCTGTAAATCGTTATCAAAAGGTTTTTCGTAGGTTTCTTTTTCGGCAAATTGTACTAATTCTTGGTCGATAGCTTCAGGTCGAACAGGCGATGAATTTAACCCTTGAATGACATTATTGGAATTGTTGTGATAGTAATCATATCCAGCCCAAGCTTCATCCATTCCTTGACCATCGAGAATTACTTTTATGCCTTTTTTTCGAGCAGATTCAAAGAGCAAACTGTAAGCCATCGTAGGAAAACCACCAAAAGGTTCGTCTTGATAATAGCTTACTTTTTTTATCAAATTTGGAATTTCGTTTGAATCCAAAAGGATTTTATTAAGCGGATAAGGCGTTGTTTTCATCAACTCATTTACCCAAGGCAATTCATCGTAATTTTCATCATTGCAATAAAAAGTAAAGGCTTCGATTGATTTTTGACTGGGCAAATTTTGGTGCACCAAATTGATCAAAGTAGAAGAATCCAATCCGCCACTCACATTCATTCCTAAAGGAACATCGGCTCTGAAGCGCAACTGAATAGCGTCGTTCAGCAAGTTTTCGTAAACCACTTTCAACTCTTCTTTGGGCATTTCTTTTATTAATGCAATACGTTCTTGAAAATGGTACCACTTTTTGGGTTTAACGCTATTATTATCAACATAATCCGAAAAACGAACTTCAAAAAAATATCCAGCTTTAAGTTGATGAATACCATTATAAAATGTTTCGTTGGGCAATCCGTAAGTTCCAAAAGAAAAATAGTTCGCCCAATTTTTTTTGTTTATTTCTTTAGGAATTCCAGCGGCAAAAAGCGTTTTTATTTCGCTAGAAAAATACAATTGTTGATTAAAAAAAGAGTAGTAAAACGGTTTTACTCCGAAACGATCACGAGCTGCGAAAAGTACATTTTCCTTTCGGTTCCAAATGGCTATACTGAACATTCCGTTGAGTTTTTCGAGCATATAGGAGTTCCATTTGAGATAAGCTGCCAACAATACTTCGGTATCAGAAGCTGTTTTGAATTGGTATTCATTACCTAATTCATTTTTTATTTCGAGGTAATTGTAAATTTCCCCATTAAAAACAATGATGTAATTTCCGCAATTGCTAATCATTGGCTGATTGGCTTCTTCCGATAAGTCAATAATACTAAGTCGGTTATGACCCAAAATTACATTTTCATCAAACCAAATATTGGTAGCATCTGGGCCACGATGCTTTTGAGCTTCGAGCATCAAATTGATGGTTGAACGATTATCAGGATGTTGACCTAAAATTCCGGCTATTCCACACATTATAAAAGCGGTAAAATGGTTGGTAGTTTTTGTTCGGCTTGATTCCAATCTTCCCTAGAATCAATATTTACGTACAAATTGGGATTGTTGAGAATGTACGACAATTTTTCTCCATAAAAAGAGCCTTTTTTAATGGTTTCCACTTTGGTAAGATAAATAGAACCATCTCTAAAATAAGCATTAGGCAAATCTTGTCTTCTTTTGATAATTTCACTTTCTCCAGTTGCAATGTGCAATTTTCCGTTGTTATCTTCCTCAAAAACCCAATGTGGATTGTATTCATGTGGGACTTGTAAAACCGAAATTAAGGCATCTGAATTGCTATTTGTAAATTTTTCGATTGCTTGATTGATGAAGTTTTTCTCTCTAAAAGGAGAAGTCGGTTGAAGCAAACAAATGGCATCATAGTATTCGTTTTTCGATTCAAAAAAATCTATCGCATGTTGCACAACAGCAATACTTGAAGCAGTATCATTGGCTAATTCAGATGGTCTGATGAATGGAATTTCGGCTCCATATTCTTTTGAAACAGCTACTATTTCTTCATCATCGGTTGAGACAATAATTTTTGAAAAACAGTTGCTTTCCTTGGCTTGTTCAATAGAAAATGCAATCAAAGGCTTATCGCCCAAAATTTTTATATTTTTTCTTGGTACACCTTTTGAGCCTCCACGAGCCGGAATTATAGCAAGAATTTTCATCAATACATTATCGTTTTATGAAATTGTAAAGGCAATTTGGCTAACAAATCTGCGATAGTTTCACCCGCATTTCCACCACCATAAACAGAAGATGGATCGGCTTTTCCGCTATTCATAATTCTTTCTATGGCATTGGTGATTTCTTCTTTTTTGTAATCTACATCAATTACGTTATTGCCTCGGTCGCGTTTGTTTTGTCGGGAACCAATGTTTACAACAGGCACACCAAGAAAAGCACATTCTCTGATGCCGACACTCGAATTACCTATCAATGCGTGGGCATTATTCAAAAGCACTAAAAAGTCATCGCCTTCCATATTTTTGAAAAAATGCACATTTTGCAAATCGTTTTTTTCTCTAAAACTACGGATCCCCGTTGAAGTTCCATCAGCTCCAGCATCTACATTAGGCCAAAACCATAATGTTGGAATATTCAATTGATTGATTGCTAACAAAGTTTCTTCGATGTGTTTTCGCGAATCTTGGTATTCTGTAGTCACTGGATGTTGCATTACAACTAAATAGCCATTAGACAAATCGGGTTCGGCTCCTACTCCACCGTATTTTTGGTACGGATTGAAGTTCAAATTTCCGATTTTCGCCACTTCAGAAGCAATATCAATTGACGGACAACCTGTGTTGAATACATAATCTGGATTTTCGCCTAGTTTTATAACACGTTCTTTGGCGCTTTCTGAAGCTACAAAATGATAGTCGGCCAATTTTGTAATTGAATGTCTCACTTTTTCATCAATGTTGCCTGTAACTTCTCCACCTTGAATGTGAGCCAAAGGAATGTTCATGTAAGAAGCTGAAATTGCGGTTGCCATAGTTTCAAAACGATCGGCTACTGTGACCACAACATCGGGTTTTAGGTTATCAAAAACAGTGGACAGTTCCAAAATTCCTATTCCAGTTGTTTTGGCTGCTGCGGTTAAATTTTCGCCTTCTAAAACATTAAAAACTTTCGCATCCACCTGGAAGCCATCTTTTTCGATGTAATTTACTGCTGATCCATAACGATCTAACAAAGCCGAAGCCGCAATAATGAGTTGCAACTCCAAATCAGGGTGATTTTTGATTGCGCTCAAAACGGTTTTTACTCTACTGTAGGATGGTCTGGCAGTAATGACTACTGCTATTTTTCTTTTATTCATTGTACATCTTCGTCATTTAAAAAATCCCATTGATTTTTGTCAAAAGTAAGTTTTTTGCCAATAACTTCTCTAAATTTAGAGGCATCAATACCGTATCCTTTGGGTTTTTTTGCTTCCAAATCATCAAAAGTGATGGTATGACCTTTGGGTAACGCTTTGTTTACAGCCAAAGACTTTTCAAAAATCTTCTTTAAATCACTAAAATTTGAGTTATCCGACTTATCAATTGGGTTGTCTAATGCTAATTTTATGTTTCTTACCGCATCAACCAATTGTTTTGTTTCGTCAATAGTCAATGACGATTGCGAGTCGGGACCAAACTGTTTGCGATCAAAAACCACGTGAAATTCGAGAATTTCGGCACCCAGCGCTGTTGCTGCAATACAGGTTTCGATTTTGGCTGAATGATCGGAAAAACCTACTTTAACTTTAAACTCATTCTTTAGTTCTTGTATCACATTGAGGCCGTAAAATTCAGGTTTTGTAGGATAAGAAGTAGTGCATTGCAAGAGAGAATATTCTACATTTCTGTCTTTCAAAAATTGAGTTGTTGCTCTCAATTCATCAAAGCTACTCATTCCAGAAGAAAGCAATATTGGTTTTCCGGTTTGCGCTATTTTTTCTAATATGAGAAAATTATTTACCTCGCCCGAACCTATTTTGTATTGTTTTACGCCAATTTCTTCTAGCCAATCTACAGCCAAATTACTAAAGGGTGAACATAAGAATTCTAAATTTACCTCATCGCAATGTTTTTTGATTTCTTTCCATTGCTCTAAGCTGAAACTCATTCTTTTCCAGTAATCAAAACGGGTTTTATCTTCGTATGAAAAATTGACTCTAAACGGTTCAAATTCACTACTTTCTGCTTCAGGAATATGCATTTGAAATTTGATTGCATCGATTCCTGTGTTGGACAAAGCATCTATAAATGAGTGAAGTAGTCCTAAACTTCCGTCATGAGCTTGACCAATTTCTGCAATGATAAAAGGTGAACGTTCCATTTTGTTTGATCCTTCAACGTTAGTGTTCATCGAATTTAGTCTTTTTTTTCATTAATAGTGTTGAGCTTGCGCTTTTGTTAATCCTTTCCATTGCAAAAACAATTTCCAAATCTTTTTCTGGTAATTTATTCTGTAAAAAAGCTTGTTTTTGAACCAATTAGAAAAAGAATTAGTTGAATTAGATGCTAAAACAGGCTGTTCCAATTGAAAATTCATCATTTCAATGGACTCATTAGTTGCATTCAAATCAACCATCCATTGTTCGTTGGTGTTGCCCATGTGATACGCATGATTATTGGGTGTAGTTAACCTCCAAAAACCATTTTTAACCACTGGATAATCAAGAAGTAAATTTTCGCTATCGCCTCCTAAAGCAAACGCTGTGCTTTGAAAAGGTAACTCTTTGAAAATATCACCTCTGTACGTTGCCACAAAATGACCTGAGCCAATTACTGCTTTACTATTGTTTTTTTCGAGCGTCAAATATTTTTGCAAGTGAATGTCTTTGAAATAGTTTTCACTACCGACACTTACACCAAATTTTTGCATTGAATTTGGGTTTTCGACTTTGGTAAACTTCAGTTTTTTTGAAAAATAGTTATCAAAAACTACATTAGCCGTAAGGTGTTTTACCATTTTTGAATTGGGCACCAAACCAACCAAACCTGCTTTTGGAAAGTTATTAAAAACGTGGTACGTTTCTTTTTGCCAATCTTTTAAAAACATCACATCAGCATCGGTGACTGTTATCAATTGGAAGTTATGTCCCGAAATTCCTTTTATAATAGCATTGATTTTTCCGATGTTATGAACGATAATCAACTCATGAATTTCCTTTTTCTGGAGTAAATCGTTTAAATATAAAACAACTTCATCGCAAGAGCCATTGCTTACTACTGTAACAAAGGTTTTATCGTGCGAATTGGCAAAAAGAGAATGCAAACAGTATTTTAGAATCTTAAAACTATCTTTAAAATAGCCTTCAAAATTAGGAATATAGACAGGAATAACGATTTGATGAAAAAAATCATTTTCAATTATTGGATTGTCTTTATTGGGGTTAAAACCTATTCGCATATTATTTTTTGAAAAACAAAGTATAAATAAACATCTTGAAGCTATTATTTCCGATAAACCAAAATGGATCAATGACAAACAATCGTTTCAAAGTACTGAAAAAACCCAATTTTAAAGTACGTATTTGCATTTGCACCAATGATACCATTAATTTTTGATATTGTATTTTATTAATTCTGTTTCTTTCCAGTTGATTTAGTACTACTTTTTTGAGAAATAAAGGTAATAAAATATATTTTTTAGAAGAACCTGAAATGTTTTTTTCGTGTACTCTATAATTGACTAATGCTTCGTCGTCATAGTAAAATTTTGTTTCAAAAGAACAACGAGCCCAAAACTCTAAATCTTCACCAGCAGGAGGCATTGTTTCATTAAAAAAACCTACAGTATCAATTACTTCTTTGCGAACAAACGATGTTGGCATCATCACCGTCCAATTGCCAATCATTTTTAACGATACATCGCCATGTTTTACATTTTGACTTCCTGGTCGACCAATGATTTTGTTTTGCAAAACTCCGTTTTCATCAATTACTTCACAGCAACCATGAACCAATCCAAAATCGGGGTTATTTTCAAGAATATCTACTTGTTTTTTGAGCTTATTTGGCAACCAAATATCGTCGTCATCAACAAAAGCTATGTATTTGCCTTTTGCTAATTTTATCCCTTCATTTCTTGGTTTGGCTGGACTTTTTGTATTGTGAATTTTCAGATAAAATACCTTATCATACTGTTGACACAAAATTTGGTTGGCATCATTTGGAGTGCCATCATCAACCACAATGATTTCATAATCAGAATAGGTTTGAGCAAGTATACTTTCAATGGTGAGTTGTAAGAAATGAGGTCGATTAAAAGTGGGAATAATTATACTTACTAACGGATTTGGCATACTCTTTTTACTTTGAAAATTAGTCTTTTTAAAATCCCTTTCACGGTTTTACTCTTGTCATTGAGTGCGATATGCTGCTCGAACATTTTCTTATAATCTGGGTAGAAAATACCGTAATTCTTTTTCAAAATCAGCTCGTCTTCTTGTTGTTTTTTGTCTTTGAAATTAACATTATTGCTGATTCCTTCTAAATCAAAATGCACCAAAGGATATTGAATGTGTTGAAAGACAAACTGCTGACTCAAAAAACATTTTATAAAAAAATCTCGGTCGGAAGCTATTTTAAACCTTTCATCAAAACCACCAATTTTTTGAAAAACTTTTTGATGGAAAAAAGTACTTTGATGTGGTAAAGACGATTTAATAAAGAAAAATGGCGTTAATACATCAGGATAAACTTTTCCACCCTTATCAAATTTATAATCGCCATAAATTACATCGCCTTTGAACAAATCATGTTGAATAAAATCGAATAATGCCGTGCTTCCGTTTAGTACATCTCCACTATTTAGAAACTGCAAATACTGCCCTTTTGCTTTGGCAATACCTTTATTCATTGCATTAAAAATACCCGCATCTTTTTCACTAATCCAATAGGCAATTTTATGCTGATACTTTTGTATTACAGCTACACTTCCATCCGTTGAACCACCATCGATGATGATAAATTCAAAATCTTGATACGTTTGGGTTAGAACCGAATTAATCGTTTTTTCTAAGCCCGAAGCATCATTAAAATTAATGGTGATTATGGATAAAAATGGTTGCATTATTTATTATTACAATACCAATTGTATATTTTTTCAATTCCTTGTTCAATTTCTACAGTATGTTTCCAACCCAAATTATTCACCTTAGTTACATCGGTTAGTTTTTTCATGGTTCCGTCTGGTTTGTCCGTATTAAAAACAAACTCGCCATTAAATCCAATTATCGATTTGATTTTTGATGCCAGATCTTTGATTGAAATATCAGTTCCAGTTCCAATATTTAGGTGTGTATTTCTGATTTCGTCAGAATTTGGAAGGCAATTTCCAAAATCAACCTTTTCCATTATGAACACACATGCATCTGCCATATCTTCAGACCATAAGAACTCGCGCATTGGATTTCCAGAACCCCAAATTTCAACTGTTACTTTACCTTCTGAATAATTCAATCCAAAAGATTTTAAAATGTGCAAAATTTCAGCTTCTGAAGCATTGCCATCAACTGCCAAAATAGGAAGACGATTCAAATCAGTTCGAATGGTATTCCAATCCTTATTCTCTAATGCTTTTCCGAGATGAATTTTTCTGATTAATGCGGGTAAAACATGTGATTTTTCGAGATCAAAATTATCATTTGGGCCGTATAAGTTGGTTGGCATTACCGAAATAAAATTAGTTCCGTATTGCAAATTATAACTCTCACACATCTTTATTCCAGCTATTTTAGCAATTGCATAAGGCTCGTTGGTATACTCTAAAACGTCGGTCAACAAATACTCTTCTTTGAGTGGTTGAGGCGCATTTTTTGGATAAATACAAGTGCTTCCTAGAAACAATAATTTGGTTACACTATTGATATAACTGTGATGAATAACATTGTTTTGAATCATCAAATTTTGGTAAATAAAATCGGCTCTGTATTTATTATTAGCCACGATTCCACCTACTTTAGCAGCAGCCAAAAAAACATATTCGGGTTTTTCTGTTTTGAAAAAATCAGCTACTTGATTGGCATTGGCTAAATCGAGTTCGTGATGTGTTTTTAGCAAAAGATTGTGGTAACCTTTACTTTGCAATGATTTAACAATCGCACTACCCACAAGACCTCTATGACCAGCCACATATATTTTGGATGACTTTTCCATGGTTTTGTTTATTCGAAATAGTTTTTAATTTCGAAACCTCCTTTTTTTAAGTAGGCATCTTTTTGCATTAATAAAACATCGCTATGCATCATCTCTTTGACCAAATCTTTCAATTCGTATTCGGGAACCCAACCTAATTTTTCTTTGGCTTTTGTAGCATCACCAATTAACAAATCGACTTCTGTTGGTCGGAAATATTTTGAATCAACTGCTACAACTTCTTTACCAATTGGTAATTGAAAATCAGCATTTGAACACGATTTTACATATCCTTTTTCGTCAACACCTTCACCTTTAAACTCAAGTTCAACTCCAATTTCATTGAAAGACATACTAACGAAATCTCTCACCGACGTTGTTTTTCCTGTAGCGATAACCCAATCTTCGGGTGCATCCGCTTGAAGAATCATCCACATCATTCGCACATAATCTTTTGCGTGTCCCCAATCTCTTTTGGCATCGAGGTTTCCTAAATACAATTTATCTTGCAAACCAAGTGCAATTTTAGCTGTTGCTCTAGTAATTTTTCGAGTTACAAAAGTTTCGCCTCTTATTGGCGATTCGTGGTTGAACAAAATTCCGTTACAAGCAAAGATATTGTAGGCTTCGCGGTAATTGACCGTGGCCCAGAAAGCGTATAGTTTAGCAACTGCATAAGGACTTCGAGGATAAAAAGGAGTAGTTTCAGTTTGCGGAATTTCTTGCACTTTTCCGTACAATTCAGAAGTTGACGCTTGGTATACTTTAGTTTTGGATTCTAATCCTAAGAATCGAATGGCTTCTAGAATTCGCAATGCACCTAATCCATCTGCATTACCTGTATATTCGGGCATTTCAAAAGAAACATGCACATGACTCATCGCAGCTAAATTGTAGATTTCATCAGGTTGAATATCGCTAATTAGTCGAATTAAATTGGAACTATCGGTCATATCACCGTAATGAAGAATAAAATTTTTGTCATCAAGGTGAGGATCTTGGTATAAATGATCAATTCTATCCGTGTTAAAAAGTGAAGTGCGTCTTTTTAAACCGTGAACTATGTATCCTTTTTTTAGTAAAAATTCACTTAAATAAGCGCCATCTTGACCTGTAACTCCAGTTATAAATGCAACTTTTTGTTTCATATGTGGAAAATTATTTTCAATCGTTCTATTGTTTTGTCGTTTATTTCAATTTGCTTTTAACACAAAAATTACTTTCTGCAAGTTAACAAGTTTATTGATGACGTTTTCATATTGAACAATTATTTTTTTGTGTTTGGAATATTATTGCTCTCCTATTAGAAAGCGTTGTTAGTATTAAGTTTTAAATAAACAGAAGCATATGCATTAGCTTGTTCCATTGGATGAAAATTATCTTCTGCGTACTTTCTAATCATATGACTATCATATTTTTGCTTGTTATTTTTTAATTTAAGTAAAGCCTCTTTTAAAGCTATTGCTGAAATTTCAGAGGCCAAACAACCTGTTTTATTTTCGATTGTATGTTCTGCAATTCCACCAATTGAAAAACCTACAACTGGCTTTCCGCAAGCGAAAGATTCTAGCATCACATTAGGCAAATTATCTTCTCTACTTGGTAATACAAACACATCAGCCAAAGCAAAACACTCAGCCATTTTTTGACTTGAATCAATATCGCCCAAAGATATAATTTTTAAGCCATTTTGAGATTTAATACTATCTTTACCTATCGTTACAACCAACATATTTTGATCTTCCAATAGTGAAATGGCTTCGGTTAATAGATCAAAACCCTTTCGGCGATTGTAGATATTATCGGCTACAAAAAGCATTACAAATTGATTGGGTTTAATTGAATGAAGTTGTCTTAAACTAGTATTTTCAATACACTTAAAAATATTTAAATCAATACAATTCGGAATTTCTTGGTATTGAAAGTGCGAAAAAACTCCACTATTTTTTGCTTCATCAAGCAACCAACGAGAAGGAGTGACTACACATCCATTTTTAATCTTATCTATGGCTTCTTTTTTTAATTTGCAGATTTTATCATCAAAAACATGACTAATTTTATGATTAAAAACCGCATCGTTTTTGTAATGAAAAATGCCCAAAAATGGATTCATATCGTGGAAAGTCCACACTATCGGTTTATCACAAACTTCAAAAAAACTTGGGTAATCTACAATACCATCAATCCAATGCAAATTGATGATGGTAGCTTCTTTATAAAGCGGATGTTCGTGAATTAGGTAATTTGAAAAAGGCAACGTTGCGATTTCAAATTGCATATTCTTGCACAACTCATAAAACTCACTTTCGATGATTTGCTTTTTAGTTTGAACGAATTTTTGTTTAATTTTTTTTACGATTTTGCTGTAAAAACTTGGCTTTTTGTATCTGAAAAAATCATCATTTAACGCTTTATTTTCAAAATCTATAGTCAAATTCAAAGAAAGATAAGCAGATGCAATACCGTTTTCTGTCAAAGCATTATGAAGTCGCAATGCAGCAATTCCTGCACCGCCTTTAGAAGAAGTCGTTATGTGGAGTACTTTAATCACAACTTGGCTTTGATTACGTGAAACATTTTTCGGCTAAATTCTTTAAAATATCTTTTGAAATAGCTAACTGAATAACCATAAAACAAAAAATCTTTTACGACCGTTAGGCAATTTTTAAAATAATAGTAAAAACTTTCCTCAGTATTTTTCTTCCAAGAATGGTCCCAAAGATGCACTGCGTAGGTCTCATTAGTGATAAATTGAGTGTAATCTTCTTCCCTATTCTGATAGGTTAATGGATAAAAATAGTTTGGTGAAAAAATCATTTCGTTTTCAGAAATTGAATCTTTATTAATGATAGCACTGAAAGTATGCGTGATTACTGGCGGCGAAAATTCATTAAACTCCGATTGATCGTAAAAGTCAATCATTTTTTTTATTAAACGATGATTTTTTGCTGCTCCAAAAAAACCATAAGCCACACGATTTTCAACTTCATCTGCGGTAAAAAAATTGTAGTTTAAAAGTTCGTCTATAGGTTTAAGAATTAGCATATCAGTATCTAGATAAATACCTCCTTTTTCGTATAGCGCTTTGGTGCGCACATAGTCAGCTACAAAAGCGTATTTTTTTTTCCTTAAGGCGTTCTTGTAGAATTTATTGGCAAATACGCTAGCATTGTTTTCATTCCATTCAATAACCTCAAAATCAGGGCAATATTTTTTCCAACTTTCAATACACTGTTGTATTTTTTCCGATTTTGGATTACCTCCAAACCAACAATAATGTATAATTTTTGGAATCATTTTGGTTTATTTTACGTAGGCAGCGCCATAGTTTTTCACAGCATCAATCATTTTTACTTTATCTTCAAGACTGATGGCGTTTCGCAAAGTAAAACTTTCGTCAAAAACATTGTCTGAAGACATATTTTCTTTGGTTTTGGAGAGAAATGTATCTAAATTACAAATAAACTTGGCGGGATTTCCAGCATAAACCACATTCGACGGAATTGATTTGGTAACCACTGATCCAGCTCCAACAATTACATTATCACCAATTTCTACTCCGGGCATAATAATTGTGCTTGTTCCTACAAAAACGTTATTGCCAATCTTTACGTTTTTGACTTTGGTATAATCTAAAAATAGTTTGGTGCTTGCATCGTGAGCCAAAATATGCACTCGTGGAGCTAATGTTACATTATTGCCAATTTCGATATGCCAACAATGCGAAAAATCAATAATGCATTCGGGCAACATATTGAAGTTTTGCCCTACCTTCAACCCATTTTCAATCAAGATATCGAGATGACTTTTTGGAGGCAAGGCTGGTTTTTGCAGACCCAATAGCTTTTTTATGATTTTTTTCACGCGCTTCATTTCCCCATGAACTTGGTTAATATACTCAAGATTAACGAAGCCGTTTTTCTTCCGGCATTCGTGTTTTCAAGTTTCGTAAGCATTTTATAGCGGTTGAGTTCAAAGATTTGGTTCATTTCTTTGGACTTCATATAATCCGAATAAAACAATTTAAATTCTTTTTTCAGCACTTCATCTCGTTCTTTTTTTCTTAAAAACGAACCTTCGGAACTTGAACTTATTCCGTCTAAAAAATAAACCGCCAATACATTGTGAACAGCTTTATAACTTGCTTGATGATACGTAATTGCTTCAATAAAAAATTTCCAATCGGATACTATTTTTAGCGCTTCGTCGTACCATCCTATTTGATCAAATAATTTCTTTTGGATTACCGTTGATTGATGTGCTAGCGTTTGATCAAATAAAAAAGAAAAGTGAATTTCATCAGGATGCTGATTGATTTGATCAATTCCTTGTCCTTTGACTTGAATATCGAAACTAATGATAGCCGTTCCGTCTAAATGATTGAAATTATTTTTTAAAACTTCATTATTGTAAAGGATATCGCCACTATTTAAAAACAACAAATACTCGCCTGAAGCCAGTTGTATGCCTTTGTTGAGCGCATTGTAAATTCCGTTGTCCTTTTCAGAAATCCATTTGGTTATTTTGGACTCATATTGTTTGATTATCTCACAACTTTCATCGGAAGAACCGCCGTCAACTATCACAAACTCAAAATCAGTAAAAGACTGATTAACAACACTTTCGATTGTCTTTTGCAATCCCAACGCATTGTTGTAATTGATTGTGATTATTGATAACTTTTGTTGCATTTTTTGTCAAAAATTACGATTTAACAGCGATTAAGTTGCTGTAAGGATAACTTTGTTTTCGGATTTCTTTGACCAATTTTCCGTTGATCAATTCGTACCATTGATAGCCATTATTCTCCATTTCGGTAAAGATGTCGTGTATTGAATATCCTGCGTTAGCTGTATTTTCTTCAGTGAATTCGACCATTACTATTGGCGCATAATTTTCAAAAAATTGCTTTCCTCCTTGGATTACAAATTTTTCCCAACCTTCAACATCAATTTTAACTAACTTAATGCGATTCTTATCCACATTTTGGAGTTGTAAGTCGAGAGTTGACGATTGTATCACAATATGGTTTTTGAGGCGAGAATCGGGTGCAAAAGAGTTCCAAGCATCAAAACCTTTATCTGAATAATAGAATTTCAATTCGCCTTCTTCGTTTGACAGTCCAATATTTCTGGCTTCAACATTAGTAAAATGGTTTAATTGAATATTTTCCATCAATCTACTGTAGGTAATTGGCGTAGGTTCAAAACAAATAACTTGTCCGTTTTGACCTACTTTTTTTGAAGCATATAATGAAAACAATCCAACATTTGAGCCAATATCAAGAAACGTATCGCCTTCTTTTAAGGTGTCTAGCAAAAATTGGATTTCATCTTTTTCAAAACCCGAATGAATAAAAAGCGATAAAACACTGTCTTTATAAAGGTTGATTTTTATCTCATGATTCAAATCAAAAACAATTTTCTCTTGACCATTGAATAATTTTTCCCATTTTAAATTTGTGTAATAGTCGATTTTTCTGTTAGAATAATTTCTAATTCTA